>JAZDDA010000019.1:0-2948 GCA_036679625.1 Gemmatimonadota bacterium | reverse complement strand
TGCGTATTTCGGCCCATCGTGATCACCTAGATCGGTCATCGTGATCACTTGGGGGCCACAGTGCCTCCGACCGCTAGATCGGTCATTGTGATCACCTCGATCGGTATCGTGATCACTTAGATCGGCCATCGTGATCACCTCGATCGGTATCGTGATCACTTAGATCGGCCATCGTGATCACCCAGATCGGTGATCGTGAACGGTGCATTCTCCCCTCAACTGAGGAGGTTGAGGGCGTCGCTGGACAGACCGGCTTGGCATCGAGCCTCCAAGAAAAGGAGGCGAGATGGCGAGCCCGAGGCTGTCCATGCACAAGACACGAGAAATTCTGAGGCAGAAGTTTTGCCTTTCGCGAAGCCACCGGGAGGTGGCGCGCAGCCAGGGCGTTTCCGCAGGGATGGTGGGCGCCACGCTTCGTCGCGCCCGCACGGCGGGCCTGGAGGACTGGCCGTCGATCGAGCCTCTATCGGAGACGGAGCTCGAGGCGAAGCTCTACGGCCCGACGCGTAAAGGAAGCCGGCCCGAGCCCGATCCGCTGTGGATCCACACCGAGCGCCAACGCAAAGGCGTCACCCTCGAGCTCCTTCACCACGAGTACCTGGAGCAGCACCCCGACGGTTACCGCTATACGCAGTTCTGCGAGAACTACCGTCGCTGGTGCAAGAAGCGTCGACTCTCGATGCGCCAGGTGCACCGAGCCGGTGAGAAACTCTTCGTCGACTATGCGGGCCACAAGCCGAAGGTGGTAGACCGCAACACCGGAGAGGAACGCGAGGTCGAACTCTTCGTCGCCGCCTTCGGCGCTTCGAGTTACACGTACGCCGAAGCGACGGAGACACAACGGGTGGCGGACTTCATCGGAAGCCACAGCCGCGCGCTGGCCTCCTTCGGTGGTGTGCCCGACCTCGTGATCCCCGATCAGTTGAAAAGCGGCGTGACACGCGCGTGCCGCTACGAGCCGGGAGTCCAGCGGACCTACGACGAGTGGAGCCGTCACTACGGAACGACGATCGTACCCGCGCGGCCTCGCAAGCCCCGCGACAAAGCCAAGGTCGAGGTTGCGGTCCAAGTGGTGGAACGCTGGATCCTGGCGCGGATCCGCAACGAGACCTTCTTCTCACTGGGCGAGCTAAATGCTCGGATCGCCGAGCTGCTCGAAGAGCTCAATGCTCGGACGATGCGCGCCTACGGACAGAGCCGGCGCGAACGCTTCGATGCCATCGACCGCCCCGCGCTTCGCCCACTCCCCCACGAACCCTTCGAGCTGGCCGAGTGGAAGCACGCTCGCGTCAACCTCGACTACCACGTTGAACTCAATCGCGCCTTTTACTCCGTGCCCCATCCTCTCGTGCACGAGCGCGTCGAGATCCGCACCACCGCGACCAGCCTGGAGGTCTTCCACAAAGGGCAGCGCGTGGCCCTCCACCGCCGGCCCACGTACTTCGCTCCGGGTAGCTACTCGACAATCTCTGCGCACATGCCGAAGGCGCATCGCAAGCACATGAAATGGACGCCCACACGAATCATCGACTGGGGGCAGTCCATCGGCCCGAAGACGGGGGAGTTGATCGAGGCGATCCTCGAACACCGTCCGCACCCGGAGCAAGGCTATCGCTCGTGCCTCGGGATTCTGCGTCTCGAGAAGCAGTACGGAAACGAGCGCCTCGAGGCCGCGTGCGAACGCGCCGTCCGTGTCCGCGCACGCTCCTACCGCCACGTGCAGTCGATCCTGAAGAACGGCCTGGACCGCGTTCCGCTACCGGAGGCCGAGCCCGAAACGCAAACGCTTCCCCTCACGCACGAAAACGTGCGTGGAGGCGACTACTACAACTAACCCAAAAAAGGAGACCACGATGTTGACTCAACCCACCCAAGAACAACTCGCCGAGCTGCGCCTCTTTGCGCTGGCCCGCGCGTGGCAAGCGCAACACGAAGATCCTTCGATCGACGACCTGGGGTTCGACGAACGGCTTGCTCTGTTGGTCGATGCGGAGTGGACGGACCGCCAGAACAAACGCCTCACGCGCCTGCTCCGCGAAGCGAAGCTGCGGATCTCGGGCGCCTGCCTCGAAGACGTTGAGTACGCGAAGGAGAGGAAGATCGAGCGCGCGCTCCTCAGGCAGCTCACCACGGGAAAGTGGATTGAGGCGCACCAGAACGTGGTCATCACGGGCGCGACCGGCGTTGGAAAGACCTACATCGCATGCGCTTTGGCCCAGCAGGCCTGCCGGCTCGGGCACCGCGTCCTCTATCGCCGAGCGACGAGGCTCTTCGACGAGCTTGCCCTCGCGCGCGCCGACGGCACCTACTCGAAACTGCTCGCCCGCTTCGCTCGCACGGAGGTCTTCGTGCTCGATGACTGGGGCCTCGCTCCCGTTAGGGATCTGGAACGGCGAGACCTACTCGAGATCATGGAAGACCGTCACGGTCTGCGCTCTACGATCTGGACCAGCCAGCTCCCGGTGGCCAAGTGGCACGATCATCTCGGCGACCCGACAATCGCCGATGCGCTGTGCGACCGGCTCCTTCACAACGCCCACCGCGTCGTGCTACAAGGGCCTTCGCGAAGGAAGACGGAGGCGAACAAAGACTGAAAACCCGTCCAGCGACTCCCAGCACCGTTCACGATCACCGATCTGGGTGATCACGATGACCGATCTGGGTGATCACGATCAACCGATCTAAGTGATCACGATCGCCGGAATGCGCAAGCAGGGTCTTGCCACTCCCGGTGGCCATCTGGATCAGCGACCTTGGCCTGTCGTCGCGAAGAGACTGTTCCAGATTGGTGATGGCCTTGACCTTGTTCAGCCAGAGGTTGGGAATGTGAACGGTCGGCATCGTCTGGATGCGGGTGCGTAACGTGGAGGGCCGGGTCGCATAGCCTTCACCCTTGCCCGGCTTGTCGGCGACCTGGGGGCCTTCCTCGCGCCCCTCGGTCCACTCTT
>JAZDDA010000002.1:0-2141 GCA_036679625.1 Gemmatimonadota bacterium | reverse complement strand
GAAAGGCGTGATACGCGGCTATACGAGTCGCCTGGGTATTCTGTCGGAGTTCAAACCCCACGAACACGAGCGAGAGAACAACGCCCGCGGTGGCCGCCATCTGGCCCAGGCTCTTTCGGTCCATCACCCCTCACGTGGGAGGAAGAAGACTCGGTCTAGCGTCTCGCGATTCTGCTGCCGGACGAGAATGCTGACCCGGGGTGTGAGGTGCAAGCCGAACACACCGGACCCTCTAGCTCAGACCCGGACTGCAGCAATCGCTTGTTAAGACGCGAGCCGTCCGCCTCTAACGTCCGAATGTCATCCCCAGGCCGAACTCGAGGTGGTTCCGATTCCCATAGCAGGTGCCATCAGCAGGACACTCGCGCTGGAAGATTCGATCATACATCACCCAGGCCATGGGGGTGAATCCCAAGAGGCCCGACGAAAGATGAGCCTCAAGACCCGCGCCGAAGCCGTGGTCAAACACGTCATTTCGGTTGAACTCTTCGCCTGAGGGAACGTGGGTCATGTGACGCCCCTGCATGAAGAATCCACTTCTCAGAACGCCGACGAGCTCAACCCGGTCCCCGTGGCGCACCGGCCTGCTGACGCCCAGCCCGAGCGAGCGCAGGAAGAGCGCTTGGGCGAAGGGGCCGTCGGTGCACGTCGCGAAGCCGCAAAAGCGGGAGATCTCGCCCGCGTCGCGGACTTGATTCCGATATTCAATGCGGAGGCCGGAACCTAGCCACTGACCTAGGGTGACCCCGATGTATGGACCGTGGCCTGGGCTCCATTCCGAAGTCGACAGCACCGCCCCACTGTACCCGCCGTGGACCTGAAGGCCCTGGCCCCAGACTTCTGCAGGCGCCAGGAGAACGAGAAGCGGGACATATACAACAGTGACTAGACCTAGGACAAACCTGAGGCAGGCCGCAAGAGAGTGCATATCACAGCCTACGGAGACAGCCACCAATGCTTACGAAGGCTCGCGTCCTTCTCGCAATTCTGCTGCGCCGCCAGCATGCTGAAACCGAGCGCGAGCCGCAAGGCGAGTCTTGGATTCATAAAGTAAGTGCAACACGGATTCGATCTCGGCCCTCTAGACAAAGCGAGGCGAGCTGGCGACCTCAGAACCTTCCTGAACCGGCAAGAACAGGGAGGGACTCATGAGGAAGTACCGCCAGCTCACCTCTGGGGAGAGGTATGCACTGTCCGCGCTGCGCAAACAAGGATGTTCGCAGGCCGAGATTGCTCGCACACTCGGGCGACACCGCAGCACCATCAGCCGTGAGGTCCGTCGCAACTCGAAGGACAGCACCGGGCGAGTCTATCGGCCGGCACTCGCGGACGACGTGGCTCGTTGGCGGCGCTCGAGATCACGACGTAATCAGCGATTCACGGCCGAGGACTGGGGTGTCGTGATCGAGCACCTCGGGATGGAATGGAGTCCTGAGCAGATCTCAGGCCGGCTCAGCAAGGACGGCAGCCTCTGCATCAGCCACGAGACCATCTACCGCTACATCTGGCGTGACAAGCGGCGTGGGGGCTCCCGTTACAAGCTTCTTCGGCAGGCCGGCAAGAAACGGCGTAAACGCTACGGTGCCTATGACTCCCGCGGTCGCCTCGCCGGTAAACGTCACATCTCCGAGCGACCCGCTGGTGCTGAGAACCGAACCCACCTCGGCCACTGGGAGATCGATACTGTGCTCGGAACTACGAAGCCCTGCATCGTCACTCTCGTCGAGAGGAAGATCGGATATCTCATCATCGGCAAGCTCCGCAACCGAACCGTCGCCGAGCTCAACCGCGTCGCGATCCAGCTCATCAACTCCGCTCCCGTTCCCATCCACACCATCACCGCCGACAACGGTACCGAGTTCAACGGCTACAAGATGATCGAGGCCGCCACGGGGGCTCTATTCTACTTCGCCAACCCCCACCATTCCTGGGAGAGGGGGACCAACGAGAACACCAACGGCCTCATCAGGCAGTACCTACCCAAGCGAAAGAGCTTGGCCAACGTGACCCAGACCCACTGTCACCGCATCGCTGACCGACTCAACAACCGACCCAGGAAACGTCTCGACTTCCTCACCCCCAAGGAGTGTTATGAATCACTCTGCGCTTAAGGAGCGTTGCACTTCAAAGTTGATGCTACA
>JAZDDA010000198.1:0-19370 GCA_036679625.1 Gemmatimonadota bacterium | reverse complement strand
TCGTCCGCCTCCTGAAGCGTCGCGATGGTGCGCATCAGCGTCGACTTGCCGGCGCCGTTCGGTCCGAGCAGGCCGAACATCCCCATGGGGACAGAGAGGGTGACGTTCTTCAGCGCCTGCACCCCGTTGGGGTAGGTCTTGCTCAGATTGGAAATCTCGAGTGCGAGGCTCATGAGCCACCCCCTTTATGTGGCACGGCAACGGCCTCGCCGGGATCAGGCCGCACCCCATGCTCGTCGAGCTGTCGGTTGAGCGCCGGCATGCGGTCTGTGATCAGGACATTCAGCCGTTCGATGAGACCCGGCACCGTCTCCCATGCCCGGTCCAGCGCCCACAGTTGATCTGCTGAGGGGAGCGCCGTGACGCCATCGATGGCGAAGGCCCCGCGTGCTCCGGCCGAGGCCTGCGTCAACTCACGCCCCAGCTCACGCAGGTCCTCCTGGAGTGACGCCAGTGCCTCGGTGACGGCATCGGGTACGTCCTCTCGGTCGCTGACCAGCTCATCCACCTCGTCCAACTGCCCCGTGAGGCGCCGTACTGCCAGCGATGCGTCGTTGGCCGGGCCGGCCAACTCGTAGGCGCTCATCAGCGCCTCCTGGCGGGCCAGCAGGTCGGCTCGGCTGATGCTCACGCGGGGATCGAGCCGCACCGTGAGTTGAGTCTCGAGCACCTGGTCTCCCGACTCGAGGCGCACCGTGTAGGAGCCCGGGAGGACCTTCGGCCCTCTCGGCGCACCCCGGAAGCCGCCACCCCCCTGACCCGGTGCGGCCTGGTAGGGTCTCGGCAGGCGCAGGTCCCAGACGACCTCGTGGCCGCCCTCGCCGCGGGCTCCATTGAGCTCGCGGACGACCTCCCCGTCCGTGTCCAGAATCGTGAGTTTGGCCGCGCCTGAGTCACCTGAATCGCCTCCCAGGTGGTACCTGATCAGCGCCCCGGCGGGCGGGTTCGCTGCGGCGTACACACTCGGCGTCCAGCCCTGGGGCGTGAACGGGTTGTAGGACGTCGCCGTCCGAACCGAGAACAGATAGGCGTCTGCGGCGAGTACCTCAGGCGTCAGCTCCTCGAGCGGGGTGATGTCGGACATGATCCAGATTCCGCGCCCATGCGTACCGAGCACGAGGTCGTTGTCCCGCGGATGGATCACGATGTCGTCCACCGGCACGGTGGGCAGGTTGTTCTTGAGCCTGGTCCACTGCCCGCCGCCATCGATCGAGAAGTAGATCCCCTGCTCGTTCCCCACAAAGAGCAGGTTGCCGGTACGGGGGTGCTGAGCGAAGGCGTTCACCGAGCTCGCCGGCAGTCCCTCGGTGATCATGCGCCAGCGACTCCCAAAGTCGGTGCTTACGTAGACGTAGGCGTCGAAGTCGTCGTTGCGGTGTCCGTCGAAGGTGGCGTATACCGTGCCCTCATCGAAGCGGGACGACACGAGGCGGGTAACGTAGGTGTGCTCCGGGAGGTCGGGAAAATTGTCGGTGATGTCGGTCCAATCAACACCGCCATCGCGAGTCACATGGACTCGCCCGTCGTCGCTTCCCGTGTACAGGAGGTCGGCGTTGAGCGGAGACTCGGTGAGGCTCGTGAGGTTGCTGTACGACGAGATACCGTCGTTCGGAGACATCATCGGCGCCGAGCCGAGCACCCCCATGATCTCGAGCTCCCCGCGATCGATCGCGTAGGTGAGGTCGGGGCTGATCTCCTGCCACGTCGTGCCGAGATCCGTGGACCTGAAGAGGATGTTGCTGCCGATGTACACGGTGTTCGCGTCGTGTGTGGACCACACGATCGGCGAGTCCCAGTTCCACCTAAGCGAGCGATCTTCTCCGTCGTCACCTGGGCGAGCCACTGGACGAGACCGGGCGCGTTCCTGCGTCTCGAGGTCGACCCGGGAGATGTTCCCGCCCTGGGACTCGGCAAACATGATCCGCGGGTTATCGGGGTGGAGTACGGTATAGAACCCGTCGCCGCCGCCGACGTTGTACCAGTCCCGTGTCCGGATTCCCTGGTTCGACCACGTGTCGCTCGGCGCGCACCACGATCCGTTGTCCTGCAGGCCGCCGCACACGTGATACGGCTCCTGCATGTCGACCCCGACTTCGTAGAACTGGGCGATCGGCAGATTGCGGAGCTGACGCCAGTTGTCGGAGCGGTCCCAACTCACCGAAACGCCCCCATCCCCCGCGACGATGAGGTGATCGGAATTCGCAGGGTCGATCCAGAGCGCGTGGTGGTCCAGGTGCACTCCCTCGGCCGCGTCGTTGGTGAATGTGTGACCACCGTCCAGCGACCTGAACAGATTCGAGCCACCCGTGTAGATGCGCTCGGGATCGTTGGGGTCGATGCGGATCTGGCTGTAGTACATGGGTCGGTTGTTGGTCGTGCTGACCTGTTCCCATGTCTCACCCCGGTCTTGCGAACGGTACAAGCCCGTCTTGCGGGCCCCGGCTTCCTGGCCACCACCGCCACCCCCCCCGAAGCCCTGCCCGGGAGTCGTCGCGTCTGCCTCGACGAGTGCGAACACCAGGTTGCCGTCGCCGCGGAAGATGTCGAGGCCGATTCGCCCCATGTCGCCTCTGGGCAGTCCTTCACTCATCTCGCGCCACGTCTCTCCGCCGTCGGTCGTGCGGTAGATTCCGCTGCCTGGTCCGCCTCCGTTGAAGCCCCAACCCGTCCTCTGACGCTGATACATCGCCACAAAGAGCGTCTGCGGGTCGCCCGGGTCCATCACCAGGTCGATGGCGCCCGTATGCTCATCCACGAAGTGCACCAGCTCCCACGAATTGCCACCGTCGGTCGTCTTGTAGACTCCCCGTTCGGGGTTCGGGCCCCAGAGGTGTCCCACGGCGGCGACGTATGCGATGTCGGGATTGTGGGGATGGACCTGAATCCGCGAGATGTGGTGCGTCTCGGACAGTCCCAGGTGGGTCCAGGTGAGGCCGGCATCGGTGGACCTGTACACACCGTTGCCCCACGGTGAGCTCTGCCGGTTCTGCGGCTCCCCGGTGCCGAGCCAGACCACATTCGGGTTGGACGGCGATACGGTGATGTCCCCGATCGACGAGGTCTCTTCGTCTTCGAAGATCGGCTCGAAGGTGGTGCCGGCGTTCGTCGTCTTCCACACGCCACCCGTGGCGGTGCCCACATAGAAGGTGGAGGGGTCTGACTCGACGACGGCGAGGTCGGCCACGCGGCCTCCCATGATGGTGGGCCCGATGTTACGCCACTCGAGACTCGAGACTGCGGCCTCCAGTCGCTCAGAAGTCGCCTGAGCTGCCACGCCAGACGCGCCGACCAGCAGAAGGAGGGCGGCGCTTGCGGACATGCGCGCGGCGTTGGGGCTGACCGACCGTCGTTCGAACATTTTGCGATCCCTGTCTAGGACACTCTCGTCGCCCGGGTGTCGAGCGAGGCAAGGCAATCTGAGTCGACGCGGTGATTCCTGCCAGGATTTGTACCGACCTCGCAGGCGAGAGCTTCCTCAGCCCCCCTCTGCGCACGGTCTGAAACTTCGACAATGGCCTCACGTAGGGCGATCACGTCTCGGATGCGTCTCGATGACGCGGTTCAACACCCTGTCTGTGAGGCTTTGCGCATGAATTGGTTCGTGAAAGACATGACCTACGCCGTACGCTTTCTTCGCAAGCGCTGGGGCGTGACTGCGGTCGCCGTCCTCGTGATGGCGTTGGGGATCAGCCTCACAGGAACCATGTACGCCATCGTCGACGGTGTCGTCCTCAGCGGTCCAGACTATCCGGAAATCGACCGGATCGCCTTCATGCAGACCACGATTCCACAGAGCGAATTCAACCAGTCTGTGCGAATTCACGATTACCTGGACTGGAAGGAACAGCAGACCGCCTTCAGTGACTTCGCGGCGTACACGAGCATCTCGATGAATCTGTCGGGTAATGACGCCCGCGCCGAGAATTTCGGGGGTGCCCGCATGACTGCGAGCACCTTTGACCTGCTTCAGGTGGCCCCGCTCATGGGTCGTGCGTTCACGCCGGAGGAGGATTTCGTAGCCGAGTCGGGTGTTGTGATCCTCGCCTACCATGTCTGGGTGAACCGCTTCAGCAAGGATCCGGGGATCCTGGGAAAGACGATCCGGGTGAACGCCAAGCCCACCACGGTAATCGGGGTCATGCCAGAGGGCTTCCGGTTCCCGGAGATTCACGATATGTGGGTCCCGCTTGGAATCGACGTGGCCTCGCTTGAACGCCGCGAAGGACCTGGACTCGCGGTGATCGGAAGGCTGAACGACAACGCGACACTCACTGAGGCCAGATCGCAGCTGACGATGATTGCGTCTCGGATCGAGGCGCAGTTCCCGGACACCAACGAGGGCGTCGTCCCCGTAGTCGAGACCTTCATGGAAGCCGTAGTCACCGACGAGGAGACGACCGGCCTCCTGTACACGATGTTGATTGCAGTTATCGGCGTGCTGCTGATTGCCTGCGCCAACGTCGCGAACCTGCTCTTCGGCCTCACGATTGCGCGGGGCAAGGAGCTCGCCATCCGGACTGCGATGGGTGCGGCGCGTTGGCGCGTGCTGCGGCAGCTTCTGAACGAGACGCTCCTGCTCACCTTCGCGGGTGCAGCGATCGGGCTGGTGCTTTCGAAGTTCTCGTTGGCCTACTTCACGCGGATTGTGGCGCCACTTGGGATTCCCCCGTGGATGACGTTCGAGCTGAGTGGAAAGGTCCTCCTTTTCGTGGGGCTTATTACCCTTGCTTCGGCTGTGATCTCGGGGCTGCTCCCGGCGCTGCACGCAACGCGCGGAGACGTCAACAGCATTCTCACCGATCAGACCCGGGGCACGTCGGGTCGTAACGTGAGTCGGTGGTCGACGGCCCTCGTCTCGCTCGAAGTTGCTCTGTCCTGCGCCCTCCTGGTGGCTTCGGGGCTCATGGTCCGCAGCACCATCGAGGTTGGAAAGGCCGACTTCGGGATCGTGTCGAACAACGTCCTTACCGCCCGAATCGGGCTCCCGGGCGAGACATATCCTGATTCTGCGGCCGTGGTCTCGTTTTCGGATCGACTCCTCACGGAGCTCGAGACGCTGCCCGGCGTAGCTAAGGTCGCGATAACCTCGAACCTTCCCGCGCTAGGCACATCGTTCCGCTACTATGGCGTACTCGACCACGACTACGTCGACGACAGCGAGTACTCGTACAGTGGCTACACTCGCGTGACGCCCACCTTCTTCGACCTCATCGAGGTTCCGATTGTCGCTGGCCGTGGGTTCGACAACACCGACATCCTCGAGAGCCAGAGGGTGGTGATCGTCGATGAGCGCTTCGCAGAGCTGAATTGGCCTGGCGAGGATGTGCTCGGCAAGCAGGTGCGTATGGGGCGTTCGGAGTCGGAGAATCCATGGCTAACCGTGATTGGAGTCGTGTCTACCTTCGAGATGAGCGAACCCCTGAATTTTGGGGGAAGGCCCATAGAAAACCTCTACATTCCATTCGCGCAGGGACCGTCCTCCGGCCTGTCGATGATGGTCAAGACTGCGGGTGACCCGCTCGGCGGGGCCGGGGCGTTGCGTGACATGATCTTCCGGCTCGACTCGGACATTCCCATCAGCAACATCGCGACCTTCGACAAGCGGATCGCAGACGGGGCCTTGGATCTCTTGATCATCGGCGGCATGTTCATGATTTTCGGCGTCGTCGCGCTGATTCTCGCGTCCATCGGCCTCTACGCCGTCATGGCTTTCTCGGTCACGCGACGGACCTCTGAGGTTGGGGTGCGGCTCGCCCTGGGTGCGAGTGGCGGCAGTATCATCAAGATGATCGTGGGGCAGGGGTCGAGGCCTCTTGTAGCGGGTCTGGCGGTTGGACTCCTACTTGCGCTGCTGCTTGGAAACGCCATTGGCTCGTTCCTCTTCAACGTGGAGCCGCTGGATCCGTTCGTGTATACGGGCATTCCGATCCTGCTCACCATTGTGAGCCTGGCTGCGCTGTTGATACCGGCGAGACGTGCCGCGCGCACGAGCCCGGTGGTCGCATTGCGGGAAGACTAGGCGGGCACCAGTCTAAACGGTCTCCCCAGCCAGGAACATCCAGGTTTCGACGACGGTGTCAGGGTTGAGCGACATACTCTCGATGCCCTGTTCAAGTAGCCAGCGCGCCAGGTCAGGGTGGTCGGAAGGCCCCTGCCCGCAGATGCCGATGTACTTTCCACGCTCCACACAGGCGCGAATGGCCATGGCCAGCATCGCCTTCACCGCGTCGTCGCGCTCGTCGAAGAGGTCGGCGATGATCCCGGAATCCCGGTCGAGACCCAGTACGAGCTGGGTCATGTCGTTCGAGCCGATCGACATGCCATCGAAGTGGTCGAGGTACTGATCGGCGAGGAGTGCGTTCGTGGGCAGCTCGCACATCATGATCACCTTGAGCCCGTCCTTGCCACGCTCGAGCCCATACTCGGCGAGTAGCTCCAGCACCGCTCGTCCCTCCGCCACCGTTCGCACGAACGGTACCATGACCCACACGTGGTCGAGCCCCATGTCCTCCCGCACGCGGCGTAGCGCCCGGCACTCGAGCTCGAAGCAGGGGCGGAATCCGTCCTCGACGTACCGGGAGGCACCCCGAAAGCCCAGCATTGGGTTTTCTTCATGCGGTTCGTACGCACTTCCACCGATCAGGTTGGCGTACTCGTTCGACTTGAAGTCGGAGAGGCGCACGATCACCGGCTCGGGCGCGAATGCGGCCGCGATGGTCGCAACACCCTCGGTGAGTTTGGCGACGTAGAACTCGACCGGGTCGGGGTATCCCGCCATCTGGTGTGTGATGGCTTCCTGGATGTCGGCAGGTTGCGAGTCGAACTCCAGGAGTGCGCGGGGGTGCACGCCGATCATCCGATTGATGATGAACTCCAGCCGGGCCAGTCCGACGCCGCGATTGGGAATTGTCTGGAAGTCGAAGGCTCGATCCGGATTCCCAACGTTCATCATGACCTTCACCGGGATCTCCGGCATCGAGTCGACCTCGAATTCGTCTTCCTCGAAGGGCAACAGACCCTCGTAGACGACGCCGGTGTCGCCCTCTGCGCACGAGACCGTGACGTCGGCCTCGTTCGCGATGGCCTCGGTGGCATTGCCGCACCCGACCACGGCGGGAACGCCCAGCTCCCGCGCAATGATCGCCGCGTGGCAGGTCCGGCCGCCGCGATTGGTAACGATGGCCGAGGCGCGCTTCATGATCGGCTCCCAGTCGGGGTCGGTCATGTCCGTCACCAGCACGTCGCCTGGCTGGACGCGATGCATCTCGGAGACGTTCTCGATGACCTTCGCCGTGCCGCTGCCGATCCGCTGGCCGATCGCTCGGCCGGTCACGATGGTGGGCGACGTCCCTTGGAGCGTGAAGCGTCTGATGGATCCGCCCGCACGGCTCTGTACCGTCTCGGGCCGGGCCTGCAGGATGCACAATTCGCCGGTGACGCCGTCCTTGCCCCACTCGATATCCATGGGGCATCCGTAGTGCTCCTCGATGATCAGCGCCTGCTCAGCCAGTGCGGTGACCTCTTCGTCGCTCAGCGAAAAGCTCGCGCATTCGTCCGGTGGAACGTCGACGATGCGCGTGGCGTGGCTATTCGTGGGCTCTTCGCCATCGGCGGGGGCATCGCCTCCGGGGCTGCTCTCCCCGTAGATCATCTTGATGGCTTTGTGCCCGAGATTTCGGCGCAGGATGGCCTGCTTCCCGGCGCGCAGCGCCGGCTTGTACACGTAGAACTCGTCGGGATTCACCGAGCCCTGCACCACCGTCTCGCCCAACCCGTACGCAGATGTGATGAAGACCACGTCGCGAAACCCCGAGTCGGTATCGAGCGTGAACATGACACCGCTCGCGCCCAGGTCAGACCGAACCATGTGCTGGACTCCAACCGATAGCGCGACGTCGGCATGCGCAAAGCCCTGATGAACCCGGTAGGCGATCGCACGGTCTGTGAAGAGCGATGCGTACACGTCGCGGATCGAGGCGACGACGTTGTCCAGGCCGCGCACGTTCAGGTAGCTCTCCTGCTGGCCTGCGAACGACGCTTCCGGGAGGTCCTCCGCAGTCGCAGACGATCGGACCGCGACGGATACGTCAGCTCCAGAGGACATCTCACTCCATGCCAGCTCCACCTCCTTCAGGAGGCGGTCCGGTAGCGGTGCTTCTTTGACCCAGCCCCGAATCGCCGCCCCCGTGCGGGCGAGCGCCTGTACATCGTCTACGTCGAGGGTACCGAGCGACTCGGCGATCCGTGCTTGCAGCCCGTCGTGAGCGAGGAAGTCCCGATAGGCCTCTGCGGTGGTCGCGAACCCTCCCGGGACGTCCACACCCAACCCGGAGAGTTCACCGATCATCTCGCCGAGTGAGGCATTCTTGCCCCCGACCGTTTCCACGTCGCCCATTCCGAGGGCATCGAGTGGTATGACGTAGGGATCCAGACGCGCCCCCTTGATTCGGCTGCGGGTTACAGGAATAGTACCTTTGCCAGTGTAGCATTCTGGAGGGGAGGAGAAAACGGTGACGATTCGAACGGTCTTTTTTGTGTCGGATAACACCGGCGTCACGGCCGAGACGTTCGGGCAGAGTCTGATCGTGCAATTTGACGGTATCGACTTCCACAAAGTGACGGTGCCGTTCATCACCTCGCTCGAAAAAGCTCGCCAGACGGTGGAACGGATCAACCGAACCGGCTCCTCAGAGGGCGTACGCCCGGTCGTCTTCAGCACCCTCGTGAAGGACGAGGTGCGCGAAGAGGTGCGGAAGAGCGACGGGCTGTTCCTCGACTTCTTCGACGCCTTCCTCGCCCCCCTCGAGAAGGAGCTGGGTGTGCCCTCCGCATTGAGCACGGGCCGCGCTCATGGAATCTCGGATAGCAAGACATACACCGAACGCATAGAGGCAACGAACTTTGCGTTGGCCACGGACGACGGCTCCAACCTGAAGAATTACGCCCAGGCCGATGTCATCCTCACGGGCGTGTCGCGGTCCGGGAAAACGCCTACCTGCCTCTACCTCGCGCTGCAGTACGGCATCTTCGCAGCGAACTACCCACTCACCGAGGACGAACTGGAGGGGGCGCAGCTGCCCGAGGTTCTGAGACTTCACAAGAAAAGGGTCTACGGACTCACGATCTCTCCGGCGCGGCTCCAGCAGATCCGCAAGGAGCGGTGGGGCCACGGGCGATATTCGACCCCTCAGCAGATCACATTTGAGCTGAGACAGGCCGACGCCATGTTTCGCCGGCATGGGATCCCCTGTATCGACACCACCAGGTCATCCATCGAAGAAATCTCGAGCACGGTCATCGAGGCCACGGGCATCGAACGGCGGTTCTGACCGCCGGTCTTGGACCAGCACAATGCAAAGACACGGGCGGGAAGACATCGGAGGATAGAGTGACGGATAGGGATAGATCGAAGACGGTGGCGGAATCGCGCGTCACTCTCAGCAGCCTGATGCGCCCTCATCACGCCAACTTCGCGGGCAACGTTCACGGAGGCGTCATCCTGGGGCTGATGGACGAGGCGGCCTACCTGTGCGCGTCCAAGTTCGCCGAGGGCTACTGCGTGACCGCCGCCCTGGATCACGTGGACTTCAGCGGGCCCGTCCAGGTTGGGGACATGGTGACGATCTGCGCGACGGTGAATGCGGTAGGGCGAAGCTCGATGCAGGTTGGGCTCGTCGTCACCGCCGAGAACCCCCAGGAGCCCGGTACGACGCGTCAGACCAACTACTCCTTCGTCACCATGGTGGCCAAGGACGACGACGGGCGTACGGCCAAGGTGCCACGACTCGTCTGTGAGACCCGTGAAGACCGACTCGCCAATTGCGAGGCCCAGTTGCGGCGTGAGCTGCGGGGGAAGTACGAGGCAGAGGTCAGAGAGGGTCGGTGCCGCTTCGAAAAAGAGGACGTGGCGTAGGGCTCGGCCTGTGAACCTCTGAATCAGTTCGCTGGCGGGATGGGGCTACGGCCCCGATCTTCGGCGGGTCATCCTTTCAGAGCGGAGATCCGATGAGCCGAATGCGCTTCCCCCACCCCCTCACACTCCTCACGGGGTGCATCCTCCTGGCCGCCGCTGCGAGCTACGTGTTGCCGGCTGGCGAGTACGACCGCCAGGAAGACGCCGTTACCGGCCGCACCGTCGTGGTGGCGGGGACCTTTCACGAGGTCGAGCCGGACCCAGTGGGGTTCTTCGATGCCATCGTCGCGATTCCCAAGGGCATGGCCGACGCGGCGTCCGTCGTCTTTCTGGTCTTCCTGATCGGTGGGGCCTTCACCGTTGTCGACGAGACGGGAGCTCTGGGGAGCGCCGTAAGCTGGCTCGTCGCCAAGCTCCAGGGTCGCGAGCTGCTTGTGATCCCGGTGGTGAGCCTCCTCTTTGCGACGGGGGGCGTGCTCGAGAACATGCAGGAGGAGATCATCGCGCTCGTGCCGGTGCTTCTCATCCTCGTCCGGCGCATGGGCTTTACGCCGCTGGTGGCCGTGTCGATGAGCGCTGGGTCTGCCTTCGTGGGCTCGGCCTTCAGCCCCATCAATCCCTTCCAGGTCCAGATCGCCCAGAAACTCGCAGGCCTACCGCTACTCTCTGGGGGAGCGTTCCGCCTCGTATTTCTGGCCCTCGCGCTCAGCCTGTGGATCGCTGCGACGATGCGTGAAGCCCATAAGACGCGCACGGTGCCGCAGGCGGCAGAGCCGGGTGAGCACAGTGAATTCACGCACCGAGACACCACGATCCTCGCCACTGTAGGGATCACATTTGCGGTCCTCGTGTGGGGCATCATGAAGCTCGACTGGGACTTCGATCAGATGTCGGCGCTCTTCTTCATCATGGGAATCGTGGTGGGGTTGGTCGGCGGCCTGAAGGTGGCCGGTACCGCCGAGGCCTACGTAAGGGGTTTCCGGTCGATGGCCTACGCGGCACTCCTCATCGGGTTTGCGCGGGCGATCTTCGTGGTGCTCGAGCAGGGGCGCATCGTCGACACGATCGTGCACGGCATCTTCACCCCGGTGGCCGACCTGCCGGTGGCGCTGTCGGCGCTCGGAATGATGGTGGCGCACGCGCTGGTCCACATCCCAGTCCCCAGCGTGAGCGGGCAGGCTGTACTCACCATGCCGATGCTGGTGCCACTCTCGGATCTCATGGGGCTTTCACGTCAGGTCACCGTGCTCGCCTATCAGTTCGGTGCGGGCCTCACCGACCTCATCACACCGACCAACGGCGCCCTCATGGCGATCCTGGCCGCTGGTGGGGTGGAGTTCCAGGTGTGGATGAAGTTCGTCCTGAAGTGGTATCTCGCGCTCTTCGCGCTCGGTGGCGTCGCGGTGTTGATCGCGATCGCGACGGGGCTACAATGATCACAGTCCGTTTCCGCGCCGCCGGTTTCCTCGCCGCCGGAGCGATCACTCCGAGCGAGGTCTCAGCACCCAGAATCGAATCACCCCAATGTTGGTGAGCATCCCGAGGTGGATGAAGGTTCCCGAAGGCGTCATCGGAGTTCCCGGATGTACGAGAACGGTCACCAGTGCGCCGAGCATCGTGGCGGCGAGGAGGCCGATACCGTAGAGGGCCGTGCGGGGCCATAAGAGGAGGAGCGCACCGCCGACCTCTATCGCTCCCACCGCGGGTAGCGTCCACCCCGGGTATCCGAAGATCTCCCACCACTCGATCCAGCGGGAGTCCGCGCCGAACTTCGCGAGTCCCACCATCCCCATGGCGAATGCCTCCAGTAGCGTGGTGATCCAGAGCCAGGTCACCACCGTTCTCCTCAACCCCTTCCTCATCTGCGTTCCCTTCTTGCCATTCCAGCGTGTTGTTGCGAAAATTAATGTAAGCAGTAGTAATGTAACACGATATTACATTAATAGAATTCGGCAACTATGCAAATCCCCAAGCTCACACATCTCCAGTTTGCGATCCTGACGGCGCTCGTCAGTGGCAAGCGAGCCGGTCGTGAGATCCGGGGGCGGCTCGCCGAGGTCGGATCCAGGAAGTCTGGGCCGGCGTTCTACCAGCTCATGGGACGCATGGAGGATGCGGGGTACGTCACGGGGTGGTACGAGCAGGAGATCGTCGAGAGCCAGATCATTCGGCAGCGCCATTACCGAATCACGGCTGGCGGGGGTGAGGCCTGGCAGCGCGCGCGTAACTTCTATGCGGAGGCAGCGGGGAGCTTCGACGGCGCCGAGGGCGTGGCACGTGTCTGAGCGCGCTGACTCAGGGGAGCGGTGGAGAATGTGGGAGGTACTCGTCCCGAAGAAGCTCCTGAATGCGGCGTTCAGACCCTCGCTGGACGATCTACTCTACGACATCTACCGTGGCGGACCCAGCAAGGACATGCCTGAATGGCGAGTCCACCTGCGCATCTTCCGTCTCGTCATTGACTGCGCAGGGCTGTGGTTCATCGGACTCTTCGTGCAGAGTGGCCGCCCTACCTGGAAGGCTATGGCCCTGGTGTCTGCGGTCGTGGTCCTCTTCGCGCTCATCGTGTTCAGCGACGGGTACGCCGCGCACCCTGGTGCCGAGGAACTCGCGCAGCATTGAGGTAGGCGCCCGCCGAGCGCACTCCTCCACCGGGACTTCGGTGGAGCCACCACTTCCTTCGGCCCTCACCCCACCCGTCAGAAAATCCTTGTTGTCACGGTCCCGAGGGCACATCGTGGTCGCGCAGTAGCAGCGCATATGCGCAGGAATCACCGAGCCGTAGGAGGGACCGATGGACATGAAGCGTTTCGTGGGTGCAGCTCTCGTGGGTGGGCTTGTCATGTGGGGAGTCGGGTACGTCATCTGGGGTATGTTGTTCGCTGATTTCTTTGCCGCAAACGCGGGTTCTGCGACGGGAGTTGGGCGAGAAGCCGACATACTCTGGGCTATCGCCATTGGAACACTCTCCCTGGCGACATTGATCACCTTCGCGATCAACTGGACGGGTGGCGCGACGCTTGGCGACGGGTTCAGAATCGGCGCATTGGTGGGATTCCTGCTCTGGTTCGGAGTTGACTTCATACACTACGGTGCCTTCAATCTCTCGAATCTCACCGGGACCATCGTCGATCCCAATCTCTCGAATCTCACCGGGACCATCGTCGATCCCCTCCTCGAGATCGTGCGAAGCGGAATCGGTGGCGCGGTGATCGCTATGGTCCTGGGCGGTGGTGGTGGGTCGGACGGCTCTATGTAGCGACGCGACGGCACACGACCCTACGCGGTCTCTCGTCTTGATCCCGTCGTGTGTCCCGGGGGCTCAGCTTCGCGTAGGTGAGCGCCGGCACCTGCCGGGAGCAGGCAAGGATCCATCTTCCCTGGTCGTTGCCGAAAACCGGGGGTGTCCCCGTGCGCTCTGCTCCCCGCGCTTCCTCGGCACGATTCTTGTGAGACCTGGAAGGTGATCGAGGCCACCAATTGGGAGCCCACTCCGCCGAAGCGGCGTCCTGATTGACTCCCCGCAGACCCATTTGCGGGTTGAGGTGATGCATCGATGCATCGTCTTCGCCTCGATTAGGTGACGCGCGCAACAGGCGTGCCCTGTAGTGAAGGCCGCGTAAATGGTTGTTGTATAGACTACTTAGGCGGCCGCGGGGTGGAAAGTGACCTACTCGACGGGGGCCGATATGGATGTAGCCACGGCCGTACAGGCAAGCGGGATCGATTTCGATGCCCACCCGCAAGGCCAGGGAATCCTCACGCCCGAGGCACTCGAGTTCGTTGCTGAATTGTCGTACCGGTTCGAACGCAGGCGCCGTCAGCTACTCCGCGCCCGGATCGAGCGCCAGCAAGATCTGGACTGCGGTCGCATGCCCGACTTCCTGGACGGTACCGTGAAGGTCCGTGAGGGCGACTGGTCCGTGCCCCCGGTTCCCAAGGCGCTCGAAGACCGTCGAGTCGAGATCACCGGTCCGGTCGATCGCAAGATGATGATCAATGCGCTCAACTCGGGCGCAAAGGTCTTCATGGCCGACTTTGAGGATGCGAACTCCCCGACCTGGGACAATGTGGTCCAGGGTCAGGTGAATGTGCGCGACTACTACCACGGCGTTCTGTCGCTGGCGGTGGGCGAGAAGGAGTACTGGCTGAACGACGAGACAGCCACGATGATGATTCGCCCGCGCGGCTGGCACCTGGTGGAGAAGCACGTTCGGTGCGGGGGCGAGCCAGTCTCGGCGAGCCTCTTCGACTTCGGCATCTCGTTCTTCCACAGCGCGGTTGTCGCCACACGCAACGGAACCGGTCCGTTTTTCTACCTCCCGAAGCTGGAGAGCCATCTGGAGGCACGTCTCTGGAACGACGTGTTCTGCTTCTCCCAGGAGGAGCTCGGCATTCCCAGGGGCACGATCAAGGCGACCGTGCTTGTCGAGACCATTCTCGCCGCCTTCGCGATGGACGAGATCCTGTACGAGTTAAGGGAGCACTCGGCCGGGCTTAACGCCGGGCGCTGGGATTACATCTTCAGTGTCCTGAAGAAGATGTCGGCGCATTCCGGCTTCATGCTGCCCGATCGTTGCGATGTGACCATGACCGTGCCGTTCATGCGGGCCTACGTCGCGCTCATGGTTCGGACATGCCACCGGCGTGGTGCGCATGCCATTGGCGGTATGTCGGCTTTTGTTCCAAACCGACGCGATCCTGAGGTCACCGAGCGTGCCCTCAAGGCCGTCGCCGAGGACAAAGCCCGCGAGGCTGCCGACGGGTGTGACGGCACGTGGGTGGCGCACCCCGACCTCGTGGCCGTGGCCCGCAAGGAATTCGATGCGGTGATGGGCGATTCACCGAACCAGCTCCAATGCCTTCGCGAAGATGTGGAGGTAACGGCGGCCGACCTGCTCGCGATAGATCGGACGGGTGGCTCGATCAGCGAAAGCGGCGTCCGCACGAACGTGAGCGTCGGATTGCGCTACCTGGTCTCCTGGCTGACGGGGGTCGGAGCCGTGGCCATCGACAACCTCATGGAGGACGTCGCCACGGCCGAGATCTCCCGAGCGCAGCTCTGGCAGTGGCGCACCCACAATGCGAGTACGGTCGAGGGTACCGCCATCACCGCCGAATACCTGCGATCCGTCATCGGGGAGGAGGTTGCGGCGATCGCCTCCGCCGGGGCCGACCCGGTCGCGCTCCGAAGCGCGAGCGCGGTCTTCGAGGGAATCGTTCTCGGAGAGAGCTTCGTGCCTTTCCTCACCATACCTGCCTACAAGTACCTCGCCGAGAGATCACCACGGACCATCAGATAGGGGCACGCCCACAATGAACGAGAGCTTCCGAGCACAGGTTGATGGGCTGAAAAGGGATTGGGAATCCAACCCACGGTGGGAGGGGATGATCCGCGGCTACAGCGCAGAAGACGTGGTACGACTGCGAGGGTCGGTGACGCCCGAACACACGCTCGCACGTGTAGGTGCGGAAAAACTGTGGGACAGCCTTCACACCCGGGACTATGTCCATGCTCTAGGTGCGCTCACCGGAGGACAAGCCATTCAATACGTGAAGGCCGGCTTGCCGGCCATCTACGTGTCCGGGTGGCAGGTCGCAGGAGACGGCAATCTCGCCGGTGAGGTCTACCCCGATCAGAGCCTCTACCCGGCGAATAGTGTGCCTTCCGCAGTGCGGAGACTGAACAACGCGCTTCGCCGTGCGGACCAGATCGAGTGGTCCGAGTCGTGCGGCAACCCCGAACGTGACTGGATGGTGCCGATCGTGGCCGACGCCGAGGCCGGTTTCGGTGGTGCGTTGAACGCGTACGAGCTCATGAAGGGCATGATCGCCAGCGGTGCTGCAGCAGTGCATTGGGAGGACCAGCTTGCGTCCGAGAAGAAGTGTGGCCACATGGGCGGCAAGGTCTTGATCCCGACACAGCAGCATATTCGCACACTCACCGCAGCACGCCTCGCCGCCGACGTGATGGGAGTGCCAACGCTGACCATCGCCCGTACGGACTCGCTGGCAGCCACCCTCATCACGAGCGATGTAGACGACGACGATCGCGAATTCATCACCGGCGAACGAACGGCCGAGGGGTTCTTCCACACCACGCCCTGCATGGAGTCGGCGATCAAGCGAGCCCTCGCATTCGCTCCGTACTCCGATCTCGTCTGGTGCGAGACGGGTACGCCGGACCTCGACCAGGCCCGGCAGTTTGCGGAGGCCGTGCGCTCTGCGTTCCCAAACAAGCTGATGGCCTACAACTGCTCGCCGAGCTTCAACTGGAAGGCGCACCTAGACGACATCACGATCGCACGATTCCAGGAGGAGCTGGGGGCGATGGGGTACGCATTTCAGTTCGTCACGCTGGCCGGATGGCATGCCCTGAACGCTTCGGCGTTCGACCTGGCCCGTGGGTATCATGCCAGGGGTATGTCGGCCTATGTGGCACTTCAGGAGCGCGAATTTGGAATGGAGGCGGACGGTTACACCGCGACCCGTCACCAACGGGAAGTTGGAGCCGGATACTTCGACAACGTGGCCAAGGTCATTTCGGGTGGCGAGGCGTCCACGCTAGCGCTCGAGGGCTCCACAGAGCAGCAGCAGTTTGTGCCGCAGGAAGCGGTCGTTGACTGAGACGCGGGTCGAGGATCTGGCTGAGACCATCTTCTCGGGACTCGACGAACATCACGGCAACTTCGGATCGCTCACTCGCCGGGCGAAGGGCCACTTCGAGCGACGTGAGTGGGCCCTGCAGCAGGCCGACGCTGCAGAGCGTCTGTCGCTCCACAAACACTACGTGCAGGCTACAGTTGCGCGCTGCGAGGCTCTACTCGAGTCGGTCGGCGAGAGCCGTAAGGCGCTTTGGAGGGCCGTTCGCCGCCGGTACGCGTGCATGATCGACGGACTTGGCGGCATCGAGCTCGCCGAGACCTTCTTCAATTCCGTCACGCGCCGTGTCTTCGGCATTATCGGTGTGGACGACGACCTGGAGTTCCGGTGGTTCGGTCCCGAACTACTGATGCGCGGGGAGGGGGGTACTCCCATCCTCCGCGCGTATGATACGGGTGGCGACACGGCGCAATGGGTCACGCAGGTGCTGCGCGCCTTTGCCAACGAGCTCAGTACGCCGTTCCACGATCTGGAACGTGACGCCGCGCTCGTGAGCGCAGCCGTGGAGGAGCACCTGCTCGACACCTGGGACACCACGAGCATCTCAGGTGCGGATACGCTTCTACCGATCTTCTTTCGCAACAAGGGCGCCTACATCGTAGGACGGCTGCGATACCTGAACCGTGTGTCTCCGTTTGTGTTGCCGTTGTCGTGTGGCCCGAGCGGCATCGAGGTGGACACGGTACTGCTCACGGAAGCCCAGGCCAGCCGCGTGTTCGGCTTCACTCGCTCGTATTTCCAGGTCGAGTGGGAGAACCCGGCCGAGGTTGTGGGTTACCTCAAGTCCCTCCTTCCCATGAAGTCCATTCACGAGCTGTACACCAGCATCGGCCACAATCAGCACGGAAAGACCGCCATGTACCGTTCCCTGTATCGGCACATGCGCGATTCCACCGACAAGTTTCAGGAGGCCCGGGGCACCCGCGGCCTGGTGATGATCGTGTTTACGCTCCCGTCGTATCCCGTCGTTTTCAAGGTGATCCGTGACCATTTCGCACCACCCAAAATGACCACGCGAGCTCAGGTGGAGGACAGCTACCGACTCGTGTTCGGCGTCGACAGGGTCGGGCGCATGTTGGATGCGCAGGAGTTCGAGCAGCTTGCGTTCGCCCGCGACCGTTTTGCTCCCGAGCTACTCGAGGTGCTCTCAACGGGCGCGAGCCGGTCCGTCGATATCACCGACGACCAGGTGGTCATCAAGCACACCTACACCGAGCGACGCGTGTACCCCCTGAACCTCTACATGCGTGAGATGGGGAGCGATCGGGCGCTCAGGGCGGCTCTCGATTACGGCGAGGCCCTTCGGGATCTTTCTGCGGCCAACATCTTTCCTGGCGACCTACTGCCCAAGAATTTCGGCGTCACTCGGCACGGGGACGTCGTGTTCTACGACTATGACGAGGTGAGCCGGCTCGATGGGCTGAACTTCCGCGAGATTCCGGACACGGATGATTATGACGCCACCATGGCGGAGGAGCCCTGGTACCGCGTGGGGCCCCACGACGTGTTCCCTGAGCAGTTCCGTTCCTTCCTGCGCTTCAACACCGCCATTGAGCCTTCGTTTCTGGATGCGCACGACGAATTGTTCCATGCCTCCTACTGGCGGGACATCCAGGTAAGGCACGCCAAAGGCGTGCTGCCGGACTTCTACCCATACGCCACGGAACTGCGCTTCGACACGGGTCGCGTGGTCAGCTGAAAAGTCCTGGATTTCTCGCCGACCCGCCTCCAGACATTGGATCAGGGCGGACCGGTTTCGCCCTGCACAGTTATTTGCGAACTTGGACACCGATCTTTCAAGAGTCTTGAGGATCGTCCGAGCCGGTAGCTCAGCTGGTAGAGCAACGGACTTTTAATCCGTAGGTCGTGGGTTCGAGACCCACCCGGCTCACTGTTGTAAGAGAAGGCCCCTCAGTCACTTGCGCGGCTGAGGGGCTTCTCTGTTTTGTGACCGAAAAACGCTCGGGTCACGGGACGGGTCACAAAAAAATCTGAGACGTCATTGATTCGTGGCCATTTTGCGGAGTTTCTTCAGCCGTTCGGAGAGCTCTTTCTGGTAGTCATCCACCAAGAACTCCACCACTTCGCGCCGCGTTCGGACGTTTCCGAGATGCCCGTATACCTTTTCGATCATGGACGTCCCGCTGTGCCCGAGCTCGCGGGACACGCTCCAGGGCGCGATCGGCTGCCCTCCGTCGAGCGTCTGAAGCCGTGCGGCCGTGTAGGAGTGACGCAGTGCCTTGCTCCGGATCTCGCCCTCTTCAAAGCCGGCTCGAACGGCGCAGCGATCGAGGGCCTTTCGGAAATCGCAAATCATCTTCTCAGGCCCGCTCGTCTCTGAGGGGAAGAGAAGGTCCCCTACACCCCCGCCGGCTTCTCCATCGCGCAGGTAGGCCCGCAGGATCTCCTCGAGCTGCGGCCACAGCGGCACACGTCGCTCGCTACGTGCCGTCTTAATGCGCCGCCACGGGTTCGGCCGAATGTGAATGAGATGATGGCGAAAGCTTATATCGTCTACCCGGAGGCCAAGGACCTCCGCCCGCCGGCCGCCCGTGAGGGCGAACGTCGCGAGCAACGGGTAGATACATCGGAGGCCTCGCGTCGTGGAGGGTGGCAGCGTCCGTGCCGCCTCGAGTAGGAGGGCTACATCGTGGGGCTCGAGCCAATGAGCTTCGGCCGTGGATATCTGGGGTTTCTCAAGGAGCGAACCCACCGGATTATAGCCCGAGGGTACGACACCTTCGGATTGTGCTCGCTTGTAGAGGTTCGAAAGGCCATGGAGGTAGTGGCGCTG
>JAZDDA010000197.1:0-2263 GCA_036679625.1 Gemmatimonadota bacterium | reverse complement strand
CACCAGCGAAATCGGGGAGATTCTCGGGCCCACAGTTCCGGTATTCGGGGGCGGAGCAGTGCCAGACTTCCCGGTGGCCGCCCCTTGGCTGGGAGGCATTCAGATATACGGCGAGCAGCTCCTCACTGATTCGATTCCGGTCTTGCTCATCTCCGGTCCCCTGAAGGTCTCGGTGGGGGTGGCCCACGGCTGGAACCCGGTCGGCAAGACGGCGGTGGTGACCAAATCCGACGACTACACGGTGTATGAGATCGATGGTGAGCCAGCGCTCGACTTCTATCGCCGTTATTTCGGCGTCGAAAGTTTCCCCGCAGTCGGTAACCCCCTCGCCATTCTCGATGAGGAGACAGGTCGGTATTACCTGCGGGCTCCCGTGTCGTACGATCAGGAGATCGGCTCAGCGACGTTCCTGGGCTCGGTTCCCCAGGGCGCCACGGTTCAACTGGCCATGGCGACAACCGAACAGATCCTCAACGGCACCGAAGCATCCTTGAGCGAGGCAATGTCCGCTTTCCCAGGACAGGCAAGTCCGGAGGGCGCGCTGGTCGCCTCCTGCGCGGTGCGGAACATTCTTCTCGGTTCCCGAGCGAAGGGAGAGATCGAACGCCTCCGAGCCGGCTTGGGTCCAGGTCTCCCGATCGTGGGTTTTTATTCCTTCGGTGAGATCGCTCCCCTGGGTCCGGATCGGGCGCCCAGGTTTCACAACGAGACCTGCGTGACGGTTCTCATCGGAACGTGAGCAGCGGAACCGACCCCTCGGAACTGGCGGGAGTCGAGCGAGAGAACCGAACTCTGCGCAAGAGGCTGGCTCGGATGGAACGGAAACTGGAGAGTCTCGAGGTCTTGCAGGATCAGAACAACACTCTGATGGGCGTCCTGATGAGCGAACTCGACCAGGAGCGCTCCGAATCGGAACGCCTCTTGCTGAACATTCTCCCTGCTTCGATCGCGGAGCGATTGAAGGCTGAGCCAGGAGTGATTGCCGACCACTTCGAATCCGTGAGCGTCCTATTCGCCGACATTGTTGGCTTCACCCCTCTGATGGAGATGCTGTCGGCCGACGAGATGGTGACGTGGCTCAATGAGGTGTACTCGGAGATCGACGCTCTCGTCCAGGAACACGAGGTCGAAAAGATACGCACCATCGGCGACGGTTACATGGTGGCGTCGGGTGTCCCCTTCCCCCGTGGGGATCATGCAATCGCGCTGGTCCGGCTGGCCCTGGACATGGAGGCTCATTTTGAGGCCCTGCCTCCGGTGCGCGGCCACCAGGTAAGTTTCCGCATTGGCATCAGCTCGGGGCCTGTTGTCGGCGGTGTGATCGGTACCCACAAGTTCCAGTACGACATCTGGGGAGACACCGTCAACACCGCCGCCCGGATGGAGTCGTATGGGATACCGGGTCGGATTCACGTCGCTTCGGCTACCTATGAGCTGATCAAAGACGAGTTCGTCTGCGAACCCCGGGGGACGATCGAGGTCAAGGGCAAGGGTGAGATGCGCACCTGGTTCGTGGAGGGTGCCCTCGTCTAGCTCGTCGGCCTCAGCCGGTCTCGACGATCGAAGCTTCAGCGGTCGCAGGGCGGTCGCATCCGTCCCTCTCCGCTACCCCCGGGTATGAGAGGAGGTGATCGTCAGAGGGGCAGGGCACTTCTGGCCGGTGGTGGCCTGATGCAGGAGCAGACTCAGCCGGTTGTGGTAGTTGACCTCGCTGACTCCAGGGTCGGTATCCAAGAAGAGAAGGTTGGCCTGGGGGTAGAGCTCCTTGATACGCCTCTCCACGCCCTTGGCCACCACATGGTTGGCGATGCAAGCGAAGGGCTGAAGGCAGATGAAGTTGTCGACTCCGTGGCCCACCAACACTCCGATCTCGCCGGCGATGAGCCACGCCTCACCGTAGCGATGGGTCAACGAGAGGACTTTTCGAGCACTGTTGGCAACGTCCTCGACGCGATGGGTTGGTTGGTAGCGGACGAAACCGCTCATCACCGCGTCGACTTCGTCGAGGACCGAGTTGGCGTATCGAAGTACGGGTGACTTCATCAGCGAAAGGACGTCTCGCCGGTGGACGTCGGCTTGCACTGCTGCATCGGCGTTGATGACCCACGAGAGGAAGAATTCGACCAACCCCGGGACGACCACCTCGACGCCACGTTCGATTAGCCACTCCACCAACTGGTTATTGGCGAATCCGTTGTACTTGGCGTAAATCTCGCCGAGGATGGCCACTTTCGGGTGGGCCTCCGCGGTGGTCTCGATCTCG
>JAZDDA010000196.1:0-12664 GCA_036679625.1 Gemmatimonadota bacterium | reverse complement strand
GTGGCGGGTGAGGGGCAGGCCCCTGCGCGGCAGGCAGCCATGCAGGGAGGGATTCCTGCGACGGTGCCCGCGCTGACGATCAACAAGGTCTGCGGCTCTGGCCTCAAGGCCGTGATGCTTGCCGCCCAGTCGATTCGAGCCGGGGACAACGAGGTGATCGTCGCCGGTGGCATGGAGTCCATGTCCAACGTCCCGTACTACCTTCGGGGACATCGCACCGGGGTGAAGTTCGGTGATCAGAAACTCGTGGACGGTCTGGTTCATGACGGCCTGTGGTGCTCCTTTGGCAACTGCCACATGGGGGGGCACGCCGAGTTTACGGCGGACCGCGCCGGGGTCAGCAGAGAAGAGGCCGACGAGTTCTCCCTGGCGTCGCACCAGAAGGCGATCGCAGCTATGGATGCGGGTCACTTCGAGAAGGAAATCGTCGCGGTCGAGATCGCGGGCCGCAAAGGCACCACCGTCGCCGCCGCCGACGAGGCCCCTCGCCGTGAGACTTCGCTCGAGGCGCTTGGGCGCCTCCGCCCGGCATTCCCAAACGATGCGCCAGAGGGGATCGAAGAGCTGGTGGTCACCGCCGGAAACGCTCCGGGGCTCAATGACGGCGCCGCTGCCCTCGTCGTGACCTCACAGGCCTTCGCAGAGGCGCATGGGTTGGCATACCAGGCGGTGATTACCTCGTACGCCTCGGGCGGGATGGAGCCACACGAGCTGTTCTTTGCACCCATCGCCGCCGTTCGGAACCTCATGGGCAGGGCCGGGACTTCGATCGACGACTACGGTCTGTTCGAGGTCAATGAAGCCTTTGCGGTGCAGGCGCTGGCTGACATGAAGGAGCTGGGGATGGATCCGGACAGGGTGAATGTGAACGGGGGCGCTGTTGCACTTGGCCATCCGATCGGTGCCTCCGGCGCTCGGATCCTGGTCACGCTGTTGGCTGCGATGGAGGCTCGGGATGTGGCGACCGGACTCGCGACGCTCTGTCTTGGTGGAGGTAACGCCGTAGCGTTATCGGTCGAGCGCGGCTGATCTTGAGGGTCATTGAAATGCAAGCGGAGGAGAAAGGGACGCGATGAACGCGGTTTCAAGTACGCTGAGGGATGTGGCCGGATACGAGATGGTTTCCAGCCCAACCGCACATCGGGCGATCGGGATTGCGTTCTTCGTAATCGCTACGACGCTGGGCGCCCATGTGGCGGTTCCGGTTCCGTGGACGGTCGTCCCGATGACGCTTCAGCCGATGTTCGTGGTGTTGGCAGGTGTCATCCTCGGACCCAGGCTTGGCGCAGCGGCAATGGCGAGCTACCTGGCGCTCGGTATCACTGGGGCGCCGGTGTTCTCGGCGGGGCATGGCGGCGCACTCTGGCTTCTTGGACCCACGGGCGGGTACCTGGTTTCCTACCCTGCCGCTGCCTTCGTAGCGGGATGGGTGGCGGGGTCTGCCCAGGCGGGTGCCGTGCGCCTTCTTGGCGGTCTCACGGCGGCCTACGCAGTGATCTACCTGGGAGGCGTCTCTCAGTTGATGATCCTCACCGGCCAGGGCGTCACCGACACCCTGGCGCTGGCGGTGACGCCGTTCTTCCTCGGCGATCTCGTGAAGATCATGATCGCCTTCGTCATTGCCCGGCAGCTACGCCCCAGAAGCCTCGGCCACTTTTCGTGACCGGGGCCTTTTCTTCGACATGAAGCGAGACGAGCGAACGAGATGAGTATCGATCGTATCACGGTCATCGGTGGTGGCACGATGGGCAACGGCATCGCCCATGTCTGTGCGCAGCACGGGCGGGACGTCCAGATGGTGGACATCTCGGACGATGCCCTCGCGAAAGGGCTGTCTGTGATCTCGAGGAACCTCGATCGCCAGGTGAAGAAGGCGCTCCTGACTGAGGCCGACAAGGTTGAGATCCTTGGGAGGATCGGGCAGACCACCTCCGTCGAGGACGGCGTTGCCGAGGCACAGCTCGTGATCGAGGCCGTGCCGGAGAAGATGGAGCTCAAGCGCACCCTGTTCGAGGCGATGGATGCCAGTGCGCCTCAGGGGTGCATCCTCGCAAGCAACACATCTTCGATCTCGATCACCAAGATCGCGGCTGTAACGGGTCGCCCGCACCACGTGATCGGGATGCACTTCATGAATCCGGTGCCGGTGATGAAGCTCGTCGAGGTGATTCGCGGCCTGGCGACGGATGACGCGACCACGGACGCGGTGATGACGCTGTCTCAGGAGCTTGGGAAGACGCCCGTGGAGGTCAACGACTTTCCCGGGTTCGTCTCAAACCGGATCCTCATGCCCATGATCAACGAGGCGGTGTTCGCGCTCATGGAGGGCGTGGCCGAGCCCGAAGCCATCGATACCGTGATGAAGCTCGGGATGAACCACCCGATGGGGCCGTTAGCGCTGGCCGACCTCATTGGACTCGATACCTGCCTGAACATTCTCGAGGTGCTCCACAAGGAGCTGGGGGACGACCGGTACAGGCCGTGCCCCCTCCTTCGCAAGTTTGTCGCAGCAGGGTGGCACGGACGGAAGAGTGGCCGCGGCTTCTTCGAGTACGCCAAGTCATGAGCCGGTTCTCCGATCAGCAGAAAAACAGCCGATGAGCCTCGTATTCACAGATGAACAACTCGAGATCCGTGCGCTTGCTCGTGAGTTTGCCGAGGGAGAGATCCGTCCGCAGGCGCCGAGGTGGGACCAGGCGCGGAAACTCGATGAGGACATCTTCCAGAAGCTTGCTGAGTTGGGTTTTCTGGGAATGCGTATCCCCGAGGTGTACGGAGGTCTCGGACTCGACGCCGGCACCTACCTGCTCGTCCTCGAGGAGCTTTCCCGCGCAGATGCCGCTGTAGGACTCTCTGTAGCGATTCACAACGGACCTGTGACCGATATTCTGCTCCGCTACGGTTCCGATGAGCAAAAGGAGACGCTCCTGCCGGCCATGGCGTCGGGTGAGTTGCTCGGCGCTTTTGCTCTCTCGGAGCAGGAGGCGGGGAGTGACGCCGGTTCCCTTACGATGGCCGCGGTGGCCGATGGGGACGGGTGGAGGCTGAGCGGTACCAAGCGGTGGGTTACGAACGGACGCCGCGCTGGACGGGTTCTGGTCTTCGCCAGGATCGAAGGGGACGCTGAGCCAGGGGGGATCGGAGTGTTTCTGGTCGACCCGAATTCGGCCGGCTATTCAATCACCGGAGAAGAGATGACGCTTGGGCTGAGGGCATCTGAGACGGTGTCCGTGGAGCTCGACGGAGTGCAGGTGTCGGGTGACGCCGTGGTGGGTGACCTGACGAGCGGTTTCCGGTATGCGTTGGGTGCGCTTGATGTAGGACGGGCAGGAATCGCGGCCCAGGCGGTGGGCATTGCCCAGGCGGCGATGGAATATGCCATGGCGTACGCGCAGGAGCGGGAGCAGTTTGGGCGGCCGATTTCTGAGTTTGGAGCCATCCGCGATAAACTGGCCAACATGGCCGCCCGCATTGCCTCCGCACGAGCCATGTTGCACTCGCTCGCTGCTTCCCTCGATGCCTCTGATGCTGGGACGATCGGAGGTGGGCTGGAGGGCCTCACGGCCCAGGCGGCCATGGCAAAGCTGACCGCGAGTGAGGCTGCGTACTGGGTGGCAGATGAAGCCGTGCAGATATACGGTGGTTACGGATACATGAAGGAGTATCCCGTCGAGAAGCTTATGAGGGATGCGAAGGGCACTGAAATCTACGAGGGGACGAGCGAGATCATGCGCCTCGTCATTGCGCGAGAGATGCTCGCAAACAAATAGACCGCTGAATCGGGGATTGGCTGGACGACCGCCAGTACCCGAAAAACCCAAAAGGCAAAGGTGTAATGGAAATTTTCGAGGCGATGACCAAGCGTGGACACGAGCAGTTGGTCTTCTGGAGCGAACCCGATCTCGGGTACAGGGGAATCATCGCGATTCACAACACGACCCTCGGTCCGGCGCTCGGCGGAACCAGATTCTGGGACTACGCGTCGGAGGAGGAAGCCGTCATCGATGTCTTGAGGCTTTCTCGTGGAATGACCTACAAGGCCGCGGTCTCCGGACTCAGCCTTGGGGGCGGAAAATCAGTCATCATCGGAAACAACCGCACTGAGGACAGGGAGGGCATCTTTCGCGCACATGGACGCGCGGTGGATTCGCTCGGCGGACGCTACATCACCGCTGAAGACGTGGGTACCTCTGTAGACGACATGGAGTTCGTCCGCATGGAGACCGACTTCGTCGTCGGTGTTCATGGAAAGTCGGGAGACCCGTCACCGGTCACCGCCTACGGTGTCTTCAGGGGGATCAAGGCGTGTGCAGAGTTCCGGTACGGGGACGCGTCGCTTGCCGGGAAGCACATTGCGGTGCAGGGGTTGGGCCACGTCGGGTACTTCCTGTGCGAGCATCTCGCCTCGGAAGGCGCACGCCTCACGGTAACCGACATCGACGATGAACGGATCCAGCGAGTCGTAGATAAATTCAGTGCAGCGAAGGTCGCTTCGGATGAGATTTACACGGTAGACGCGGACATCTTCGCTCCCTGCGCCCTCGGGGCGATCGTGAACGATGACACCCTGAGTGCGTTCAACTTCGACATCATCTCCGGTGCCGCGAACAACCAGCTCTCTGAGGGGCGCCATGGTGACGCGCTGAAGGAGCGGAATATCCTGTACGCGCCTGACTACGTGATCAACGCCGGTGGACTCGCGAACGTCTACGGCGAGCTCAAGGACTGGACGCCAGAGACGAGCAAGGAGAAGGCCGGGGAGATTTACGACACCCTGCTCCGGATCTTTGCCCTGGCTGCGCAGGAATCGATCTCGACCAGCGTTGCTGCCGATCGCATGGCGGAGACGATCATTCAGCAGGCGAGGTGAGAAATATGCTGGACCACCTGAGAGAGACAGATCCGGAGATCTACGAGGCCGTAGCCCTCGAGGTGAACCGCCAGGCGACTGGGCTCGAATTGATCGCGAGTGAGAATTTTGTCTCCCTCGCCGTGCTCGAGGCGATGGGGACGGCGCTGACGAACAAGTACGCCGAGGGGCTGCCGGGGAAGCGGTATTACGGCGGGTGTGAGTTCGTGGATATCGCCGAGGAGCTTGCCTGCTCACGGGCACGGTCGCTCTTCGGGGCCGAGCACGCGAACGTACAACCGCACGCTGGTGCCCAGGCGAACCTCGCTGTCTATCTCGCCTTCATGCAGCCCGGGGATACGCTTCTCGGGATGGATCTGAGTCACGGGGGACACCTCACCCACGGGTCGAAGGTCAACGCGAGTGGAAAGCTCTACAACGCCGTTCACTACGGTGTGCGGGAGTCCGATGGCCGGATCGACCTGGATGCGGTACGTGATACGGCGCTCGAGGTTCGACCCCGGATGATCGTTGCCGGTGCCAGCGCCTACCCGCGCACGCTCGACTTCGAGGGTTTCGCATCGATCGCCAGAGAGGTCGGGGCGTACTTCATGGTGGACATGGCGCACATCGCTGGTCTCGTGGCCGCGGGCGTTCACCCGTCTCCGATTCCGCACGCCGATGCGGTTACGACGACGACGCACAAGACTCTTCGTGGCCCGCGTGGCGGGTTGATCCTGACTACAGAAGAGCACGCCAAGGCAGTGGACAAGGCGGTGTTTCCCGGGAGCCAGGGAGGACCCCTGATGCACGTGATCGCCGCTAAGGCAGTGGCGTTCCTCGAGGCGCTCCGTCCGGAGTTCCACAGCTACCAGAAGCAAATCGTGGCCAACGCTCAGGCGCTTGCCAATGGGCTGATGGAGCGAGGCCTTAACGTCGTCTCCGGCGGGACCGACAACCACCTGATGCTCGTGGATTTGCGGCCCAGCCATCCTGACCTCACGGGGAAGGAAGCAGAGCACGCGCTCGAGGCTGCGGGCATTACCATGAACAAGAACACGGTCCCCGGTGAGACGCGATCGCCTTTCGTGACCTCGGGCCTCCGGATCGGTACGCCAGCTGTCACGACCCGTGGCTTGCAGGAGCCTGAGATGGAGAGGATCGCATCGTGGATGGCCGAGGTTCTCGCGGCGCCTGGCGATGAAGCGCTGGGAGTGCGCGTGCGCGGTGAGGTCGCCGAGCTCTGTGGAGCCTTCGCCCTCTATCCTGAGCTGGCCGCGCTCTAGAAGCGCTATTGGAGAAGTGGGATGCGTCTAACCCCATTTCTTCAAAGGTCTGCTTGCGCTGCCTAGCGATTGAGGCACGAAAACGGTACACTACGCGCATGGTTGAGACTGACTTCCAAAGCGAAACGCTGACCTATCTTCAGGAGCGGAACCCGCGCTTTCACCCGAAGGCGTACATGTTCCTGATGGCTGCGCTCGGTGGCGTAATCGATCGCCTCGAGGGGCCACGGCACATCTCCGGTCCAGAGCTTGCCGAGGGCGTCAGAGTGCTTGCTATGGAGAAGTTCGGGCCGCTCGCACGCACGGTCCTTGAATACTGGGGCGTGTGTTCGACAGAGGACCTGGGCGACATCGTCTTCGCGCTCGTGGAGTGCGGGGTGTTGTTGAAGCAGGAGGAAGACAGTCGTGAGGATTTCATGGAGGTGTTCGACTTCGGAGAGGCCTTCGAACAGAACTATCCGTGGCGGCCATGCACATGAGGCCGGGTCCGGGCGACCCCAGACAAGATACCAGTGAATTCGAAACTCGTCGGTCCGTTCGAGTACGGTCGACATGCACCAGTTTTGCCCTCGGGAGGGGTTGAGCATGGCGGGAGATCAAAGCTTCCCTAATTGCCAGAAGTGTGATGCGGGCCTGCTGTTGCCTATGTCCGATTACGGACGCGATGGCGCTCCGATTCGCTACAAAGCCTGGGTTTGTTCCAACCCGGAGTGCGGGTTCAACATCCGCATCGACAACGGAGAGATCTCCTTTGGGAAGATCATAGGGCAGAGCTTCAAGTAGACGTCGGAGTCGCTTGCCCCCATGTCCGGTGGTGCCTGCACGGCGTCCTGGGCGGATCGGCATGACCATTCCCAGGCCCTCCGAAGCTCAGGCGGCGTGCGATGGGTTCACAAGTGATCGATCCACCTTTCCCCAGCTCGAAGATCCGTCTTTATGGCGGGTGCGGGGTTTGGGCACCTACCGGTGCGGAGGCGTCTGCCTTCGATCGTTGGGCGAGCGACCGGCAATCTGTACCTTCGACCTCCCTCATGGAGTGCGCGGGACGGTGCGCGGCAGAGCTGCTCAATGCTCTCTACCCGGTGGGGACCGTCGTGGGTGTCGTCGGTGGCGGCAACAACGGCGGGGATGCGCTGGTGCTCCTCCGAACGCTTGCCGCATGGGGCAGGACAGTACGAGCGCTTGTGGTGTCCGACGATCCTGACGTCTCACCGTTGCTTCATGCGTGGCCCATCGAGCTCATTCGGGACGAGGATCTCGAATCTGCGAACGACCTCTCATGCGCACTCGGTGAAGCCTCTGTCCTCGTCGACGGATTGCTCGGAACGGGTGTGCGAGGTGCTCCGCGGCCTCGGCAAGCACGGATCATCGAGGCGATGAACCGCGCCCCGGCGCCCGTGATCGCTCTGGATGTCCCCTCGGGGGTCGACGCGGCCAACGGACAGACTCCAGGGGCGGTGGTGCAGGCCGACGTGACCGTCGCCTTCGGTTGGCCGAAGCTTGGATCCCTCCTGCACCCTGCACGTGCGTTCACGGGACGACTGATCTCCGTCGAGATCGGGTTTCCTCCGGCGTCGAAGGACCATTTTGGTGCCGCGCTACTCACTCCGGGCTGGGCCACCGCGCACCGCCCGGTCCGTCGAGCTGATGCCCACAAGGGAGATTCCGGGTCGGTTCTTCTTCTTGCCGGTCGAGAGGGTATGGCCGGTGCGGGTCTGCTGGCGGGTCGGGCGGCGCTGCGGGTGGGGCTGGGTCTCCTCCGGATCGCCTCCGTGCCCCAAAACCGGGCGATCATCCAGGCGGCTCTTCCCGAGGCGATCTTCGTGGATGCGAGTGATCCGGCGATGATGGCCGAAGCGGCTGCGCGGAGTGCGATAGTGGTTGCCGGGCCCGGGCTCGGGACGGATGTCGACGCCGCCCGCAGCCTCGAGTACGTCCTTGCGGAGACCGCCGGAAAGCCGACGGTCCTCGACGCCGATGCGCTCAACCTGGTGGCGTCCTCCGCAGTAGCGCCGCTGGCGTCCATAGCCGCATCGCGCCCGCTCCTGATCACGCCGCACCCGGGGGAGATGGAGCGCGTCTCCTCCTTCGACAGAGACGCCCAGGCAGGGGATAGGATCCAGGCGGCGAGGGCAACCAGCGAGGCCACAGGCGCCACCGTGCTCCTCAAGGGACTCCCCTCCGTCGTGGCCTCGCCGGAGGGCACGACCCTCATCGACACGGTGGGCAACTCGGATCTCGCGACCGCCGGTATGGGAGACGTACTCGCCGGCGTTTGTGGGGGCTTCCTCGCGCAGGGGGTGCCGCTGGATGTTGCGGCAGGGCTCGCGCTCTACACCGGCGGGCGCAGCGCCGTGCTGGCGGGGCGGGGGGTGGGCCTGCTCCCCGAGGATGTGATCGAGTCACTCCCGAGGGTGATGGAGGAGGATGGGAGCGGCGTCACCGACCTCGACTTTCCGTTCGTGAACTTCGACCAGGACGCGCCAAGGTGACCCCGGGGGGCGGCGGGTCGCCCGACGATCTCGGACACTGGGCTGACCTTGGCCCGGGGCGGGAGTTCGATCTCATCCGGCGCGTTCTCGGCCCGCGAGCGCCACAGAATGAGCGGGTTCTCCTGGGGCCGGGGGACGATGGGGCGGTCGTTGCCGGTGGCCTGATTCTCAGCACCGACCTGACTGTGGAGGGCGTCCACTTCCGCCGGGAGTGGCTTTCCCCCCGGGAGGTTGGCTTTCGGGCCGCCGCCGCCGCCGTGAGCGATCTCGCTGCCATGGCTGCCGAGCCGATCGGAGTGCTTGTCTCGCTGGCGCTTCCGGCGGATGACGCTGAGGTCTGGGCCCCCGAGATTGGTGAGGGTGTGCGCTCCCTCCTCGACCGCATTGGGGGAGTGCTCCTCGGCGGCGATCTTTCCAGCTCTCCCGGGCCCGTCATGATCGATGTGGTCGCGGTGGGTACCTCGGCCTCACCGGTGACCCGGGCGGGTGCGATTCCGGGCGACGAGCTCTGGGTTACCGGATCGCTCGGCGGCAGTCGAGCGGCGGTCACCTGCATGGAAGGCGGGGAGACCCCCACAACTGGGATGCTCGACGCCTTCAAGCGCCCTAACCCCCGTGTGGCCGAGGCGCTCTGGTTGAGGGAACGCCTCGCTCTCCACGCGATGGTTGATCTCTCCGATGGGTTGGCAGCCGATTCCAGGCACATTGCTACGGCCTCCCGGGTTGCGGTGGTGCTGGAGGCGGATCGGATTCCTGTGCATCCGGATCTCCCCATCGGGAAGAACGGCGCGAACGAGGCTCTACAGGGAGGGGAGGACTACGAATTACTTTTCGCAGTGCCGCGCGGCGCTGTTGAGCCCATGGTCGCTAAGTTTGCAGAGCGCTTTGGGGTGGGACTTACGCGGGTTGGGAACGTCGAGAGTGGGACCGGGGTGGGGGTCGTGGGTCCTCCGGAATGGGGCGAAATGGAGGTAGGTGTTGGGTTCGATCATTTTCACGTTGAAGGGTAGCCGTTGATTCGTTCTGCCTGGGTACTCCTTTCGGGAGCGTTTCACACCTTCTGGTTTGCCGGCCGGGTCTGGATGATGGCGGTGTTCCGCCGTCACGAAGCCCTGCGGTGTCGGTGTGACGGGATCCAGCGAGGGTGGGCGAGAGCAGTGCTTCGCAGCGCGGGGATCACCGTACGCATCGAGGGTGGTGAACACCTCTCCCAGAACGAGGGGCGGATCATCGCCTCGAATCATGAATCCTGGTTCGACGTGTTTGCGCTGGCGGCGTACCTGCCATGTGATTACCGCTTCGTGGCCAAGAAGGAGCTTCGCAGAATACCGATCTTTGGAGCCGCGTGGGTCGCATGTGGCCATATATCGATCGACAGGGCCAATCACGAGTCGGCAGTGGAGTCGCTCAACGACGCGGCAGCGCAGATCAACGAACGTCGGTTTGCGATGGTGATGTTCCCCGAGGGCACGCGCTCGCACGACGGATTGTTGGGGCCATTCAAACGCGGCGCCTTCGTTCTCGCCATCCAGGCCGGGGTTCCGGTGGTGCCTGTCGCGGTTCTGGGAAGCCGTCACATCATGCCCAAGGGCTCATTCCGGATTCGCAAAGGTGAGATCGTCGTGAAGATCGGAGAACCGGTGTCGGTGGAGGGACTCGAGCACCAGGACCGTGGGCGGCTGCAGGAGATGGTCAGGGATGAAATCGTAGGGCTTCGTGGCGGGGACGGCCCCGTTCCGCGCCAGGTGTCCTCTGGTTCATCTGATGGGAACGTGGGTGAGGTGCACAGAGCCGTAAGCTAAAGAACAGTCGTAGTGTGTCTGCACGCGCTTAAATCAATCAGGAGACATTGGTGTCAGCGATTATCGATATCCGGGGAAGGGAGATTCTCGACTCGCGCGGGAATCCCACCGTTGAGGCTGAGGTGCTGCTCGAGACCGGAATTCGCGGCAGGGCCGCGGTTCCCAGCGGTGCGTCGACCGGCGAGCATGAGGCCGTTGAGCTGCGGGACGGCAATCCTGCCCGCTTCGGGGGCAAAGGAGTCCTCAACGCGGTCAGGAACATCAACACCGAGATACGAGACGCCCTCAGGGGCTTCGAGGCCCGCGAACAGCTCGACATCGACCGTACCCTCATCGACCTGGACGGAACTCCGAACAAGGCGCGCCTGGGAGCGAATGCGATTCTCGGGGTCTCTCTGGCAGCCGCTCGCGCGGCGGCGGCCGAGAACCAGCTGCCGCTCTGGAAGTATCTGGGGGGGCCTGAGGTTAATCTACTCCCCGTCCCCATGATGAACATTCTGAACGGCGGAGCGCACGCTCCCAACAACGTGGACATCCAGGAGTTCATGGTGATGCCGATCGGGGCGGAGAGTTTTTCTGAGGGGTTGCGGATGGGCGTGGAGATATTTCACTCACTCAAGTCGGTCCTCTCTGAGAAGGGACTCAACACGGCTGTGGGAGACGAAGGCGGGTTCGCTCCAGATCTGGCGAGCAACGAGGAGGCTGCCGAGGTCGTGCTGACCGCGATCGAGAGGGCCGGGTACCGGCCTGGAGAGGACGTCGTGATGGCGCTCGATCCTGCGGCGAGCGAGTGGGTTGAGGGTGACGAGTACGTATTTCGGTGGTCCGGCGGAGAGCGGCGGGATTCCGCTGGGATGGTGGAGTTCTGGAAGGAGTGGCTGGCGCGGTACCCAATCCGCTCGCTTGAGGATCCGCTCGGCGAGAACGACTGGGACGGGTGGGCGGAACTCACTGCCGCAGTCGGAGACGAGGTTCAGATTGTAGGGGATGACATCTTCGTGACCAACGTCGAAAAACTCGAGCGGGGGGTGCGGAGCGAAGTGGCCAACTCCATCCTGATCAAGGTCAATCAGATCGGGACTCTCACCGAGACCATGCAGACGATCCGGCTTGCCGATGACTCGGGGTATTCGTGTGTCATCTCGCATCGATCGGGAGAGACGGAAGACACCTTCATTGCCGACCTGGCGGTTGCGACGAGTGCCGGTCAGATCAAGACTGGGAGTGCAAGCCGAAGCGACCGTGTTGCCAAGTACAACCAACTCCTCCGGATTCAGGATGCCCTTGGAGACGACGCTCGGTACCCGGGAAGGAATCTGTGGGCACGTTAAGAAAGTTGGTCATGCCGACCCTGCTCGGGTTGGCGCTCTACTTCGCGATCTTCGGCGGCGAGTTTTCTCTATTTGACCTCAGACGAGCGCGAGCTGAGCGCGCTGCCGCAGAGCTGACGCTGGACAGTCTCCGGCTGGAGATCGACTCCCTGATTGCGCGGAGGGAGGCGCTGGAGGGGGACTCGGCTGCGATTGAGCGGATCGCCCGAGAGCGCTATGGGATGATCCGAGACGGTGAAGTGCTCTACCGTTATACCGAGCCAGAGGAATCGACCCCACGGGCGGACACTTCGCGGCGTCGTTGACGAGTCACCCCCGCTCCTCTCGCCGACACCGGCTAACCGTCGTCGCCGCCGCCCTCCGGGGCCGCTGGTGTGTTCTCGGGCGGGCTATCCGAGGCTGTACCCGACGGGACCCCCAGGAAGGCCTTTGCGGCCTCCTCGAGAACGGCTCGGCTCGTGGTGCCGGGGAGCGCTGGCTCCTCGTCCGCAGATAGCAGCGAAGCTCTCTTTCCGCCGGCGTCGGCCTTGATGCCTGCCTCGATGATGGGTCGGAACAGATCCATCGGGACCGGAAAGATCGTCGTGGAGTTGTTCTCGGCTGCGATCTCGACCACGGTCTGCAGGAAGCGAAGCTGAATGGCGATCGGGAACGCCTCCATCATCTCGGCGGCCTTTGCGAGCTTTGCGGCGGCCTGAAACTCGCCCTCCGCAGCGATCACCTTTCCGCGGCGCTCCCGCTCGGCCTCGGCCTGTCTGGCCATGGCGCGCTTCATCTCCTTGGGGAGGTCGATGTCCTTGACCTCCACCCCGACCACGTCGATGCCCCACGCGTCCGTTGCCTCATCCATCAGGTTCCGGACGACCTCGTTCACGTGGTCGCGCTCGGCGAGGATCTCGTCCAG
>JAZDDA010000195.1:0-36759 GCA_036679625.1 Gemmatimonadota bacterium | reverse complement strand
TGACCGCCTGCTCCCACACGGGGAGTCGCGTCAATGAGGCGGATGCCCGCCTCCGAGAGGCGAGCCAGCTCGGTCTCCAGATTGGGCGTCGAGTAGGCGAGGTGGTGGAGTCCCGGCCCTCGTCGCTGCAGAAAACGGGCGACAGGACCGTCGGAGCCAAGAGGCTCGAGAATTTCAACGCGGCCGACGAAGGCCACGCGAACTCCCTGCGCCGAAACCTCTTCGGGTGCGGTGCAGGAAGCTCCGGAGACGAGTTCGTAGGCGCCGCGAGCATCCTCGATAGAGGGCACCGCGACGGCGACATGGTGGAGTGGAAGATTGAACATGGGAACCCTTGAGGGTTTTCAAGGCATCGGGTTATGCTGGACGCATGGAAAACTGTGTCCGGCGAAGCGCCGCGGCATCCTATTTTATGCCGAGGCAATCGACAAGGAGAAGTGAAAGATGAGCAACCCAGGAACTGTTGTCGAATTTACCGACGAGAACTTCGCCGACTCTGTAGAGGGGGCGGATGGTTTGTCGATGGTTGATTTTTGGGCCACCTGGTGTGGCCCCTGCAAAATCGTTGCGCCGGTGGTGGAAGAACTCGCCGGTGAGTACGCCGAGAAGGGACTCAACGTCGGCAAGCTCGACGTGGATCATAATCCTCACGTTGCGGCTCGATTCGGGATCCGCTCGATCCCGAGCATTCTGTTCTTCAAGGACGGAAAGGTCGTGGACACGGTCATTGGTGCCGTCCCTAAGGCCACGCTCGACGCGAAGATCCAGGAACTGATCTAGTGTACCGTTGCCGAGAGACTTCGGCAGCGGTGCACTAGCGCTCACCAGAGCATTCCAGATCAAGAGAGCCGTCCGGTCGGGGTATCCCGGCCGGGCGGTTTCGCGTTTCGTATTCCCGCACCCTCCGCCTCCCGGTAGCTTTGCCCGATGGGAACTCTCTATCTCGTAAGTACGCCGATCGGCAATCTCGAGGACGTCACCGAGCGTGCGGCCCGGATTCTGCGGGAAAGCGATCGGATTCTGGCGGAGGACACACGCCGGAGCAGCGTGCTCCTCCACAGCGTGGGCTCCACTGTGCCCATGACGTCGCTCTTCGAGCACAACGAGCGGTCGCGAACCGGGAGGATCCTCGAGTGGCTGGCCGCCGGCGAGACGCTCGCGCTGGTTTCCGACGCGGGCACCCCGCTCGTCTCCGATCCGGGTGAGCGCCTGGTCGCCTCTGTGGTCGAGGCGGGGCACTCCGTGGTTCCGATTCCGGGTGCATCGGCGGTCTTGGCGGCGTTGGTCGCCTCTGGGCTGCCCACCCTTCCGTTTACCTTCAGGGGCTTCGTGCCTCGGAAGGGAAGGGAGCGCCGTGAGTTCCTCGAAACCATCGCTGCCGCAGAGGAAACCACCGTGGTCTTCGAGTCGCCTGAGCGGCTGGTCGTGTTCCTGGCGGCGATGGAAGAGGGCGACGGTGACCGGCGGGTGGCGGTGGCGAGGGAGCTCACCAAGATGCACGAATCGGTGTTTCGTGGAACCCTCGTCGAGGCGGTAGCCTATTACACGGCCAATCCACCGAGGGGTGAGGTGACCATCGTCCTGGGGCCGAGCGAGCCGGACGGAGAGGCAACGTCTGTAGATGAAGCTGCAGCGCGCGCGCTTGCGGTGGCACTCACAGAAGCTGGTGCGTCACCCAGCAAGGTGGCTCGCGAGGTGGCCCGTCGGTTGCGGATTCCCAAGAACCTGGCGTACAAGGTGGTCCATGAACTTCCCCAATCCGAAGGGCGCTGAGGTCGCACGCTGACATGCTGACCATACTTGCCACCAGCGCGCTGATTCTGACCGCTTCGGCCGCTCCGACGCCTGATTCGGTGATCACGATCGTGCGTCTCCAGTACGACGGTGGCGGAGATTGGTATGCGAACCCCTCGTCGCTGCCCAACCTTCTGGCCGCGATTCAGGCCCGGACGGGGCTGCCTGTTGCTGCCCGCGAAGTCACGATGACCGCAGTGGACGCGAGCCTCCGCGATCAACCCTACCTCTACATGACCGGCCACGGGAACGTTGCCTTCAGCGCCGAAGAACGAGAGGCGCTCAGAAGCTACCTCCTCGCGGGGGGCTTTCTCCACGCCGATGACAACTACGGGATGGATGAGTCGTTCCGACGGGAAATGGCTGCGATTTTTCCGGAACTTGAACTCACCGAGATCCCACCGGACCATCCAGTGTTTCACTCCGTCTACGAGTTCCCGGACGGGCTCCCGAAGATTCATGAACACGACGGCGAGCGGCCCCAGGCACTCGGAATCTTCAACGCTGGACGGCTGCTGGTGTTCTATAGTTATGAATCGGATCTGGGAGACGGTTGGGAGGACGAGGGCGTACATGACGACACCGAGGACATTCGCGAGGCAGCGATCCGCATGGGCGTGAACCTGTTCGTATACGCACTGTCGCGCATCGCGCTGTGAGCCCGTTGTCCCGCGGCCTTCTGGGGGCCTTTGAGCAGGTTCGCCAGTATCTGCGATCGAGGACCGCGCTGGCGTTGATCCTCTGGGGATGCGCGGGACTCGCTGGCGTGCTCCTGGCGGCGTGGCTCCTAGCTGGGCCCGACGGGTGGCAGACGGGTACCCGAGCTCCCCTCCTTCTGGATCTCGTTCTGATCACGCTCTTCGTTGGGGCCATCGCCTCGTACCGTCTACTCCTTCGACGGTGGATTGCCGAGGCGCGCGTCGCCGAAGCCGTGGAGGGGGTCACCGGCCTTTCTCCTGGCAAGCTCCAGAGCGCGGTTGAGCTTGCTCGATTCCTGCCGTCGGGGATTTCAGCCGCGCTGGCCGATCGAGCCCAGCAGAATGTGCTCGACGAACTGAAACGTCCCAACGCTGAGCTGGCCGGAGCGATGGGCCGTGGTGCGCGCCGGTGGGCTGGACGCGGCGCGGGCCTCCTCGCCCTCCTGATGCCACTTCTCGTGCTCGCCCTGGTATTCGCCCCGGCTCGATCCACGGCGGCGTGGGCGGGGTTGGCGAGCCCGGTCTCGCTCATGAAGCCTCCAGTCTTCGCACCACTTCGGGTCTCCCCGGGGTCGATCGAGATCCCGCGGGGCGATTCTCTGCTGGTGACCGTCGACGCCGAAGCGAGATCCCAGGTGACCGTTCACTGGCAAGCCGCCGGCGATGTCTCACGCGCCCAGGTCATGCCCCTCGAGGCGGGAGCCGGGACCTTTCGTTTTGAGGCGGTGAACGCCGAGCTCGCCTATTGGGTCACCTCCCCCGACGGAGCCGAGAGCGACCGGTTCGAGGTCGTTCCGGTGGACCCGCTGCTGGTGACCGAGGTCACGCTTGAACTCAGTTTCCCTCCCCACACCGGTCGGTTCCCCGAGGAGTACCGTGGGCAGATCCCTCCGCTCGTGATTCCAGCAGGGAGCCGCATTTCTGTGCGGGGGCTCGCCAGCCGGGAGCTTGCATCAGGGGTGCTCCAGGATTCCACCGGAGGGGGAAGTGGGATGGAGCTCACGGTGGAAGGCCGTGCCTTTCACTCGGCGTGGAGGCCCACCCGCTCTGGGGTCTACTCCTGGACTTTCACCGACGTGGACGGGGCGGAGGCCGGCGTGGTACCCCATCCACTCGAGTTGACGTTGGAGCAGGATCAGGCGCCCCTCGTCACCCTGCTGGTCCCGGGACTCGATACGGTGTTCGACGTTTCCCTACGTCAGCCTCTGGTGGTCGAAACGAGTGACGACTATGGGGTGAGCGGGATGGAGCTCGTCGTGACCCGCGTGGGGGTCCTGGGCGACGCGGGGGAGCCGATGCGACAGGGCATGGAGCTCGGTGGAATACGTGGGGCTCTGGTGAGGCCGATCCTGGATGTCTCGGGGTGGGGGATGAGCGCGGGTGAATCCGTCCGGTACTACGTCCAGGTAACCGACAATGGGCCCACCCCTCAGCTTGCCCGCACTCCAGAGTTCGAGCTGCGGCTTCCCACGGCATCCCAGCTCCGAGAAGAGGCCCAGGATCGGCTCGAGGCGGCGGTCGACGAACTCGAAGCCCTCGCCGTGCGGGCAGCTGAGGAGGCCGACGAACTGCGGGACATGGAGCGGAGTGCGGGGTCGAGGAACGCGGCGGGGGAGCAGGGCCGGCGTGAGCCCGGGGAACGGGCGGGGTTTGAGGAGCGGGAAGACCTCCAGCAGGCTCTGGAGAGCCAGGAGCAGCTTCTGGGTGAGGTGGACTCACTCGAGACGCAGCTCACCGAGCTCTCCGAGCAGCTCAGGGAGGCGGGGCTCGACGACCCGGTGCTTCAGCGGCTTCTGGACGAGTTGGAGCGACTTCTCGACGAGATCGCTCCGGAGGAGATGGAAGCCCGCGCCCAGGAGCTCTCCGAGGGTCTGGACGAAATGGATGCCCAGGAGGCCCGCGACGGACTCCGGGAGCTTGGTCAGGACGAGGAGGAGCTACGCGCTCGTCTGGAGGAGGCCCTAGCACGGTTTAGACAGGGGGCTCTGGAGCAGGACTTCCAGGCAGCGACGGACGAGGCCGAGGAGCTCGCCCGACAGGAGGATGCGCTCTCGGACGCCATGAAGGAGGAGGGTGGGGACGATGGCCTCAGGGCCGAGCAGCAGGAGACGTTGGAAGAGAGAGCCAAGGCGCTCGAAGACCGCATGGAGCGCCTGCAGGAGGGATGGAGCGCCTGCAGGAGGGGCTCACCGAGGCGGGTGAGATGGAGGCCCGCGCCAAGGTCGAATCGGCCGAGAAGCAGCTGGAGCAGGCGCAGGCCTCGATGAGTCAGGCCGGCGAGCAGGCCCGGAACCGGGACCACCAGGAGGCGGCAGAGACCGCCGACGATGCCGCTGAGCAGCTCGACGACGTCGCCAGAAAGTTGCAGGAGGCTCAGGCCGAGATGGCTCAGGACATCATGGAGGCGATGCAGGAAGCGCTCGAGCAGACTGCGTCGGATGCGGTGGCGATGGCACGCCAGCAGTCCGGACTCCGGGAGCGGATGCGGGGCGCGAGCCAGGAGACGATGGCGGATCTCAGAGGTGCTGAGTCCGCACTCATTCAGGGCGTTCGCAACATGGCAGACAATCTCTCGATCCAGAGTCGGCTCGCCCAGGGCGACACGAGAGATCTGACCGGCGAGATGGGGCAGGTGCTCGACGCGCTGGATGAGACCCTCGCTGCGATGGGGAATCAGGGTGGGCGCACATCCTCACCGCTCAGCAGTGCGGAACAGGCCGTGGAGCGCCTCAACAGGGTTGCGATGAATGCCATGGCCGCTGCCGAGCAGGCAGGGCAGGCGGGCGAAGGGCAGGGCTCCCCCAGCGAACAGCTCGAGGAGGTGGCCGAGCAGCAGAACTCGCTCAACAACCAGACCGAGCAACTCATGCCCATGCAGCTCGGCGAGGAGGCGATGGGGGATCAGCTCTCGGAGCTGGCAGAGGGCCAGCAGAGCATCGCGTCGGATCTAGGTGAGCTGGCGGACGAGCCCGGAGCGAGTGAATCGCTCGGGGACCTCGAGGCGCTGGCCGAGGAGGCCAGGGCGATCGCCGAGGCCTTCGCTGGAGGACGCCTGGAGCCCGAGTTGCTCGAGCGCCAGGACAAACTCTTCAACCGCCTCCTCGACGCGGGGCGAACGCTCGAGAAGGACGAAGAGTCTGACGAACGGGAGTCTGAGGCTCCGGGTGCGTTTGAGGCCGGCGAGGTGCTTCCGTTGACCCCAGAGGCGCTGGGGGCGCTTCGGTTTGGCCCACCCTCGGCTGAGGTATTGCGAGGGCTGACTCCCTCGCAGCGCCAGCTCGTGCTCCAGTACTTCGAACGGCTCAACCGGGAGCGTCGAGTGGGAGGCGGGGGCGGCTCATGAGCGTCTTTCGGCCTTCGGTTCTGATGGCGGGCATGTTGTGTGCGGTCGCCCCGCAGGCGTCGCTGCTGGGTGCGTTTCCGCTCCAGACGGAGTTGGCAGCTCAGGCCAGGCAGCAGCAGGTGGTGTCTGAGGGACGCCTGCTCCGGTCGGCGGCCTCCCTCGAGTCGCGAGGGGACTTCTCCGGCGCCGAGGAGATCCTGAGTGGCCTGCTTCGAGACAACCCTGTCTCCACGGGTGCACTCTTCGCACTCGAGCGTGTGCTTCGTGCTCAGGGAAGAGTCCAGGCCGTGCTTCCCACGGTTGATCGCTTCATCTCGGAGGACCCGGCACACCCTGGCCCGCGCACCATGAAGTTGCGTGTGCTCACCGAGGTGGACTCCCTCGACGCGCTCCGCATCGCAGGCGAGGACTGGCTGGCTGCCCAGCCCGAGGTGCCGGACCCCTACCGTGAGGTTGCGCGCTCCTTCGAGGCGACGCTCGGGCGCGGCTCCGCCCTGGAGGTGCTGGTGCTGGGAAGGGAGGCGCTCTCCCAGCCGAAGGCCTTTGGGATCGAGATGGGTGATCTGCTCCTCGGCGAGGGTGAGCCCGAGCGGATTGGAGACGACGGGGCGCAGGTCTCGGCCGTCCTCCGTCGGGTGACGCGGCTCGATGGCGACCGACGGGCCCTCACGAAGCCCCTGGTCGACGCTCTCGGGGCGGACCCGACGACGGTGTCCCGCAGGCGAGCCGGCGCGCGGATCGCGCTCGAGGTGGGTCTTGAGGAAGAAGCGAGGAGCCTCGCCTCGCGGGCCGTAGAGGATCTCGAAGGCCAGACCCGCAGGGGGTTCCTACTGACCGTGGCCCGGAGGGCGGAGGAGCAGGAGGCACATGGCGTGGCTCTCTGGGCGTACGAGCGGCTCCGGGAGCAGGCCTCAGACGCCACCGACGGTCGCTCACTCGACGAGCATATCGCAGAGGTTGCGCTCTCGGTCGGCGACACCGCAAAGAGCCTCGACGCTCAGCTTCGCGTTGCAGAGTCGCTTCCGAAGGGGACGCCTCAGCGACGCCGGGCTATGGCGGGTGTGATGCGGCTCCACATCGCGAGGGGAAGCGACAATTCTGGAGCGCTGCTCGCGACGTTCCGAACCGAATATCCCCGAGCTCCCGAGTTGGACGAACTCACAGTTGCACTCGCGGCGGCGCTTCAGAGGGAGGGGCGTAGCGGAGAGGCCGAGGTCCTTCTGGGTGCAGTCGACGGCCCACGCAGCGCGCTCGAGCGCGGGTACCTGGCGCTCCTGGAGGGACGATTCGAAGATGGGCGGGAGGCGCTGCTCGCGGCAGCGCGTGGCCTGCCCGCAGTGCAAGCGACGGAGGTGATTGCGATGGTGAGTGCGCTCTCCAGGGTCGGGCCTGAGGCCAAGGTGCTTCTCTCCTCTGCGGCCGTCGCCGCCCACCGAGGTGATGCGCCTTTGGCGCTTGCCGATCTCGACGCCGGGATCGAGGGGCTGGGGAGAGCGGATCAGCCGTACCTCCTGGCACGGGCCGGCGACATGGCACACGCAGCCCAGGATGAGGCTGCCGCCGCTCGCTTCCGCGAACGCCTGGTCCGGGAATTTCCCGAGGCTCCCGAGGCTCCCGAGGCCACCCTGGCGCTGGCTCGCTACAAGGCCGGTCGTCCTGGTGAACAGCGTGAAGCCATCGACCTTCTCGAGGCGCTCATCCTGGGCCACCCCAACAGCGCGGTCGTCCCCACTGCCCGAAGGGAGCTTCGGCGAATGCGGGGCGGAGCGCTCCAGAAGGAAGAGACGCCATGAGCCGCCCCGGTTGGGTTCCGTGCACCCTCGCCGCCCTACTTGTCACCATGGGAGCCTCTGAGGCGAGCGCTCAGTGGCTGCTGGTGCCCATGGACCGGAGCCAGGCCAACCACCTCAAGGCGTACGGGCTCACGTACTGGGCCCTCGAGAACGCCGGCGAGTCCGAGTGGCTGTTGAACTACCGGGGTGGGTCCTTCCTCTTGCCCGACGATCCGGGCGTGCGGCGCCAGGCGGCCCTTCGAGGAGTCACGGCGACCCCTATCACGGGTGCGGACGAGGCCGCGATCCGGGCCGTGATCCAGGAGTCGAACATGGAGTCGGTGGTGCTCGAGAAGGCACCCACGGTGGCGATCTATACGCCGCCGAACTCGACCCCATGGGACGACGCGGTGACGATGGCCCTGGAGTACGCCGAGATCCCCTACGAGACGATCTGGGATCAAGACGTGATCGAGAATAGAATCCAGGACTACGAGTGGGTACACCTGCATCACGAAGACTTCACCGGGCAGTACTCGAAGTTCTATCTGACCTATGCGGGGGCTCCCTGGCTGCAGGAGGAGGTGGCGAAGAACGAAGAGATGGCTGCCCAACTTGGATACCCGTCGGTTCCGGAGCTCAAGAAGGCGGTGGCGAATCAGATTCGGGATTACGTGGAGGGTGGGGGCTTCCTCTTTGCGATGTGTTCTGCCACCGAAACCCTCGAGCTCGCTCTCGCGGCGGACGGTGTAGACATCGCGGCCTCTTATGCGGACGGAACGCCCCCCAACCCGAATGCCACCCGCCTGATGTCGTGGGAGCGGACGCTCGCCTTTACCGGGGCCGAGGTCCAGACCGCTCCCTCCGTGAACGCCTTCAGCGACATCGACGGGCATCAGGTCAACACGCCGTGGCGCGAGGAGCTGGGAGCCTTCACGCTCTTCGACTTCTCGGCCAAGTTCGATCCGGTGCCGTCGATGCTCACGCAGAACCACGAGGCCGTGATCCGCGATTTCTATGGGCTGACCACCTCGTTTCGCTCCGAACGCCTGAAGTCGGGCGTTACGGTGCTCGCCCGCGACGGAGACTTCGTCAAATACGTGCACGGCAACCTCGGCGAGGGCACCTGGACCTTCTTCGGGGGGCATGATCCTGAGGATCCGGAGCATCAGATCGGAGACCCCACCACAGACCTCGATCTCCATCCCAACTCTCCGGGGTATCGTCTGATCCTCAACAACGTTCTCTTTCCGGCAGCGAAGAAAAAGAAACTCAAGACCTGAGCCGGAAGAGCTGGTGCCGAACGAAGCCTCGCCCGAAGTAACACCCCTCACCCTGCATCCTGACGCCGCGCGCCGGATCAGGGATGAAATCGCACGGGCCGGCGGGCGCGAGGTCTGCTTTCTGGCGAGTGTGGATGGCGGGCGGCGAATCGTGGCTCCGCGGGCCGTATCGCGGGGCAACCACGCGGCTGTCCTGGCCGTTGCACGTGACGCGCCCGAGGGCGACGTGATGCTCCACAACCACCCGTCGGGGTTGCTCGAGCCCTCTCCCGCCGACCTTCAGGTTGCCGCGAATCTCTTTGAGGTGGGTCTCGGGACGGCCCTCGTCGACAACGATGCAACGCGCCTCTACGTCGTCGTCGAACCTCCCAAGCCCCGCAAGGTGACCCCGCTCGATGTGGACGCTCTGGTGGGATTGCTCACACCTCAGGGCGCGCTCTCCCAGCATCACACGGCCTTCGAGGATCGGCCGGGTCAGCAGGAGATGCTGCGCCGGGTCACGGACCGGTACAACGGGAAGGGGGTGGCGATCATCGAGGCCGGAACCGGTACCGGAAAGTCGCTGGCCTACCTGCTGCCCGCCGCCAAGTGGGCGATCCAGAACGAAGAACGGACCGTCATCTCCACCGCGACGATCAACCTTCAGCAGCAGTTGGTGGACAACGACCTCCCCCTGGTGAAGAAGGTGCTCGGCGAGGATTTCGAGTGGGCGCTCCTCAAGGGGCGCGGCAACTATGTCTCGATTCGGAGGGCCCGACTCGCGGTGGCGACCGCGGCCCAGCTCTTCGAGGACGATCGCAGCACCGAGATGAAGTCGCTCCTCGACTGGTTGGGCGCGACGGAGGACGGCTCGCTCAGCGACCTGCCCTTCGTTCCCTCTGACGAGGCGTGGGAGGAGGTCCGAAGTGACTCCGATATCTGTCTCAGGGCGCGCTGCCCCCACTTTCAGGAGTGTTTCTACCAGCGGGCCCGCAGGAAGGCGGCGTCGGCTCAGGTGCTCGTAGCGAACCACCACCTCCTCTTTACCGACCTCGCGGTGCGCAGGGCGAGCGGGAATTACAGTCAGAGCGCGGTGCTTCCCCCTTATCGGCACCTGGTGATCGACGAGGCCCACAACGCCGAGGACGCCGCAACCTCCCACATGGGGGTCGACGTTTCTCGACGCGGGATGTACCGGCTTCTCGCTCGCCTGGAACGGGGAGGCCGAGGCATTCTTGCGGCGATCGAGCACGGCTGCGGCCTGCGGTGGCCACGGCACGAGCGGCGCTCGACGGCTTCATGGACGCGATGAAGCCCCTCCTCCCACGCGACGTCGTGGGTGCGACCCGGATCGGCACCGAGCAGTTGCCCGAGCCTGCAGACCGCGTGGAGGTGCGCGAGGCGCTCGACGCTCTCCTGGGCTCCCTCCGTACCCTCGAACGCGAGTTGGCGCTGCTCCGCGACCGAATCGAGGGCATCGAGGCACTTCTGGAGATGCTGGAGGCCCGGCTCCTGGACGTAAAGAGCGTGGAGCGACGCCTGCTGGCGACGATCGCCGGGCTGCGCACCGTGCTCCTGCCTGGGCCCGACACCGACAACCTGGTTCGGTGGCTCGAGTGGAGCGGAAAGGGGAGCGCTTCGCGCCGCAACCTCGTCCTGGCCGCGGCCCCGATCATTCTCGGGAACATCCTTCGGGACGAGCTCTTCGCCCGTACCGAGACGGTGGTTCTCACCTCGGCCACGCTCGCGACCCGGGGATCGTTCGACTTTCTGCGTGCCCGCCTGGGCATCGATCAGATGTCGCTGGAGGCCACGGACTCGCCCCCGCGGGTTACGCAGGCGGTCGTCCCATCTCCATTCGACTTCGAGACTCAGAGTCTGCTCCTCGTTCCGACCGACCTCCCCGACATGAATGCGCAGGGGGATGCGTTCCAGCAGGCTCTCATCGGGCGCTCCGTGCCGTCGCCGAGGGCCTGGAGAAGGCTGGATGCCCGTGGCCGCTGTTCGTTCAGGGTGAGGACGATCGGGCACGGCTCCTCTCTCGCTTCATCGAGGCCGGGGATGGGATTCTGCTCGGCACCTCATCGTTCTGGGAGGGTGTCGATGTTCCGGGACATCCACTGCGGGGGTTGGTGATCCAGCGCATCCCGTTCAAGGTCCCCACGGAGCCCATAACCGCCGCACGGGTGGATGCGATCGAGCAGATGGGGGGCAATTCGTTCTGGGATTTCTCCCTCCCGGTGGCGGCGCTAAGGTTGAAGCAGGGATTTGGACGCCTGATCCGGTCGACAACCGATCGAGGGGTCGTCGTGATCCTCGATGATCGCATCGTGCGAAAGCGATACGGGGTGTACCTGCGGGAGTCGCTGCCCCCCGTGCATATGCGGAAGGGGGCGTGGAGGGACGTCAGCCGAGTCCTGCAGGATTTCTATGGCGGTTAGGGCTCCCTGGTCTCTGGCGACCCTATGCACTCACCTCGCTCGACAGTAGATTAGCGCCGTCCCGCCCAATCAGCCGGGCTCAAGAAGACTCCAACGCGCGACATCATGAACCGGATCATCGGAATCGTTATCTGCCTGGGTGTAGGCGTACTCGCGGCCATCGCATTTCAAACCGCCTCCACGGGCAGCGCCGAGGGTCATCCCGACGTCGGGTTCTGGTGGACGATCATCGCGCTCCTCCTCACCGTGGCGTCGGTCGGTGGCATCATCGGGACATGGATTCATACACGGCAGGACGGGGCGTAGGAGAGGGCCCGGCCCGACGGCTGTGAGACCCCCACCCTCCAAGATTCTCTGCGTTGGCCGCAACTACGCGCCGCACGCTGCGGAGCTTGGAAACGAAGTCCCATCCCAACCGCTCCTCTTCCTGAAACCTCCCTCGGCTCTCATCTCCTCTGGGGATGCCATCGTGCTTCCCCAAGACGCAGGACGAGTGGACTTTGAGGGCGAGATCGGCGTCGTGATTGGGCGCCGCGCCCGTTTCATCGCCCAGGACGAGGCGTGGGATCACATCCTCGGTCTCGTGCCCCTCAACGACGTCACCGCGCGGGAGCTACAGCGCTCGGACTCGCAATGGAGCCGGGCAAAGGGGTTCGACACCTTCTGCCCCGTGGGGAAGCTGACCTCACTCGACGACATCGATGGTCGAGAAGCCACCGTCGTTACGCGCGTGAACGGGGAGGAGCGCCAACGTGGGCACACCTCGGAGATGGTCTTTTCGATTCCCGTTCTGCTCGCGTATGCGAGTCGAATCATGACCTTTGAGCCGGGCGATATCATTGCGACCGGTACTCCGGCGGGCGTAGGCCCGCTCAAGGCGGGCGATGAGGTTGAGGTCGAGATACTCGGCCTGACCGCAGTCACCAACCGGGTGGTAGAGGAGAGCGCCGAGCGTGCCTGAATTCAGCAAGAGATTCGCAGGGCTGCCTGGATATCCCTTCGCGGGGATGGCAGAGCGAAGACGGGCGCTCGAGCTGCGAGGCGTCGATGTGATCGACCTCGGGGCTGGGGACGCCGACCTCGATCCGCCAGAGGTGGTGGCGGGGGCATTGCGGAGGGCTGCGGGCGACCGCGGCCTCGACCGGTATGCCTTCCAGCTTGGACTCCCCAGGCTTCGCGAAGCCATCGCGGCGTTTATGCAGAGCCGATTCGGCAAGAAGGTGGATCCCTTTGCGAACGTGCTCCCGCTCATCGGCTCCAAGGAGGGGATCGCCCACCTCCCACAGGTGTTCATCGATCCGGGCGACACCGCCGTACTCCCCGACCCGGGATATCAGGCGTATCGGGGTGGGGTGCTCCTCGCGGGTGGCGTGCCGCACGCCGTGCCGCTTCGCCCCGAGAACGACTTCCTGATTCCGCTCGACGAGATCCCGGCAGACGTACTCGAGCGACTCAAGCTTCTGTACCTGAACTACCCCAACAACCCGACCGCTGCCACAGCGCCGGATTCCTACTACGAAGAGGCGATCGCCTTCTGCCGCCGGGCCGATGCGCTCCTCGTCCACGACAACGCCTATAGCGAGATCGCCTTTGGGGGATACCGCCCGCGTTCGGTCTTCGAATTCGAGGGTGCGTGGGAGCATGCGATCGAATTCCATTCGTTTTCCAAGACCTTCAACATGACCGGATGGCGGCTTGGATGGGCGGTTGGGAACGCCGATCTTATTTCGGCACTTTCTAAGGTGAAGTCGTTCACCGACACGGGAGCCTACCTGGGAATCCAGGAAGCCGGTGTCGCAGCACTCGAGACGCACGCCACCTGGGTGCCTGAGAACGTGGGCAGGTTCGAGGCCCGGAGAGACGCCGCGGTAGAGGCATTCCGTGCCGCGGGGTTCGAGGTCGAGGTGCCCAGAGCCACGATGTATCTCTGGATTCCGGTGCCGGGTGATGAGGGCTCCCAGGCCTTCGCAGCGCGTGTACTCGATGAGACCGGTGTGATCGTGCTGCCAGGGGGAGCGTTGGGTGTGGGTGGCGAGGGATTCTTTCGGGTCGCCCTGACGGTGACCGAGGATCGTTTGACTGAGGCGGCGAGACGCTTGGGCGAAATCCTTTCGTGAGGAACCGCCCGGGCAGCGGGGGTTAATACACGCGATGAGGGGCCCAAGAGAGGAATCCGACGCTAGGCTAGACCCGCAGGTGCGGTCGGCCTCTCACCGACGATCGGTCGATCGTCGTGTTTCGCGTGTTGCCCTCAGTATTTCCGTGGCCGCCCACCTCGTACTCCTCGTCGTATACTCCGTAGTGGTAAAGCCGTGGAGCCCTGTGGAGGCCGTACTCTCCCCGTCGAGCGTCGGGCCTACAAGCCTGCAGGGGATTCGAATCGTGAACATCGACGAGCAACTCGAGGACGAGCAGCTCGTGGTGCAAAGGCTTCCGATTCCTGAAGAAGAGGAGCAGCAGGTCGATGAGGAAGAGCAGGACGCGGTGGAGGACGCGGTCCAGGTAGAGGGAGCCGAGGTGTCGCCAGAGGCTGAGCCGCGTCGGCGTGGGGTGCTCGCTGCCGAGCGACTCAGGGTCCGAATGGAGGACGAACGGCTATTTCGGCCGGCGGCACCGGAGGTCTACACGATTACCGACGAGGAGCGTATGCGACTTGCGTTGGAGGGGCGGATCGAGGCCTACAACGATTCCGTCGCAGCGGTGGCTGCCGTTGAGGCGGGACTCACCGACTGGACACGGACCGACAGCGATGGAAATCGTTGGGGAGTCTCTCCGGGCAAGCTTCACCTCGGCAAGCTCACACTCCCTCTCCCATTCGGCTTCGGCCAGAACGGGTGGCAACGGGCCCGATCGCAGGACCGCGCGTGGCGCATTCAGGACATCGAACGCGGCGTGGTCCGTCAGGATGAGCTCGCCAATCTGAGGGAGCGCGCGCGGGAGATCCGCAAACGGAAGGAAGAGGAACGAGAACCTCCCGACACGACCCGCGGCGGGGGATAGCCTGCGGGGTCGAACTGTTCTGCCCGGGTGTTCCCCGCGTATGTTCAAATGTTTACCACTCCTCCGCACCGACGTCCGCAATGCCGATGTCGAGAAGTACACCCAAGAGGCTGACGCTTGCACCTCCAGACCCTGGATCCTGATCGCCGGTTCTACGCCGGGTTACTCGAGGTGTTGGTTCAGGTGATGGGTACGGCTCAGGGCTATCTCTTTGAGCACGGGCCCAGAGTCTCTTCGTTGGCACAGGGCATTGGGGACGTGCTCGGCATTCGTGGCCGAGCGCGGGCTGAGCTTCTGTTTGGTGGTGTCCTGAGCGACCTCGGAATGATCGGCCTCGTCGACGAAGCCTGGGTCGCCCCGCTCGACGCACTCTCCCGGGATGCGCGCGTTCTGATTCGGGTTCATCCACAACGGTCCCAGGCGCTGGTGAAGAAGATTCCCCACCTGGGTTCGGTGGCGCCGTTGGTGAGACACCATCACGAGTGGTGGAACGGGAAGGGGTATCCTGACGGGCTGGCGGGCAAGGTGATCCCCCTCGGCGCGCAGATTCTGCGACTCGCCGATACAGTGACAGCCCTCGAGGAGCATCGGGCACACCGGGTCGCGTTGGGAAGCGACTACGTGAAGCGGGTCGTTGAGGATGGGGCGGGGAAGGAGTTCTCACCTGAGGTTGCGGAGGCCTACCTCAAGCTCGTTCGAGACGGAGCTCTCCCCGAGTTCCATCTCACCCTGTTTCACCGCGCCTGCCTCGAGGCGGCTGGAGCGCTGCTTCCAGAGGAGATCACCCCGGTCGGCACGCAGGAGTTCTTGATCATCATCGCCTCGTTGATCGACGCGAAGGACCAGTACACAGCGGGGCACTCCCGGCGGGTCGCCAAACTCAGCATGGCCGTCACAAAGACCCTGAACATGGGGGTTGGGGAGCAAACCGCTGCGTGGGCCGGCGGTTACCTGCACGACCTCGGCAAGGTCGGGATTCCCGCATCTGTGCTCACCAAGGAGGGTGCGCTCACCGCCGAGGAGCGCGAACGCATCGAGGGGCATGCTCCGGCCGGGGCACGGATCCTTGCCTCGGTACACGGTCTGGAACAGCTGGCCGGCGGCTGCCGATATCACCATGAGCGGTGGGACGGGTCGGGGTATCCTGAGGGCCTCCGGGGGAACCGAATTCCGGCGTTGGCGCAGATCCTCGGGGTCTGTGATGCCTACGACGCGATGACCTCGGGACGTGCGTATTGCCATACCCACACCCACCGCGAGGCGATAGGCCTGATCGCGGGTTCCCGCTCGAAAACCTTTGGGCCGAGAATCGTCGACGCCTTCCTGATGCTCGAAGATCGGGTATTCGCGGAGCTTTGGGCCCCGGAGGAGGCGATCGCGGCTTCGGCCTCTACCGATTGACGACCCCGGCCCACCCGGATAACCTTGCGGGTCCATGGGCGTGTGGCCCGGGACTCCGACCCTGACACCAATCCCAGCCCCCGAGGAATTACCGTGGCCGAGCCTCTGTCGCCACGTTTGGATCACACCTCCATCGAAGCCTCCCTCTATCAGTCGTGGATGGAGAAGGGGTACTTCGAGGTCTCACGCACCGCTGTCGCGGAGCAGGGGCGTGATCCCTATGTGATTATCATCCCGCCGCCCAACGTCACCGCCGTTCTGCACATGGGTCACGGCCTGAACAACACGATTCAGGATGTGCTGATCCGCTGGCGGCGTATGCAGGGCCGGGCGGCGCTCTGGGTGCCTGGAACCGACCACGCCGGCATTGCGACCCAGAACGTGGTCGAGCGTCAGCTTGGCAGTGAGGGCCTCACCCGCTTCGACGTCGGTCGGGAGGGCTTTACCGAGCGGGTCTGGTCGTTTGTGGACAAGACCGGTGCCACGATTCTCGACCAGCTCAAGGCCATTGGGTGTTCCTGTGACTGGGATCGCACCTTCTTCACCCTCGACCCCGGCCTCAGCCGTGCGGTCCGCGAGGTGTTCGTACAGTTGTTCGAGAAGGGCCTGGTCTACCGCGGGGAGTACATCATCAACTGGTGTCCTCGGTGTCTTACCGCGCTCTCCAACGAGGAGGCCGAGGGAGAGGACGCCGACGGCAAGCTCTACCACCTCCGCTATCCGATCGACGCCTCCGGGGCTGGAGCTGCAGAGGTGGCTGCGGGGAAGGGCGCCACGGCCATGGGGCAGCTTGAAGACGGCACCTGGTACCTCACGGTGTCGACGACCCGACCCGAAACCATGCTTGGGGATATGGCCGTTGCGGTCCATCCGGGCGATGAGCGCTACCAGGGATTGATCGGCGCCGATGTGGGGCTGCCGCTCACCGGTCGCTCGATTCCGATTATCTCAGACGACTTCGTCGATCCCGAGTTTGGTTCGGGGATGGTGAAGGTGACGCCGGCGCACGATCCGAACGACTTCGACATGGCGCAGCGGGCAGGGCTGACCCCGATGGACATCCTGACGCCCGAAGCCAGCATGAACGAGAACGTTCCTGAGCCGTTCCGTGGGATGGATCGTTTCGATGCGCGCACAGCCGTTCTGGAGGCGCTCGAAGCCGCCGGACTTCTAGCCGGGGTCGACGATCACCAGCACGCGGTGCCGCACTGTTACCGGTGCCACACGGTGGTCGAGCCGCGTCTCAGCGAGCAGTGGTTCGTCCGCACCAAGCCCCTCGCCGAGCCGGCGCTTGCGGCGTCTCGCGACGGAACCATCACATTTACGCCGCCGCGCTGGAAGAAGGTCTACGAGCACTGGATGGAGAACATCCGGGACTGGTGCATCTCCAGGCAGCTCTGGTGGGGGCACCGTATTCCGGTCTGGTACTGCGAAGACTGCGGTGAGATGAGCGTCGCGAGAGAAGATCCCACGGCCTGCCAGGCGTGTGGGAGCGACGCCATCGAGCAGGACCCTGACGTGCTCGACACCTGGTTTTCATCTTGGCTACTGCCGTTCTCGGGCTTCAACTGGCCCGAAGATGACGCCGATCTGAAGGTCTTCTATCCCACGCACACGCTCACGACTGCGCCGGAGATCCTCTTCTTCTGGGTCGCGCGGATGATCATGGCCGGGTACGAGTTCATGGGGGAGGCGCCCTTCACCGAGGTTTATCTCCACGGTACCGTGCGCGATCGGCTGGGGCGGAAGATGTCCAAGAGCCTCGGCAATGGAATCGATCCGCTCGAGGTGGTTGAGAAATTTGGAGCGGACGCCCTCCGGTATACGCTGATCTCGGCGTGCGCGGTGGGCACGGACATCCGTCTGGATCACGAAGACCTCGAGGCTTCTTTCGCTCCCGGTCGGAACTTTGCCAACAAGATCTGGAATGTCGGACGCTTCACGCTGATGAGCGTGGGCGAATCTCCGGTCCGGACGATCGGTGAGGTCGAACCCCACCTCGAGACCGCCGATCGGTGGATCCTCTCTCGTCTCGACGAGACGACAGAGCGCGTGAGCGATCGTCTGGAACGCTTTCGCTTGCATGAGGTGTGCGAGGAGCTTTATCGCTTCTTGTGGGGGGACTTCGCGGACTGGTACCTGGAGCTCGTGAAGCCACGCCTCTTTGCGGACGCAGATGCAGAGAGCCGCGAGGCCGCGAGGGCCACTCTGGTGTTCACCCTCGATCGAGTGCTGCGGCTTCTGCACCCGCTCGTTCCCTTCGTCACCTCGGAGCTGTGGGCGAGGCTGCCCTGGCCCGAGGGCTCGACCGAGGAGCGGGCCGAGGACCTCATCGTGGCCCCCTGGCCCGATTTCGATCCCACACGCAGGGATGCCTCGGCGGTGGCGGAGCTGGAGGATCTCCAGCAGCTGATCACGGCGGTGCGGAGTCTGCGCAAAGAGTACGGGATTCCGGAAAAGGCCGAGGTCGACGTTTACCTCGGCGGGGTAAACGACGTGCGTCGTGTGGGAGTAGAGTCGCAGCGACCGGCGCTGAGGCGCATGGCGCGGATCGGCACGCTGGAGTTCGAGATCCCGGAGGGCGGCACGGTGGGTGCCAGCGCGGTCCTCAATTCGGGCGTGGAGGTTTTCCTTCCGCTCGAGGGCCTCATCGACGTCACCAGGGAGTGCGAGCGACTCGAGGGCGAGATCTCACGCCTGAGCGGGCAGCTGGACGGAGTCCGCAAGAAGCTCGCGAACGAGAAATTCGTGGGGCGTGCGCCGGCGGATGTCGTGGAGAAGGAGCGGGCCAAGGCCGACTCCTTTGGCGTGAAGTTGGAAAAGCTCCGCGAAAAGCACGCCGCGCTCGCGGGGAGGTGACGCGGTGTCGGGTCGCCTAACCGTCGTGACCGGGTGTGCCGCCGCCGCTCTGGGGGCGCTGGTCGTGTCGTGCGCTACCCCCGGGGCACCCCCGGGCGGGCCCGAAGACATGCTGCCCCCTCAGGTCGTGGAGACCTTCCCGGACACCTTCGCGATTATCGAGTCACTCACCGATCCGGTGAGGATCGGCTTCAACGAGCGCATCAGCGAGCGGACCTCCCAGGGGACGCTCTCCCGCTCGGTACTCGTGTCCCCACGCTCCGGCGACGTTCGGGTACGCACCTCGCGAACCGGGCTGGAGATCCGTGTCGAGGGAGGATTTCAGCGGGGCCAGGTGTATCGGGTGACGGTGCTGCCGGTGATTCGCGACATGTTCGGAAACACGATGCGCGAGGCGTTTGAGCTGGTGTTCTCGACTGGGCCGACGCCCGTGGCCAACGTGATCGCTGGAATCGTTACGGACCGCATCACGGGGCAGCCCGTGAATGGCTCCACAGTGCTCGCCGTCGCGGCGGGCGGTGCCGAGACCGCGCCGGTGCACGTTGCCGAGGCCGACAGCGCGGGAATCTACGCGTTTCGATTCATCCCAGCCGGGGACTACGAGGTGCAGGCATTCCTCGACGTCAACCTCAACCGTGTGGCCGACCGACTCGAGCTCAGGGCTTCTACGCAGGGGATGGTGGCGGACGGAGATACGATTCTGGCGGATATGAGGATGCTCGCGCCCGATACGACTCCGGCCCGGTTGGTGGCCGCCACGGCAGAGGACCGCGATCTGGTCCGGCTCTCGTTTGATGACTTCCTCGACCCCGACGTCTCGCTTGCTTCCGTCATGGTCTCCGTTACTCCCGATGGGGCGACGACCTCTGTCACGGTCGCGCGCACGCTTCACGACCAGGAGTTCGACGTCTTTGCCGAGTTGCGAGTCGACACCGCTGCCGATCTGAGCGCCGAGGCGATCCTGGCCGCGTTGGCTGAGGACGGCGACGAGGCGTTGCCCAAGCAGGACATCGTCCTGGTGCTCGGCGATACCCTGGCATTCGATGTTTCGTATACCGTGACGGTCCGGGCGGTGTCGAGTATCGGTGGGGCAGTGGGCGGCGGCGGGGAGCTGTCCTTCACGCGGGTGCTGCCGGTTGTGGCCGACTCCACGGCAGCACTGGCCGATACCCTCCAGCTTCAGGACGCCCGTTTGCCGCCTGACTCTGGGCGAGTCGAGCGGCCCGGGGGAGGGCGCCGGCGATGAGTGATCCGAGGCGCAAGATCCCGGGCGTCGATCGCCTTCTAGAAGACCCCGGCACGCACGAGCTCATTCAGCGGTACCCCCGGGCACGCGTGGTCGCGAGCCTGCGCAGGGCGATTGAGGAGGTGCGGGCAGAGGTCGGTGGCGGAGGGGTGGCAGAAAGCCTCGAAGAGACCGATCGCTATGTGGAGTTGGCTGCTCTGTGGCTGGCGAAGGGCGAGGAGCGCTCCCTCCGGCCGGTGATCAATGCGACGGGGGTGATCCTGCACACCAACCTCGGTCGGGCTCCGCTCGCCGCCGAGGCGCTCGATGCGATGGCGGCTGTCAGCGCGGGGTACGCCAACCTGGAGTTCGACCTGGCGGATGGCGTGCGCGGTTCCCGATACGATCACTGCGTATCGCTCCTCACGGAGCTGACGGGAGCGGAGGCGGCGCTGGTCGTGAACAACGGTGCCGCCGCGCTGATTCTGGCGCTCAATACTGTGGCGCTGGGAGCGCGGGTGGTGGTGTCGAGGGGAGAGTTGGTCGAGATCGGCGGTGGCTTCCGCATCCCCGAGATCGTCGAGCGCGCAGGGGCGACGCTTCAGGAGATCGGAGCGACCAATCGTACTCGCGTGGAAGACTACGCCGCCGGCATCGAGGCCGGGGGTGCCGGCGGGCAGATGGCTGCGGTGCTCAAGGTTCATCGGTCGAACTTTCGCATGACCGGCTTTACCGAGAGCGTTGCGGTAAAGGAGCTCGCGTCGCTGGCCGCTCAACATGGATTACCGCTCGTCCATGATCTGGGCTCGGGACTCCTGATGGAGCCCGAGGCGTTGGGACTCCCGCCCGAGACCCGGCCCTCGGAGAGCCTCAGCGCTGGGGCCGATGTGGTGGTGTTCTCGGGGGACAAGCTGATGGGCGGACCCCAGGCCGGGCTGGTCGTGGGTTCCCGCGCACTTGTGGAGCGGATGAAGAGGAATCCTCTCTGCAGGGCACTGCGTGTGGACAAATCGACGCTCGCCGCCCTCGAGGCGACGCTGCGGCTGTACAGGGACCCCGCTCTCGCGATGGAGCGCATACCCATCTTGCGCATGCTCGGAGCTCCGGCAGAGGCGGTGAAGGGCCGGGCCGAATCGATGGCTGCGGAACTCACCAAACTGAGTGTCGCTGCCGAGTCCGTCCCGACGAAGTCGGTGGTCGGTGGTGGAACCTACCCCGGGGTCGAGATTGAGAGCTGGGGGGTGAGGATAGCCCCTGAGACACGCTCGGCTGCAGATCTGGCACGCTCGCTCCGAGCCGGGTCGCCCTCCGTAGTGCCCCGGGTGGAAGATGCTCAGGTAGTCTGCGACCTTCGCTCTGTGCTCCCCGAGGATGATGCCCGCCTCGTGATCGCTCTGGCACGGGCCGTGACCGATGCCTGAGAGTGGCGCCAACCGTGCCGTCTTCCTCGACCGCGATGGGACGCTCATCGAGGAGTGCGACTTCCTTGCCGATCCCGAACGAGTGCGTCTTCTGCCCGGCGTCCCCGAGGCGCTGGCCCGCATGCACTCAGCGGGATTCCTGCTGGTTGTCGTCACGAACCAGTCCGGAATTGCGAGAGGCATTCTGAGCGAGGTTCAATACCACGCCGTCGCGAACCGCCTCGACGAGGTCCTCGATGCCGTTGGGATTGGGCTCGACGGCACGTACTACTGCCCGTGTCACCCCGAGTTTTCCGACGGCCCCTGCACCTGTCGGAAGCCCGCCACGGGGATGCACGAGAGCGCTCGGCGGGATCTCGATATCGATTTGGCGGCTTCGGTGTACGTGGGAGACCGGGTCTCGGATGTTCAACCTGCGATCGAATTGGGCGGCCGTGGATTTCTGGTTCGGACGGGGTATGGAGCCGGAGTGGCGACGGTCCCGCCCGGTGTTACGATCTGCTCCGATCTGGGTGCGGTCGCCGATGCCGTGTGCAGGTGGGCGTGAGGGATGCGTTGGCATCGGATGACATCGGACGACAGATGACGCGGCGATCGCGCCCCCGTTGACCGTATTTGGCGGAGTTTCTAGCTTTCGGAGGTCCCTCCTCACACAGGGTGTGAACGCGGATGCCAGGCCGGGGTATTACCCGGACAACCAGAGAGATGAGCTGTGAATACAGATACAATGACTGTTACGCTCAGCGCTGATGCTGTCGAAAAGGTGAAGACCTTTATCGAGGAGCACGGTGCCGGCGAGACCACGGGACTTCGTGTGGCTGTGCTGCCCGGCGGGTGTTCTGGCTTTCAGTACGGCCTGAACATCGAAGACGGGCCGGACGATGAAGACGAAATCCTTGACCAGCTGGGAATCAAGATCTTCGTTGATCCGTTCTCCGCGCAGTACCTCGATGGCACGGAGATCGACTATGTAACCGGAATGATGGGCTCCGGATTCACATTCTCGAATCCCAAGGCCACGGGAGGTTGTGGCTGCGGGAGTTCATTCACGGCCTGAAGATGCCGGAGCCGACCCGTCTGATGACTCCCTCTCTGCTGCAGGCGCTCCCCTCGACGCTGGATTACCTCGCGATTCCGTCCGAGGCCCTCCGTGAGCGAATCGTCGCGCGCAAAGCGGAGCTGAATGCCGTCATTCTCGGCCACAACTATCAGCGCATCGAGATCCAGGAAGTCAGCGACTACCTGGGCGATTCCCTGGGACTCTCGCAGGAGGCCGCCGCCACCGAGGCCGATGTGATCGTGTTCTGCGGTGTGCACTTCATGGCAGAGACGGCCAAGGTGCTTTCGCCCCAGAAACGGGTGTTGATGCCCGACCTCAAGGCCGGCTGCCCGATGGCCGACTTCGTGACCGGCACGGCGCTCCGAAGGCTCAAGGAGAAGCACCCTGACGCCGCTGTGGTCACCTACGTGAACTCGACCGCCGAGGTGAAGGCACTCTCCGACATCTGCTGCACCTCGTCGAACGCGGTCGCGGTAGTGGAGTCGATTCCGCGTGAGCAGCCGATCATCTTCGTGCCCGACCGCAACCTCGCGGCTTACGTCGAGGAGCAGACGGGGCGCGACAACATCATCGCCTGGGAAGGGTACTGCTACGTTCACGACGACCTCGTACTCGAGGAGCTCGAGCGTGCACGGGCGGCGCACCCCAACGCCAAGTTCGTCGTTCACCCCGAGGCCCGGAAGGACCTCCTGGACGAGGCAGACTTCGTAACCTCCACTTCGGGGATGGTCAGGCTTGCGGAAGAATACGACGCGCTGATCATTGGAACCGAGCGGGGGCTCGTGGACCAGCTCCAGCTGCGGTTCCCCGAGAAGACGCTCGTCCCGCTTTCGGGCGCGGCCATCTGCGGCAACATGAAGATGAACACCCTCGCCAAGCTGGCGTGGAGTCTCGACCACGAGGCTCATGAGGTGCTCCTCGACGAAGACGTGCGAATTGGGGCCGAACGGGCGCTACGCGCGATGTTGGATTTTTCGGGCGGGTGGAAGCCCGCCACCGACGAAGAGGAGCGGCTCGAGTTGGCCGGCGTGCGTCCCAGCGGATGTGGCTGCGCTTAGCTCTTACCTGACCCCAAGTCCCACCCTCGAACACGAAGAACACGAACGGCCCATGGTCGTAACGACCTTTACCGGCGGTGCCTTCGCCGAAAACGGATATCTCGTGGCCTGCGGAGCCGACGAGGGCTACCTCGTCATCGATCCCGGTGCGTCCGCGCCCGAGATGGTGACCTTTCTCCAGAGCCGAGGCGCCACCGTTTCGGCGATCCTCCTGACCCACGCGCATCTCGATCATGTAGAGGGGATCCCTCCGATTCGGGAGTATGCCCCCGACGCCCCCATCTACCTTCACCCGACTGATTTGCCGATGTATGCCGGGGTTCAGGCGCAGGCGGCGGCCTTTGGGATGACGGTACCGGCGCTTCCCGCGCCCGACCGGGAGCTGGCGGCGGGCGATGTGCTGACCTTCGGAGAGGTGACCTTCGAGGTGCGGTTCACCCCCGGGCACGCCCCTGGGCATGTGGTTTTCTACGCTCCGGCAGACGGGCTGTGCCTGGCCGGAGACGTCGTGTTTGCCGGATCGGTGGGGAGGACCGATCTTCCCGGCGGAGACTGGAAGATCCTCTTCGAATCGATCCGCGGACAGGTGCTGACGCTGCCCGACGAAACACGACTGCTCACCGGACACGGCCCCGAAACGACGGTGGGGCACGAGCGCCGTACCAACCCGTTTCTGATCCCGCACTATGGGGGTGAGTTGGTGTGACTCCACCCGTCTCCGTGGCCGTCCTCGCATCGGGCGGCGGGACGAACCTGCAGGCGCTGCTGGATCACGAGGGGCCCGACACCGCATACCGGATCGAGGTCGTGATTTCGGATCAGGAAAACTCCGGGGCCCTCGACCGGGCACGGAATGCCGGGCGGGACGCCGTATGGATCCCGACCGCAGGCCGGTCTGCCGAGGATGTGGCCACACACACACTGACCTGCCTGAGAGAGCTCGGCGTCGAAGCCATCTTTCTGGCTGGGTACCTTCGCCTTATCCCTGCGCCGGTCATCGAGGCGTTCTCGAACCGGATTCTCAACGTACATCCCGCTCTGCTCCCTGCGTTTGGGGGGAAGGGAATGTACGGGAGACGTGTTCACGAAGCCGTGATCGCGAAGGGCGCCACCGTGTCAGGCGTGACGGTGCACCTTGTGGACGAGGAATTCGACACCGGCGCAATTCTCGCCCAGCGCGAGGTCCCCGTGCTCCCCGACGACGACGCAGCGAGCCTCGCCGTGCGAGTGCTCGAGGCGGAGCATCTGATCTATCCCGTCGCGGCCGATCACCTGTGCCGCGCCATCGCACGCAGAGAGCCGGTGACGCCCTTCGTGCCGGCAACGACCACCCATCAGCACCATCAAACCAATGAGGACTGATCCAACAATGAAGCCACGCGCGCTACTCTCGGTGTCCGACAAGGATGGAATCGCCGACCTGGGAAGGGCTCTGATAGACCGTGGGTGGGAATTGCTGTCGACCGGCGGCACAGCGAAGGCGTTGCAGGAGGCCGGCCTCGAGGTGACGAGCGTCGCCGAGGTTACTGGACACCCCGAGATGATGGAGGGGCGGGTCAAGACGCTCCACCCCGCCGTGCACGCGGGCCTTCTGGCGCGCAGGGATCACCCCGACGACCTCAAAGCCCTCGCCGAGCATGGGTACCAGACCATCGACCTGGTCGCGGTGAACCTCTACCCGTTTCGCGAGACGATCGCGCAGGACGGCATCACCATGAGCACGGCGATGGGAAAGGTCGATATCGGTGGGCCGACGATGATTCGCGCCGCCGCGAAGAGCCACCGGGACGTCTGGGTACTTGTGGACCCGTCGGATTACTCCCGGGTCCTCGGCGCGATGGATGGGGCAGGGGACGACGCCGGGACTCTGCGGAGGGAGTTGGCCTCCAAGGTGTTCAGGCACATCAGCGGCTACGATCAGGCTGTAGCGGAGTTCCTGGAGGCCGGCGACGGCGAGGAGGCTGAGGCAGAGGCTGAGGACGCAGGCTCCGCCCCTCCGTCGGTGTTGGCGCCGGTGTTGGCGCTCGACTTCGAGCTGCGCGACACGCTTCGGTACGGCGAAAATCCAGGACAGGCGGCTGGATTCTACGTCCCGGCAGGGGGTGCCTCCGGTTCGATTCAAGATGGTATAGCACAACTTGAGCAAAAACATGGCAAGGCACTGTCGTATAACAATATACTAGACCTTGATGGTGCACTTTTGGCTCTCGCACCCTTCGCGTATTCGCCGAAGCCGGTCGTGGCGATCATCAAGCACACGACGCCGTGTGGTGTGGGGGTTGGGGAGACGCTCCGTGAGGCGTACGGGAGGGCGCTCGCGACCGATCCGACGAGCTCCTTCGGGTCGGTGATCGCGGCCAACCGCGTGCTCGATGCCGAGACCGCCCAGGCGATGACCGAACTCTTCATCGAATGCATCGTCGCACCGGGCTTCGACGACGAGGCCTTCGGCATACTCACGCGAAAGAAGAACCTCCGGCTGCTGCTCGCCGGGCGGGTTGGGTCTCCCGTCGCCTCAGAGCCGCCCGCTTCGGCGTGGTGGAGCAATACCGACGACGATATGCGGGCTGTGGCGCGGTTCCTGGCAGAGCACGGGCGACGCCCCTCGGCGCGTGTGATGCGGAGTGTGTACGGCGGCCTTCTCGTGCAGACTCCGCCGGCTCCACCGTTCTACGGAGACGAAGGCGACGCCTCGTGGAGCGTGGCAACGGAGAGGAGCCCGACCCCTCAGGAGTGGGACGACCTCCGCTTTGCCTGGGCGGTGGCATTCAGCGTCAAGTCGAATGCGATCGTCATGGCCCGCGATGGGGCGACGCTCGGGATTGGGGCGGGGCAGATGAGCCGAGTCGATTCGTCGCGGATCGCGGTGATGAAGGCTCAGGAGGCCGGACTGAACCTCGCGGGGAGCGCGCTAGCCTCCGACGCCTTCTTCCCCTTCCGCGATGGAGTGGATGCAGCCGCAGAGGCGGGGGTGAAGACGATCGTGCAGCCCGGCGGATCGATTCGGGACGAAGAGGTGGTGCAGGCAGCGAACGAGCATGGGATGGCGATGGTCTTCACCGGGGAGCGGCATTGATTCGTACGTATGGTTGGTGGAGGGGGTGGGATTGATCTCCCTGCGGTCGATCGTCTCGTCGAAGGGCGTGGGGATCTTCGAGAGCTTTGGTGCTCCTCGGCTCAAACCCTTAGGAAGGCTGCTGAAGACCTGGGGCGAGCCGCGTTAGGAGCACCGCAGGGCGAGATCCCAGGAGGATCGCCGAAGGGATAGCCGTGGCTACGTCAAGGCGGTCCAACGACGGAGGTTGCCCTGCGCTGCCCTAACCCGAAGGGCGCACGGGGGTTTCGCCGTTCATGCTTCGTCTTTCCTTCTCGCCGTAGCTTTGGCTATGGCTCGTCGTCTCTCCTGCCCTGAACACGCGAAGAACCCGTGCGCGCGGCCGCACCCCAGGTCTCCAGCAGCCTTCCAGACGATCTTCTGCGAAGCTCGCGCGGGTTCGACGTGGTGCTCTTCGAGAACGGAGGGGGTGGGATTGATCTCCCTGCGGTCGATCGTCTCGTCGAAGGACGGGAGGATCTTCGAGGTCGCTTCTGCTCCTCGGCTCAAACCCACTCCTCGATCTTCTGCGAAGCTCGCGTGGGTTCGACGGATGGGTCTGTCGTAGAACGGAGGGGGTGGGATTCGAACCCACGAGGGCTTGCGCCCGCCAGTTTTCAAGACTGGTGCATTGAACCGCTCTGCCACCCCTCCTGGGCGATGCCTGAGGAATGTATCCAAATAGGCATCGAATGGGGCCCCTTGGACGGGCCCGGCCGTCAGGCGAGCGTCCCGTCCCAGCCGCAGCTCTTGTGCGAACCATCGCAAAAGGGCTTGTTCGCCGAGGCGCCACACCTGCAGAGCGAGATTGGCCTGTCGGGGTTCGTTTCGAGCTGGTTCCCCTCGTGATCGAAGATGGCGACGTCGCCCTCTACCTTGAGGGAGCCACCTTCGCGGATCGTGATCTTTACGTCAGACATGTATTGCTCCGGCTTGGGAACTGGAAAGCTTGGGATCGGTGAGGAGACGAAATGCTCATCGCGGGGTGACACCCATGAAGGCTCCGTCGGTTCCACGTTGCGTGTCGGGGCTCAGTATCGGGGCTGGACGTCAGCGCTGCGTTGGGTTGGTCGCAGGAGGCGGGTCCAATAGATTTCCATCGCCGTAACGTCCTCCCCGTCGGGGAGGGCGGGACCCATACCCGGGGCGCAAAAAGCACAGTGAGCACGTGGACGCGAAGAGGGACGGTTGCGGTCGATATCGGCGGTGTCGGCGTCGGGGGCACGAACCCGGTCGTCGTGCAGTCGATGACCAACACGGACACGGCCGACATCGAGGGTACGGTAGCCCAGATTGCCGCGCTTGCCGGGGCGGGTAGCGAGCTGGTTCGGGTAACGGTCAACAACGAAGCGTCGGCCGCCGCGGTCCCCGAAATCGTCACACGCCTTCGGGATGACGGTTGTGAGGTGCCCATCGTCGGGGACTTCCATTACAACGGTCACCTGCTCCTGACGAAGTTTCCCGACTGCGCGCGGGATCTGGCGAAGTACCGCATCAACCCCGGAAATGTTGGCACGAAGCACCGGGATGCGAACTTCACCGACATCGTGCGTGTGGCGGTGGACAACGGGAAGCCGGTCCGCATCGGCGTGAACTGGGGCTCTCTGGACCAGCGCCTGCTCACCGATCTCATGGATCAGAATTCGGCATCTGCAGAGCCCAAGGACGCCGGAGAGGTGCTTCTGGACGCGCTGGTGGAGAGCGCGATGCGCTCGGCTGTATTGGCAGAGGAGATCGGGCTTGGGCACGACATGATCGTGCTGTCGGCAAAGGTCTCGAGCGTGCCGGAGCTGGTTGCGGTGTATCGGCAGCTCGCTCCGCTCTGCGACTATCCGCTTCACCTCGGGCTCACCGAGGCGGGGATGGGTGCCAAGGGAATTGTGGCGACCACTGCGGGGCTGGCACCGCTCCTCACCGAGGGAATCGGAGACACCATTCGCGTGTCGTTGACGCCGGAGCCTGGCGGAGATCGCACCGAAGAGGTGCGGGTGGCCCAGCAGATTCTCCAGTCGCTGGGGATACGGGCCTTCGAGCCGCAGGTCACTGCCTGTCCGGGGTGTGGGCGCACGACGAGCACCTTCTTCCAGGAGATGGCGCAGGACATCCAGGCATTTCTCCGGGAGCAGATGCCCGAGTGGAAGACGCGGTACAGCGGAGTAGAGGAGATGGACGTGGCAGTGATGGGCTGCGTGGTAAACGGGCCCGGCGAATCCAAGCACGCAAACCTGGGAATCTCGCTTCCGGGGACCTTCGAGAAGCCAATCGCGCCTGTGTACGTAGACGGGGAGCACTACACGACCCTCAAGGGTGAGGGACTCGTCGAAGAGTTCAAGGAGATCCTCGAAGACTATGTACGAACCCATTACGGCGAGGGCGCCGAGGAGAGCTGAACGCGGCTCGATACCCCACCTGGAAGGGCCCTCCGCAATGTCCTGCAACATTTACTGCGGGATCTCGTATAGTCTCTTCGTGCGCGTTCACTGTGAGTTCCCTATGATGGGGAGCACCCAGGCGCACAGGCCAGGCAGCTCCCCCAGGAATCTGTCCGATTCTGCCATGGCCGAAACCGCACCGCCATGTGGAGTGTTGATGTGCTGACAACGAACTTCTACACATGTAGAGGCAACTCTGGTACACACCTCTGCATCCTATGGACGGCCGGCGCATGAGGCGCCTCTGCCAACAGACCCACCGTTGGGACACCCATGACATTCTCGAATAAAGCTCTGAGCATCCTCACCGGTGCCATCGTCGTTTCTGTGGCCTCCGGCGGCATCTATATGCGACTGCGTCCTGAGCCAGAGCCCGACGGCGCCGGCGCCGGGAGTTCGCAGCTGGAAGAACTCGGAATCGAGACCTCGGCCAGCCAGCAATTCTCCACCGACGTACCCCAGCCGGTAAGTGGTGCAGAGGCGGTGCAGGACACGCTCTGGATCACGGTAACCGCAGCCGGAGAGGCCGCTGCCTACCAGGAGGCTACCCTCACCGCCCAGGTTGAGGGCGTCGTGCTTCAGGTTCCGGTTCGTGAGAACCAGGGCGTGCGGCGGGGTCAACCGCTGCTCCAGATCGATACGACGGAGTACGCCCTCGAGGTAGCCAAGATGGAGTCTGATCTCCTGGATAAGCAGGCCGCATTCCAGCGGATGTTGATCCTCGACGACGAGGTGGATCCCGACGCTCGAGCGGCGCGTGAACGGCTGGCCCGCTCGAGCTCCGGACTCAACGCAGCCGAGGTAGCGCTTCGTGTTGCGCAGCTCAACCTCGACCGCACCGTGGTTCGCGCACCCTTCGGCGGCCGAATTGCGGATCTGCTTGTGGTCGCGGGCCAGTGGGTGGGCACAGGGGAGGAGCTGATGACCGCAGTGGACCTCAGACCGATCAAGGTCGAGGTCCAGGTGCTGGAGGCAGAGTTGGGCTATCTGGTGGAGGGAAGGAGTGCCACGGTGTCGTTTGCGGCCTTCCCGGGAGAGGAGTTCCGGGGGCGGATCGAGACGATCAACCCCCGCGTGGACTCCGAGAACCGCACCGGCCGCGTGACCGTGCTCCTCGACAACCCCGAGGGGCGGATCAAGCCCGGGATGTACGCGCAGGTGACGATCGACGCCCAGGCCTTCGCCGACCGCATCCTCATTCCTCGCTCGGCGTTACTCGAACGAGATGGACGACCGATGGTGTTCGTGTACGAACCCGGTGGTAGCTCCGGACGGGCGAAGTGGCGATACGTGACCCCCGCCCGTGAGAACGAAGATTGGGTGGAGCTCGTGGAAGGGGACGAAGACATCGTCCGCCCGGGTGAGGTGGTACTCGTGGACGGCCACCACTATCTGGCGCACGACGCCTCGGTACGCCTGGTCGAGAATGTAGCTCGCGAGGGTGGGAGGCCGAGCCGATGAGCCGCCGATACGGATGGACCAGAACAACCATCGCGAGGTTCGCGGTCGTAGCGGCCGCGGCGGTGGGCGTGGGCCTGTTCTCGCCGGATTCGGTTGCCGGGCAGCAGGTCAGCGGGGCTCTGTCGCTCGACGAGGCTCTTTCCCTCGCTGCGATTCACAACCCGGTGTATCGGCAGGCTCTCAACACGATGGAGCTCTCCGTGGCCGAGAGAAAGGCGGCGTGGGGGGCGTTTCTTCCCACCCTGGACCTGACCGTTGGAACGAGCTTGACCGCAAACCGACAGACCACCGCATTCGACAACTTCGGAAATCCGATTCAGAACCCGGTGACGGAGTACCGGACGACCTCAGGCGCGTCCCAAGCGCTGAGTGCGTCTCTCACGCTTTTCGAGGGGGGGAAGCGGTTCCATGAAATGGGAAGGGTTGGCGCTCAAGCCATCGCCCGCGCCCGCGCAGCGGAGGCCGACCTGGTTACGGTCGAGGCGGAGGTCCGCCGCCAGTACTTCGCAACGCTGAACCAACTCGCTCTCATTGAGATCGAAACCGAAATTCTGGAGGGCAGGGAGATTGATCTGGAGCAGTCCCGGGCGTTGTTTCGCCTTGCCGACGCGGCGGTGAGCCGTGTGGATCTTCAGACCGCGGAGCTGGAAATCCTCAAACAGGAGAGAGTGATCGCCCGTGCCCGGAGCGACTACCGAAAGGCGGTACTCCAGTTGGCTACGGAAATTGGAGATCCCACGCTCGGAGACGTTCTGATCAGCGGAGCGGCTCCTGAGCCCTTCGATCCTGGTGCCCTCGATGTCGAGGAGCTCGTACGACGTGCGAACGCCGGGAATGCCACGCTCCTGCAGGGGGAGGCGGATTTGCGGGTGGACGAATTCGGACTGAGGGATGCAAGGGGAACTCGGTGGCCCACTGTGTCGCTCCAATTCTCAGCTAGTCAGAGGGCGAACTCCGCCGGACGCGCGGCCCTTTTCAACGGCTTTCCAGACGAGTCGCGGGTTGGAAGTGCATCGCTGAGCTTCAGTTTGCCGATCTTCAGTGGATTTCAAACGAGTAGCCAGGTCATGCAGGCAGACGTGGCGCTCCGCAATGGAGAGGAGCAGCTTCGAAAGACGCGGCTCGATGTCGGGCGGGATGTTCGGGGGCGCTTCATTGACCTTCAAGCCGCCTTCGAGGATTGGCTGATTGCGGGGCGGGAGGTCGATCTTGCGGATGATCGAATCCGCCTCGGGCGGGAGGAGTATCGGCTTGCTGGGCGGACCTTCACCGAGCTTCAGACCGACGTAATGGCGGCCGCGGACGCGCGCCGTTCGCTCCTGAACTCAAGGTATGAATTCCTGAGCGCATTGATCGACCTCGAGGCTGCGGCCGGCGTCGAGATTCTCAACACCGGTCCGGGGGCGTAACGGTGTCGATCTCCGGGACCTCAACCAGACGGCCGGTTGCCGTCACGATGCTCTTTCTGGCGGTGATTCTGCTAGGCGGGATCTCTTTTGCCCGCCTGCCGATCGACCTCCTGCCAGATGTGAGCTACCCACGACTCGTGGTCTACACCTCGTATCCGGACGTTTCGCCGCAGCAGGTCGAGCGGCTCGTGACCGAGCCGGTGGAGGCTCAGGTGGCCGCGGTGCCGGGCGTCGAGCGCGTCAGCTCGGTTTCGCGCGACGGCGTGAGTCTGGTGACGATGCGCTTTGCGTGGGGCACCGACATGGACTTCGCGATGCTCAACACGCGGGAGCGGCTCGACAACCTGCGCGATAATCTCCCCGAGACCTCGGAGCGACCGAGCATCCTCCGCGTGGATCCCGAGGCTGAACCGATCATGGTGATCGCGGTCGCGGGTGGAGTGGACCTCTGGGAAACCAAGGAGCTTTCCGAGACCGTCTTCCGGCGGCGTCTCGAGCAGCTCGACGGGGTGGCCCAGGCGACGGTAGCTGGTGGGCTCGACCGCGAGATTCATGTAGAGGTCGACCCCACGCTCCTGGAGTCGTATGGACTCGAGCTGAACGAGGTCTCCACCGCGCTCGCACAAGCGAACTACAGCGCACCGGGGGGAACGATTCTCCGCGGGAGATATCGCTACCCACTGCGCACACTCGGCGAGTTCCAGCGCGTAGAGGAGATCGAGGACGTCATCGTTGGGCGGCAGGTTCAGCCTGCCCAGGGTGAGGAAGCTACGGCGGGTTTTCGGCTGATCCGCCTGTCAGACGTCGCCACAGTGGACGACGGTTTCCAGGAACGCGAAACCATCACCCGGTACGGTGGGGCGGAGTCCGTCGGGCTGTTGATCTTCAAGGAGGCGGGCGCAAACACCGTGGCGGTGGGCGAGCTGGTAGACGAGACCCTCGATCAACTTCGCGAGCAGTACCCCGGGATGTCGCTCGAGGTGGCCTCCACCCAGGCGGCCTTTATCTCTGACTCGATCAACAACGTCGTATGGGCGCTCGTCCTCGGGGGCGCGCTCGCCTTCCTGGTGCTCTTCCTCTTTCTGCGCGACCCCCGGTACCCGGTCGCCATCGCGCTCGCAATCCCGATTTCGGTGGTGGGGACCTTTGCGCTGATGGATGCCTTTGGGGTCTCGTTGAACATCATGAGCCTCGGTGGATTGGCGCTCGGCGTCGGGATGCTCGTGGACAACTCCATCGTCGTGCTCGAGAACATCTTCCGCCACCGCGAAGAGGGGGCAGATGTCCAGTCCGCCGCCGCAGATGGCGCCAACGAGGTCCAGGGAGCGATCACGGCGTCTACGCTGACCACGATCAGCGTCTTTCTGCCGATCATCTACGTCGAGGGGGTGGCGGGGGAGCTCTTCCGTGATCTTTCGCTCGCTGTGACTTTTTCTCTGCTCGCTAGCCTCCTGGTTGCGCTCACGCTCTTGCCTACGCTTGCGGCGCGTTTTGCGGCGGGTGGCCCCCCGGCCTCGGTCCAACCCGATGCTCGGGTCCCGGTCACCGGCGTGTGGGGGCGCGCGAGGTGGATGGTCGGCGGAGTGATGAGCTTGCCGTTCACGCTTCTCCGATTTCTCTGGGCGCTCGTGCGGGATCTGGTGGCCTTCTGGGCGAAGCTCGCCGGCAAGGTGCTCGGCTGGACCTTTGCGCCGGTGTTGCGGGCCTTCGATGTCGCATTCGACGCCTTCGCGTTGAAGTATCACGCGGTGCTGGAGTGGTCCCTCGACCACCGCGGGCGGGTGGTGGCACTCTCTACCGCAGCGCTCGTGGGATCCCTCCTGCTCGGGACGGTGCTCCAACGGGACCTGCTCCCCAAGGTCGATCAGGGAGCCTTCGAGGTGGGGCTGGAGCTCGCCGAGGGGACGGAGATCCGCGTTACGCAGGCTGTGGCGGAGGACATCGAACGGGCGTTGCTCGCTGACCCCGGAGTGGCGGCGGTCTTCACGCGCGTTGGGCGCGACGTTCGCGCATACGCCGAGGGCGAGGATGTGGCGGGGCTGAACACCGCCCGATTCCAGGTGCGCCTCAACCCGAGCGCGAGCACTGAGGAGGTCATGGCACGGGTGAGAGGAATTCAGGACCGTGTCGAGGGCACGCTCTCGGTGGAGGTCGGTAAGGCCACTGCGCTGGGACAGCTCCTTGGCGGTGCAGAGGCGGATGTTGCGGTGCGAATTCGTACAGAGGACCTCAACGCGGGTCTCGATCGGGCGGATGTCGTCATGGAGAGGCTGGCGGCGATTCCCAACCTCTCCAATCTCCGGGTGGGAATGGAACGGGGGCAGCCCGAGATCCAGATAAGCATCGATCGTGCGGCAGCCGCCCGTTATGGGGTTGAGCCGCGTCTGATCGCAGAAGAAGTCGACCGAGCGATGCGTGGAGACCCCGCAACGCAGTTCGTGGACTTCGATCGACGCATCGACATCGTGGTACGGTACCCCGACGAGCTGAGATACTCCGAAGAGACGCTGAACGGGATTCGTGTTCAGGGAGTACCGTTGCGCGAGCTGATCGATTGGCGGGAGGTGCTCGCGCCCTCCGAGGTGTTTCGCGAGGAGCAGGCCCGGGTCGTGTCTGTGTACGCGGATGTGATCGGTGGTGGGCTGGATCAGGCCATCGTCTCGATCGAAGCTGCGGTCGCCGACCTGCCTCCCACACGTGAGATCCGGATGGATGTGGGTGGTGAGAACGAAGAGATGCGCCGGAGCTTTCGCGACCTCGCGTTCGCATTCGGCCTCGCGTTGATCCTGGTGTACATGATTCTCGCCGCCCAATTCGAGTCGTTCGTACACCCGTTCACGATCCTCATGGCGGTGCCGCTCGCTCTCGTGGGAGCCGTGCTCGCGCTGGTGCTGACGGGTGAGGGCCTCAACACGATGAGCCTCATCGGGGTGGTGATCCTGGTTGGAATTGTGGTTAACGATGCCATCGTGAAGGTGGACTTCATCAACCAATCCCGAGAACGAGGCATGGAGCTGCGAGCCGCGATCATGGAGGCAGGACGCGTGCGGCTTCGACCCATTATCATGACCACCGTGACCACCGTTCTGGGGCTTACGCCCATGGCGTTGGGGATCGGCAGGGGGGCGGACCTCCGGGCGCCGCTTGCCATTACGGTGATCGGTGGACTGACCGTCGCGACCGCGCTCACGCTGATTGTGGTGCCTGTGGTCTACTCGCTGGTGGAGGGAGTTCGGGTGGCAATGGTGGAGCGGGGAAGACCCGGGAACGCGCCGGCAGGCGCAACGCCGGTGGCGCAGGTGGCCGAGGGGGCAACAACATGATCCGTCTGAGCATTCGCAGACCGGTCGCGGTGGCGATGGCCTACACCGCGGTGGCCCTCCTGGGTGTCGCTGCGTGGCAAAACATCCCGATCGAGATGTTCCCCGATGCCGATCTTCCCCAACTCTCTCTCTCTGCTTCGTGGCCGGGAGCTTCGCCGGAGACGGTTGAGGCGTTTCTCACATCTCCACTCGAGTCCACCGTTCAGCAGATGCGGGGCGTCGAGAAGATCGTCTCGGTGTCGTCAGAGCAGCAGGGCCGGGGGAGTACCCAGATCACCGTCGAATTCTTGCGCGACACCGATATGGACTTCGCGCGACTCGACCTCTCTGAGCGGATCTCGCAGCTCGAAGAGCAGCTTCCCGATGCGGTGAGTCAGGTCTCGATCGCTCAGTATGTTCCCAGGGAATTCCAGTCGCAGCAGGGGCAGGGGATTCTCCGGTACACCTTCACAGGGCCATACGTGCTCGAGGCGCTCCGTGAACACGCCCTCGACATCATCAAGCCCGGGCTCGAACAGATCGACGGTGTGGGTGAGGTTCAGGTGTACGGGGGGCGGGACCGCGAATTGGTGGTTCAGCTCGACGAATCCAAGGTGCTGGCCCTGGGCCTGCGTCCCGAAGTCATCCGCCAGCGGATCCGGGATCTCGACCTGGTGCGTGAGGCAGGGGTGATTCGGGAGGGCGGGCAGGAGTGGACGCTCACCATTCAGAACCAGGCCCGCGAGCCCAATGACCTGCGGCGTGCGGTGCTACTCTCGGATGAGGGGCGCCTCGTGCGGGTTGCCGATGTAGCGCGAGTCGTGGACAGCTACGAGGATGCCTGGAATCTGAGCCGAATCGACGGGAACCCGGCTCTCCTGATCGTCGTCAACAAGGAGCCGCGCACCAACACGGTGAGGGTCGCCGACGCCGTGAAGGAGCGCATGACGGAGCTCGAGAGCCTGAACCCGTTCGGGAGCGAGATCGTAGAGGGCTACGACCAGAGCCTCCGCATTCGGGCTCAGCTTCAGGACCTTCGGTATCGGGCCGCGTTCGCCGCGGTCGTGATCTTTCTGGTGCTGCTCCTTTTTCTCCGCTCGTTCTGGTCGGCGTGGGTAATCTTCGCGACCATCGTATTCTCGATCCTGATATCTCTGAACCTGATCTACTACGGTGGGCTGACGCTCAACCTGCTCACCTTAATGGGGCTGGCGATGGGCTTCGGGCTGATCGTGGACAACTCCATCGTCGTGCTCGAGAACGTGTTTCGGCGATGGCAGGGCGGTGCGGCTCCTGAAGAGGCAGCAGAGGAGGGGGCCAAGGAGGTCGTGCTCCCGATTATGGCTGCGACCGCCACGACGCTCATCGTCTTCGTGCCCTTCGTCTATCTGCAGGGCGAGCTGCGCGTGTTCTACATGCCGCTTGCCATCGTCGTGGGCCTCACCCTGCTCGCCTCGCTCTTTGTGGCGTTCACATTCATCCCCTCGCTCTCGGCCAAGCTGCTGGCATCGCGGGAGCGGCCAACCTTCGCATTTGCGCCGTCTGGACAGATTCGTGCGCCGCTCTACGAACGGATCTACCGGGGTCTCATAGGCTTCACGCTGAAGTATCCCTGGGTGGCGGTGTCTGTCGCGGTGCTCTCGTTCGGGGGCTCGTACTACCTCTTCGACAACTACGTGAACCGTGGGATCATCTGGGGCGGCGGTCGAGGCGGCGACGAAACCTTT
>JAZDDA010000194.1:0-7908 GCA_036679625.1 Gemmatimonadota bacterium | reverse complement strand
TTTCGAGTATTCAAGCAGAATCCCGTGGAGCTGGCGTATCGTGTTTTCGGTGAGTGAGATATCGTCATGGGATTCGAAGATCAGCTCCATCAAATCGGCGTAGCCCCCGACCTCCTCTTCGTCTCGGGAGTGAAAAGAGGTCACATCCAACCCCGAGAGGAGCCGCTCAACTTCGTCGTCGCTGAGTTTTGCGCCTTCGATCCTCGTCGACGAGCCAACCGATTCAATCGTCGCGATGCGCTTCAGCGCCGACAGGCGTTCCGGGGCCAAATTGACGAGTGCCTCCCAGCGGCCCTTGAACTCATCGATCTCCCCGATGGTCTTGAGTAGACCGGGCGTAATCCTCGTCTTCGACAATGAGTCCATCACAATCTCCATTATTTATCCATAGATATCCATTTCTTAATGATCTTGCAAGCTATTTGGATAAATATGGACACATAAATGGACACACAGACGGATGGGTCAGGAAATTCTCCTTGCGGCCCAGAACAGCGGCAAGCATCGTTGTGCTCATCGCAGGTGGGCCTCCGATCATCGGTGCCCCATCCCAATTCCTCAGCGAGGAGGACGCACTCATGTCGGCGGTGTAACGCTGTTATGGAATGTTGTGGGCGCCTATGACTACCTCATGACGCAGACGCAGAACGAGGCGTACATGGGTCAGTTCACTCCGGAGCAGCTCGAGTTCTTCTACGCCTTCCCGACGTGGGTTGTCGCCTTCTGGGCACTCGCCGTCTGGGGCGGCGTGCTGGGCTCCATCCTTCTCTTGATGAAGAAGAGCCTGGCCGTACCGGTGTTCATGGTTTCGCTGTCTTCGATGGTGATCACCACCTTCCAGAACTACGTACTCTCTGACGCTTCGGAGGTAATCGGAGCCGCCGGGATCGCCTTCAGCGCGGTGATCTTCCTGATCGCAGTCGCGCTGGTACTCTACGCCAGGGCGATGCGCGAGCGGGGTGTGCTAACGTAGGGTTTGCCCCTCCCCCGGCCCAAGCCGTCACCCCATCGAATTCTGCAAATTTTGCGCATACTGCGGCACTAATGGCGGGAATTCCACCCCTGACACGCTGAATTGCGCAGTAAGCAAGCCGAAAACGCGCGTGGCATAGTTCTGGTACCTACATGGGCTCCCAAGGCAGCATTTCGGGGTTTAATGAGGTATACGGATGACGCTGAACACACGCGCTGGCTTCACGCTGGTCGAGATGATCACGGTGTTGCTCGCTCTGACGCTGATGACGGCGATCGCGATGCCGAAGATTCACCTCAGCAGGGCGCGAGCCGACGGGGCCGCTCTCGAGGTAATGAGCTCCATCATGGCCGCGCAGTCGAAGGCACTCCTGAGGCAGCACAATGTGATGGTCCAATTCGACACGGCCGGCTCTCGGATCATCATCGTCGAAGACGAAGACAACGATGGCCTCATCGACGGGGGTGAATTGGCCACAGTGGTCACGATTCCCGGTGGGGTCAGGCTGACACGCTCAACGGCCCCGGCGCATCCGCTCGGCACCGCTGCGGTAAGCTTTGCGATCGGCCCGGGTAACCTGCCAACGTTGACCTTCCATCGAAACGGCTCCGCGAGCGAAGCGGGCGTGGTCTATCTCACCCCGGCGGCCCCAGGAGGGGGGAGCGAGCCGGCAATGGCTCGAGCCCTCACCATCGAACGCTCGACCGGCCAGGTCAGGTGCCTCGCCCACGACTCCAGCAGCTGGGGAAGATCATGCTAAGGCTCCCGAACCCTGCGGGAACTTCGATCCCCGCGTCACCGCAGACCCCGAAAGGACGAGGCCGCAACGGAGGGTTCACCCTTATCGAGGTCACCGTGGCGCTATTTCTGATGACGACCGTGCTCCTCGGGCTCGCCGCCTCGGCTGGATCCCTCAGTACAGTGAATTCCCAGCTCGAACTCAGGGCGGTAGCGCTTCACGCGGCGGAGAACAGAATCGAGCTCATGCGGATCGATCCCAACTATGCGGATCTGAACTCCATGTACAGTGGTGTCGAAGACAGCCTCTTCGGGCTTCCGCCGAACTTTCAACGCCGCACTGTCGTGAATCGGATCAACCAGCCTCAGACGGGCGGCGGGGTTCTTGATTACTACAATGTCATGGTCGAGATCAGCGGACCCGCCCTCGCCACCCCAGTTCGACGTACCGCAACGATCGCCGCACCATGAACCAACGAGCATACGAATCCCGACCCTCCCCGGCCGCGTGCGACGCGGGCTTCACCATCATTGAGTTGGTGATCGCGATGGGCGTGTTCACGATCGTCGTCCTGGGTGGGCTTTCGGTATTCTCGAGCCAGACCCAGGCCTTCAACGACGGGAGCGAGCGGACGCTCTCTCTGGTCAACCTGCGGTATACTGTGCGCACCCTTGAGCAGGATCTGCGCACGATCGGGACGAACGTGGTGGCCGGACAACCACAGTTTGTCTACGCCGGGCGAGACGTCGTAGCCTTCAACGCCGACTACACGAGCAACGTCCTGAACGACATCTCGGCGGTGTTCATCGACGTGGATGCGCCCGACGGTCAGGTGTCTGCCCTCGCAACCTCCATGACCCTTCCGGGCACCGCCTTTCAATACCCGGACACGACCTATCAGGCGTCGCCAGGAGTCAACTCGGGGGCAGAGCTGCTCATCTTCTTCTTTGAGGCTGACGCCACGACGCCCGAGACCGATGACTTCGCGCTCTATCGGCAGGTGAATCTCGGGACGCGTGAGCTCGTAGCTCGCAACCTACATCGCTTCGAGGGACGCCCGTTCTTCAGCTACGTCAGCGTGGTCGAACCAGCCGACAGCGCCGCATACCTGGACTCAATCCCTGACGCGTCGCTGCCACTCCAGCACTCCGTGGCGATTCATGGCAGCCCAGCCGACACGGCCGGATTCGCCCTCATCGATTCGATACGCGGGGTCCGGGTGACGCTCTCGGCCTCGTCGGGCGGGCCGGTTGCTGCGCGAAAGACCGTGAGCTCGAGCCGCCTCTTCGGACTTCCGAATGCGGGTACCGAGGCTCTCTCGGTCTGCGGCAGCACACCGATCTTCGGAGGAGCCCCGGTAGCGCAGGACACCACTCTGGCCGGTGGCGAGAATGCGATCGCGCTCCGCTGGCAGCCGGCCGTTGACGAAACGAGCGGAGAGAGAGACGTCGCGCGGTACCTGATCTGGAGGCGCGTCATCCCAGCCGGCGTCTACGGTGACCCCCTCGTGAGCCTTCCCGCGGGCGCCGTAGCCTACCAATACGTCGACAACGCAGTGACGACGGGCACGACCTACCAGTACGCCGTGGCCGCGCAGGACTGTACCCCCGAGATATCGCCGAACGAACAGTCGAACCAGATCGTCGCTTCCTGAGGCCAATTCCGCCGAACGTCCGAGAATCATTATGAAACACCAGAATTCGAAACGAGAAGCAGCAGATGAGCGGGGCATCGCCCTTGCAATGACTATCCTGCTGATCCTTGCCGTAGCGGCCATGGCAACGGCCGCTGTAACGATCGGAGCTCGCCAGACGATCGTGAACCGCGTCTACGCCAGGCAGTCGCTCCTGGACATCGCCGCCTCCGGTGGGCTGGAGGTGGCGCGTGCGAGGCTGAACGCGGACCCGTCCATCTATCCGGACTCGTTGTTCGCCGTGCTCGAAGACGGTGTTGTCCCTACCGACGCCGACGGAACACCACTCCCCGGGGTCCAACGCTGGACCTACGTGGGGCCGACCGGTGATACCTCAGGGCAGTTCGGTGTCTTCGGCACCATTGTCTCGGTGGCGCGGGACGCCGGTGGAGGCGTTTCGATCCGTCGGCGCCAGCTCTTTCAGGAGAGTTTCGCCAAGTTCGCCTACTTCACAGACATAGAGCCGAGCTACATCTCCTTCGGAGGTGGGGACCAGATTTTCGGCCCGGTCCACACCAACTCCAACCTGAAGATCTACTCGAGCGGGGCCACCTTTCACGACGAAACGCGGACCGCGGGAATCGTTCCCACCCCTCAATACGGCACCTTCGTGAAGGGGTACGAAGAGAACGTGGCCCCCATCGAGATGCCGCAGACTGCGGACCTCGACAAACTGCTCACCCAGGGTCAGGCCGGGAACACGGCCTTCGTCAGCACCAGCAACGGCGCCGCCGACGAAGCCACGATGCGTATCGAGTTCGTGAACCTCGATCTGAACGCCGACGGCGATTCGACGGACGCGAACGAGGGCTTCATCCGCGTGTACACCTCGACCAATTCCAAGTGGGTCACGGCAGCCGTCCCGAGTAACGGCATGCGCAACTCCCAGAACTGCGGACATTATCATTCAGACGGCACCTTCATCGCTGCCGCCGACCATCCCAACAACGGCCCCGACAGCTGGGTCGCCGCCCTCACGAACGTGCGCCGTCGCTGCCATCTAGGTGGCTCGGATTCGATTTTCGGTGGCTTCGTACCCAACGACGGAAACGGCAGTTGGCTGACCTGGCCGGGTGCTGTGAGTCCGCTCGTCGCTGGGCGGCCGGATGCCAACTACCTCTTCCCGATCAGTCGTGAGCTCAACCCCAACTTCAAGGGCGTCATCTTCGTGCAGGGGAGGGTGGCCGTCAGCGGGAAACTGCGTGGACGTGTCACGGTTGCGGCCACCGACGACATCATCCTCGCGGACGACGTGATCTACGCCCGAGACCCCGGCCTCGGCACCTGTGAGAATATTCTGGGTCTGTTCGCCGGCGATGACATCATCGTCGCAGACAACACCCTCAACTCCCCGAAGCGCCCGACGAACGGTCAGAACTACAAGACGTATGATGACACCTCTGACGAGTTCTTCCACGCCGTCATCCTGGCGCTGGATGTGTTCACCGTGGGCAACTATGCCTATGGTTCTCGACGAGACCAACCATGCGAAGGCGCCCAGTGGGGTCGTGGCTGTCTTTATCTCACTGGTGGGATAGTCCAGACGACGCGAGGTGCCGTGGGTACGATCCGCTGGGTGGGAGGCACGGGGTATGTGAAGCGCTACGCCTATGATGCGTGTGCCGCCACGGCTCCCCCGCCCTACTTCCCGACCACCGGGCACTTCAGTGCGAGCACGTACTACCAGGTCGATCCGACAGGGTTCGATCCCGCTGCGTACTTCGCGTTTCTTACTGCGGGCTAGGGACGCCCTGCGACTCATGTCGTATAATCGCAGATATTTACTGTGAAATAGCGCGATTTATGGGACCCACCGCTTGACATAAGTCCATCATACGCCAATATATACTATGTCTTAGTCGCGCTAACGGGACATCGTATATGCTTTTCATTCCACAGACTGTTCGACAGAGCCGTGCGCTCAACAAGGCACGCCAGCGTGGAGTCGTCCTCCGGATCGCAAAAGGCATCTATACGGACGATTTTCAGACACCGCCGTCGGAGATCGTACGTGAACAACTGCTCGCGATCCTCGGTGCTGCCTATCCGGATTGGTACGTGTCACATAGCACGGCGGCCCTCCACGAAGCCGTATCCGGAGTCGCCTTCTTGTCTGGGCCCAGGAAGACCCGCACGTCGATCGATCTCCCGGGTGTGCGAGTAATGCGATTAGGGGCCATTCGGCACCCCGAGACGGTTGTTCTGCGCCTGGAGCAGACCATCGCTCAGGCCCTCAGCGCCGAACCCTCCGAAGCCGAGGTGACCATGAGCTCTCCGCTTCAGACCGTGTTCGAGGTCCTCGATCGGGACGCGCGTCAGCCGGAACGAAGCCTCGATGAGGATATTGTGCGCCAGTTGATCGAGGATCTCACTGAGACGGACCGGCAGCGCGCGGAGGCCTTTGCGGTTCGAAACGGGCTGGACCGCGAGCTCGATAAATTCGAACGGCTACGGCGCCCTACGCGAACCCTCCCTCCAGGCAACCCAGGCCTCGATGTGCACTTCTATCACCATGAAGTGGGACGTCTGGAATCACTTCCCCACCGCGAGTACCGCTTCACCTACCACCCATCCTGGAGTATCGAACTCAGTGGTCTGCCGATACGGCGAGACGGGCCGGCCTACGAGGGTGCCGCCCTACCGGCCTTCTTCGACAACCTGCTCCCGGAGGGGTGGTCAGAAGAGAAGCTCAGAGCGGTTCACAAGATCGATGGAGACGATTCCTTTGCCCTGCTCCGCACGACCCCCAGGTACCTCAGCAACCTGACGCTACGGCCGCAGGGGTTCTCTGCAGACACACTTGCGCTGGACTACCTGGAGACCGAGCTCCGCGCGGTTTGCCAAGGGTCGAGCGAGGTACTCTCGATCGTTGAGACGATCGGCGCGGACCCCGACACGCGGGAACTCTGGGAGGAGCTGCGCAGGCGTGGGGCGACACGCCTGTCTGGGGTTCAGCCGAAGCTTCCGGTCCATCTGAGAGAGAGAAACGGGCGCATTGAGGTCGATCTCAGCGATCACGACATTACCACTACTCATATCCTGAAGCTCCCCTCCCCCGTATCCCCAGAGCTGGTCGAAAACGAATGGGCCACGATGGAGCTGGCTCGGAGAGTCGGCTTGTCGGTTGCTCCCGTGAGGCAGGTACGGTTTCAAGAGGGGAGCAAGCTCAGAGGGCCAGCACTCCTGATCGAGCGATTCGACATTCCCGATTCTCTGGAGGACGCGGGCAGGTTGTTGTTGCTCGAGGACGGAGCCTCACTCCTCGGACTCCCGCGAGTCGAAAAGTACCGGACATCACTCGAGAGGGTGGCAACGATGCTACAGGGGTTGGGACTCGGCCCGAAAGGCATGGAGCGGTTCCTGGATCATGCGGCGTTCGCGTGGCTCGTCGGAAACGGTGACCTCCACGCCAAGAACCTGAGTGTCCTCCACGAGATCGAGACGGACCGTTTTGGCCGCTCACCCTCCGCGGTGGGCGTGCGGTACAGTCCACTCTACGATCTTGTGAACACTCGCGTCGTTCTTCCTGGCGACCATTATGCCCTTTCATTGAACGGCAAACGAGACAAGCTCCGCTTGAGTGACTTTGTGACCCTCGCGGACCGCTGCGGACTAGATCAGACCGACGGCAGGAAGCGGATATCGGACCTCGCTCAGCGGGTCATGGCGCACCTCGACGACGCATTGAAGGTCTCGGGTTTGAGCAGGGAGCGCCGCGTGGTCTACCGGAAGATCGTCGAGGACAACGTGCGCGGCTTCTGAGCGGCTTCACCACCTTTCCCGGGCAGTGAAGACCGCGTACCCATACAACACCGCACCGCCCTTGAGAGTCTGTACTCGGGGCAGCCCTGGCAGTTTCCATCGAGAACTCGGAGTCGTTCCATGGTTTCACGTCGCGCATTCGTTGGCACCTCCGCCCTTGCAGCCGCGAGCGCGGCCATCGGCCGGCCGCACGAGCTACTCGCAGCCGATTCGGCCAGTGCGGCTGATGCGCCTTTCCCGTAGGACGTCCCGCCGTCAATCGCGCGGCTCCAGTCCCAGGCAGGTAGGGCCACGCCCATTTCGGCGCGGGAACGAGCGAACCGGGTGGAGCAGGCGAAGCGGCTCATGCGGGAGCAGGGCCTGGATGCGCTCATGCTCACCGGCGGCACGTCCATGGTGTACTTCACGAACGTCCGCTGGGGACTGAGCGAACGCCTCTTCTCTGTGGTGATTCCGGCCCGAGGAGACGCCTTCGCGGTCACTCCTGCCTTCGAAGAGGGTCGCACACGCGAGCAGTTGGCGCTCGGGCCCCTGCGGAATGCAGAGGTACTCACCTGGCAGGAGCACGAGGATCCGTACCAGCGAGTGGCCGAGGGCCTCCGTGCTCGAGGGATCTCCGGCGGGAAGATCGGCGCAGAAGAAACCGTGCGCTTCGTCTTCGCCGACGGCGTCGCCAACGCAGCTCCTACGCTTCAGGTCGTGAGCGGAACACCCGTGACCGCAGGGTGCAGAGGCACAAAG
>JAZDDA010000193.1:0-4330 GCA_036679625.1 Gemmatimonadota bacterium | reverse complement strand
GCTGGTCAACACGGCCACCGAGTACATGTACCAGATGGCCACCATCGGCTACCACGTCCTCAACGGGACACAGACGGTGACCCTCCCCGAAGATGTCGAGTACAACGGGGTGGTTTATCCGGCTGGTACCTATGAGTTCGACGTTGACGGGCGCTACTGGACCGGCTTCGATCGGCGTCACCCGATCGAAGGTCCTGCCCGCTCCCAGGCTTGGAGTGGGACCGTCCACGGGTTGTTCGCAGAGCTTGGCGTGGGCACGGTCACCCATTCCACCCTTCAGCTGGGTCTGGCTCTGGCCGGCACCCTGGCCGGCGTGGGTCTCATCGCCCTGATCGCCGGTTTGGGCCTGATCTGGGCCATCAGAGCCAGGGAGGTCTACGAGGGCATCGAGGTGACCTCACCGCAGATGTCGCGACGGAAGACCAAGACCTTGACCAGTTGACAGACACCATCATCTCCCGAGCTGAAGGCGAGGCCCCCGAGATCCGACGGGGGCCTCGCCCGTTGTCGGACTCGGGTCCCCGCGGTGTTCGGTAGCCTCCCCGTGAGATGGCTCGCATGAACATCGACCTACGCGACGATCCCGAGATACCCGTGGGTCGGGAGCTGATGGAGGAACTCGTCGTGGCCCACATGGTGGCCCACGACGAGGAGGAGTTGTTGCACCTAGTACGCCACTCGATTGATGTTCTCTTCTCGTCGCCACCGGAGCGGGCGGTGCGCATCATGACTCACGCCGCCTACAGGGGACAGGATCTCATTGTGCGGCTGCTCGACCTGGCCACCAGTCAACACCTGGCCCTCCTCGACGCAGGGATGCGGCCCGGGATACCGGCAGGCCTCGACGAGGAGCGAGAAAGGGCGGCACGGCTCGACCTCTGGGCCCAGCTTCGCGAGGACCAGATTTAGACGAACGTAGAAGCTCTCCGGTGATGGTGTGGGCCGATAGGGCGTTCGTTGTCCCTGCTGGATTGCCGTGGTCAGCGAATGCTGCCTTCGGCTTCGACTTCTCCCGGCCTCCGGGACGTGCGCCGAAGTCCCTGGTCCCCACCACCGAACTCGGCCCGACCTCAGCCGGAGCGGAGCAGCAGCAGGTCGCGGCGATCCTTCACCCCTGCCTTGTGCATGATGTTTCGGACATGGGTGGCGGCGGTGGAGGGAGCGATGGAGAGGGAGGAGGCCAGCTCTGAATCTTCCAGCGCGCCGCTGGCCATCACTTCGAGAACCTCGACCTCGCGCGGGGTCAACTTCAACGTCGCCAGTTTCTCGGTATCGAGCCTGTTGGAGAGGACCTCCAACATGACCGTCTGCGCCGCCATGGTCCTGACCATGGCGGGCAGCGCGATCGTGGCAACTACGCCCAGACCCATCAGCGCCACGCCGTAGGCGATGCAGAGGAGGGCCACGTTGCGGAGCCTCTTGCTCGGTGCTTTCACCGCCGCCCACACCAACAGCACCGTGAGAACGGCGAAGATCACTGCGTTGAGGCCGGTGATCATCTTGATGATCAGGTTGATCATTGGGGTACCCCATTCCGAGTGACGACGAGAAGTAGCTCCCTGCGAGTCTTGGCTCCGGTCTTCTTCATGAGGTTGGTGATATGGGATGAGACCGTTGACCGGGTGACGTAGAGGCGCTCGGCGATCTCCTCGTCGCTGAGGGCTCCATCGAAGATCGCTCCCAATACTTCGGCCTCGCGCGCGGTGAGGGCCAACTCCGAGGCGGCTATGTCGTAGTTGGCGTCGGGGACCATGGCCTCGACGGTGGCATCGATGTGTCGAAGGTGACGCCAAACCGGGATGAAGCGCGAGGTGGCGGCCAGGAGCAGAACCGTCACGCCGAGCCCGAAGGCCACCCAGGCCGGTCCCATAGCTATGTCGCCCAAACTCTGAGGAAGAAGGCCCGCTTCGGCCAGCTCGCCCAGCACGAGCAATATCGATCCGGTGGAGTAGGTCACCGCCAGGGCGGTGATCAGATAGAGCAGCACTCGTAGGGGGAGGAGTTGGTGACGCGCCCTACGAGTGGCCTGAATGCCGAGGGTCCCAAAAACCACAGCATTCGCCGAGAAAACGATAAGCAACAAAGAACTCCGAATGTCCACGCCCCAGCAGTCTCCACGGTCCGGCCAGAACCGGGCGATCCAAAGAAATCAACCCTACCAGGGGTTTCGCCTCTGCGTAGCTCTTTTTTGTACTCCACCCAGAGGCTCCCGGTAGGAAGCTGGAGGGCGATGGTACGGACAACCGGGGAGAACCGTATCGACTTGGTGCCGCGCCGGTATTGCCGAGCGTCTGGGGCCTCGCTTGATTTGGGTGCGAGACGAAAGAGAACCCGAATGGTCATCGCACGACACAACCCCAACAGGCCCCTCGCGGTCGCGACATCTACCCCGAACCCCTCGAGGAGGCCACCCCGGGACCCCGGTTCTCCAAGTAAGGCCGACCGGAAAGTCGGCAGTGCCCTCTCAGCCGAATCCCTGGATCTCCACTATCAGCCGATCTTCGAATTGGTCGATCGCACGCCGGTGGCGATGGAGGCACTCCTCCGCCTCTGGGACAGCGAGGGGGCTCCCCTTGACGTGTCCTCGAGCATATTCAGGGCAGAGCAGTCGGGACAGATTGGAGTCGTGGACCGCTGGGTTACCCGGAACGTGCTGGCCTATCTTGGTCGGCACCGGATGCCCAGGGGGATGCGAATACACATCAACGTGTCTCCACTGGAGTTGCTCGATCCTCGCTTTGTTCAGGACCTCGTGGACACAACATCCGCTGCCTCCGTCGATCCGGGGAAGGTCTGTCTCGAGATTACGGAGCGGATGCCGCTGCCCGACCAGTCGCGGTTCCTGCTGCGACGACTCAGATCGGTGGGGTTCCTGGTGGCCATTGACGACTTTGGCAGCGGGTGGGCTGGGATCGGAACCTTCGCCGACATACCGGCGGACATCATCAAGATAGATCGGTCGTTGGTTCGCAAGCTCCATAGGAGCGAACGCGCCCGGAGGGTCTTTGCCAGCGCGGTGTCGATGATCCATGGGGTGGGGCAGATCGCGGTGGCCGAGGGCGTGGAGAACGCGACCCAGCTTCGCTTCGTCACCGAGGTGGGATGTGATCAGGCTCAAGGCTTCTACCTGGGCCGGCCCGTTCCGGAGGGGATCCTCTCGGGCTTGTACAAGGGCCGGCACTACGAGAGCTCGTAGCGATGACCCACTCTCCGAGCCAGCGCGATGCTTCGAGGCGGCTCCTAGCCGAGGTGCGTTCCCCTCGCCTCGACAGGAGCCGCTTCGAACATGCCATAGCAAGCTGTGCCCGGGCCTTGCTCTCCCCGGGTGAGAGCCTGACGGTCGCCCTCAGGGTCCTGATCGCCACCACCTCGGCCGACGGTGCCTTCGTGGAGAGGGTCGTCGAGAACAGCAGCTACGGACCCTGCGCCGTAACCGTCGCCGAGGTCTTTCGGTCGGGTGTCGAACCGGGGCACCCTTTCTCATGGCAGGATCCCGAGACGGGGGAGACGGTTCCCAACGGTTTTCCCTATCTGCTGACGCCGACGCTCTACGGGACTCTGGCGGCAGGGAAAGCCGCCTCCATCGTCACCCAGCGGCTCGGTGAAGGTGCCGAGAAGGAGCTGTTCGTCGACATGGGGGTCGTGGAGCAGTACTCGGTCCCCTTCCAGATAGACGGCCGCTGGGCGGGGTCGCTGGGCCTGCGACGGTCCGGAAAATCGAGACGCTGGCCTTCTCACGACATGGAGTTGCTAAGGGTGGCCGCTCAACTCTTCGGAGCCGCCATAGAGCGCAGTCTTGTGAACGAGCGGATGAACGCACTGGTGAGGGCTAAGGACGATCTGATCGCCGGGGTCGCCCATCGATTGCGCACCCCCTTGACGGGCCTGGTCGGGATGACGGCGATCCTGCGGAGCGGTGAACAGCTCGAACCGGGATGACGGCGATCCTGCGGAGCGGTGAACAGCTCGAACTAGGGGAGATCACCATGCTCCTCGACGGCATCTTCGACTCTTCGCGGGAGCTCGCCTCGGTTGTGGACAATCTTGTGGTCGCGGCGCGAACCGATCACGGAGGGGTTCTCGTTGTGGCGAGGGAGGTGGAGCTTCGTGCCCTTGTCGACGACGAAATCCTCAGTATCTTCGGGGCGAGTGGCCGAAGCGTGGCCATCTTGGGGGGGCCGGTTCACGCGTGGGCCGATCCGCGGCGACTCCGCCAGGCAGTTCGCAATCTACTGCTCAACGCTCTCCAGCATGGCGGCGAGTCGGTGTGGGTGACGGTATCGGCGGGCGAGATGGCGACTCTCGAGGTGGGGGATGACGGTCCTGGGAT
>JAZDDA010000192.1:0-5212 GCA_036679625.1 Gemmatimonadota bacterium | reverse complement strand
CCGGGACGGAGGCTCCGGGCTGAAGCTGACCGAGGACGCCCTCGCGGGTGGGCTGTCGGGCCTCAAGGTCTCGGCCGACGGGCGGCACGTGTTCTTCTCGTCGCGAGGCGGCGGTCAGGGCGGCGGCCAGGGGATCTCGCGTTTCACCGGGTGGCAGGTCCGCCGACTGGACCGCGTTACGGGTGACATTGCGACCCTCACGGCCTCCCCCAATGGGGCCTTCCGGCCCGCGTTCTCGCCCGACGGGCGCTGGCTGGTGTACGGTGCGCGTCTCGATGCCAAGACCGGGCTCCGCGTTCGCGACCTGCGATCGGACCGCGAGCGCTGGTTGATGTTCGACATCGACCGCGACAACGCCGAGCGCCCAGGTGTGCTCGACCTCATGCCGCGGTTCACCTTCGATCCAGACGGCGAGTCAATTCTCATTGCGACAGGCGGTGGCTTCCACCGGGTCGCCATCGCCGACGGGACGGACTCACCGATTGCCTTCAGCGCCTCGGTGGAGCAGGACCTCGGACCGCTCGTCTACTTCGAGACGGCCTACGATGATGGCCCGATCACCGTTCGCAATGTGCGGTACGCGAATCGTGACGCCGAGGGCGAGCGTCTGGTGTTTTCGGCGCTGAGCAAGCTCTGGATTCAGGAGTTGCCCGACGGAGAGCCACGTCGCCTGCTGGACTCACCCGAGGGACAGTTCCAACCGGTGTTCTCGCCAGACGGAAAGTCGATCGTCTACGTCACCTGGGACGACATCGAGGGCGGGCACCTCTGGAGAATGTCCATCGATGGGATGCGTGCCGGCACGCCTCAACGGCTGACCGAATTCTCAGGCTACTATATGCACCCTGCGTGGTCCCCAGACGGTAGCCGGCTTGCCTTCCTGAAGGAGGACGCGGCGGCGTTCCGCAACGTCTGGTCCCGGAACACGGGTATGATCGTGTGGATGGATGCAGAGGGAGGCCCGTTGCAGGAGGTGACCTCCGCGCCATCTGACAATCGCCTCACCTTCGACGCGACCGGGGAGCGAATCAGCTATGTGGCCTCTGCCCGCGCGGGAGGCTTCGGTGGGACCCGACCGGCCCGCTCGGAGTTCGTGTCGGTGCGTCTCGACGGGACAGACAAGCGTACGCACGCAAACATCAGCGCCGAAACATATGAGGCCGTTCCATCCCCCGACGGAAAGTGGATTGCCTTCAGCGTCCGGGAAGACGTATACGTGGCGGCTCTTCCGCTCTCCAGCGAGATCCCGAGCATCGGAGAGAAGCGGGGACCCGGCCCGGTCAAGCGCGTCACCCAGGAGGGGGGCATCGACCTGCATTGGGAGCAGGGCGGAACCGGCCTCGCGTGGAGCTTTGCGAACACCTTCTACGCGATGTCGCTCGACAGCATCTTCGCCGAGCCCGCTGACTCGGATGACGAGGGAGCCGAAGATGGAGCTGAGCAGGATTTGGCGGAGGGCGATGGGGATGAGGTTGGGGACGAGGATGAGGATGAGGACAAGCCGAAGGGCCCCCAACCACAGGCCTTCGAGATCACCCTGGCGGCCGACCGTTATGCACCATCGGGGTCCATCGCACTCGTGGGCGCAACGGTGATCACGATGGCGGGCGAAGAGGTGATCGACGACGCGACGGTGCTCGTCACCAATAACCGGATCGTGGCCGTGGGCCCCACCTCGACCGTACTCGTGCCGGGAGATGCAGAGGTAGTCGATGTCGCGGGCATGTTCATCATGCCGGGTATGATCGACATGCACGCGCACCTCCGGCAGCCACGCGACGTCTTCGTCGAGACCACATGGTCGTACCTCGCGAACCTCGCGTATGGGGTGACGACCAGCCGTGACGTCTCCACGAGCAATGACTCATTTGCCTACGCAGAGTTGATCGAGACGGGGGCGGTGTTGGGGCCGCGTGTCTTGTCCACCGGACGGGCCATGACGACGGGGAACGCACAGATCAACAGCCTGGAGGATGCCCGGGCGATGGTGCGGCACTACAAGAAGCTGGGCACCAACGTGATCAAGCAGTACATGCAGCCGCACCGGCGTCAGCGTCAGTGGGTCATCCAGGCGGCGCAGGAAGAGGGCATGAACGTCACCAATGAGGGTGGCGGCGATTTTCGACTGAACATGACGCAGATGCTGGACGGATACACCGGAATCGAGCACAGCCTGCCGATCGCCGACCTGTACGACGACGTGATCGAGCTGTTCGCCCAATCGAAGACCTGGTACACGCCGACCCTCGTGGTGTCGTACGGAGGCCCAACGGCGGAGTGGTACTTCTATCAGACGACCGAGGTGCACGACGACGAGAAGCTCGCTCGGTTCACGCCGCACGACGACCTCGATCGACGCACCAGGCGGGGCCAGATGAGCGCGCTGGACGAATACCACTTCCCGGCGGTGTCGCGTGGTGCAGCCAGAATCTTGCAGAAGGGTGGCAACGTTGGCATGGGTGCCCACGGGGAGCAGCAGGGAATTGGAGCGCACTGGGAGCTGTGGGCGCTCCAGATGGGCGGCCTGAGCAACTACGAGGCGCTACGTACGGTCACCACGATCGGAGCCGAGGGGCTGGGGCTTCAGGGACAACTGGGGACGCTCGAAGCAGGGAAGCTCGCCGACCTTCTCGTGCTCGGAGCGAACCCCCTGGACGACATCCACAACAGCAACACGATTCGGTTCGTCATGAAGAATGGTGAGTTGTTCGAGGGCGATACCCTGAACAAGGTCTGGCCGGAGCGTGAGGCGCGACCGTCGCTCGGGTACCGGAGGATGGCACCCCCAACAGGAGGCGGTCGCTGAGGTAGGGTGAGAAGGACCGCTGCGAATTAAAGAGGGCCACCCGGAATCCCCCGGGTGGCCCTCTCTGCGTGCTGTGCAACCATCGACAACGCGACGGTGGCCTGGCGCGGCTTACTCCACGTTGCCCATGAGCTTCTTGATGCCGGGGCTGGCAACGAGCGCAACTACTCCCGCTGCTCCCACGGTCAGAGCTACGGTGCGGAAGAGCGCCGTGGGCGCCAACGTTTCGAGGTTCCCCGCCACCAGACCGGCGAACAGGTTGCCCAGCGCAGCCCCCACGAACCAGATCCCCATCATCTGCCCCACTCGTCCCTTGGGCGCGAGTTTGGTGATCGCGGAAAGTCCGACCGGAGAAATCGCGAGCGTAGGTGACGATCAGCCACGCCGGCGTGACCAAGGTGCCGCCTGCGCTATTCGCGGCGCCCCACGAGATCACGAAGAAGCCGACCGAGAGCCCAAAGAGCCCCAGCGCGAACTTTACCGGAATGGATGGATTGGCTTTTCGAGTCGCGAGCCATATCCAGAGCTGCCCGAAGACCGGTGCCAAGAGGATGATGAAGATCGGGTTGATCGACTGCAGGAAGCTCGCCGGCATCGTCCAGCCGAACACCACCCGGTTGGTCTGCTCCGAGGCAAAGATGTTCAGCGAAGAGCCGGCCTGTTCGAATCCCGACCAGAAGATGGCGATCAGGACAAAGAGCCAGAAGATCACCCCCAGGCGCTTGTTCTCCTCTGCGGTGTGGCCACCGAACATCCACAGGTAGGCGAAGTAGCCCGCGACGAGAATCAGGATGCCAGCGCCCAGCGCCGCTGCAATCTGTGGCAAGGTGACCGCGATGATGCCCTTTGACACCATCCAGCCGAAGAGGACGGTCGCGGCGAGGATTCCAAAGAAGCTGCCGAAGAACATGCGGCTCTTACGGGCCAGCTCTTCGGGGGAGTCGTCCGTCCTCAGGACCCCGGCCTCGCCGAGGTGCTTGGTGCCCATACGGTATTGGATCAGGCCCAGGAGGACCATTCCGATCCCAGCCAGAGAGAAGCCCAGGTGCCAGTTGTATCCCTCGCCGAAGAAGCCGGTGGCGAGGGGGCCAAGGAAGGCTCCGAGGTTGATGCCCATGTAGAAGAGGCTGAAGCCTGCGTCCCGGCGCGCACCACCGTCTGGGTAGAGCTCACCGACGACCGTACTCACGTTCGGCTTCAGGAGCCCAGTACCCATCACGATGAGGACCAGCCCCATGTAGAACGAGAATTCGCTCGGCACCGCCATCGTGAAGTGGCCCGCGGCGATGATCCAGCCGCCGACGTAGACCGCCTTCCGCTGGCCCCAGAGGTTGTCGGCCACCCATCCGCCAGGGAGGGCCAGCAGATAGACGAGGCTCGTGTAGAGCCCGTAGATGGCGGCCGCCGTACCGATGTCCAATCCCATTCCAGGGTTGGCCTGGGTGGTCGCCGCCGTCATGAAGAGGATCAGGAGGGCGCGCATCCCATAGTATGAGAATCGCTCCCACATCTCCGTGAAGAACAGGGTCGCGAGGCCCCGGGGGTGACCGAAGAACGCGGTGTCGTCGGCTGAGGTTGATCCCGAGGTTTCGTATGCGGATGTGCTCACACGGCTCTCCAGAGGTTGGGACGAATTCGTGACCTGGGGCGAATCGGAATCGGTGGCTCCCTTGCCCCACGGCCCGGTTGGAATAAGAATCGCCGAATGGATATGAAACCTGATGAGATGGCACAGGCTGCGGTCCAGGAACACACGATCCGTACGCCCGCGATCGAGGCGCCCGACCTGAGCGGGCGGCTTGGCGTTCCGGTCTATCTCAAGTTGGAGTGCCTCCAGGTGACCGGCTCCTTCAAGGTGCGGGGAGCTGCAGCCCGCCTCTGCGCCCTCACCGAGGGCGAGCGCAGGCGTGGGGTCGTCGCCTGCTCGAGTGGCAACCATGGACGTGCGGTCGCTCAGGTGTCTCAGACGTTGGGAATCTCCGCCGTGATCTGTGTCCCGGAGTGGGTCGACCCCGTCAAGCTCGAGGGGATGCGGGCGTGCGGCGCCGAGATCGTCTTTGCCGGCTCGACCTACGACGAGGCGGAGGCGCGAGCGGTGGAGGTGGCCGCCTCCGAAGGCCGCGTCATCGTACATCCGTTCGACGACCCGTGGATCATCGCTGGCCAGGGGACGGTAGCGAGCGAAATCCTCGAGCAGGTGCCCGACGTCGAGTGCATCGTCGTGCCGCTCTCCGGCGGTGGGTTGGTGGGCGGTGTCGCCCAGCTTCTCGCCCAGAGGCGGCCCGAGGTGCACACGATCGCAGCTTCGGCCGCGAACGCGGCAGTTATGGTCAAGAGCCTTCGCGCGGGTCACCCGATCGAGGTAGCCGAGGAGGACACCCTCGCCGGCGCGCTCTCCGGGGGCAT
>JAZDDA010000191.1:0-2962 GCA_036679625.1 Gemmatimonadota bacterium | reverse complement strand
CGCAGCCTTAGCTTCGGTGGCTAGCTTGAGTCCCGACCATTATCGGCGCAGACCCGCTTGACTGGTGAGCTATTACGCACTCTTTCAAGGATGGCTGCTTCTAAGCCAACCTCCCAGTTGTCTCCGCAAATCCACATCCTTTGTCACTTAGCTAGCACTTGGGGACCTTAGCTGAAGGTCTGGGCTCTTTCCCTTTTGCGCACGAACATTATCGCACGTGCACTGCCTCCCTGAGACCAACTAACGGGCATTCGGAGTTTGGTAGGGGTTGGTATCCCTTTGAGGACCCTAGCCCTTCCAGTGCTCTACCTCCCGCAGTCTACTCAGAGGCGATACCTAAATATCTTTCGGGGAGAACCAGCTATCTCCAGGTTTGATTGGCCTTTCACCCCTAGCCACAGCTCATCCGAGCGGTTTTCAACCCACAACGGTTCGGCCCTCCACGAGGCATTACCCTCGCTTCAGCCTGGCCATGGCTAGATCACTCTGGTTTCGGGTCTTGCCCCAGCAACTATACGCCCAGTTAAGACTCGCTTTCGCTTCGGCTCCGCCGCGGAACGGCTTAACCTCGCTACTGAGGACAAACTCGCCGGATCATAATGCAAAAGGCACGCGGTCACCCGAACTTTCTCCCTAAGGAGAAGCCAGGCTCCCACCGCTTGTAGGCACACGGTTTCAGGATCTATTTCACCCGCCTCCCGGCGTACTTTTCACCTTTCCCTCACGGTACTCGTTCGCTATCGGTCATGGACTCGTATTTAGCCTTGGCAGGTGGTCCTGCCGGATTCAATCGGGATTTCTCGTGTCCCGACCTACTCAGGAACGGTTTCGAGCTCGTGTAATCGGCTTCGCCTACGGGGCTGTCACCCTCTGCGGCTCGGCTTTCCATCTGGATTCGACTCACCGACACACTCACACCGAGAGCCGGCAGGCTCTCACAAACCGCCCTACAACCCCACGCAAGCAACGGCTGCCGCCTTGGCACCTGCGTGGTTTGGGCTCTTCCCCGTTCGCTCGCCGCTACTGAGGGAATCACGGTTGTTTTCTCTTCCTCGAGGTACTTAGATGTTTCAGTTCCCTCGGTTCGCTTTCCAAGGCCTATGTATTCAGCCAAGGAATGACTGGGCATCACCCCAGCCGGGTTTCCCCATTCGGAAATCCAGGGATCAACGCTTGCTTGCAGCTACCCCTGGCTTATCGCAGCTTGCCACGTCCTTCATCGCCGGTCCATGCCTAGGCATCCACCCTGTGCCCTTACTTGCTTGATCCATCTTCATGACGGCATCAAGCACCTCAGACGCACTCGGCGCCCAGCACTCTTATTCGCTACCTGATTGTCAAAAAGCAGCCCACCGGGGCCGCTGCAAAAGCGGTCGGTGGGAAGGCGGCATAACGTAGCGGGCGAGAAGCGCTTCGTCAACACTTCTCGCCGGCGGAATTTGGTTGGTTCGGGGCTCGCTCTCGACGGCCTGCGGAGCGCGGCGGCGCGGCCCGCCGGCGGGTCAGAACCAGCCCAAGAGGACCCCTCCACCGATCACGAACTGGTCGACACCGCCGACCGTGAAACGGGCCTCCAAAAACGGGGAGGTCTTGCTGAAGTTGAACCGATACCCCCCGCCCAGGTTGAGCCCGAGATCGGTATCGGCGGACCGGTCGCGTCCCGGGTCACGGTGGCCGATGTTCAGCCCGCCGCCGATGTAGGGAACTCCGGACGCGTGCCGGATGTGGATATCGTACCAGACGTTCCCGTTGATCTCCCAGTAGTCTGCCGGACCATCGGGGAAGAAGAGATCGAAAGAGCCCGCGAAGTTCAGAGGGATCGCGGTCTTCAGATCGGTCTGGAGCCGACCTCCGATCCCGAAGTCGGTGTCCGAGCCGAACAGCGCTTCGGCGCCGAACGCCACCTGCGCGCGGGCCCCTCGAGGGAACCCGACCGTGGCGAGAACTGCCAGCAGGGCGAGAAGCCCCAACCTCCGTGTCGTCCGCACTCTTCACCTCCCTGTTTTCCCCACCACCCTGTGCGACCGATTCCACAGTCGCTCCGCTCGGAGCGTTTGGCAACCAACGCGCCTCGGGCCAGAGAACCCGCTCGGCTAGAGAACCTCGACCTCTTCAGCCAGCACGGACACCTGGTCGTCCACTACCTGCAAGAACCCGCGCGACACATGCAAGCGCGTGTCGCCATCCGCGGATCGGATCCTGAACTCGCCGGTGCCGAGCAGCACGACCATCGGGGCATGCCCGTGGAGAATCCCGACTTCCCCATCATGCGCGGGAGCAATCACCGAGGTGGCGGTTCCCTCGAACACGGACGCGGACGGCGAGGTCACATCGACCCGCAGCCATCTGTTCGAGCTCAGCTCACGCGCCGAGGGAATATCGTCCCAGGGACCATCCGGGTCCATCATGCCGCTTCCCCTTCGAGCTTCTTCGCGGCCTCGATCACGTCCTCGATCCCGCCGACCATGTAGAACGCCTGCTCGGGGAGGTGGTCGAACTCGCCATCGACCACGCGCTCGAACGAGTCGATCGTCGTCTCGAGCGGTACGTACCTCCCCGGAATCCCGGTGAACTGCTCAGCCACGTGGAAGGGCTGAGAAAGAAACTGCTGGACGCGCCGCGCCCGGTTCACCACGACCTTGTCGTCCTCTGACAGCTCATCCATCCCGAGAATCGCGATGATGTCCTGGAGGTCCTTGTACCGTTGAAGCGTCTCCTGCACCCGCGTCGTCACGTTGTAGTGCCGCTCGCCGAGGTACTGGGCGTTTAGGATCCGGCTCGTCGAGTCGAGCGGATCCACCGCCGGGTAGATGCCGAGCTCCGAGATTTGACGCGAGAGCACGGTACTCGCATCGAGGTGGGTGAAGGCGGCGGCGGGCGCCGGGTCGGTGAGGTCATCGGCCGGGACGTAGATCGCCTGCACCGACGTGATCGACCCCTTGTCCGTCGAGGTGATCCGCTC
>JAZDDA010000190.1:0-174017 GCA_036679625.1 Gemmatimonadota bacterium | reverse complement strand
GATGTCCTTGACCTCCACCCCGACCACGTCGATGCCCCACGCGTCCGTTGCCTCATCCATCAGGTTCCGGACGACCTCGTTCACGTGGTCGCGCTCGGCGAGGATCTCGTCCAGCTCGGATTGGCCGATGACGCTGCGCAGAGTCGTCTGGGCCATCTGGCTTGTGGCGAAGTGGTAGTCCTCGATCGCGATCACGGCCTTCTCCGGGTCATGCACCCGAAAGTAGACCACCGCGTTCACCTTTACCGAAACGTTGTCCTTGGTGATGGTGTCCTGCGGGGGGATGTCCATGGCCACGATCCGGAGGTCGATCTTACGCATGCGCTCGATCCCGAACGGGACGAGGAAGATGAGCCCCGGGCCCTTGGCCCGCGTCACCTTTCCAAGGCGGAATACGACTCCCCGTTGGTATTCGATGAGGACTCGAAGGCTCGAGATGAGCGCCGCACCACCAAAGATCATGGCGGGGATCAGCAATTCCATTATCGTCTCCTCGAGGAGGGTGTGTTCCCGTGGTACGAAGGCGCGTTGCAAGGCTTACGGTTGAATACCCCATCAGGGACGAGAGGGGCCACCCCTACGCGGTTCTCCTGAACCGGCTCCGTCCGGGGCATGCGGATGTCGCGCCCGCTTGACACTCTGGATTTTGCTGATGACCTTTCTTGGCACCAAAAAACGCCGGAGTAGCTCAGCTGGTTAGAGCAGCGGAATCATAATCCGCGTGTCGGGGGTTCAAGTCCCTCCTCCGGCATCCAATAGGTGGCCTGAGCAGATCGTGCTCAGGCCACCTTTGTTTTCTGGTCACCTCGGGTCACGGGTGTCGTGGAGGAGGGCGTCGCCATACACTCGACTCCAGATCCCTCCACCCACTGAGTGTGAATGATGCTCGATCCACAGCGCACCCATACACGTCGCGGTTTCTTCAGAGAGTCGTCGAGCTGCGCGGCCCACCTGATGGCCGCCGCCGCCCTGGGGCCGTCGGTGCTCGATCGCCTGTTTACCCAGCGTCCTGTCGGGCGGGTGATCCGCACGGAGCCGTGGGGTCGAATCGAAGAGGTGGCCGAGGGCGTGTGGGCGATGATCTCGACTCCGCTCCTCGCACGCGACTTCACCACGATCGCGAACGGTGGGATCATCGCCGGTAGGGATGCGGTGCTCGCTGTGGAGGGCCTGGGCACGGTTGAGGGGGCGCGCTGGCTTGGCGACGCGGCACAGGAACTCACGGGTCGCCGCCCGACCCACGTCGTTCTGACACATCACCACGGTGACCATTCCAACGGGCAGGCCGGGTACGCCGAGAGGAGTGGGGACATTCGGGTTATCGCGACCGAAGCGACGCACCGTCGGCTCCTCGAATCTGAGCAGCCGCGTCTGATGCCCAACGTCGTGATCACTACGGGGAGCGGCCCGACTGAGATCGATCTCGGTGGGCGGACGGTCCGCATCGTCCCCCGGTCGGGGCATACGGCCTCGGACCTGGTGATCGAGATCGACGATCCGCGGGTGACCTGGTGTGGAGACCTGGTGTGGAACGCGATGTTCCCCAATTACGTGGATGCGAGGCCCTCGGAGCTGATCCAGAGCGTCCGCGCCACCCTCACCGATGGCGAGACGCTGTACGTGCCGGGGCACGGGGACATGGCGAGCCGGGAGGATCTTCGGAGTTACGTCTCGCTCCTCGAAGACGTGGAGGATGCCGCCCGACGCGCATTCAGCCGAGGGCGGTCGGCCGAGGAGGCCGCCCGTGAATACGCTGTTCCCACCGCGCTTGGTGAGTGGGTCCGTTTCAGTGAGCGATACTACGAGGTGGCGATCGGGGCGTGGCACGGGGAACTCGCCGCCGGGACGGCTTCGGGCCGGCGTTGAAGGGGACCTTGCGAAACGGAGCCGCGGCAGGGCGCATCGCCCTGGTAACCGGTGCCTCATCCGGGATAGGGCGGGGCCTTGCGGTAAGGCTCGCCCGCGAGGGGTGGTCGGTAGCGTTGGTGGGGCGCCGTGCCGAGGCTCTCGAGGAGGTCAGCGTAGAGATTCATTCGCTTGGGGGGCGGGCGCTTCCCCTGAGGTGCGACGTCTCGATCCGCGCCGAGGTCGTAGCGGCGGTGGAGCACTGTGAGGCCGAGTGGGGCCCGGTGGATCTCCTGGTGGCCAACGCGGGGATCAGCCAGATGACTCTGGTCGATGAACTCTCTGCGGATCACGTGGAGTTTCTTTGTCGCGTCAATTATCTCGGTGCGGTCTACGCGGTTGAGGCGGTACTTCCGGGAATGCTGGCGCGGCGGAGTGGGCACCTCGTAGCGATGAGTAGCCTGGTGGCGTTCGGGGGGCTCCCCCTGACCGCGGCGTACTCCGCCTCAAAGGCGGCTTTGACCAACTTCTTCGAGAGCCTGAGGATCGACCTGGCAGATGCCGGCGTCGCGGTGTCCACCATCTCACCCGGATACGTGCGCACCGACATGACGGCCAGGAACGCGCACGGGATGCCCTTCCTCGTGGAGCTGGATGACGCTGTGGACCGCATCTACCGGGCAATCTCAGCTCGGCGGCGTTCGTACGCATTTCCATGGCAGCTGGCGTCTATCATGTGGATTGGGCAGATCTTTCCGCGGTGGCTCTACGATCGACTCGCGGCCAGGGTGAAGCGGAGCAAGGCCGAGTAGACCTGCGACCCCAGATTCGATTAATTTCAATCGCTTCGGGTTCCTCCGTCACGCTGAGTCCGCGACGGGGGTGGCGCATGCGCCTACGGAGGGCCCGAAATTCCATAGACCGATCCCGATTCGGAGATTCTCATGACCGACCGTGCGCAATTGCTCATTCGTGGCCGCCTGGAGCGCCTCGAACGCTCCGTGGGACGGTCGCTTCCTTCCCCTGGAGAGGGAAGCGCTGGCATGTCGAGTGATGAGAGGGAGCACCTGCTCTCCAACGCGGTCGATCTCTACATGAATGAATTGGCGTGGGAGAACATCACCGATGAGGAGCAGCTCGAGGGAGGGCCGATCACACAGCTCGCCTTCCCGGGCCTCCTCGCGTTCGTGCGCGGACTTCTCCTTGCCGAGACGATGCCCGACTCACTCGCTCCCGCTGATCCACGGCCCGAGGTCGTGTGCGACGTACTCGAGTATCTCGCAGAGCGGGTGATCAACCTTCAGGAGAATCCCGAGAGCGCCTCGGAACACACGCCGAGGGCGCACGATGAGTTGACGATGACGGACCACCTCATCGATCTCGTGCTTTTTGAGTATCTCGGCCTCCGTGAGGAAGAGATCCAACAAATCGAGAACGCGGCCACGAGGGCCTGATTCAGGACCCCTACCCGTGAGCGAGATGAGCCGACTGCGCCCCGGAAGAGCGTTTCTGGCTGGGTCTCCGATGCTCGTCGCCCACCGTGGGGGAGCACACCTCGCGCCGGAGAACACGATGGCGGCGTTTCACACGGCACTCGACGATTGGGACGCTGATCTGCTGGAGGTAGACGCTCGGCTGTCGAGGGACGGAAGGGTGGTGCTCATTCACGACGCGTCGGTCGATCGAACATGCAATGGGGCAGGTGCGGTCTCCGGTTTGGATTGGGCGGATCTCAGGGTGCTGGACGCGGGCTACCACTTCAGCGATCTCCAGGGCCAAAACTCGTTTCGAGGCAGGGGTGTGAGGATTCCGCTCCTGGAAGAGGTGCTCGAGGCGTTTCCCAGGGCGAGGCTGAATGTCGAAGCGAAGGTCGCCGAGGTGGCCGAGCCTATGGTGGATCTGATTCGCCGCCATTCCGCGGAGGACCGCGTGCTGGTCGCTGCCGAGCGCGAGCGGGCTCGTCGGGGTGCGCGGGGGTACCCGGGCCCGTGGGGGGCGTCACGGGGGCAGATCTTTGCCTTTTGGCTTCGGGCCCGAACGGGGTACTCTGGTGGCTACCGGCCACGCTTTGATATTCTTCAGGTTCCCGAGGTCTGGAACGGGATCCGCGTGGTTACTCCCGCCTTCGTCAGGGCGGCGCACTCGATCAACGTTCCCGTGCAGGTGTGGACGGTTGATGACGAGGTGGACATGCACAGGTTGTTGGAATGGGGCGTGGATGGGATTCAGACGGACCGGCCGGATATCCTCGCCGGGGTTCTGATGGAGCGCGGCCGCGCCGCGCCCCGGAGCTGGAGGACCGCATGACCCTCCCCAGCCTCGCCACCGGCTTCGCCCATCACGTCACCGACGGTGAGTGGTGGAGTGCTGCGGACGTGATCGTCGTCGCCTGCTCCGGCGGAGTCGACTCTTCGGTCCTCCTCCACCTTCTCCGCTTCGCAGATGCCGATGCAACACCCCGCATTGTGGCGGCGCACTTCGATCACGCCATGCGCCTGGGGAGTGAAGCGGACGCACTGTGGACGAAGGGACTCTGCAGTGCCTGGGGGATCGACTTCCACACCGAGCGAGCCGATGCGGTGCTACGGTCGGAGGCGGAGGCGCGTGACGCGCGGTACGCCTTTCTCGACCGCGTACGCGACAAGGTGGGGGCGCGGTGGGTTCTCACCGCACATCACGCCGATGATCAGGCTGAGACCGTGCTGTTTCGTGCGTTGCGGGGGGCTGGTCTGCGCGGCCTCGCCGGAATTCCCGAACAGCGGAATCCCGGAATCCTGAGGCCGATGCTTCCCTTTATGCGCTCAGAAATTGAAGAGTACGCCGAGGAGGTGGGACTGAGCGCTCGAGAAGACGAGACCAATGCCTCGCCGGCGTTCGCTCGAAACGTAATTCGCAACGAGTTGCTTCCGAGGGCCGAAGAGGGCGTCGCCGCTGGCGCTCGGCGCTCGCTCGTGCGCCTCAGCGGCATCGCTCGGGAGGAGCTCCTCGCGTGGGAGAGTGCCCTCCCGGTCCTCATTAGGGACGTTGTGCAGAGCGATGATGACGGGGTTACCCATATCGAGCGATCTCGGTTACTCTCCTATCATGCGGGTGTCCGAAAGCGGATCGTGCGACACCTGGCGCTGGATTTTGGCTCTCAGCTCGACGAACGGGCGACGAGCGTTGTCGACGCCTTCATCGAGAGTGGTGGGAGTGGTCGAACGATTACGGTCGCAGGGGGCCTTCGTCTGTCGCGGTCATTTGGATCGATCGTGATGACGCGTCCAGCAACAATTCTGACAGAAGACCGCACGTTGACGATTGTGGAGCCCTCCCGAGGTGGGGGGCACCTCAGCTTGGGAGGAAAACGCTATGAGGCTCGTTGGGCGGTCGGGCGCCTGCCGGAATGGCGATGGGTTGAGCACTTCCCTTGGCCTGGGCTGGGGGCACCGGCTACCCTCAGAGCCTGGTTGCCCGGAGACCGGATTTCCATGTCCTTTGGGTCGAAGAAACTGAAGAAACTATTCGCCGAGGCTCGTATCCCGGCTCACGAGCGTGTTCAGGTGCCCGTTCTCGCGAATGCGCAGGGTGAAATCGTCTGGGTGCCGGGTATCGCTCGGGCACGAAGCGCCCATGCTGTGGATTCGGACATTCATCTTAGTATCGCCATTCAGGAGGCCACGTGAGCGCCAAGACGGCTCGCCTTGGAGGACAGAAACTCGCCCGGATCGTGTACTCCGAGGAAGACATCGCTCGGCGTGTTGCCGAAATGGGCCACGAGATCACCGAGAGGTATAGTGCCGATGATGATCTACTGGTGGTGGGTCTGCTCAAGGGATCGTTCATCTTTCTCGCAGACCTCGTGCGCGCGATCGACCTCCCGCTTCACGTAGATTTTCTCGTCGCGGCAAGTTATGGAAGTGGGAAGGTGAGTTCAGGTGACGTCCAACTCGTCTATGATCCAGAGGCTTCCATCGAGGGGCGGAGCGTGATCATAGTGGAGGACATCATCGACAGCGGGAACACGCTGAATCGGCTCCTGCCGGTGTTGGAGGCCAGGCGTCCGAAGAGCCTCGAGATCTGCACACTACTGCACAAGAGGCTCACGGCTCTCGAGCATGATGCGCGCTGGGTTGGATTCGAGGCCCCCGAAGAGTTTCTCGTCGGATACGGACTCGATTACAGCGAGAACTTTCGTCACTTGCCGTATATTGCGAGCTTGTGATAGTGAGTTGGGGAAATCTGACGACGGGATTGGGTAAAAACAGGCATGGCTGAACGCGAACCGATCCGCCCGGACGAAAACCGGATGGCGAAATTCTCTCGTACGGGGGCCTTTTGGGTTCTCGTGTTTCTCGTGGCGTTACTCGCCGTGCAGTTCATACGAGGGACTGACCCGAGCACTGCAGAATTCACGTACACCGAGTTCAAGCAGCAGCTCGACAGGGGCAACATCACGAGTGTCATCGTGATCGAGGGACGGCAAATCGAAGGTGTGCTCACCGCTCCCTACATCGAAGATCAGCAGGAATTCACGAGCTTTGTAGCGGACCTCCCCGGGCCCGTCAGCGACGAGCTGATCAACCAGATGGAGGACGCAGGGATCGAGATCGAGGGCAAGCCGGACGCTCGAGGCTTTGGAACCATGCTGATGCAGGCGCTCCCCTGGATCCTCATGCTCGCCTTCTGGTTCTGGATCATTCGGTCGATGCAGGGAGGTGGCAACAAGGCGTTCCAGTTTGGGCGCTCCAAGGCCAAGATGATCTCTCCCGATACTCCGAAGGTCACCTTCGCCGACGTCGCCGGCGCCGATGAGGCCAAGGACGAGCTTCAGGAGATCATCGAGTTCCTGAAGGATCCGCAGAGGTTTTCGCGTCTCGGGGGGCGTCTGCCCAAGGGCGTACTGCTCGTAGGCCCTCCTGGAACGGGAAAGACGCTTCTCGCGCGTGCGGTCGCAGGGGAGGCGGGACGGCCGTTCTTCCAGATGTCAGGTTCCGACTTCGTGGAGATGTTCGTCGGTGTTGGTGCTTCACGGGTGCGAGATCTTTTTGAACAGGGAAAGGCTCAGGCGCCGTGTATCATCTTCATCGATGAGATCGATGCGGTCGGTCGGCACCGTGGGGCTGGACTGGGCGGCGGACACGACGAGCGTGAGCAGACGTTGAACGCGCTCCTCGTCGAGATGGATGGTTTCGAGTCGAATGAGGGGGTCATCCTTCTGGCTGCGACCAACCGGCCTGACGTCCTTGATCCGGCGTTACTCCGTCCGGGGCGGTTCGATCGACAGGTGATGGTGGATCTACCGGACATGAGGGGTCGTGAGGGCATTCTGCGCGTGCACGCGAAGAAGCTTCCGCTGGGTGAGGATGTTGACCTGAAGACGATCGCCAAGGGTACGCCGGGCATGTCTGGAGCCGACCTCGCCAACGTCTGTAACGAGGCCGCACTTCTCGCGGCGCGTGGAGGCGCGAACAAGGTGACGATGGCCAACTTTGAGGGCGCCAGAGATAAGGTGATGCTAGGGGCCGAGCGGCGGAGCCTGGTGCTCACAGAAAAGGAACGCACCCTCACTGCATACCATGAGGCGGGCCACGCGGTGATCGCGCTCAGGGTCCCCGGGCTGGATCCTCTCCACAAGGTGACGATCATTCCGCGCGGGCAGGCGCTCGGCATCACTGCGAGCCTCCCCAACGAAGACAGACATTCCTACAGCAAGGACTGGATCGAAGCGCAGCTCATGATGCTGTTCGGCGGGCGCGTTGCCGAAGAGCTGCAGTTCGGGCCGGAAAAGGTGACGACGGGCGCGAGTAACGACATCGAGCGAGCGACCGGCATGGTTCGCAACATGGTGACCCGATTCGGAATGTCGGAGGTGATCGGCCTCATGACGGTAGGCGAGTCCGATCATGAGGTGTTCCTGGGCAGGGAGCTCGTCCAGCGGCGGGAGATCTCTGACTACACGGCGCAGCAGGTCGACCTCGAAATGAAACGCCTCCTCGATGAAGCCTATCAGAAGGCCAAGGCCGTTGTAGTGGAGCACCGCGACTTGCTCGAGGCGATCAGCCAGGCGCTGCTCGAGAGGGAGACGCTCGGCGTGCCGGAGATCGCCCTGCTCGACGCCGGAGAGCCGTTGCCACAACTCGTGTACGACGAAGACGAGTCTCCCGAGGGGCAGGGTGACGCTGTTCCGGAGCAGGAACAGGACGGCGTGGAAGACGCCCTGGAGTCGGAGGGTGCGCTGAAGCTCGTTCCGGAGCTTCCGGAGCCCCCAGAGGTCGACGTCTCGTCGTGAGCCCGGGAACGGTCGAGCATGGGTAGAATCTGGGATCAACTCGCGTTCTTTCGGCCGGGTTGGCTCGATGTCGTCGAGATCCTGATCGTCGGGGTCCTCATATACAGGCTACTTCTCTTCGTACGCCACGGCCGTGCCATGTACATCCTCATGGGCGGCTTTCTCCTCACCTCGATCTACTTCATCGCGGCGGCGCTGAATCTGGTTCTGATTCGAGCGATCATGGCGTCTGTGCTTCAGTACGGGGTGATTGCCGGAATCGTGATCTTCCATCCAGAGTTGAGACTGGCGTTGACCCGGCTCGGTCGGAGCCGGTTCTTTCGGCTCGTACAGCCAAAGAGGGCGGGAATCGTCATCGACGAGATCGCCGAGGCTGTTGGGCAGCTTTCGCGTGCGAAGGTTGGAGCGATCATCGCCATTCAGCAGGAGGTTGGGTTGGAGGAGTACGCCCAGACGGGAAGTTCCCAGAACGCCACCGTTTCGGCGGGACTCCTGGGGTCGATCTTTGCCCCGTATTCACCACTCCACGACGGAGCGGTGATGATCGCGGGCGAGACCATCGTGGCAGCGGGCGCGATCTTGCCCCTGACCCAGTACGCACTTGCCGATCGAACCCTGGGTACCCGCCATCGCGCCGCCATTGGACTTTCTGAGGAAACGGACGCTCGCGTAATCGTGGTAAGTGAGGAAACTGCTCGGGTGTCTGTGGCCATCGGAGGTCGCCTGGAGCGTGATGTGAATGATGTACGGTTGAGAGAGCTTCTGGGGGGGGAGGCGCCAGAGCACGCGGGAACTCTTACGGGGGCGCCCCCTCTTACGTAGGTGCGGGATCCTCGGCTGGGGAATCCATTGGGGGCGCTTGCGTTGACAGAGGAAAAGCATCTCCCCTAGATTGCCGCGTCTTTCGAGTTTGCAACGTTGTTGGCTCACTGGGCCAGCCGAATAAGGAGTTCATTTTGGGCGGATCGGAATATCATCTTCTCTCGCTGTTCAGCGATGGGGGCGCGATGATGTACCCACTTGTACTCTGTTCCCTGATCGCGCTGGGCGTGATCATCGCGAAGTCGTATACGCTCTGGGTCGCCCATTCGAGCACACAGGAGGTGCTCGAAGAGGCCGAAGCCGCGGCTCGGTCAGGGGATCTCACGGGCGCAATCGAGATTGCCGCCGCGAAGCCGGGCCCCGCAGCCGCGATCCTCGTTGCCGGCTTGAGGAGGATTGGGACCAAGGAGATTCACGAGGGGGAGCTCGAGCAGGCGATCTCTACGGTCGGTACGATCGAGATCGGCTTCCTTGAGCGCGGCCTTGTCATCCTTGCCACCATCGCGAATGTCGCTCCGCTTATGGGCTTCCTGGGGACTGTGGTTGGAATGATCCTGGCGTTCGCGGCGATCGAAGCCGCAGGAGACGTCGATCCGACGCTCGTCGCCGGAGGAATCAAGGTGGCCCTCCTGACGACGGCTACTGGGCTGATCATCGCGGTTCCAGTAAACATCAGCTACAACTTCTTTGTGACCCGGATTGATCAGTTGATCCTGGATATGGAGCAAGGCGCTCAGAAAATCCTTTCGCTCGCCTGGGATATGGAGCGTGACGGAGATCTTCGGGTGTTGGGAAAAGCCGAGGTTCTCGCTGCGGCGGGGGCGGCAGCAGCTGCCAAGGACTCAAACAATTAGAGCGTTACATCGGAACCATCTCGCTGAACGCCTGTACGTGAAAGAAACGACAGAGGCATACGCATGGCCGTTTTGAACAACAAGAAGTCGAAGGTGTCCGACGAGGTGCCGTCCTCGTCTATGGCGGATATCGCCTTTCTTCTCCTGATCTTCTTCCTCGTGACCACGACCTTCCCGAAGGACAAGGGATTGGCAATCGTGCTCCCGGAGGAGTCCGAGATCGTCGAGATCAGTCAGAAGAATATCCTTCACATCATCATCATGCCCAACGGGATCGTTGACATCAAGCGTGGGGAGAGCCAGCAGGTGCAGCAGGTTCGCCCCAGCGAGGTTGAGGGGCTCTGGCGACAGGACGTTGCGCAGAACAGCAACCTCATCGCCGCGGTGAAGACTCACCCCGATGCGGCATACAAGTACATGATCGATGTCCTCGATGCTCTCCACCTGGCGGGAGCCGAGCGAATTTCACTTCAGGTGTTCGAGGGCTAGGCGATGGGGATCAGATCTGGTGGGTTCGACAGAAAGTCCAAGGTGTCGGACGAGGTTCCCGACAGCTCAATGGCAGATATTGCCTTTCTTCTCCTCATCTTCTTCATGGTAACGACCGTCTTCCGTACGGACTCGGACCGGCAGATCGAGTGGCCGCAGGCTGAGAAGACGGAGAAGATCGACGAGAAGAAGAAGAACATCCTGAATCTCTGGGTCGAGCAGGATGGGTCGGTCTGGGTGAACGACCGCCAACTCGCAATGTCGGCGGTGTCGCAGCTGGTAGCGCCACTCTACGCGTCCTCGGAACGCAGGTTGGTAATCTCTGTGCGCGCCGACCGGGACGTCCCGTACATCCACATCGATCAGATTCAGAAGCAGCTTGTGGCAGCCGGGGTCGTCCGGGTGGTCTTCGCCACAGAGTTGGAACGCACGATGACGAGGGAGAGACGATGAGCCCCGAGACGATGATGGCGGCGAATTTCGAAACCGCGAACGACCGGTTCAAGGAGTCGTTCACTTCGTGGTTCTGGGGGTCGATCATCGCTGCGACCGTGGTCCACTTCATGATCTTCCAGTTCTGGCCGACGCTGACGGCGGCGGACGGATCGTTTACCAGCGATGAGCTGGAGTTGTTCGACCTCCCGCCGGAGATCGAGATTCCGCCGCCGCCGGAGCAGATTGCGCGGCCGGCCACGCCGGTTGTCGCTACCGCCGACATCGACGAGGACATCACGATTGCGCCGACTACCTTCGACGAGAATCCCGTCGAAGACCTTCCGCCGCCGCCTTCCGCCGCTGGAGTCGACATCTCCCGGAATCCGGTGATGACGCCGATGACGGTTCGGCCAGAGATTCGAAACCGTGACGAGGTGGTAACGGCGATGGAGCGCGAATACCCTCGCATCCTTCGCGACGCAGGGATCGGTGGTGACGTCGTGGTGTGGTTCTTCATCTCTGAAACCGGCCAGGTACTCGACCAGCGCGTTGCGGTGAGTTCGGGCCATTCCCAGTTGGATGAGGCTGCGCTCAAGGTTGCACAAATTTACCGATTCACCCCTGCCCTGAACCGTGATCAGACGGTGAAGGTCTGGGTGAGGTTCGGCATTACCTTCCAGGTCCGGTAGGCTCGAGGCTGGACGGATGGTCTTTGAGGACCCCGCCGGCCTCGGGCCGGCGGGGTCCTCGTGTATTACTCGGGCAGCACCTGGTGTCCCGTTGCCATAGCCTTGGCTATGCCTCGTCGTCCCGCATTGAATCCTCAACGCCCCGACCCTTTTTGTGGCTCGCGAACTCTGGCACGGAACAGTAGAATGAAATCGATGTTTGCCGATCGACTGAAGGATGGTCTTCCCAGAGTGAGGGAGGGAGTCGCCGTCGCCGCAGCCCGGGGCGGAAGGGTTGCGGGGGATGTAACGCTCGTTGCGGTTACGAAGGGACATCCCGTGGCCGCGGCAGAGGCCGCACGGGACGCCGGATTGAGGGACCTCGGAGAAAATCGTGTAGAGGCACTGACGTCCAAGGCAACTACGCTGCACGGGGCGGGAATTCGATGGCACATGATTGGCCATCTTCAGCGGAGGCAGGCGAAGGATATGGGGCGGGCGGCGCATCTGATTCATTCCGTGGATTCGGTACGGCTCGCCACGCGTCTTTCCGGCCTGGCCGTTGCGAACGCAGCCGACATGCGGATTCTCATTCAGGTGAACACCTCGGGTGAGGCTACAAAGGGTGGGTTGGTACCGAGCGAGGCACCGGATGTCGTCGGCGAAATCCTGCAACTCCCGGGCCTTGTCGTTGAAGGCTTGATGACGATGGCGCCGTGGGGGGCGGAGGAGCGTGTTCTTCGACGTACATTTCAGGGTGTGCGGCGAATCCAGGAGACGCTCGAGTCGCTCACAGGGTATGGTGGACGTGAACTTTCGATGGGGATGACGAACGACTTCGTGGTTGCGATCGAAGAGGGTAGCACCATGATAAGGGTTGGCACTGCACTTTTTGGGGAGCGACAGGGATGATTGACCTCACACCGCTCGATGTTCGTAAGAAGCTCGGCGATTTCGGGAAAAGCCTGCGCGGATACGATCCGCAGGAGGTGGACACATTTCTCGAGCTGGTCGCGGAACGAATGGAGGTCCTGGTAAAGGAAATCCTCCAACTTCGGGATCGTGGTGACCACCTGGAGGGGCGCGTCGCCGAGCAGGAGGGTAGGGAAAAGGCTATCCAGGAGGCGCTCGTCACGGCGCAGACCCTGCGCGAAGACGTCAAGCAGCAGGCCGAGCGCGAAGGGGACCTTCTCCAGCGTGAGGCCCAGGCAGGTGCGGAGCGCGTTCTCGAGTCGGCTCAGTCTGACGCGCAGCGAGTGATAAACGAGACCCAGGGCAGGGTGGATCTCATTCTGAGTGATGCGATGCAGGTGCTCAGCGAACGGCGGAGTGTGATCGAGGAGCTGGAGCGCCGCCGGCACAAGCTCCTCAAGGCGCTACGCTCGATGCTCGAGCGGGAGTTGGATGAGGTGGAGGTTGAGGAGGGCCGGCCCGGGCTGGATATGTCAGACCTCGACATTATGGCGGCCATCGATACTTCCATCACCTCCATTTCCGATGGTTCCACCGGCGTGGCACGTGACACGCTGAGCGAGGAGGAGTCAGGAGTTCAGGATATAGGGATGCCCGAGGCCGACTCGGTCATCACACCTATAGACAAAGCGCCCAGCTTCAACGAGGGGGAGCCTTCGTTGGAGGAGCCTTCGTTGGACATGATGGAGGGGACGACGGATGTAATCGGTCTGGAGGAGGCCGAGGAAGCTGGGGAAGACGTTGAGGCGGGTGTGCCGACGCTCGACGAGATTCTGGACGAGGCCGGGGAGGGAGAGCCCTCAGCTGAGGCCGTCGAAGAGTCGGAGCAGGAGGATGAATCTGATACGTCGGAGGAGCTTGAGGCATCCCCTGATGAGGCATCCCCAGAAGATGAGGCATCCCCAGACGAGGAGTCCAAGACCCACTCTCTCTGGCTTTCGGCCCTGCGTCGCGATCGATCCGAGGCGGACCAGGACACGTGATGCCGGCTACGGAAAGCCTCCTTGCTCAGATTGAGGAGGCGACTGCTGCGATCCGTGAGCGATGTTCGCTGGAACCTCGCGTCGGGATAATCCTGGGAACGGGCCTCGGTGGCCTCGGTGCGGAAATCGACGTCGACGAGAGCATTCCCTACGAAGAGATTCCCCATTTTCCGCTCTCGACTGTAGAGAGCCACAGCGGCCGACTTCTGGTGGGGCACCTCGGGGACACGCCGGTGGTTGCCATGCAGGGTCGATTTCATCGCTACGAGGGGTACTCCCTCGCAGAGGTGACGTTTCCCGTGCGGGTGCTCAGGGCACTTGGGGCGGAGACGCTCGTCGTGTCGGCGGCATGCGGTGGCATGGATCCGCTCTGGGCTCCGGGAGATCTGGTTCTCATCGAGGACCACATCAACATGCTCGGGGAGAACCCGCTCGTGGGGCCCAATCTGGATGACCTCGGTCCGCGATTTCCCGATATGTCGGCGCCGTACGATCTCGAATTACAGGAACGAGCTATCGCGATCGCCCTCAAGGATGGCGTCCAGCTTCGACGTGGGGTCTACGTTGCGGTCGTAGGCCCGAACCTCGAGACTCGTGCGGAGTATCGAATGCTTCGTGCTCTGGGTGCGGATGTCGTGGGGATGTCGACGGTGCCTGAGGTCATCGTCGCTCGCCATATGGGAGTCCGGGTGCTGGGAATCGCAATCATCACAGATCAGTGCCTTCCTGATGCTCTCGAGCCAGCGGACGTGCCGACGATCATTGCGACTGCGATGAAGGCAGAGCCTTCGCTCACGCGGATTATCACCAGGATCGTGGAAACGCTCTAGGCTCGAACTGTACGCCGGACAATACGCCTCAACTTTGGAAGCACATGCCCTACCCTGATTTGCCCTCATCTCTTCAGGACCTCGAAGAAGGGGTCCTCGAGTTGTGGAGAGCCGAGGATCTGTTTGCGCAGACTATGGAGGCCACGAAGGACGGTGAGCCGTTCGTCTTCTTCGAGGGCCCTCCGACCGCGAATGGACGTCCCGGTCTCCATCACATCTTCTCGCGCACGATCAAGGATCTGGTCTGCCGTTACCGAGCGATGCAGGGGAGGTCGGTAACCCGGATTGCGGGTTGGGATACTCACGGACTCCCAGTGGAGATCGAGGCTGAAAAACGCCTTGGGATCAGTGGAAAGCCTGAGATCGAGGCAATGGGAATCGCACGCTTCAATGCGGCGTGCAAGGAATCGGTTTTCACCTACAAGGAAGAGTGGGAGCAGCTCTCCGAGCGTATTGGTTACTGGCTGGACTACTCGAATCCCTACGTCACCTTCCACGCAGACTACATCGAGTCGGTCTGGGCGATTCTCAAAACGCTTGCGGACAAGGACCTGCTATACCGGGGCCATAAGAGCGTACCGTACTGCCCTCGTTGTGGGACCGCTCTCTCTTCTCACGAGGTTGCACAGGGTTACAAAGACATTGAGGACGCGTCCCTCAGCTTCCTCTGTCCATGGCTGACCGAGGCCGGTGAGCCTGATCCTGAGGCCCGGCACTTCGTCGTGTGGACGACGACCCCGTGGACGGTTCCGTCGAACACTGGACTCGCAGTCCATCCGGACCTCACCTACGTGGAGGTCGAGGCAAAGGGGGTCCGGATCGTCCTCGCCGAGGACCGTGTTGAGGCAGTCGTCGGGGAGGGAGCCGAGATTCTGGGTCGGTTCACGGGTCGTGAGCTCGAGGGTGTGCGTTACCGGAGACCTCTCGACCTCGTTCCCGCGCCGGAGGAGGGGTTCCCCAGCGCCTGGACTGTAGTGCTCGAGGATTTCGTGAGTGCGGAGGACGGTACGGGCATCGTTCACATGGCGCCCGCATTCGGCACGGACGACTACGCGGCTGGGCAGAGACACGGGCTTCCCCTGCTTCGCCCCATCGACGACGCGGCCGTCTTCGTAGAGGGCACACGGCTCATCGGCGGGCTATTCGTGAAGGATGCCGATCCGGTGGTGGTCGAGGAGCTGAAGAGCGAAGGGCTTCTCTTCAGGTACGGCACCGCGGTACACTCGTACCCGCATTGCTGGCGTTGTGACTCGCCGCTCATCTATCTCGCGCGGGATTCCTGGTTTGCGAGGACATCGTCGCTCAAGGAGCAGCTTCTCGCCAACAACGATGCCGTCAACTGGTACCCTCCGGAGGTTGGCGAAGGCCGAATGGGTGAGTGGCTCAAGGGAAACGTCGACTGGGCCCTCTCTCGTGACCGGTATTGGGGGACGCCGCTACCGGTTTGGGTCTGTGACGAGGATGCAGATCACACCGAGTGGATCGGTGCGTTTTCGGAGCTCGAAGCCAGGAGCGGTCCCCTCGGTGAGGACTTCGACCCGCATCGGCCCTTCATCGACGAGCACACGTGGCCCTGTGAAACGTGTGCCGGAACCATGCGACGCTCGCCCGAGGTGATCGATGTCTGGTTCGACTCGGGCGCCGTGCCGTACGCGCAGTGGCATTATCCCTTCGAGAACCAGGAACAGCAGCACCTTCACTTTCCTGCGGACTTTATCTGTGAAGGCCTGGACCAGACGCGAGGGTGGTTCTACTCACTGATCGCGATCGCCACCATGCTCGACCGAGGGCCGGCGTTCCGCAACGTCGTCGTCAACGGCCTGCTTCTCGATGCGGCCGGGCAGAAAATGTCCAAGAGCAAGGGGAACGTCGTCGTGCCGTGGGATGCCATCGACGAGTTCGGGGCTGATGCGATTCGGTGGTACTTCATTACGGTCAGCAGCCCCGGACTGCCGAAGCGGTTCGATGCGGATAGCCTCAAGGAGGCGAGTCGGAAGCTCTTCGACACGCTGTTCAACACGTACAAGTTCTTCGCCCTGTATGCGGGAGTCGAAGAGTGGCAGCCCTCTGAGTCGGATCCGAGCCCCGAGGCGCGGCCGGTGCTCGACCGATGGCTGCTTTCACGCCTGAACTCGTTGGCTCTCCAGATGGGGTCCGATCTTGACCAGTATGGAATCACGAAGGCATACCGTTCCCTGGCCGACTTCCTTGGCGAAGATCTCTCGAATTGGTACGTTCGGCGTTCCCGCGCCCGTTTCTGGGGGAACACGACGCCGGAGGACTCCGCCGCCGCGTTTAGGACGCTCTGGGAAGCCCTGAACACTGTGGTGCTCCTCGCCGCGCCGGTTACGCCGTTGGTAAGCGATTGGATGCACCGCGCACTCTCGGGGAGCAGCGCCCATCTGGAGAAATTCCCAGCCGGGGATGCAACCCAGGTAGACGCAGACCTCGAGGCTGAGATGGAGTCTGTACGGATTCTCTCCAGCGTGGGAAGGGCGGCCCGGGAAGACATTCAGATAAGGGTACGGCAGCCGTTGCGGTTGCTACAGGCAGTGATTCCGGAAGGAGTGAAGCTTCGGCCCGAGGTGCTCGAAATTCTCAAGGAGGAGTTGAACGTCAAGTCGGTGGAGTTCATTGCCAGCGCGGCTGGCATGGTCAACCTCTCCCCGCGCCCTGAGTATCGGGTTCTTGGAGCCCGATTCCGGAAGCAGACCGAGGCGGCGGCGCAGGCGGTCCGAAACCTCACCGTGCAGCAGCTCGAGGCATACCGCGACGGGGTCGACGTCTCTATCGATGTGGGGGGGGAGTCGTTTGTTCTCGCTCCCGGCGAGCTTGTGGTCCTCGAGGAGTCTTCAGGAGACCTGGTGGTGCGCAGCGAGCGGGGCCATACCGTGGCACTCGACCCTGCCCTGGATGACGAGCTGAGGGCAGAGGGAACAGCGCGCGAGTTGGTGAATCGCATCCAGAAGCTTCGCAAGGACTCGGGTCTTGAGGTAACCGACCGGATCCGGCTCGCGATTTGTGGCCCCGAGAATGTGCTCGAGGCGGCGCGGAAATGGCAGGAGTTCATCTCTGGTGAGACGCTTGCGGTGGAGGTGGCGCTGGCAGACGGAGATCCTGCCACGGGGTATGCCCATCGTCGTGCGGTGACGCTCGATGGCGCTGAGGTTGTTCTGGCGCTAGAGCCGTCGGTTACGGGTGGAGTTTGACTGCATGCCGATTGAGGGAGTTCGGCGAGAGCTGACCGTCGAAGAGGATGAGGCAGGTGCGAGGATGGATGCCTTCGTGTCTGAAAAGTTCGAGCTCTCACGAACCCGAGCGCAGGCCCTGATTTCTCAGGGCCATGTCGAGGTGGATGGGCGGGTTCCAAAGAAGTCGGACAACGTTGCCCCGGGTCAACGGATTGGCGTGTGGGTTCCGCCGCCCGAGCCATCCACGATCCAGGCCGAAGACATACCGCTGAACGTCGTGTTTGAAGACCAGGCCCTACTCGTAGTGGACAAGCCTGCAGGCATGGTTGTGCATCCAGGACCCGGGCACCTCACGGGAACGCTCGTGAACGCATTGCTCGGTCACGTGAAGGACCTTTCCGGAATTGGCGGAACGCTCCGTCCCGGAATCGTTCACAGGCTCGACAAGGATACGTCGGGACTCCTGGTCGTGGCCAAGAGTGATGATGTACATCAAGCCCTTTCGGGTGCGATCCAGCGGAGAGACGTTAAGAGGTTCTACAAGGCTGCGGCCTGGGGGCATCTTCGGGAGAGTCCTGTCTTTATTGATGCCCCGGTGGGACGCGACCCCAGGAACCGGCAGCGCATGGCAGTGCATGAGGGAGGTCGGCACGCTCTCACTCACGTAAGCGTTGCCGAGCGGCTGGAAGCGGCTGAAGTTCTAGATGTTGCATTGCGCACTGGACGTACCCACCAGATCCGAGTGCACCTGGCACATTTGGGGCATCCGGTGGTAGGTGACTCGGTGTACAGTGTTGGGTGGGAAAAGGGCATGGGGGGAAAGGGAGGCCCGTGGGCGAGGGAATTCAATCGCCTGGTGCCTCGCCAATTCCTCCATGCATGCAGGCTTTCGTTTACGCATCCTTTGAGTGGGGAGGAGTTGAAGTTCGAAGCTCCGATCCCAGAGGATCTTGCGGATGCCTTGGAATGGGCACGATGTCATTAATCACCCCGTGGTGGAAACGAGCGACTTGGTAACAACCGACCTGAACCCGCGGTTCACCTTCGAGAGTTTTGTTGTAGGGCCGGCGAATCGCCTGGCCTCAGCGGCAGCCCGCCGAGCGGCAGAGGCGCCGGGTACTAGCTATAATCCGCTTTTTCTTTATTCCATGTCCGGATTGGGGAAGTCGCATCTCCTCGTTGCGATCGCCCATTTCGCTACTCGTGTGCACCCGGAGATGGGGGTCCGTTACCTCGCTGCGGAGAGCTTTCTCGGCGAACTCAGCACCGCACTCCGTGCAGGTAAGGGGACCGAGCTTCGGGAGCGGTACGGGCGCCTCAACATACTGCTTCTTGATGATATCCAGTTTCTCATGGGGCAGACCGAGGCGCAGGAGATGCTCCTCGTGCTCCTCGATGAACTGAGTGGCCGTGGAAGCCAGGTGGTGCTTGCGAGTGACCGGCCCCCATCCGAGATCGACGGCCTCGACGCAAGGCTCGTTTCCCGATTCAGCGGTGGGCTCATCGTTGATATTGCTCCTCCCGAGTATGAAACCCGAGTCGCGATCCTCAGGCGTCGAGCCGAGGGTCGCGGGCAACGTCTGAGTCCGGGGGTCGCGGAGGTCATCAGCCGGTCGGAGTTGAAGAACGTCCGGGAGCTGGCGGGGGCACTCAACAAGGTCCTGGCGGTCCAGGAACTCGAGGGTAAGGAGGTAACCAAGGGTGAGGTGAGGGGAGTCCTTGGGATTCAGATTGACGCTGGGGGAGCGTCCGCACCTGACATTGAGGCTCGGATGGACGAGTTCGGGGCCTTCATCAACGAGTTGTCGTCGACGGTGGCATCAAAGGTGGAATACGAAGAGGCTCCGTGGCGTCGGCAGCTCCGAACCACATCAGAGACCTTTGAGGCCGACGGATATTCGGCATCCCGCCTTCGTCGTCTGCTGGAGCACGAGGAGCCGCCCGAAAATATTCAGGCTGCCTGCGATTCATACCGCGTGTGTGTACAGCGCCTGCGAGCGATCTCCCGCGAGCTCGATCGGGTGGGCAACCCCTGGCCAGAGGCCGCGACCGGGCTCTTGCGAGACCCGGATCGGGTGGAGGAAGCTGAGTCGCTCCTCGCATCGTCGATTGAACGTGTGCGACCCTTCCCGCGCCTCGGTGAGGGTCCGCTCCTGGACGATCTGGAGGAACACTTCGAACCCCTGGTGATAAACGCTGCGCGGCAGATGATCGAAGAAGACCGTCCGGAGTTCAACCCACTTTACCTGTGGAGTTCAGACCCGACACGGGCGGTCGGCGTGATGGGGGCCCTGGGAAGGTCGTATCTGGCCACAGACTCGATGTGTTCCGTAGCCATTACCTCGGCGACTGAGTTCGCGGAGGACTTCATTCGGGCCCTGGCTGATGGTGTGGCCGGTGCCTGGCGGGAGCGGTGGTGGACGGTGGACCTGTTGCTTATCTACGAGATCCAAACGCTCTCCGACACAGAGCGAGCTCAGGATGAGTTCTTCCACCTCTTCGAGGCTGCCAATCGCCGCGGAGCCAAGGTGATCATTACGGCGGACCGGCCGCCGAGCGGAATCAATTCGATCGATGAACGCCTGGCTTCCCGCTTTGAGGGTGGACTCGTGATTCAGGTTGCGTCTCCGCGCCTGCCTCTCACGATGACCCAGCTGAATCTTCAGCCGGCACCGCCCGAGTTCATCCAGGATGAGAACCTCTGGTCATCGCTGGAGAGACCCAAGGTTCGGGACGGGATCATACCGCCGCTTGATGAACTGCAGCTCGGCGAGCGTGCCGGACTCTTCCCGGACGCGGTAGGCACCGACGCGTACAACGAGGCGTTGACCCTCGAGATGGAGCGACTGGACCTTGCTCCTGTCTCCGAGGAGGTCGAGCCCAAAGCTGACCCCATGGTGGCCTGGTACCCTTCCAAGGAACGGGTGGTGTTGGACTGGCCATTTATCGAAGACCGAATCGTAGACGACGTGGAATAGGCTGAGAATATGGCCATTGAAGGATCGATTGCGGATGTAAGTCTGGCCGACATCGGCCAGCTTCTCGCCATGGGGGGCAAGACAGGCTGCCTCACTCTCACGGACCGCTCCAACTTCGGGTACATCTACTTCGAAGAGGGGTTGGTGATCTACGCTTCCGTCATCAATCGGCCCGATCGTCTCGGCGAACTTCTCGTCAAGAACGAAGCCATCACGCGCGAGGATCTTGCCAGCGCGATGGAGCGCCACGCCCACACAAAGGGTGTGCGGCTTGGGGAGGTCCTGGTCACGCAGGGGAGTCTCACCCAGGAAGAGCTGCACCGATATATCACGGTGCAGATCGAAGAGGCGATTTATCGCCTGTTCACCTGGACCGAGGGCACGTTTCAGTTCAAGCCCGACGAGACTCCCGAAGAGGGCGTCTTCTGCATCTCCGTAACGGTGAACGCGCTCCTCATGGAGGGCGCTCGCCGCGTCGATGAGTGGAGCGTCATCGAAAAGAAGATCCCGAGCATGGACCTCATCTTCCGGATCGAGGGCGATCCTGCGGCTGCGGAGGGTGTGCAACTCACCGAGAACCAGATTCGCATTCTTCCGATGGTCGATGGCAAGCATACCGTGGGGGATCTGGTAGAAGAGTCGGGAATCGTCGAGTTCGAAACCGGCAAGGCGCTGTACGGTCTCATTCAGGGGGGGTTCGCACACCAGTCCGGCCGGCGTGTGGACGGGGACGAGGTAGCGGCGGCGCAGCGGCTGGAGGAGGCGTTGAACCTGGGGCTTGCCTTCTACCGATCTGGAATGGTGGAAGATTCGGCACGCGAGTTCCGCAAGGCGCTGGAGGCAGACCCACGCAACTCCGAGGCGCGTAAGCGGCTGGGAATGCTCAGCCTGCGTGCGGGACGTGCCCAGGAGGCTCTGGTTCATTTCGACGAGATGGGCGGAGACGCCTCGACCAGTTACGCAGTTCTTCGAAATAGAGCGTTGGCTCTCGAGCGGTTAGGTCGATTCGAGGAGGCGCTTGGGACGCTTGACGACGCCGACGAGAGTCCGGTGGACGACCCTGAACTGCTTCTCGCGCGCGGGATCGTTCAGTTCAAGGCAGGAAAGGCGGCCGCCGCGGTGGAGACCCTCGCCGCGTATAGGAAGCGACTCGGGGGAAAGGCTCCGTCGCCGATGTTCTACGCCTTTGCGATTCTGGCGGCGGGTAGTCGGGGTGACCTCGAGGGCGCGCTGTCGCTTGGACGTGAGGGCCTCGCCGAATATCCCGAAGATCCGGCGATCCTCGTCAACACAGGGGCTGTGGTGGACTGGAAGGGCGAAGCCGAGGCGGCAGAGGCCTACTACAGCCGGGCGCTTGTAGCCCACCCGCCCCTCCCGCAGGCGTACAAGGCGATGGGGGACTACGCGATGGACCGAGGGGCCATGAAGAAGGCTCGGGAGCATTACGAGCACGCGATCGAGCTGGATCGGGGCCTCGGGGAAGACGTATACATCCGTCTCGGCACGGTGGCATTCCAGGAGGCCGATACGAAGGAGGCAGGCGTCATGTGGCGCCGGGCCCTCGAAATCAACCCGGAAAATGCCGAGGTTCAGGCGCACCTCGAACAACTGGGGGAGGCCGGCGGGGTGTGATCTCCACCTCCGTTGCGATGCTCCTCCTGGCGGTCATCTGCCAGGGGACGGTCCCAGCGGTACAGGCGGATGTTCCGGGTAGGCCCTCAGACACCGCCTACCATACCCTCGTCGCCGAGCGAGTAACGATCTTCTTCCGGCCCCCGGACTCCCTGAAGGCTGCTCGGATGCTCCGCTCTCTCGAGGAGGGCGCGTCCCTCCCCGGGCTTCGGCCGGAGGTGCCCACTGGCGTCGAGCTCTACCTGGCGGAAGATGAGACAGCCCTTTTCTCTCTCGTGGGCGCAGGGGTGCCAGATTGGGGAGCGGGGGTCGCCCTCCCACGCGAGGGGAGGATCGTAATCCCGGCCTTTGCCTCATCGCGCGGGAGCGGCTGGAGCGACGCCCGCCTACTTCGTCACGAGTGGGCGCATATAGCGCTGCATCAGCAGCTCGGTGGTCTCCGGATTCCGAGGTGGTTCGACGAGGGGTATGCGGAGTGGGCCTCCGGAGGGTGGGATCCTGCTGAGGGGTGGCGTCTTCGCATTGCGATCGCGCGAGGCCGGGCAGATCTGGACTCCATCACCGTTTCATGGCCCCGGAACGCGGCGGATGCCAGCCTCGCCTATCTTCTCTCAGCTACCGCGATTGAATACCTGGTGAGCCGAAGCGGCACGCGGGGGCTCGAGGTCCTGTTTCGGCGGTGGGCCGAGGGCGGCGACATGGACGACGCGTTCCGCAGGACCTACGGCGTGACGCTCGGTCAGTTCGAGGATGGGTGGACCCGGTACGTTCGAAAGCGGTATGGGTGGCTCTACGTACTGTCCCATTCCATTCTCTTCTGGCTCGTCGGTGGGTTGGTGTTACTCGGCCTGGTCCACATCCGACAAGGGCGAGATCGCGAGAGGCTTGCGAGGCTCCGTGCCGAGGAACCGCCCGATGCCCCAGCCTTTTGGTTGGAACAAAACTTGCCCCATCCTAGTCCTGAGAATCACCACGCCGTAGATCACGCTTCTGACGCATCAAGCGAGGAGAACCGAGGGTGACAGCAAGAATCCTTCTGGTAGATGATGACTCCGATACGCGAATGGTGTTTCGGGACAAACTCACCCATGCAGGCTACGAGGTTGAGGAGGTCGAAAGTGCCGAGGCGGCGCTCGGACGCCTCACCGCCTTCGATCCAGCCGTCGTGATTACCGACATTCACATGGGGGGGATGACCGGCCTCGAGCTTCTTGGCCGTGTAAGGGAGGCGATGCCAGGCACCGAGGTTATCGTGATGACTGGGCATGAGGATATGGGGTCCGCCGTCACCGCGATGAAGTCGGGTGCCTACGAATACCTCGTAAAGCCCGTTTCGCTAGGACGCCTCGAAGCCGTCGTGGAACGCTGCGTTGAGGAACGCAAACTGGGTGAGGGGATCGAGGAGCGGCCGGAGGGCGAAGAGACCGTGTTGCCGCCTGGGACCGTCGTGGGTCGTGATCCCCACATGATCGAGATCTTCAAGACCATCGGCGCGCTCGCTCGGAACCGTACCACGGTGCTCATCCGCGGTGAAACCGGCACTGGAAAGGAGATGGTGGCACGAGCCGTTCACGAGAACTCGGATCACTCCGACGAGCCGTTTGTGGCGGTAAACTGTACCGCGCTCACCGACACGCTCCTGGAGTCGGAGCTCTTTGGTCATGTGAAGGGCGCGTTCACCGGTGCAGTGGGGGGCCGAAAAGGCTACTTCGAGCTTGCGGGCAGGGGGACGATCTTCCTCGATGAGATCGGTGATACCTCCCCCGACTTCCAAACGAAGCTCCTCCGCGTCCTCCAGGAACGGCAGTTCTACCCGGTGGGAGGGGAGGAAGCTCGCGTCACGGAGGCGCGTGTGATTGCGGCCACTCATCAGCCCATGGAGGAGCTGGTGCAGGAGGGTGGTTTCCGGGAAGACCTCTACTTCCGGCTGCGCGTGGTCGAGCTTCGGGTACCTGCGTTACGTGAGCGTCCAGGGGATGTACCGCTGCTCGCGGACCACCTTCTCACGAAGATCCGAAGTGAAACTGGTCAGGATGTTCGTCACATTGCCGACGAAGCGATGAAGATGCTGGAGGAGTACAGTTGGCCTGGCAACGTGAGGGAGTTGGAAAACGCCCTCACTCGAGCCGCGATCCTGGCGCGTGGAAACGTCCTGGGTCCGGACCACTTCTCGCTCGGACTCCAACAGGAAGCGGTGGTGGACAGGTCCGCGCAGCCCACACCATCAGGCGGGGAATCCCTCGACGAGGTGATCGCGGCGCATGTTCGCAAGACGCTGGCTGAGACCGGGGCAAACAAGACGGAGGCGGCGCGTCGGTTGGGGATATCACGGTCGCGCCTGGCTCGTTATCTGGACAAATTCGGAGATTCGAGTGGTTGACCCTCCAGCCGCGTGTTGGTAGGATCTTGGCCATGAGCAACGGTACGAAGGGACAGGCATCGCTGAGTTTCGGACGACGCAACGTGATCTTCGGAGTCGCGGGACTTGCGACGATCGGACTGGGGTATGTGTTGTTGGCTCAGGGTTCGATCAGCCTCGCACCGGCACTTCTCGTCGTCGGATATGTCATCTTGATCCCGCTCGCCCTGGTTCTATAACACGAAACTTCTAGGGCGGTTAGCTCAGTTGGTTCAGAGCACCTGGTTTACACCCAGGGGGTCACAGGTTCGAATCCTGTACCGCCCATTTGCCATCAGATCGAAACGGACCCTTTGCTGGGTCCGTAGGGGTAGAGACAGGGACGATATCACATCCTCATGCGGGAGGATTGCCAGAATGATTGGATTGATCGGATTGGCCGTTGCGGCGGGCTTGGGCGTAGTCAGCCATGTGAAGAGTCGGAGCTTCGTTCAGAAAAGACTGCGTTTTACAAAGATTGTGGAGAAGCCCGCGATCGGCGTTTTAGCTGGACTCGCAGCCACCTTCGTCGCGGCGCCGGTGGTTGCAGTACTCCCCTTCGTTGGCGCGGCTACCGCGATTGCGATCGGCGCCGGTGTGGGCACGGGAGTACACCTGGGAGCCAAGGACTCGGATCGGCCGCTTATCGGCGACTGACCGACACAACCGCACATTGAATCGGCCCCCGTTCGGCATCCGCCGGGCGGGGGCCGATTTGCGTCCGTAGGCCGGTGCGAGCGGGGATTGTGGAGGGAACGTATTGCGCCCTGGTGATGCACCGATCCATTCTCAGGCCCGTCCACCATTTTGTTCACGCCTTGCTTCAGCCGGAGAGGCCCTATGGGCGCAGGGAAGAAGACCGCGACCTACCGCTCATTCCAGTATCTGGACGAAGGGCGGGACTACCAGGGATTCGACCTCGCACCACAGACCGGGCGGGTACCGGCGAGCCCGGTGCCGCTCGATGCCGCCGAAGAGGTGCGCGTCGGCGCCTTCGTGAAGGACCACATCATGATCTCCCTTCACGAGCACGTCGGTGTGTTTCCGGCCCGGATCGAGGAGACCCCCGCCTACGTGCGAGAGGGCCGCATGGCGACGGCCTTCGAGGGACTCGCCGCCTCGAATTGGGATGCGGTATTCGACAACCTGATGGATGGGATCTGCACGATCCATTCGCGCAACGGGTGGCAGTGGGAGGACGTACTTCACGACCTGGGGATGAGGCTGTGTGACCTCGCTCACCAGGATCTGGTGATTCCGTGCCACGGCGTCGACGACATCCGACGGGCCCACCAGGAGGGGTGCGTGGGTTGGGTCGCGTCGATGGAGGGTGCGGCGATGATCGAGAACGACCTCGACCGCATCGAGATCCTCTATGGCTTCGGCGTTCGCGCGCTGGGCATCGCCTACAGCGAAGCGAACGCACTGGGCTCGGGCCTCAAGGAGCCCCGCGACGGTGGACTCACCGTGTTCGGGCGTCGGGCTGTAGAACGCATGAACAAGGTGGGCATGCTTATCGACTGCTCGCACTGCGGTGACCAGACCACCCTCGATACCATCGAGTGCAGCGCCCAACCGATCGTCCTGAGCCACATCGGAGCACGAGCGCTCTGGGACTCGAACCGTCTCGCGCCCGACGATGTGCTCACCGCCTGCGCAGCGAAGGGCGGCGTGATCGGCATCGAGGCCGCACCGCACACCACGATCTCCGCCGCGCACCCCGTCCACGACCTCGACGCCTTCATGGAGCACTTCGAGTACATCAAGGGCCTTGTGGGGATCGAGCACGTCGCCTTCGGACCCGATACGCTGTACGGCGACCACGTCGGGCTGCACCACACCTACGCAGCCAACCTCTCCATCGAGGCGTCGCGAGCCAGTGGCGGTGCGGGGACGGACGGCTCGGGGGTGCAGGAGGTGGAGTACGTGCGCGGGCTGGAGAACCCCACCGAGGGGTCCCACAACATTGTCCGCTGGCTCGTGAAGCACGGATACTCCGACGAAGACATCGCCCTCACGTTGGGCGAGAACATCCTCCGCGTGTTGGCGCAGGTGTGGCACAGCTGAGGGTCTTCGTTGCGGGCTGGGGGCTGGGTTGGTGCCTCTTCGGAGCTACGCTCGCGGGTGCTCAGACGCCGATCGAAGATGGCTTTCTCCGCACCGCCATCGCTGCCGTCGACCTTACCTCACCCGACTCCATCCGTGTCACGATGGACTTCCAGATGCAGATGGGTGCCGACCAGCGTTCCGTGCCCCTCGTCGGACTCTCGTTCGGCCAGTCGGGTCTGGAGCACGTCGAGGCGTTCGATGCCGAGGGTCGTGTGCTCGCTTTCCGGGCGGAGGAGGATGAGCGCGGACGGGTCTCCGTCGTCGTGCAGCTTCCCCCATCTGCACGGGGTGGGTTCCGACTCGCCTACGAGATCGTCTCGGGCGTGAGCGGGGTTGGGACGAGACGCCGCTACACGATCCCTTTGCTTGTGCCTGAATGGCCACCCGCCGAGGCCGTCGCCGGGGTGTTCGAGTTGAGCGTGGCCCTCGGGGCCGAGGAGCGGGTCGTCATGTCTTTTCCGGCGGGGCTCCGAGCCGAAGAGGGAGCTGAAGGCGCGCGCTATGCCGTGGACCTTCAGGTGGTGCCGACGCTCCTCACACTTACCACGAGCACGGGGAGCGGCGCGCCGTTGACGCTTGCCGTTCTCCTGGATGTGATGGCCCTCGTCGTATTCCTCGGTGCGGGGATCATGGCGGTGCGCCACCTGAAAGCGGCTCGCTGATGCTCGACGCCGGATTCGCATTCTGGGGGCTGTTCCTCGCCTGTGGAGCGATCGTCGTGCTCTATGCTCTCTGGATGTGGTGGGTAGAGAGATGAGCGGGCAGACCGTGGTCTTCGTGCTGTACTTCCTCGTCGTCTTTGGAATCGGCTGGCTCAGCCTTCGCCGCACGCGTTCGGAGGCGGACTACTGGATCGCTGGGGGGTCGCTCGGCTGGCTCACGGGTGGAGCGACGCTGGCGGCAACGCACACGAGCGCGGGCACCTTCATCGGCACGATTGGCGTGATGCATGGAGGAGGGTGGTCCTTCGGATGGGTCATCCTCTCGATTCCGTTGGCGTATTGGTTCATGGCAGCCGTCCTCGCACCGCGCTTCACCCGCGTTCGGGAGCTTACCCTCCCTGCATTCATCGGTGCGCGCTACTACTCGCGGTCGGTTCGGGCCCTCGCCGCGGCGATCATCCTGATCGCGACCGTCGTCTACATCCAGGCTCAGATCGTTGCGGGAGGGCTCATAGCGAGCACGGTCTTCGACATCCCGGCGAAGACCGGCATGGTCGGATTCACGGTCATCCTCCTCGCCTATACGATCGTCGGCGGGATGCTCGCGGTGGTCTACACCGATCTGCTCCAGCTCGTTGTCATGGTGGTGGGGGTGGTGGTGGCGGTGCCTCTCGCGCTGTCGCACGTGGGCGGCCTCCCCGAGGTGCTCACGCTGGTGCAGGCGGTGAACCCGGGGACGTTCCATTGGGGCGCCTTCCCACCGGCGCTTCTCTTTACGATGGGTCTCGCGTTCATGCTGGGGTCGGTCTCGTCTCCCGCACAGCTGGTTCGGCTGTACGCGATGCGCGACATGCGGACGATCCGCCGGGGCGTGCTCTTCGCCATCATCGTCATCACGGGGATCAACCTGCTCGTGTTCGTCCTGTCGCTCGTGAGCACGGTGCTGTTTCCCTCTCTACCGACGGGCGACCTCGCGATGCCCATGCTCGCGAAGACGGTTCTGCCGCCCCTCCTGGGTGGGATCATGCTCGCGGCCATAACCTCGGCGATGATGTCCACCGTGGACTCGCTGCTGCTCGTCGCCGGATCTGCCCTCTCGAAGGACATCTATCAGACGCTCTTCGACCCGTATGCGAGCGAACGGACCCGGGTCTGGATCGGCCGTCTCGGGATCGCAGTCGTCGGTACCGTGCCCCTCCTCCTGCTCCTCGCAGGCGTGGCCGAGGGTGAGTTGGTTCAGTTCATCGTGCTGCTCTTCACCGCTCTGATGGCGGCAGGGTTTTTTGCACCGGTCGTGTTCGGCGTGTACTGGGCCAGGGCCACTCGCGAAGGGGCTGCGGCTGCCATGATCGGCGGGGTGACCGCGACCTTCCTCTGGGAGGCGTTCGGTGTCGAGACCATCGACCCGGTGCTTCCCGGGTTCCTGACGTCGGTCTCGCTGCTGGTCGTCGTCAGCCTCCTCACGCCGCCGCCACCGACGTCTGCGATCTCGCCCTACTTCGGACCGCGCTAGCCTGGTGCGTGGTGGCGGTTCCGAGGGTCGTTGTGCCATCTTCGCTCATTCCGCCTCCACATCCTGATAGGGAGTAGCTCATAATGGCTCAGACCTTTTTCGAGAGGGCGAAGGGCGCCGCGCTTCTCGATGTGATGACGTATGAAGAGGTAGAGGCGGACCAGTCCGCGACGGGGCAGGCCGCAGCCGTGGTCGTGATTGCTGCGATTGCGAGCGCGATTGGGAGTAGTGGTGCAGGAACCGGGGGTATGGTCGGGGCCTCGATCGGAGCCCTGCTCGGATGGCTGCTGTGGGCAGGAATCACGTTTCTGGTTGGGACCAAGATCTTCGATGGAACCGCGACGTGGGGCGAGTTGCTTCGCACGTTGGGTTTTGCGCAGGCGCCCAAGGCACTTCTGGTTCTTGCGATCTTCCCAATGAGTGGGCTCTTGGAGTGGGGGATCGGCATATGGGTTCTCGTTGCCGGCGTGATCGCGATTCGGCAGGCGTTGGATTTCGATACGGGCAAGGCCATTCTGACCGCTCTGGTAGGATGGGCCGCGTTGATGGCGGTGGGCACAGGCACCTTCCTGGTCTGGGTCCTCGGTGCCGTCGGGCTGAGTCTCGTTTAGGCGCTGAGTAACGGGTTGGTTCAGAAGAGGAAGATCGTTGGGATGAATTCATGATTTCTCCACAAAAAGGGGTGGCTCAGATTCGCGTTCAGCGCGTGCGGGAGGGGTCATCCCGCACGCGGAAGGATGCGGTGGCGGTGGAGGAGCCGATGGAGATTCGCATCGAACGCCCGGTGGGGAGCGAGGTAGAAGTCCACGCGGTGTCTGTGACGATGCGCACGCCGGGGCACGACTTTGAGCTCGCGGTCGGATTCCTCTTCACCGAGGGACTGGTGAAGGCCCGCGAGGATGTGCAGGAGATCCGGTACTGCGCGGGTGATGACCCCCAGGAATACAACATCGTCGCCGTGCGTCTGGCCGAGGGCGTGCCCTTCGATGCGGGCAGCCTCATGAGGAATTTCTATACGACGTCGAGCTGTGGCGTGTGCGGGAAGGCCTCGCTGGAGGCGATCGAGGTGAAGGGCTGTGTGCCCTTCGCCGAGGACGACCTGTCCGTCGAGGCGGCGCTCCTACCTCGACTGCCGGAGCGGCTACGCGAGGGGCAGGGACTCTTCGAACGCACGGGAGGGCTTCATGCGGCCGCGCTCTTTGATTCGGACGGAGAGCTGATCGAAGTGCGTGAGGATGTGGGCCGGCACAATGCGGTAGATAAGGTGATCGGCCATGAAATCCTGGAGGGCCGAGTTCCTGCGAGCGACCGCATCCTCATGGTCAGCAGCAGGACGTCGTTCGAAATCCTCCAGAAGGCTCTCGTGGCGGGAATCCCGATGGTCGTTGCCGTCGGTGCACCCTCGAGTCTCGCGGTTCACCTGGCCAGCCAGTTCAACATCACGCTCGTTGGATTCACGCACACCGACGGCTTCAATGTCTACGCCGGCGCAGAGCGAATTCGTGGACTCACGGGGTGAGGGGGGGCAGCCCCAGCTACTCGGTGCCGTTCTCGCTGGGGGCGAGAGCCGACGGCTCGGGCGCCCGAAGGCGCTCGTAGAGTTCGCGGGGATTCCGATGGCCAGTCTCGCGGTGGACGCGCTCGCGGGGAGTTGCTCGCCTGTGGTCGTGATCACCGGGAACGAGAGCATCGTGCGCGCCCTGAAGGTGCCGGCACGCCCCGATGTGCGGGCGGGGGAGGGGCCCCTCACCGGCATTTACACGGCGCTCTGCTGGGCGCGAGAAGTAGGGGCTCCCGGCGTAGCGATTCTGGGATGTGATATGCCCTTCGTGAGCGCCGAGGTAGTGCGACGCCTCGTGGACGCATGGGGTTCGGGCGTGCTCGTGGCTGCAGGGCCTTCCGGACGCGAGCCTCTGTGCGGAGTTTATGGGGTCGAGGTGATGGAGGTGATCGAGCGCCGCAGGAAAGAGGGGAAATGGTCTGTCCAGGGATGTCTCACCGAGGTCGAAGCACGCTTTACTCCCGCGGAGCTGCTTCGGGGGCTTGGAACGCACGAGGAGGTCTTCTTCAACGTGAACACACAGGCCGAGGTCGAGGAGGCCGAGGAGCGATGGAGGACCTCCCGTTCGAGAATATGTGGGACGGACGGTGACGTTCATGCCTCCTGATTCGCTGACACCCACGGTGTGTGTCGTTGGGCTGAAGGACTCAGGAAAGACCTCCGTGGCCGTGGCACTCGTGGCAGAACTTACTGCGCGAGGCCACCGGGTGGGGATCGTGAAGCACGGACACAACTTCCGGCTCGACACGCCCGGTACCGACTCCTACCGGCTTCGTCACGAGGGTGGCGCGAAGCGCGTCGTGCTTGCCGGACCGGACGACTTTGCGGTCATGGGGGAGTGGGATCCTGACGGGGAGCTACCACTGGCCGAGGTGATACGGCGATTTATGGGAGGCGTCGACATCGTCGTGGCCGAGGGATACAAACGAGAGCCCTTCCCGAAGATCGAGGTGCACCGTCCTGCGGCGCACCCCCGATCGCTCTACGATGCCAGGGCGAAGGGAGCCGAGCTCTTTCTCACGGTCGTCACCGATGATCCCACCTTTGTTGCGGAGTGCAGGGTGCTTCAGTTCGGTGATGAGGGACTCGCGGCCTCACTAGCGGATCTCGTGGAGGAGCGAATACTCGGAGAGTCTGGTGTGTATGAGGACTCGGGCGTGAGCGATTAGGGGTTGGCGGGAGCCGATCAGCGGAGTACACCGATGGCGAGAGGTAATGACACGGAAGGGCGGCGTACCTGGGACGAGAGTCCGTGGGTGCTGTGGGGCAGCCTCGCTCTACTTGGGATTGCGCTGTCCGCTCTGGTGATCGTCCCCCCCCTGTTGAGCCGCCGGACCGAGGCGCTGCGGACAGGGATTGCAACGCTCGAGATTGCCGAGCGGACTCTCGGCCTTCTGGGGCTCTCGCAGAGCGCCGAGATGGCCTCCATCGAACGCTATGTCGACACCGGTGACCCCGAGGCCCGCACCAACTTTCGCGAGGACCGTGCGCGTGAGGACGCCTACATGCGGCAGTTGGCGAGTGGCGCCGAGGCGCTCTCCCGCGCCTACTCTCTGCAGTGGCTCGAGTTCTTCAACGTGACCCAGGAATGGCACATCCATCACGCCGACGTCATGGGCGTTGGTTTCGGATCCACAGACTTCGAAGCCTTCGCGGGTCAGATGACCGATGAGCGTGAACTCTACGACGCTGCGGGTTCGGCGTGGCGGAGGCTCTCCATCGCGCATGACCAGGAGCTTCTGCGAGCGGTGAGGGATGACGACAGCCAGGCCAGGATCAACGCCGGCGTTCGGCTTGCCCTGATGATACCGGCGCTCATGGGCATCATGGGCATTGGAGTCCTGGCCCGTGCGTTGAGGAAGCTCGCGAGACAGGAGGAGCTGAGGCGAAGGGATGCGGTCGATGCCCGACGCGAGGTCCAGGCGGTGCTGCGGGCGACGGCGGATGGAGTCATGGGTGTGGACCCCGACGGGCGGTGCACCTTCCTGAACGAAGCCGGTGCGCGCATGCTCGGCTGTTCGGCTGGGGAGATGAAGGGGCGTCGTGTGCACGAGACGGTGCTCCACACCGCCGCCGACGGCACGCCGGCGCCGCGGGGGGCGACGCCGCTCGCGCAGGCCCTCTCGTCGGGTGAAACCGTCGTCGCTCCGGACACCGTGGCGTGGCGACAGGACGGGTCTTCCGTTCCGGTTCAGATGACAGCCACGCCGATCACGGAGTCCGGCACCGTGCGCGGCGCCGTGCTCACCCTGACGGACATGACCGACGTCCGCGAAGCGGAGGCCGCGCTCCGTAGCGCGGTCGAGGTACGAGACGAGGTCATGGCCGTGGTGTCGCACGACCTTCGCAACCCGGTCGGTACGATCTCAGCGGCGTCCGAACTGCTGCTGGAGATCCCGGTTCCGGAGGAGCGAAAGCGGGAGCACCTGCAGGCGATTCATCGCTCCGCCGAGCGGATGGGTGCGCTCATCCGCGACATGCTGGACGTCGCTCGTATCGAAGCGGGACGGTTCATTGTGAACCCCGAGGACGTCGAGGTGACGGAGATGCTGGATGAGGTGGCGGTGATCATGAGTCGTATTGCAAGGGAGCGCCACGTCTCCGTCCGCATCGACGCCGAAGAGGGTTTGATGCCTGTGCGCGCCGACCGGGACCGCATCATTCAGGTGCTCGAGAACCTGGTCTCGAATGCGGTGCGGTTTACTCCCAAGTGGGGCACCGTCCACGTCACCGCCCAACTGCAGGGCGACGAGGTCGTGCTCTCCGTATCGGACGAGGGGCCTGGAATCTCAGAAGAGGATCGCGTGCGGTTGTTCGACCGTTTCTGGAAGGCATCGCGCAAAGAGGGCGCTGGGCTGGGATTGGCGATCGTGAAGGGGATTGTGGAGGCACATGGTGGAGTGGTCTCTGTGGAGAGCACTCCGGGCAAGGGCGCCCGCTTCTCCTTCGGGTTGCCTCAGGTCGTACCGAGTCCAGTCCAGTCGAGCAATGTTTCAACCTGATTCGTCGTGATTCCAGAAACGCCGAGCTGCCTGACCCGATCGGCCTGAGTCGGGTCGTCGACGGTCCACACCACAATGGGGATCCCCTCGTCTGAGGCTCTGGCGAGGAACTCGGGGTGTGCCAGCGCGATACGAAAATCCAGATCCAGGACGGAGTGCCGATCGACAGCGGCAAGCTTGAACGCGGTCGTAAGACGGGCTTCATCTTCGACGATGTACCCGAGACCCACGTCGGGATCCTCGGCCCTGATCACCTCCAGCGCCTTGTAGTCCATCGATATGAAGGTAGTGGTCTCGATCATCTTCATGTCACGAGCCACCATCACCATCTGCGCCAGATCTGCGGACTCCCGGTAGCCCTTGATCTCGGGGTATACGCGATCTACGTGTCCTCGTACGGCCGCGAAGGCCTCACTCAACGTGGGGATTCGCTCGATTCTGAACTCCGGTGAGAACCAAGCTCCGGCGTCCAGCTTCTTCAGCTGGGCGAGGGTGTGCTCATCGAGGCGACCGAAACCGTCGGTGGTTCGCTCCAGATCGGTGTCGTGGAACACCATCGCGGTCCCACACGCCGCGACGTGGATGTCCCATTCCACCGCACGGGCACCGGCGGTGAGGGCTAGCCCGATCGCAGCCAGGGTGTTCTCGGGCGCCCTCGAACTGAACCCCCTGTGGGCGATGATCTGGACCACCCCGGGGGCTAGCTCCATGTCAGCCCTCGGGGCTCTCCGGCGGCGCGACCGCTCTTGGGTCAGAAGACGTCCCCGGACCGAGCTGGTTGTGGAACTCGCCGATCTCAACGAGGTGGCGCACGTTGCTCTCAATGGACTCGATTTGTTGTTCCATGAGCGCCATCCTGCGTTCGAGGATCTTGACGGATTCGTCGGAGCCGCGACTCTCGAAAAACTTGGTGACCGCTTCTACCGTAGGTTTGAGGGCAAAGCGTGCGGTGAGCCCAAGGACCGGTATGAGAACGACGGAGATGCCCATGAAGACCGCCAGGAGTGCCGTAAGGTCGATCGGCATGATCGGGGTCTGTGCTGCGAGTAGGGGGATGCCCATGTGTGTCACCAACTCGGGTAGGGTGAATCGACGAATGACTCAAAGGGTGGATCTCCAGACATCGGAACGCAATGGCGCCATCCACACTCGGTTCAACACTCGGTTCCAACCCCTGGGCGACATCATCTGTCCAATTACACGAAATCCCGAGGCGCGGACTCATAGACCCATAGCTGGGTGGCGAACACCACCTGGACCAAGACCATTGGAGCAGGGCGATTCGACTGGAATGGCGTGCGGCAATGTCCGCTGAGTCCGGTGACGCTCGCCTCGCGGCCGATGGGGACACTGCGGCTTTCGAGAGACTGTACAGAGAGCAGGTCTCGAGGATTCACAGCCTCGCCCGGAGGATGGCGGGGGAGGACATGGCCGACGACCTGACGCAGGAGATCTTCGTGAGGGCGTGGGAAAAGCTCGGGTTGTTCAGGGGTGATTCAACCTTTGGAACCTGGCTCCATCGCCTGGCCGTGAATTTGATTCTCAGCCAGCGCGAGAAGCAACGCAAGCGGCAGAAGAGAGAATTCGCCAGCGAAGGGCTGCTCGAGGCGATGCCGGCTCGGAGGGTGACTCCCGAGTGGGCGATAGACATGGAATCGGCCCTCGAACTGCTCCCCGACGGAGCGCGGCGGGTGTTCGTCTTGTACGACGTAGAGGGGTACACGCATGAGGAAATTGGCGGAATGATGGGCATCACGACCGGGACCTCGAAATCACAACTTCATCGAGCACGCATGCTCCTGCGCGAGCGGCTTTCCTGAGGATGAGTCTTATGGATTCACATGTAATTGAGCGGCTTTCCGACCATCTGGACGGAGATCTCTCCGCAGAGGACACGGCCGCCATCGAGGCGCACCTCCAGGGATGCGTTGAGTGTGCCCGCGTGCGCGATGAGCTCAAGAGCGTCCGCGAGGCGGGTGCGACGCTCCCGGATTGGGGCCCTGACCGCGACCTGTGGCCTGGGATCCTTGCGCGGATGAGTGCCTCTGCCCCCGACACCGCGCACGATGACAACACCGCGCACGCCGGCACCGTGATCGATCTGCGCGATCGGCTCGCGACACGGTCCCAGGAAGGTCTGCTCAGGCGGCACGTGCGGCTGACCATCCCCCAACTCGTCGCCGCGTCGGTGGCTCTCATGTTCCTATCCGGCGCGGGTGCATTGGCGTTTCAGCCCGCAGGGCCGGGCGCCACGTTGGCCCCCGGCGTACAGAGCCCGGTGGCGCGACTGGTGTCGGACGGTGGTGAGATCGCTGGATTCGACGAACAGGTGGCTGCATTCGAGGAGGTGCTGGAGGAGCATCGGGAACAACTTGCAGAGAATACGGTGCGGATCCTGGAGAAGAACCTGGAGATCATCGACCGGGCGATCGACGACTCGCGTCGGGCTCTCGTGCGGGACCCTTCGAGCGTGTTCCTTCAGGGACATCTAGCCGAGGAACTCGAACGAAAGGTCGGGTACCTACGTGAGGCGGCACAGGTCGTTCAGGCGGCCACATGATGGTTTCGTCGCTGCTTCTCCTCGTTGCGCTGAGCGGAACCCCTGCCATGGCGATTCCGGACACCACGTTCGCAGTCGACCGCGGTGAGGATCTCGCGATCTCAAACCTCTTCGGGGAAGTCCACATAAGGGCGTGGGACCGAGATGTGGTCAGCGTGCGGGTGGATGAGGGTTCGGCGACGGCGGTCAGTGTGCAGCGGTCGGGAAACCAGATCAGAATCGGTGCCGAGGATGGACTCCGCAGGGCTCGCAGGGCCTCCTACTCAATTTCGGTGCCTTCGTGGATGGGCGTCGTGATCGAAGCCAGGGACCTCGAGATCGATGTGCGAGGGACCCGCGGGGAGCTTGGAATTCAGACCCTCGAAGGCGATGTCCGGTTGACCGATGTCCACGGCATTATCTCGGTCAGCACGCTTGAGGGGGAGATCGAGGTATTCGGAGGGGATGGGACCTTCGCCCTGGTGACGCTCGACGACGATGTGACGGTGTCGGGGTTGGCCGGGGTGGTGGCTATCCAGGCCTCCGACGGTGAGATCACGATGACGGACATGAGCGCCCAGTCGGTGACGGCCAATACAGTGGATGGGTCGGTCGAGTTCGAGGGTCAGATCTTCTCCGGAGGAGAGTATCGGCTTTCGACCCACGAGGGCGATGTGAATGTGTGGACGGTCGGTGAGGTCGATGCAGTCGTCTCTGTATCGACGTATCGAGGCGAATTCGAAAGTGAGTTTCCGATTCAGCTGAGTTGGCTGGATTCCGGGAGAGGGTTGGAGTTCAGGTTGGGTGAGGGGAGTGCGACGATCATGCTCGCCGCATTCGATGGAGATATCACGTTGCACAGGGCTCAGCGCCGCTGAGGTCACAATGGTGGGAGGAAGATGATGATGAGGAGAATGGGACGGGTGGTATTGTTGACCATGATCATGACGGCGGGGGTGGGTGCCACGCTGGTAGTGCAGGGTCACGAGCGTGAAGGTCGGCTCACACGTGGAGCGAATCGTGTGGCTCTCAGGGCCGAAATGTTTGCCTTCAGGGCAGATCGCCTCGCTCACCGTGTAACGGATGTGGTCTTGCGATGGATCGATAATGCGGGGGCCCGGATCGAACGGGACGTTGATTCGCGCGGGTACCTCGCCCAGGGGGTTCAGGAGGTAGACGAGTTTACCTGGAGCGCCCAGCTGGAAGACGGTCAGATCATCGAGATCAAGGGCATCAACGGGGCCGTGATCGCCGAGGCGACCGATGGGAGTGAGGTTGAGGTTCGGGCGGTGAAGACATCCCGCCGGAGCGATGTCTCCGAGGTCCGGATCGTGGTAATCGAGCACGACGCGGGCGTGACGCTGTGCGCTGTCTATCCCACGCCTCGCGGAAAGCCCGAGAACGAGTGTGGTCCCGGGTCAGAGGGACGAATGAGCGTCAAGGACAACGACACGAAGGTCGTCTTCCATGTGCGGGTTCCCGCAAGTGTGCGGTTTCATGGACGCACGGTGAACGGGAAGGTCGAGGCCATAGCGCTCACGGCCAACATGCTCGCCACGACGGTGAACGGCAGCATCGAACTCGAGACCGCGGGTTACGCGGAGGCGAGCACTGTGAATGGGTCGATCGAAGCCGTCATGGGTGCGGTGAGCCCAGAGGGTTTGAGCTTCAGCACGGTGAACGGCAGCATCGACCTCGATGTGCCGGACGACCTGGATGCCGATGTCAGGGCCGAGTGGGTGAATGGCCGCATCGAAACCGATCTGCCCTTCTCGTTGGAGGGGAGGGTCTCTCGAAGGAGTGCCCGCGGATCGTTGGGCGCGGGTGGCCCGCTTCTGGAGCTGAAGACCGTCAATGGCTCCGTTCGAATTCATTAAGACCAAGAGAGATACAAAAATGAAATGGACACCTTTTAGCGTTGCAGTGGCGACCGGGTTGGTGGTTGGTGCTGGCGCCTTCGCGACGACCGATGCTCAGGCTCAGGAATCCTTTCGGGTTTCCGGGAACGAGGTCGCCATCTATAACCTCGCCGGAAAGGCCCTCATCACCGTTGGGAGCGGTTCTGAGGTAGTGGTGCGTGTAACGCGTGGAGGGAGCGATGCTCAGCGCCTCAGCGTAGAGGTCGGTGAGGTCGGGGGCCGCGAGACGCTTCGCGTCGTGTACCCCGATGACCAGATCGTGTATGAGGAGATGGGACGGCGGTCGCAGACGCAGATTCGTGTGCGTGCGAACGGAACCTTCGGTGACGGTGGCCGCGGAGGAGACCGAGTTGAGATCCATGGCTCCGGTGGCGGCCTCGAAGCGTGGGCCGACCTTGAAATTCAGGTTCCCGCGGGTACCGAGTTCTCGTTGTACCTCGGCGTGGGCGAGATGGAAGCCGAAGGGCTCGATGGGGATATCCGGCTCGACGCGAGCGCCGGTGCTGTGACAGCGACCGATATGAGTGGATCGTTGATCGTGGATACCGGGTCAGGATCTGTGGAGGTGCTCGGTATGCAGGGAGATCTCAACGTGGATACCGGCTCCGGATCGGTCACACTCCGTGACATAGCGGGGAGCGAGCTGTCTGTGGATACGGGCTCCGGTGGGGTAGAGGGAGCGAACATCGCTGCAGAGAGCGTGGAGATCGATACCGGCTCCGGCGGGATCACCCTGGACGGATTGCGGAGTGAAGAGGTTTCGCTGGACACCGGAAGCGGCTCGATCACAGTAGAGCTTCTGACCGACGTCGAGATGCTCGAGATCGACACCGGCTCGGGATCGGTTACGGTTACAGTGCCCGAATCGATGGGTGCCCAGATCGAAATCGAGACCGGAAGCGGAGGGATCGATCTCGACTTCCCGGTTCAGATCCGGCGTGCCTCGCGTGACCACGTTGTGGGCACCGTGGGTGACGGTCGTGGCGAGATCCATATCGATACAGGATCAGGGAGCGTTCGTCTGATTCGTGGCTGAGATTATGGCGTTTTGATACGCCGACGCTGTATTGGCCATGCCGGCCCGCGTCCTTCAGGGGGCGCGGGCCGGCTCTGTTACGTCACCCATTGGAGGCTGCGGGAGGCCCACGGGGGTGGATCATGCTGGGAACCCCAAGTGTCGGGCGGGTATCTCGATCGCGGTGTCATCGTGTGGTGCGGTGGCCAGTCCTGGCCCGAGATGTGGAGTGTATTTTGTGACCTCAGGTAGCCTGTTCCGTTTCCGCCACCCGGTGACGGTACGCTTCAAGGACATCGACTCGGGGGGGCATGCTCATCACTCCCATGCCCTGGTCTACTTTGAGGAGGCCAGGTGGGCCTACTTCCGGAAACTGACTGGATTGGGGAACCCCGAGGACGCGAATTACGTTTTAGGAGACATTCACGTGAGGTTTCTGCAACGGGTATTGTTCCCGGCGGTACTCGACGTGGGTGTGCGCGTCTCCAAGGTAGGCAAGAAGACTTTCAAGATGGAATACGAGGTGCTCTCCGAGTCTGGAGATTGCCTTTTGACCGGAGAATCCATCCAGGTGGGGTTCGATTACGGGACGGGGAGGGCGACCGCGGTACCGCGAAGTATGCGGGTAGCGATGGAGGAATTCGACGGACCGTTTGCTTGATAGATGTAATGATTTGGTCAAATAACGAGTATTTATTGCTTGAAGTCTGTACATCTGTCTGCAAGGGTCTAACTTTTTGGGCTCTCGTGACCTTAAAGCGGGATCTTCGGGTCGTGAAGAGGTTTAGGACAGTTGAGGGCGTGCGCCGGACTGGACACGGCGGATGGAACCGAAGCTGGGGACGCTACCCATGGGAGTAGGAAGCATGATTGTTCGTCGTGGATTGAGTTTACTTACGGCCGCCGCCGCTATCGTCGCGTTGGCACCGCTCGGGAACGGGTTGTCGGCTCAGCAGAATGTGACCGGCCGGTTTCGGGTACTTATCCCGGATTTCCAGCCCGCTGACGAAGACACCAAGGACAACTTCGGGAAGAAGCTCGCGGAAGAGCTCCGCAAAGAGATCGACAACCTGAACACGCATGCTCCTGTCGATAAGGATGACATCAAGGACGCGCTCTCCCGCTTCAAGATGGACATGGACGAGCTCACCTGCATCCGAGCTCGTCAGCTCGCGCAGCAGAGCAACTATCAGGTCGTTCTCTGCGCGACGTACACCGAGGTTTCGAGGAAGGTCTTCGAGGTCACGGGTGTGCAGTTCGTCGACGTGCCGACCGGAGAGGTCTTCGAGGTTGAGCCATTCCGTGTCGAAGAGAAGCAGGAGAAGCAGGCTGCGGCCCACATCATTGAGGAGTTCGCGCTCTTTACCGAGCAGGCACGCGCCGCGACGTCGTGTGGCCAGTACTTCGAGAGCCAGAACTGGGGCAGTGCACTGCAGAGCTGCGACCGGGCTCTTGCGTTGAACCCTGGGTCGATCAGCGTGCGCTACGTGCGAGCCGATGTGCTGCGGAACCTCGAGCGGTTGGACGAGGCTCTTGCGGAGATTCAGACTGTGCTCGAGGCGGAGCCGTTCCACCAGAACGGGCTCATGCTCGGCGGATTCCTCGCCGTGCAGCTCGACGACAAGGAGCTGGCGCGCGACTACTACGAGCAGTACCTCGCGCTCGATCCGAACAACGCCACGGTGCGTATGCGGGTGGCCTACGATCTTGCACAGGAGGGTGACCCCCTCGGCGGGATGAGGATCATCGAGGTTGGGGTGGCTCAGGATTCCACGAACATCGACTTCTACCAGCAGTTGGGGAACTTTGCCTTTGCGGGTGCGACTCAGGTTCGCCAGGAGGCGGCGCTCGACGGGAGCGATGGGCTGAACGATGAGGTTCGGGACCTGTACCGCCGTGCGATCGCCGCGTATGAGCGGGTGTTCGCCGAGAAGGGCTCCGACGCCGAGCCGACCCAGGTTCGTAACGTCGCGGCGGCCTACCTGCAGCTCGGGGACACAGAGCAGGCGGTTGCATTCCTCGACGGTGCGCTCAAGACCCATCCCGAAGAGGCCAGCCTCTGGGCGCTTCAGGCAGACGCATTCCAGCGGCAAGATCGCATTCCGGAGGCCATCGCAGCGTTGCGCCGAGTTGAGGCCATCGATCCTAACTACTCACAGCTCCACCTCCGTCTGGGGACGTTCCTCATCCAGAGTGACGACCTCGCGGGGGCGGTGGCTGCCCTGGAGATGGCCGTCGCGAACGGGACATCGGCTGAGGCTGCTGCCAACCAGATCTTCGCAACGGCACACCGCCGATTCATTGCGCCGCAGCGGAAGGACTTCTCGAAGTTCGTTGTCTGGGTTACGGCTGCCAAAGGGTTTGACGTAAACGACAGGGAGCGTCCGCGGTTGGATTTCTGGCACGGCTATGCGATCTACCAGAGAGCAAGAATTGTGGAGAAGCCGGAGACACTCGCGACCGCCAACCGGGCGCTGCCGCTCTTCAGACAGGCCATCAACCTGTTCCGTGCGGCGCGGCCATTCGCGAGCCAGGGCCGCGAGATCAGTGCCGAGCAGTTTGAGAACTTTCTGGATGCCGCAACGCAGTACATCGAGATCCAGGAGCTGATCATCAAGCGACGCTCCTCTCTGTTTCTGTATTCCCTCCGTTTGTCGCCCGGCCCCGTTGCTTCTGTCCCCCACGCTTTCATGTGGGGAAGAGTGGGGAGCCCATTTCTGGCGACGGATCGCCACAGTTTTTCTCTATTAATGGAGATTCCCGAAACAACACGAAAACGCCGTATATCCCTGTAAGACGTGGGTTTATGAGCGATTTGGTTGAATGACGAGGCCGAAGGAAAACCGAAAAGATACCCTCCTGAACACCCTTGTGGACTCCCTGGGGGGGTCGTATCTTGGCCTATCGCGCTCCACTTCGCCCCACTCTTACCCACGAAATGCCACTTACGTGATGAATTTCCTGGGCAGGTACGAATATCAACTGGACCAGAAGGGACGGGTCAGCCTCCCCTCCGCCTTCCGGCGAGAGCAGGAGGACGGCCGGTTCGTTCTACTCCAATGGAAGGCGCCAGCCCTGACGCTCTTCCCCCAGCAGGTATGGGCGGCGACGCAGGAGAAGCTCCTCCAGTTCCGCAGGAGTCGGCCCGAGGCGTGGAATGAGATTCTCTCAATCACCTCCAAGGCGGTCGAGGTCGCGCCGGACAAACAGGGCCGGATTCTCATTCCGCATTGGCTCGTTGAAGCGGGATCACTCGACGGTCGGGTCCTCCTGGTGGGGAACATCGACCGCGTGGAGCTCTGGAATCCGACGGCGTTCGAGAGCGCAGTCGCAGATCCCTCAGGGGAGTTCGAGCAGTTTGCGGACCAGGTGTTTGGCTAGGTCATGGGTCAGGCGCTCATGGCCCTCAACAATGTTGAGTCCAACGCGGACGTGAATATGCCTTCCTACCACGAACCGGTGATGGTGGAGGAGGTCCTTCAGTTCCTCCTGGAGGACGGCAACGAGGGCGTCTTCATGGACGGCACGCTCGGGGGCGGAGGACACGCGGGGGCGCTGTTGGAACGATGCCCACAGTGTTTCGTCGTAGGGGTGGATCGCGATGAGCAGGCGATCGCGCGTGCGGAGGTGACGCTCGCGCCCTTCAGCGGTCGGTTTCGACTGATTCAGTCGCGGTTCGATCACGCTGTGGAGTCTGCGGCCTCAGAGGCACCCCTCGCGGGCGCGCTCCTGGATCTTGGCGTCAGCTCCCACCAGTTCGATGCCGACAGCAGGGGATTCACATTCCGACCCGGCGTTCCTCTGGATATGCGCATGGGTAAGGCATCGCCGCGAGATGCTGCAGAAATCCTGAACGAAGCCCCGGAGGACGAGCTGCTCCACATCTTTCGCGCCTACGGTGAGGAGCCGCGGGCCCGGCGGTTGGCTGCGGAGGTGGTAACGCGCCGCACCGAGCATCCGTTCGCGATGAGCGAGGATCTTGTTGAGACGATGGCAGTGGTCTTTGGCCGGCCGCCGAACGGCAAGGAAAAGGCACGGATCTTCCAGAGTCTACGAATTGCGGTGAATCAAGAATTGGACTCTCTCGAGGGCGCCCTACCCGCGATCAGGGATGCCCTCCGCCCCGGCGGTGTCTTGGTAGTGATTTCGTACCACTCTCTGGAGGACAGAATCGTGAAGCGCGCCTTCAGGGAGTGGAGTCGCTCCTGTGTGTGCCCAACGGGGCTTCCGGTGTGTGTGTGCCGCGGCAAGGCGCTTGGCGTCGTATTGACGAGGAACGTCGCTCGGCCGGGTGACATCGAGACCGCCCGAAACCCCCGCGCCCGGAGCGCACGGTTGCGGGCATGGAAGCGGCTCGAGGCATGAGGCGGCGCAGCGCGGGGCCTGCCGTGCAGGTAGCGTTATGCGTCGCGACGATGCTAGCCGCCCTGAGCGGGGTCGCTTGGCGTCAGGGCCAGGCCCTGGAAGCCTTTGCCCAGCTAGACCGGGTTTCCCGCGCGGCGGCGCTTGCCAGCACCGAGATCGGTGAGTTGGAGCGTTCCATTCAGTACCTCGGGAGCCGGCGGAGGGTGATCGCTGAGGCCCGAGAGCATCTGGGCATGCACGTCCCTGCGACCGACGAGATGATCTTCCTCCCGCGGGAGGCATCATGATCTGCGTCGAGAAGGTTCAGAGAAGGATTCGGGCGCGGCGACGGGTGCTCCTGTTCGGCTGGCTCGGGGCAGGGTGTCTTCTGCTCGCGCGGGCCGCAGAGATCCAGATCGTGCAGGGCGCCGAATGGCGGGCGCTCGCCGGCCAGCAGCATAGCGCCTCAGTCGAGGTGAACGCGCCCCGCGGGAACGTCCTGGACCGAGACGGCGTCGAGCTCGCGATAACGCATGCGGTCTACCAGGTGGCGGTCGCTCCCCGGGAGCTACGTGACCTGGACGACACGGAGCGCCGCGTCGCCGAAGCTTTGGGGCTCAGCCTTCGTGAGGTTCGCCGCTCAACCCGCGCCGACTCCCCCTGGAGGGTACTCTCGGGGCGATACCCGGTCGCGGTGCGGGAGGCGCTCCGGAGCGTTCGTGGAGTCCACGTGCTGCAGGAGTTGCGGCGCTTCTACCCGCAGACGACGCTGGCGCGCGGGATCCTCGGGACGGTTCGGGACGGTGACGGACTCGGGGGCATAGAGCAGGCCTTCGACGAGGTGCTTCGAGGCCAGCCCGGACGAAAGATTTTTGCCCGAGACAGTCACGGCAACGCCATCCCGGGGGAGTCTGTGATGGTGGAGACACCGCGCTCCGGAGGGCAGGTTGTGCTCTCCCTGGACCGTGACCTTCAGGAGATCGCGCAGGGAGCCCTGTGGGAAGCGATCGAGAAAACGGGTGCGAGGGGGGGAGACCTCCTGCTCACGGACCCCAACACCGGCGACGTGCTGGCGATGGTCTCGATCAGCGAGGGCAACACGAGCGTGCTCTCTGCGGTAAACACACCGTACGAGCCCGGGTCGATTCTCAAGCCATTCACCGTCGCGTCGCTCCTCAGCCTGAAGTTGGCATCGCTCGACGACTCGATTGACACCGGCGATGGGGTGTTGGAGCTCAACGGACGCACCCTGCGTGACGTCTCGAGCAGGCATGGGGTCATGACGTTGGGGGAGGCGCTGAAAGTCTCGTCCAACGTGGGCGTGGCCCTCGCGGCTCAGGCGTTTGAGGCCCCTGACCACTACCAACTGCTGCGGGCCTTCGGGTTTGGAGCACCCACTGGAGTGGGGCTACCCGGTGAGTCGTCCGGCGTGTTGCGTCGCCCGGAGCACTGGACGAGTCAGTCATCGGCCTCGCTCGCCATCGGATACGAAATTTCGGTCACGCCGCTGCAGATGGCGATGGCGTACGGTGCTCTCGCGAACGGCGGCCGACTCATGGCGCCGCGCCTGGTTCTCGAAGTCCGCGACGCGGACGGAAACGTGGTCGAGCGAAGGGGGCCGCGAGAGGTAAGGTCGGTGGTCTCGGCGCATGTCGCCGAGCAGATCGCGGGTGTCCTTGTGAACGTGGTCGAGGAGGGAACCGGTACTCGAGCCCGTATGGCGAGCTTCACCCTTGCCGGAAAGAGTGGGACGGCTCGGGCGATGGGTACCAACGGACGGTATGAGGCTGGCGCTTATCAGGCCTCCTTCGCGGGATTCTTCCCGGCTGAGGATCCTCAACTGGTGATCATGGTGCGACTCGATCGCCCCGAAGGCGCGTACTACGGAGGTACGGTTGCCGCGCCGGTCACCCGCGCGACGCTCGAGGCCATCCTCGCCGCCCGTGAGACGCCGCTCAATCGGGAGGCGCTCGCTCGGGTTGCACGGGCAAGCGCTGCCCGCAATACCAACACCTCCGCACAGAATCGCGGAGGCACCTTCGTATCGCTCGGGACCGGCAGGGCGGATAGCGGCCCAGTCGAGTCCCCCCCCGAGAACTTCGGGGGCGTATTCCCGATGCCCGACCTCGAAGGGCTCTCACTTCGTTCGGCGGCCCGGCGGCTCCATGCCCTCGGGTTGAGGGTGGCCGTAGAGGGTTCGGGCTCCTTACTGGAAAGCGTTCCATCAGCCGGTACCCGCGTCGTGAGGGGTGACACGATCATTCTGCGTTCCCGCAAAGGGCGTGGAGATGATTAGACGCGAAGCTCACCTCTCTACGATCGTCGACCGCCTCCGGGCCGCGGGCCTCGCTGAGGGGGCTCCTGGCTCGGAGGACGTTGTCGTACAGGGGGTTTCCCAGGACTCCAGAAGTGTCCGGCCCGGCGACCTCTTCCTCGCGTGGGCCGGTCACGACGTCGACTCGCACACCTTCTTGACCGAAGCGGTTGCGGCAGGCTGCGTGGCGGCGGTTGTGGAGCAGGTCGATCAGAAGGTGGGGTTACCGCAGATCCAGGTAACGAACGGACGTCGTGCCGCGGCGATTGCGGCGGATGCCGTCATGGGTTCCCCGTGGGAGGACGCATTCATGGTGGGCGTGACGGGCACCAACGGAAAGAGCACTACCGCTCTTCTCGCTCGCCACATCCTGAATCAGCGAGGACCAGCGGCCTCGATCGGGACGCTGGGACTCGTGGAGCGCGACGGGGCTGCGAGACTGGGCAGCGAAGGCCTGACTACGCCTGGTCCGGCTCAGATGAGCGGCTGGCTGCGCGAGCTCGTGGACGACGGGTACGAGTCGATTACGCTCGAGGCGTCATCACACGCACTCGACCAACACCGGCTCGACGGCGTGCGGTTTGATGTGGCGGTGTTCACGAACCTCACCCAGGACCACCTGGACTATCACGGGTCACTCGAGTCCTACCGGGGCGCGAAGGCTCACCTGGCCGAGCTCCTCAAGGAAGATGGCGTCGTGGTCGTGAACGACGACGCTCCGGCCTGGGCGGGGCTGCCGCTCGCAGAACACGAGACGCTCTCCTTCGGGCATGCATCCAGCGCCGATGTGCGGGCGGACCGTCGCCGTGCCCATGAGGGTGGAACCGACTTCCGGTTGGTTCGAGGAGAAGACAACGCCGAGGTGACCCTCCCGCTTCTTGGAAGCTTCAATGTCGAGAATGCGCTGGCTGCTGCCGCTGTCGGCCTGGTGGCCGGCATGTCGCTGGACGCGATAGCCGAGTCGCTGTCGGAAGCTCCCCAGATCCCCGGGCGCCTCGAACGGGTGGTTCGGGAGCCATTCCCTGTGGTCATTGACTTTGCGCACACGCCCGACGCGCTCGAGCGGGTGCTTCGGACGCTGAAGCCCCTCACCGAAGGTCGCCTGATCGTAGTGTTCGGCGCCGGCGGCGATCGGGACGCCACCAAGCGGCCTCTCATGGGTGCGGCGGCCTCGAGGCATGCAGAGACGATTGTGGTCACCTCAGACAATCCCCGGACCGAAGATCCCGAGAGCATCGTCGCCGACGTGGTCAGCGGAGTCACGCACAGTGGTCTCCACAAGATCGTCGACCGCGAAGCGGCCATCCGCCACGCCCTTGGGCTGGCTGAGCCTGGAGATCTGGTCCTGCTCGCAGGGAAGGGGCACGAAACCTACCAGATCATCGGAACCGAAAAGCGGCCATTCGATGAGCGGGCGGTGGTTGATGCCTACTTCGCGGCGCCTGGCAAGGTGGCTGGTTCATGAGTCCGTTCGTTTGGACCGGCGACCTCGTGCGCACTCCGTTGGGGCTCCCACCGGGGCTCCCCGACGAGCGTCAATTTCGGACCATCGCGACCGACAGCCGGTCTGAGATGGAGGGCTGTCTCTTCGTGGCCCTGCCCGGCGAACGCTTCGATGGTCATGACTTCGTCGTCCAGGCGATGGCGCGTGGTGCACTTGGAGCCGTGGTGTCGCGAGCCGTCGAGGGAGTGGACGCGGCGTCGCTCTACATCGTCGACGATACGCTCGTCGCGCTGGGGGAGCTGGCTCGCGTGCGACGTGAGGCACTTACCGCTACGGTCGTCGGTATCACGGGGTCGGCTGGAAAGACCTCCACCAAGGAGCTGACAAGGGCGGCGCTCTCGGGGTCCCTTCGCGTCCACGCGACGGCGGAGAACTTCAACAACCGCATCGGTCTCCCCCTCACGCTCCTCGAAACTCCTTCGGACGTCGATGTCGTCGTCCTCGAGATGGGGACTTCGGAGCCCGGGGAGATCGCCACCCTCTGCGAGATCGCACAGCCGGCCATGGGAGTCGTGACCACCGTGTCCGAGTCGCATGTCGAGAGGCTGGGATCGTTGGACGGTGTCCTCGATGAGAAGCTCGCGCTACTCCGTGCGTTGCCCGCCGACGGTTCGTCGATCGTGGGAGACGAGCCCCCCGCACTCCCCGCGACCGCACGACAGGCTCGCTCCGAGGTGAGGATCGCCGGGTGGAGTGAGCGCGCGGATGCCGACCTGAGGCCGGTCGATCCCCGTGTCGACTCTGATGGACGCTGGAGCTTCGATTGGCGTGGCGCGCCGGTTCAGTTGCAGGCTCCTGGGCGTCACGTAGTAGGGAATGCGCTGCTCGCGCTCGCGGTGGCCGAGGCGCTCGACGTGGCCCCTACCGCAGCCGCAGCCGGGGTGAGCGCCGTGCCTCCCGGTGCCATGCGGGGTGAACTGCGTAGGATCGGCGGGCTGACCTTGGTCGTGGACTGCTACAACGCCAATCCGCAGAGCATGAGGGCGGCGATCGACGTTCTTGCCTCGATGAAGCCCGGTGCGCCGCGGATTGCCTTTCTTGGTTCCATGCTCGAGTTGGGCGACCTCGCAGCAGGGCTTCACCGGAGCGTCCTCGACTACGCGGTAGGCTCTGATGTGGACCGCGTGGTCGCGACCGGTGCCTTTGCCAACGTGGCAGATTCCACGGCAACCCGAGCGGTGCTCGTGGAGTCCGAGCTGGACGCTGCATACGAGGCGCTACGTCCCACGCTTGGAGGGGATGAGACGATCCTCCTCAAGGCGTCACGCGGCGTTGCACTCGAACGGATGCTCGATCGCTTCGAGGCGGACTTTGGTGTGGCGGACATTGGCGTGGAGGAGGGCTGCTGATGCTCTACCACCTTCTCCCTCAGTTATCCGACCTCCACATCGTATTCAACCTCTTCGAGTACATCACCTTTCGTGCCGCTGGCGCCTTGGTGACCTCGCTCCTTCTCGCCTTCGTCCTCGGCCCTCTGACGATCCGGTGGCTAACGAAGATGCGCGTTGGACAGGTGGTGCGTGAGGACGGTCCGGAGACCCACCTCGAGAAGGCGGGCACACCGACCATGGGCGGCGTGCTGATCCTCATGTCGACCGCGATCTCGACGCTCCTCTGGGCTGAGCTCACCAACTGGTACACCGTCCTCACCCTGGTTGCGCTGATCTGGGCCGGCGGAATCGGCTTCATGGACGACTATCTGAAGGTCATCCAGGGCCGCCCCAAGGGGTTGGTAGCGAGGTACAAGATGATCGGTCAGCTGATTCTCGGCGTCGCGCTTGGGCTCGTTCTGATCTTCCACCCAATCTCCCCGATCGATGCGTCGCGGACGATGGTTCCGTTCTTCTCGAACTGGTCTCTCTGGTTCTGGCCTCCGCTCTACGTCGTGTTCGTCGCGGTCGTCGTGTCAGGCAGCTCCAATGCGGTCAACCTGACGGACGGGCTCGACGGGTTGGCGGCGGGACTGGCCGCGATTGCGACGGCGACCTTTGGGATCTTCGCCTATCTGGTGGGACGCGTAGACAGCTCCAGCTACCTCGGTCTGTTCTACCTGCCTGGCTCGGGCGAGCTGACGATCTTTGCGCTCGCCCTCTCGGGTGCCTGCCTGGGGTTCCTCTGGTTCAATGCCCACCCTGCCGAGGTCTTCATGGGCGACACGGGGTCACTCGCGATCGGGGCGGCTCTGGGTGTGATGGCCATTCTGCTCAAGGCTGAGTTCCTCCTCGTGATCGTCGGCGGCGTGTTCGTCGTGGAGATCATCTCGGTGATTCTGCAGGTCGGGTTCTACCGCTATACCGCCCGCCGGACGGGGGTTGGACGTCGAATCTTCAGAATGGCGCCGATTCACCACCACTTCGAGCAGCTTGGATGGCCTGAGACCAAGGTCGTGATCCGCTTCTGGATTGCCGGAATCCTGTGTTCGATGGTGGCCTTCAGCGCACTGAAGATCCGGTGAAAGAGGACGTAAATGGTGATCTCAGAGGCCGATCGGTCGGTCGACGAATTGTTGCAGGGCGAGACGGTTTCGGTGCTCGGGCTCGCAGCCAGCGGTATGGCTGCGGCTCGGCTTGCGTTGTCCAAAGGAGGCAGGGTCTATGCGTCTGACATCAAGTGTGACCCCACGACTACAGCTCGTGGAGATGAGCTCCGAGCCCTTGGAGCGGACGTCGAGGTTGGCGGCCATGATGTGGAGAGAATCGCGGCGTCGCAAACCGTGGTGGCCAGCCCTGGAATCCCCCCGGACGCTGATGTGCTACGGGATCTCCGTGCTCGAGGCGTCGGTTGGATATCGGAGCCTGAGTTCGCCTTTCGGTTCCTCCGAGGTTCACTGATCGCCGTGACAGGCACGAACGGGAAGACGACGACCGCGGCCTTGACCGTGCACCTCCTCGAGGCTGCCGGCATCCGGGCTGCTCTCGGTGGGAATACGGGAGAGGCATTCGGACCGCCGGCGTCGGAGCTGGCGATGAGCGAGCCGGATTCACCGTGGTACGTCCTGGAACTCAGCTCGTTCCAGCTGGCCGGAGTTCACCAGCTGAATCCGGAGATTGGGGTGGTCACCAACCTGGCTTCAGATCATCTCGATCGGTATCCCAATGTGGAGGCGTATCACGCCGATAAGGCGCGTCTCTTCCAGAACGCGAGCCCTGCCTCGCGGTGGGTGCTGCCTGAGGACGACGAGGTGGAGGCTCTGGCGGGTGATGCTCCGGGCTCGAGGTATCGCTTTTCCGTTACGCCGGGTGACGATTTTCTGGGAGCCTACGTGGAGGCCGGGGTGCTTACCCTCAATGTGGGTGAAGGCCCGGAGTACCTGATCTCGGTCGAGGCCCTACCGTTACTCGGCCGGCACAATGTAGAGAACGCACTCGCTGCGGCGCTGACGGCCCGGCTGGCTGGGGCCGACGCCGCCTCGCTCGCTCGCGGGCTCCGCACGGCACCTGCACTTCCGCACCGGATGGAGCGCCTCGGCGAGGCCGGCGGAATCCTCTGGGTGAACGACTCGAAGGCTACCAACGTCGCTGCGGCGTGCACTGCAGTGGAGAGTCTAGACCGACCGCTGATCGTAATTCTCGGCGGCAGGGACAAGGGCGAGGATCTCGCTCCCCTGGCGGAGGCTCTCGGCGGCACGGCCAAGGTCGCCATTCTCTACGGTGAGGCGGCCGATCGGATAGCCGCAGCCCTCGAGGGAGTGGTTCCCATACACCGAGCTGAGGGATTGGAGAGCGCGGTACAACACGCCGCCGACCAGGCCGCTACCGGCGACGCAGTCGTCCTCACTCCCGCCTGCTCGAGCTTCGATATGTTCGAGAACTACGAGGCTCGCGGAGATGCATTCCGCGGTCTGGCAGATTTTCATCTGCGTGGACGGGGAGGTGAAAACGCCTGATGCCCCGTAGCACAGATGTGGCACCGCAGCATGAAGTGGCCCACGCCGACGTCGGCATCGGGAGAGGCTGGGAGGTGGGCGCCCTTTTGGGTACCACGCTGCTCCTGGTGAGCTTCGGCTTGGTGACGCTCTACTCTGCGAGTCCCTACATCGCCCAGCGGGCCGCCGCGCCCGACCACTTCTTCGTGCTGCGGCAGGCTATTGGGGCTGCAGCAGGCCTGGCAGCGCTGGGTGTCCTCGCGTGGCTCCCCTACCAGATCTGGCAGCAGGCGGCATGGCCCATCCTCGTGGGTGTGTGGGTGCTCCTCGTCGTCCTGATCCTGCCCGGCACGGAGGCGATCGCCCCCACGATCAACGGCGCGCGCCGGTGGTTGCGGCTCGGCGTGTCCTTCCAGCCCTCTGAGCTGGCGAAGCTCGCCGTCATCATCTGGACCGCCTCGATGGCGGTACGCAAGCAGGACAAGTTCAGGTCTCTGCGGCGCGGACTCCTTCCGTTTCTTGTGGTCTGGAGTCTGGTGCTCCTTCCCATCGCGCTCGAGCCCGATCTGTCCACCACGCTCGTCGTCGCTGCGCTGGGAGCCATGATCGTCTTCGCCGCGGGTGCCCGGATCGCACACTTTGTCTTCCTCGGAATCGCGGGCCTTCCGGTGCTTGCCCTGCAGTTGGCGGCGGACTTTCGGGTCCGGCGGCTCCTCGCCTTCATGGACCCCTCATCGGATCCGTCTGGGGCCGGGTTTCAGGTTCAGCAGTCGATGATTGCGCTGGGTTCAGGCGGAATCACCGGAGTCGGGTTCGGGCAGGGACGGCAGAAGTTTGGTTTTCTGCCTGAGGTCCACAACGACTTCATCTTCGCGATGATCGGCGAGGAATGGGGATTCCTCGGCGTCTTGTTCACCGTGTTCCTCTTCGGCACGCTGGTTCTCGTTGGCTTCCGGGTCGCATCGCGCGCTCCGGACCTCTTCGGCCAGCTCCTCGGGGTCGGGCTTACGGGCATGATCGGGCTCCAGGCCGTCCTCCATATGGCGGTGGGCCTGGGGATGGTGCCCGCCACCGGAGTGCCGCTCCCGTTGATCTCCTACGGTCGTTCAAACCTTCTTGTGACGCTCGCCGGCGTGGGGATTCTGATGTCCATCGCCCGCACCAGCGAGCGCAGGTATTTCGGGGGGGACCGTGCATGAGTCTCGCTCGGTCGTCTTCGCCGGTGGGGGAACCGGAGGGCATCTGTACCCAGCGCTCGCGTTGGCTGATGCACTGGTTGCGCTTCGCCCTGACGTGGAGCCGTTCTTTGTCGGAGCCACCCGAGGGATCGAGGCACGGGTGCTCCCCGATCGGGGTGTGCCGCACGAGCTCCTGCCTGTGCGCGGCGTGGCTCGCGGACGAATCCTCGAGAATCTTGGGGTGGGCCCGGCGCTTTTCCGCTCCCTGGCGTCCGCCGGAGCCCTGTTTCGCCGGCTGCGCCCGGAGTTGGTGGTCGTGACCGGCGGGTACGCTGCGGCTCCGGCCGGCGTCATGGCTGCCCTGGCGGGCATTCCGCTCGCGATTCAGGAGCAGAACGCATTCCCAGGCTGGACGACGAGGGGGCTCTCTCGTTGGGCCCAGCAGATTCATCTGGGATTCCCGGAGGCGGCGGCACACCTCCCGCGGGCGGCGCGGTCGGTCGTGATCGATCATGGAAATCCGATCCGACCATTCCCCGAGGTGGGGGATCGGGCGAGGGCGCTGAGCGAGGCCGGATACGACCCGACCCGTCGCCTCGTTCTGGTGGTGGGCGGAAGCCAGGGATCAGCCGCACTCAACGGCATCTTCACCCAGTGCGCTGCGGGGATCGCAGAGGGCGGGTGGTCGTGCCCGCAGAAGGTGCAGATCCTGTGGGCCACGGGCCCACGCCACTTCGAGAGCATTCGTGACACCGTCACAGCCCTCGATGTGCCCGATTGGCTACACGTCGTCCCGTACATCGAAGACATGCCGAGGTTTCTCCCGTTGGCGTCCCTCGCGGTGAGTAGAGCAGGGGCGATGGCGACATCCGAGTTCCTGGCTGCGGGTCTTCCCTCGCTCCTCATGCCACTCCCCACAGCGGCTGCAGGGCATCAGGCGAAGAACGCCGATGCGCTCGAGGCAGCCGGTACGGCCATCGTTGCGGACGAGGCGGGCACGAGCGCAGAGGCCCTCTGGCGGATCCTGACCGACCTCTTATCCGATGAGGAGGGGCTGGCGTCGATGGCCGCCGCTGCGCTCTCGCGTGCCAGGCCCTCTGCGGCCCTCGACATCGCTGCAGACCTTGCACGCCTCCTTCCCCTGATGCGCGGGGGGACGTCATGAGCAACACGCCAATCTCCGGAGCCGTGCACTTCATGGGCGTGGGTGGTGCGGGCATGAGTGCGCTGGCTGAGCTGTTCGCGCACAGAGGGCGCTCGGTGACAGGGTGCGACCTGCGCCCCGGGGCGTCGACGGATCGGCTGCGGTCCATGGGAGTGCGAATCGACGAGGGGCATGATCGCGCCCACATGCAGGGTACGAGCACCGTCGTCGTCACAGCAGCGGTCCCCGAAGATCATCCTGAACTCGTCGCGGCCCGCGAACGGGGCATTCCGATTCTCAAGCGGGCTGCAGCCCTTGGGGCAGTCGTCAACGAGGGGACCGTACTAGCGGTCGCCGGAACCCATGGGAAGACGACCACGACTGCAATCGCCGCCGAGCTCCTGATAGCCGGAGGCCTGGATCCAACGGCGTTCGTGGGAGGTGCCGTACGCTCCTGGGGTGGCAACCTCCGGGCCGGTGGGAGCGATCTGTTTGTGGTGGAGGCCGACGAGTTCGATCGCTCGTTCCACTCGCTTCAACCCGCGGTTGCCATCGTGACCAACCTCGAGGCCGACCACCTCGACACCTACGGGTCGCTCGACGCCGTTATCGAGGCGTTCGAGATCTTCGTGTCGAAGGTGCCGGTGGAGGGGCGGGTTGTCGTCTGCGGGGATGACCTCGAGGCCAGCCGCCTGTTGCCGGCGCTCGGAGGCCGCGGGTACAGCTACGGACTCAATGCTGGATCCCAACTCCGCGCCGTCGAGCTAGAGACCGGTGGTTCGCGGACGCGATTCCGGGCTATCGAGGACGGATGTGATGAGGGGACCCTGGAGATTGGCATCGTGGGCCTCCACAACCTCCGGAACGCATTGGGAGCAGCGGCTGCCGCACGCGCTCTTGGCCTCCCATGGGAGGCGATCAAGCGCGGGATGCACGAGTTCGGCGGGGTCGGGCGTCGATTCGAGACGCTCGGAGAGGTAGAGGGTGTTGAGCTCGTGGATGACTACGCGCACCACCCGACGGAGGTCGAAGCCACGATCGCTGCGGCGCGGACTCGATTCTCTGGAAGACGCCTCGTGGTTGCCTTCCAACCCCATCTCTATTCGCGGACCCGTGACTTTGCCCGGGAGTTCGGCGTTGCCCTGGCGGGTGCCGATGTCGTCTGGGTAACCGACGTGTTCCCGGCTCGGGAAGCTCCGATCCCGGGTGTGACGGGAGAGTTGATCGTCCGTGAGGTAGAGCAGGCCGGAGTCGAAGTCCATTACCACGCCGGCGTTGGGTCGCTAGCAGCCTCGCTCGCGGATCATGCGCAGGAGGGGGACGTGCTCCTCACTCTGGGTGCGGGGTCGATTGAGTCCGTCGCTCGTGAAGCCGCGACTCGGCTGGGGGTGCGCGCACATGCGTAGTATGAGCCAACTCCTGATTGGGGCGCTCCTCGCCGTCTCGGTGGCCTGGGCTACAAGCCACGCTCTCACCTCGCTCGAGGATGTGGAGTACTTCCGCATTCACCGAGTCGAGGTCCTGGGCGGCGATCTTGTGAGCAGGGATGATGTACTTGAGGCGGCAGCGCTTCCAGAGGGCTTCAGCTACTGGAGTGAGGTGATGGGGTGGGAGCGGGCCGTGGAGGCTCACCCCCTCATCGAAAAGGCGACGATCGAGAATCGCTGGCCTGACCGGATCGTCATCCGGATCGAGGAGCGCGTTCCGGTGGGGCTGGTTGCGACACCCCTGCTCGAGCCTGTCGACGAGCACGGGGTCATCCTTCCGCTCGATCCTGCGGTGCGTGTCCTCGATCTACCCCTCCTGCGGCCTCCGCTTTCGGTTGCGCTTGATGGGCGTCCCGAGCCGGCGGCGCTTCGCCTTCTGGCTCGTGAAGCTCACCGAATCGCCGAATTCGACATCCGCATGAGGACCTCAGTATCTGCCTTGCGGCTCGACGCCCAGGGCGATGTGGTGATGATGATCGGCCGGGAGGAGCTGGTATTCCGCTTCACAGCACCGATTTCGCCCCGGCGCCTCAGGGAGGGCATCCAAGTGTTTGAGGACGCTGTCTCACGCCGCGGAGGCGTGCGGCCTCGTGTCATCGATCTGAGGTACGAGGATCAGATCGTCGTCGGCTATGAAACCAGCGACGTGCCCGAGTTGGGGAGGACGGCGCCATGAGCACGGTCCTCCTTGCGGGTGTGGATATCGGGACATGCAAGACCTGCGCGGTGATCGCCGAAGTCGTGGGTGACGTGGGCGGGCACTGTGAGCTGAAGGTGCTGGGCGTGGGACAGGCGCGAAGCTCGGGGATCAAGCAGGTCGTGACGAACATCGAGGAGACCACCGAGTCGGTGCGCAAAGCCCTCGAAGAGGCCGAGCTGATGGCGGGCTGCGGAGTGGACCGCGTCTACGTGGCGATCGACGGCGAGCATGTTTCCGCCTCATCCTCGCTGGGCGTCGTCGCGGTAGGCGCGGATGAAATCTCGCGTGGTGACCTGGAGCGCGTACATGAGGTTGCCGGCGCAGTTGCGTTTCCTCCGGACCGCGAGCTGCTTCACGCCATTCCACAGGAATACCGCGTGGACCATCAGCGAGAGGTGAAGGACCCGGTCGGGATGGGCGGAATTCGACTCGAAGCCGACGTGTACCTGGTGACGTGCTCTACCTCTGCCGCGAACAACATCCGCAAGGCGGTGCAGAGGGCGGGCTACCGGGTCCAGGAGCTCGTTTCGGATCCGCTCGCAGCGGCGCGCGCAGTCCTGACGGAGGACGAGAAGGAGGTCGGTGTGGCGATGCTCGAAATGGGCGGCGGCACGACGGACCTGACGGTGTACTTCGACGGAGAGATTCGTGACCTGGCCGTTCTCCCATTCGGAGGAACGACCGTCACCAACGATCTGGTCCGGGGCCTGTCCGTCCCCTTTGCCGAAGCGCGGAAGGCGAAGGAGTCCTTCGGGGTGGCCTTTTCGCAGCTGGTCGATCCGCAGGAAACAGTCGAAATGCCTGGGCCATCCCCAGGACAGAAGCGGCACGTGGCCCGCGAGCTGATCGCCCATGTGATCGAACAGCGCCTGGACGAGGTGTTCGGACTCGTTCAGCGCAGGCTCGAGGCGAACGGTCACCTTTCGCGGCTGGGTGCGGGAATCGTGATCACGGGCGGCGCGTCGGCGCTCCACGGGACGCTGGAGCTTGCCCAGCACGTCTTCGCTGCTCCGGTACGCTATGGAATCCCATCGGAGGGGCTCACCGGGCTCGCAGAGTCGGTTGGGCGTCCGAAGTTCGCAACGGCGACCGGCCTCGTGCTCTATGGGATGGACCGGTACGCGCGAACGGGCCGCGGGGCGTCGACCACGACGTCCGGATTGGTATCCAGGGCAGGTGCCTGGCTGAAGGAATTCTTTTGATCCACACACCACACACCACGTTTGATAAGGAGACGGAAACATGATGATCTTCGAGTTCGAGGAGATGCCACTCCCAAACGCTCGAATGAAGGTCGTCGGGGTCGGCGGTGCCGGCGGAAACGCTGTGAACCGCATGATCGACGAAGACCTCGAGGGCGTAGAGTTCATCTCTGCAAACACAGATGCGCAGGCCCTCAAGGGGTCTCGCGCGCAGGTGACGATCCAGCTCGGGAAGCAGTTGACCCGTGGGCTCGGGGCCGGTGCGCGACCTGAGATCGGTCGGCAGGCGATCGCCGAAAGCGCCGACGAGGTGAGGAAGTCCCTGGAAGGGGCGGACCTCGTGTTCGTGACGGCCGGGATGGGTGGAGGCACCGGAACGGGTGGTGCTCCGATGATTGGCGAGATCGCGCGAGAAATGGGAGCTTTGACGATCGCGATCGTTACGCGCCCATTCTCGTTCGAGGGGAAAAAGCGGATGAGGCAGGCCGAACAGGGCCTCGCCGAGCTTCGGCGTACCGTCGACACGATGATCATCGTGCCGAACGACCGCCTGCTCTCCGTGGTCGGGAAGGGGACTTGTTTCCGAGACGCCCTCAAGAAGGCCGATGAGGTGCTGCTCCACGCGACGCAGGGCATCAGTGACCTCATTCGAGTGAGTGGCGAGGTCAACGTCGACTTTGCCGACGTGCGCACGATCATGTCCTGCCGTGGGCCGGCGCTCATGGGGTCTGGCTTCGGTGAGGGTGACAACCGGGCTCAGGAAGCTGCGCAGGAGGCGATCTCATCGCCGCTCCTCGACAGCCTCTCCATCCGGGGAGCCGAGGGCGTGCTCATCAACATCACAGGGGGCATGGACCTGGCGATCGACGAGGTTCAGCAGATTTCCACGATCATCCAGGAAGAGGTCGGAGACGAGGCCGAGATCATCTTCGGAGCCGTTCACGATCCCGAGATGGAGGGTCAGGTTCGGGTGACGGTGATCGCCACCGGGTTTGAGTCCGATGTGGGCGCGTGCACTGAGGACATCGTGCTCCGCCCCGACTTTCGGCGGCCGGTCGTTCAGCAGCAGCCGATGATCGAACGGGTTGTGGCGCAAACCACGCCGCTCGAGACCGTGCCACGCATGGCGATGGCTGGAGGTTCAGCCGTGCCTGTCGATGTCGTCCCCTTCGCGAGGGCGCCGCAGCGCGTCGTGACGAGGGAGCAGATCGGCGAGTTGGACATTCCGACATTCATTCGCAGGCAGATGGACTGATCGGGATGGCCTGATCGAAGAGGATGGGGGTGGCTTCTGGGCGAAGGCCCGGCCTCAGCTGACTCGGGGAGTGTGGACCCCGATGGGCGGCTGTGGTGAAATCGGCATCTCCGGGTGGTATACTGTAGGTGTGGGGGGTGCAACCGACATGGGAGCAGGTGAGGAGCTAGATGGGTGAGAGTCTAGAATGGTGACAACGGGGAGAACGGCGTCGGTCCTGGCGATTGTGATCGTTCTGATCGCGTGGCGCGCGTTGGGTAGTGGTGTGCCCAACGTTGGCCTGGTAGAGCCGATCTATGCGTCGCCCCCGGAGCGGCTCGAGACATTCGGGCTCGCCTCGGGCCAGACTTTCGGCGAGCTCCTTACCCCCAGTCTCTCGGCGAACGAGCAAATGTTGTTGCTCCTCTCGTTTCGAGAGCAGGCCAGCCCTCGCCGGATGCGCCCAGGGACTGAGATCACCTTCCGGTGGCTCACCGGGGCAGAAGAGGTGCTCCGCGGCGTCGATGTGACGCTGAACCCTGACGAGACCATTCGCCTCACCCGCTCTGAGATCGGATGGGAGTCCTCGCTCGTGCAGACCCCGGTCTGGGTGGACACCGTCTTCGCCTCGGGTAGGATTGAGTCGTCGCTCTGGAACGCGGTGGTGGGCAATCCCGCACTTGAGGGGCTCCCTCCGCAGGATCGCGCGAAGCTCATCGACGCGCTCGACAAGATTTTCCAGTGGCAGATCGACTTTGTGCGCCAGATTCGTTCGGGAGACACCTACCGATTCGCCTTCGAGCGGCAGGTACGGCCCGACGGTTCAATGCGAACGGGTACGGTGGTGGCCGCCGAGTTGGTGAACGAGGATCGTCCGTACCATGCGCTCTACTTCGATCCCAACGGAGACGGCAAGGGGACCTACTACGATCTGGACGGTCAATCGGTCCGGCGAGCCTTCCTGAAGAGCCCCATCGCGCTTCGGTACCGGATCTCGAGTCGGTTTACGAATTCGAGATATCATCCGGTTCTCAAGCGTTGGCGCGCTCATCGTGGGGTCGACTTTGCGGCTGCTTCGGGGACGCCGGTGATGGTCACCGGGGATGGTGTCGTGCTGCGCAGGGAGAACGGAAGCACCTATGGAAACCTCGTCGAGGTTCGCCATTCCAACGGGTTCGTTACCCGGTACGCGCACCTGAGCCGATTCGCAAAAATCTCGGTTGGGAGTCGGGTGGCGCAGGGACAAACCGTGGGCTACGTGGGGAGCACTGGGTTGGCCACAGGCCCCCATCTCCACTATGAACTGCGGCAGCGGGGCGTGCCCAAGGATCCGCTCACGATCGAGCTGCCTGCAGGGGACCCCGTTCCCCAGGACAGCTGGGCGGATTGGCAGGCGGCGCTGATGCCTCGGTTGGCACTGCTCGATCGGGCGCCGCGTCTTCGCTCCAACCCCGACGCTCGTCTCGCAGACCCGGATGGGCTCGACTGAGCCCACAGGCCGTCCTGCTCCCATGAAGTCTCTCGCCGATCTCCGTAAGGAAACGCCGTGACGGGATCCTGGCTTGGATTCGTGGTATCCGCTGTTGTTGCAGTTGCGGGCACGATTTGGGTCTATCGTCATCGGGAGCTCCCCGTGCCAGGGCGCGCCGGGCTGGCGGCCCTTCGAAGCGGCATCCTCGTTCTGGTGATCCTCCTTCTCTTCGATCCGCGGCTCCCGGCTCGTGACCTTGCCGGAGGTGCGGACTCGTGGGTTCTCGTGGACGCATCGAGTTCTCTGGCGGCCGTCGATTCAAGCGGTGTGGAGGTGTGGCAGCAAGCGGTGGAACGCGCGGTGGCTACGCTCGGTGACGATACCCCAATCGTGCTCTTCGGGGACGGCATCGAGCCAATCGCGACTGCGGCTCTCGACTCCGTGACGCCCTTCATGACGTCGAGTCGACTCGCGCCAGCGCTCAACCGGGCAGCGGAGGCCGGAGTGAACACCGTGACCGTAGTGTCAGATCTCCGAATCGAGGACCCGTCCGGGGCGCTGGCGGCGCTCGACCGCCTCGGGCTCGGTGTTTCGGTGGAACAGGTGGGTGATCGCATTCCGAATGCTGGGTTGGCCCGATTCGAGGTGCCAGCGGTCCTGGACCAGGGCGACTCGGTCCAGGCTGAGGTGGTCGTACACGTCGCGGAGGCCGCGGCGGATTCCTTTACCGTCGAGATTCGTGAAGAGGGCCGACTCGTGGGTTCGGTTCGGGTGGGGCTCCCCCCAGCCGGGCGTGACGCGCGGATCCCCTTCGTGCTCCCCCCCTCAGCCGAAGAGGGTGCGGTCTTGTACTCTGCAACCATCCGTATGGATGGAGATGCCTTTGCGGGCGATGACACCCGCCTCGGGATCGTCCGGGTGGCCGACGAGGTTGGCGGGATCGTACTCGTGTCCGTCAAACCCGACTGGGAGCCACGGTTTCTTCTGCCTGTGCTCGCGCAGGTGAGCGGGCTTCCCGCCCGTGGCTACCTCGCGTTGGCGGATGGGCGGTTCCTCCCAATGGGGTCCGTTGCGGATCAGGCCGCTCCGGTGGAAGAGGGGGAGGTCCGCGAACGAGCGGCGGGAGCGTCGCTTCTCGTTGTCCACGGGCTCTCTGGCAATCCTCCCGAGTGGCTCCTGGGCCTGCTTCAAACGGCGCCTCGAGCCCTGGTACTGGCGGAGGACGCCGGGGGGGCCGCGCTCGCTGGGGTAGTTGGCACGGCGCCACAGCCTGGCGAATGGTACGCGCCCGCAGATCCACCACCCTCTCCGCTTTCGGGCGAGTTGACGGGCATCGCCTTTACCGGGCTCCCCCCGCTCTCCGGCCTTTTGCCGCTTCTCGAGCCCGACCCCAGGGCTCCCCTCGTGGTTCAGCGCCAGGGGCTAGGAGCTCCTGAGGCAGCCATCGTCTTGCGAGAGGCCGGCGGCCGGCGATATGCGGTCGCGGTTGCTCAGGGATTCTGGCGATGGGCGTTCCGAGACGGCGAGCACCGGAACGCCTATCGGCGCGTTTGGGCTTCTGTGGTCGGATGGATCTTGAGGGAGGATCCAACCTCGTTGGGCGCCGGCGTCGCGCCGGCGTCGAATATCGTCATCGCTGGCGTTCCGGTGGTGTGGCGCGCCCCAGGCCGTCCCGGGGATACACTCCGTGTTCGGATCTCCCCCCCGCAGGACGGATTCGACACTACGGTGGTGGTCGGCCCAGAGGGGGGCTTCCGCACCCGGGCCCTCCCGGGGGGTGACTTCAGATTCTTGGTGGAGTCCGGCGCCGACACCCTCTCAGCTGGCCGAATCGGAGTCGAGGCATTCACAGACGATCTTCTCTACGCCGCGGTCGATCCCGCGACGTTGGAGCGTGTCCCCAGCCGCGAGATCCGGGAGCGCGCACGGGGTCTCGGACGGCCGATCAGGACCCACCCGTTTCCCTACCTCCTGGTGCTGGTCCTCTTGTCGCTCGAGTGGATCGGTCGCCGGAGACGGGGACTTCGTTGACTGTCGACGCATGAATCGATTCCTTCCGGGACCTTGGGCTGTCGGTGTCCGGGACTTTGAGGACCCACCTACTATGTTGGTCGAGTGATGGCGCGGCTTTTCAAGCACAAACCAGAGAAGAAGCGGAGTCTGTGGCGCCGAGCCGTGGATCTGGCGCTGACCGACGTCCGGGTCGCGGTGAAGGGTGTCGATGTCGAGACGCTGGACACGCTCGAAGAGCGCCTTATCCGTGCGGATTTTGGGGTCGCGGCGACGCTTCGGCTCACCGACCGGGTCGAGGCTCTCGCCCGTCGGGGCAAGGTGCGCACAGGCCTCGACATGAAGGCTGCTCTAAGGACTGAGGTAGCCGCGATCCTCGAGCCGGCGCGTGATGCGTATCTGGCGGCAGCCGAATCGGGGCCGACCGTGTACCTCGTGTGCGGAGTGAACGGGGTCGGCAAGACGACCTCCATCGCGAAGTTGGCCCATCGGCTGCGGGAGGAGGGCAAGAGCGTGTTGGTGGCCGCGGGAGACACCTTTCGCGCTGGAGCCGTGGCGCAGCTGCGCACCTGGGCTGACCGGATCGGGGTTGAGTTCGTGGGAGGCAAACACGGCGGTGACCCCGCATCGGTTGCCTTCGATGCCCTCGATGCAGCTGAGGCGCGGGGGATCAATGTAGTCCTCATTGATACGGCGGGTCGTCTGCATACGCAGACCGGTCTGATGGACGAACTGAAGAAGGTAAGGCGTGTGATCGCCCGAAGGGTGGAGGGCGCGCCGCACGAATCCCTCATCGTCCTCGACGCTACTGTGGGCCAGAACGCACTCTCGCAGGTCCGCGCCTTTGCCGACGCCGTTGATCTCACGGGGATCGTGCTTGCCAAGATGGACAGCTCCGCGCGGGGCGGCATCGTCGTCGCCCTCCAGGAGGAATTCGGATTGCCGGTGAAGTTGGTGGGCCGCGGGGAGGGAGTCACCGACCTCGAGGTCTTCGATCCGGAGCAGTTCATCGAGGGGGTGTTTGGGGAGTGAGCTTCTTCCAACTGGATCGTCCGGTCCAGTTCCTCAAGGGGGTGGGTCCCAAGCGAGCGGAGGCTCTGGGGCGCATGGGGATTTTTTCGGCTCGGGACCTCCTGTACCACACTCCGCGGCGTTATGACGACGCGACCACACTCCAACCCATCGGGGGCCTGGAGGTGGGAGCCGACGCGACCATCGTGGGGCGAATCCGGAGCAAGGGTGTGCTGCCGACCCGCTCCGGACTGCGGATCTTCCAGGCCGTACTGCAGGACGAGTCGGGTATGATCACGGTGTCCTGGCCCGGACAGCCCTGGTTGGAGCGGAAGCTTTCGGAGGGGGACACACTCCTCGCCCAGGGCCCGGTGAAGTTCCGTCATGGGCGCCAGCTTCAACCCAGAGAGTTCACCGTCCTCGAGCGGGCTCCGGTGGAGACAGACGACGGCGCCCAGGCTTCTCCCGAAGCCAGCGACGAGATGAGCTCCAGGCTCGCGGCAGGCCACGTGTTCGTCGCCTACCCGGCGAGCGACGAGGTTCCCCAGTGGGTGCTACGGGGAATCTTCGAGAAGAACCTCACCGTGCTCCTAGATCAGGTGGTCGAAGAGGAATACCTCTCTAAAGAGGAGCGAGAGGGTCTGGGGCTCCCGGCGCTGAAGGATGCGCTGACTTCACTACATCGGCCCAGGTCGTTGGGGGACGCCGCCGCCGGTCGGCGCAGGGTCGCCTACGACGAGCTGTTCTTCGTCCAGTTGGTCCAGGCCCGGGCCCGCCATCGGGACACGCTTGCGCGGCCCGGGATTCAGCACGCCCGCACCAACGAGCTGATCCGGGCGCTCCACGAGGCACTGGAATTTTCTTTGACGGATGCCCAGGCGCGCGTGCTCCGCGAGATCTATTCGGATATGACCTCCCCACGGCGCATGAACCGGCTCCTTCAGGGGGACGTGGGATCGGGAAAGACGATCGTGGCCCTCTTCGCCATGCTCCTGGCGCTCGAGGCCGGTTCCCAGGCGGCGCTCATGGCTCCCACCGAGATCCTGGCCGAGCAGCACGCCCGACGTCTCAGGGCGCTCGTGGAGCCTCTGGGTCTGGCGGTGCACCTGCTGACCGGCAGGCTCTCCGCCTCGGACCGCAGGGGGACGCTAGCGGCGATTGCAGATGGAGGGCCTTCTCTGGTCGTGGGTACGCACGCGCTCATCCAGGAGGGTGTAGACTTTGACGACCTCGGGCTCGTCGTCGTAGACGAGCAGCATCGCTTCGGGGTGCGACAGCGCATGGCGTTCGGGGATCGGGACCCCTCGCCCGATACGCTGATCATGTCGGCGACTCCGATTCCACGCTCGATGGCGATGACGATGTACGGCGATCTCGACCTGAGCGTCCTCGACGAGGTTCCTCCTGGCCGGACGCCGGTTCGAACTTCGCTGCGCTACCCTGGACGGCGAGATGAGGTGTACTCATTCGTCCAAGCCCGACTCGAAGAAGGTCGGCAGGCGTACGTCGTCTACCCGCTCGTCGAGGAGTCCGAGAAGGTCGACCTCCTCTCCGCCACCGAGGAGCAGCAACGCCTTCAGGAGGAGGTGTTTCCGGACTGGCGAGTCGGGCTACTACATGGTCAGATGAAGAGTGCCGAGAAGAACGAGGTCATGGCCGCCTTTCTCGACGGAAAGATCCATGTGCTCGTGGCCACGACGGTCATCGAGGTCGGAATCGACGTGGCCAACGCGTCTGTGATGGTGATCGAGCACGCCGAGAGGTTTGGGCTTTCGCAGCTCCATCAGCTCCGCGGCCGGGTGGGTCGGGGTACGGTGGAAAGCCACTGCATCCTCATCGCTGAACCCGGCGAGCTTGCCGCCGAACGGCTCAAGATCTTTACCCGCACGAACGACGGTTTCGAGATTGCGCGCGCTGACCTTCAGATCCGAGGGCAGGGGGATCTCTTTGGCGCCCAACAGCATGGACGTGACCCCGTGCTCCGATTCGCGGATCTGCTTCAGGACGAAGACCTCCTCATTCAGGCACAATCCCGGGCTCGCAGGATGATCGAGGAGGACGTATTGCTCGAGGCGGAGCGCCATCAAAGGGTGGCCGCGCTCCTGGATGGGCGATATGGGGAGCGCCTGAAACTGTTCACAGTAGGATGATTCGTTTACAGTACACCGCTCAATCAGCCATCCCAATGTCGGCAAATCATCATGTCTGAAGCACAGATCACCGAGGTCAAGGATCTCGCGGAGCACGTCGGGGAGACGGTAACGGTCCTCGGATGGGTCGATGCGGCCCGGACCCACGGTAAGGTGGGGTTCGTCGTGGTGCGGGACGGCACCGGCGTCGTGCAGGGCGTCTTCGTGAAGAAAGAGCTCCCCGAAGATGTCTGGGAGGCTCACGAGGCTGTCGGTCAGGAGGCTTCGGTCACGTTGATCGGTGAGATTCGTGAGGAGCCGCGTTCGCCCGGTGGCGTGGAGATGGGCGTCACGGGATTTCGGATCATCGGGGACTCTCCAGAATTCCCGATCCAGCCGAAGGAACACGGCGTCGACTTCCTGCTCGACCACCGCCACCTCTGGTTGAGGTCGCGCATACAGCGTGCGGGCCTTCGGGTGCGGGCCGAGGTCGAGCAGGCGGTTCACGATTTTTTCTACACCCGCGATTTCGTGCGTATCGACACCCCGATCCTTACCGGGTCGATCGGCGAGCACGCGGGAACCCTCTTCGAGACGGACTACTTCGGGGAGCGGGCATTTCTGGCCCAGACTGGGCAGCTCTACGTTGAGGCGGCGTGCCCTGCCTTCCGGCGCGTTTACTGTTTCGGGCCGACCTTCCGCGCGGAGAAGTCCAAGACGCGGCGACACCTGACCGAGTTCTGGATGGTAGAGCCCGAGGTTGCCTTTGCCGACTCCGAGGCCAACATGCGGCTTCAGGAGGAGTTCGTGAGCTACCTGGTGGAGCGGGCGCTCGAGCGGTGTGCGGAGGAGCTCAAGGTCCTCGAACGGGACACCTCCAAGCTCGAGCTCGTGAAGCCTGATTTTCCCCGCCTGAGCTATACGGAGGCGATCGAACGCCTGAGAGCGGGCGGAACGGAGATCGAGTGGGGAGACGACATTGGGGCGCCGGAGGAGGCGACCCTTACCGAGGCCTATGACCTGCCTCTCTTCGTGTACAACTACCCGAAGGAGATCAAGGCCTTCTACATGAAGGAGAATCCCGACGATCGGCGCACCGTTCTGGCGAACGACCTGCTCGCGCCCGAGGGATATGGCGAGATCATCGGAGGTAGCCAGCGTGAAGACGACCTCGAGCTGCTCCTGGCACGCATTCGTGAACAGGGACTCCCAGAGGAGTCGTACGGGTGGTACCTCGACCTGAGGCGCTACGGGACATTCCGACACTCCGGTTTCGGCCTGGGCATCGAACGAACCGTGGCGTGGATCACGGGTCGCCACCACATCCGGGAGCTGATCCCGTTCCCGCGCCTGATGAACCGCCTCAACCCCTGACCCCCGCATGACGTCTGTCGTGCTCGATATGAAGGACCACCGGCCTGTGTGGGCGATGCCGGAATGGGTGCCTCACGAAATCCGCGCGGCGCTGCCGGCGGATCGTGCACTCCACGTTATCGACGAAGAGACCGACGGTTCGGGGGATGGGGCGACGCGCGTCTCGGCCGGACTGCTCAAGAACATCTCCGACGCCGAGATCTACCTGGGGTTCGGGGTGTCAGCTGAGCTGCTCCGTGCGGGGGCCGCTCTACGCTGGGTGCACACCGGGGCAGCCGGGGTCGGTGGGTCGCTGCATGGGGCCATGAGAGACGGGGGAGTGGTCTTTACGAATTCGGCGGGCATCCACGCACCACCGATGGCAGAGACCGCGATCGGGATGATGCTCCACTTTGCGCGCGGGCTGGACTTCGCCAGCGCCATGAAGCAGCGCCACGTGTGGTCTACCGAAGCGTTTTATCGACACCCGCCCGCCGTCCGTGAGCTCTCGCGAAGCACAGTGGGCGTCGTCGGGTTCGGCGGGATCGGGCGCGAGGTCGCACGCCGCGCAGCGGCATTGGGGGCGCGAGTGATTGCGGTGCGAAGGCGGGAGTCAGGGAGTTTCCGGGAGACGCTGTCTGTCGTGGGCAGTGACGACCGCCAGGCGGGAGCCGCCGAGGTGGGGGTTGGGCCAGAGGCGCTTCTGCGGCTCCTGGCAGAGAGCGATTATGTGGTGGTGGCTGCACCGGCGACCCGCGAGACCGACGGGCTGATGGATGAGGCGGCCCTCCGCGGCATGAAGCCCGGCGCGGTCCTGATCAACCTCTCGCGAGGATCGTTGGTAGACGAGGATGCACTCGTCCGCGCGCTCCAGAGCGGGCACCTGAGGGGTGCCGCGCTCGACGTGTTCACGGTGGAGCCACTCCCAGAGACGAGTCTGCTCTGGAGCCTACCGAACGTGGTCGTGTGTCCTCACGTCTCTGCTGTGACCCCCCACTTCTGGAGGCGAGAGGCCGACCTGATTCTACAGAACCTGGATCGATTTCTCGGTGGTAGGCCCCTCCTAAACGTCGTCGACGTCGATGCCGGGTATTGAAGCCCTAGCCGATTCCTCGCCAGCCTTGACCTCGTCCCAAAGCTCGTCCAACGCGTCGAGGCCTGCCTCCTCAATCGCGATGCCTCGCTCCCGAGCCAGCTCCTCGAGAAGTTCGAAGCGGCGGACAAACTTATGGTTCGCGCGTGTGAGCGTGGGCTCCGAGTGACTCCCAGCTAGCCGGACGAGGTTGATGACGGAGAACAAGAGATCTCCCAGCTCCTCCTCCACCTTGTCCTGTGCTGCCCCCGCGTTGAGAGCCTCCTCCACCTCATCCAACTCCTCACGGGCCTTGGCCAGGGCTCCTGCGGCGTCACGCCAGTCGAATCCAACTCCGCTCACACGGTCTTGTATGCGGTGTGCTCGAAGCAGGGGATCGAGACCCTGGGGGAGCCCCTCGAATACCGACGCGGCTTGCGGCGTTAGCACCTCCGTCGACGAGGCCGCCGCCCGTTCCCCAGCCTTCATCTCCTCCCAGCCCGGACCCTGCTCTCCTCCGAACAGGTGTGGATGCCTACGTACCATTTTCTCCTCGAGCCGCTCGATCACGGAGTCGGCGGTGAGGCGCCGATTTTCCTCGCCGAGAACGATCTGGAACGCGAGGTTCAGCATGAGATCCCCCAACTCGAGTTCGACATCGCTCCAGGCCTCCGCTCGAATTGCTTCCGCCGTTTCCTGCGCCTCTTCGAGGAGATGGGGGATCAACGACGCGGGAGTCTGCCTCGCATCCCATGGGCAGTGCTCCCTGAGGTAGCGCACCATCCCGAGTGCCCTCCCGAGGGGGGATTCTCCGAAGTCGGGGATGGCCAAAGGTGGTTGACCGGCGTTCATAGGTGAAAACCCTTTTGGATAGGGGAAAACCGACCTTGATCGGGCATTATGTTTTCGCTTTCTTTCGTGGCTATGTCAACTGATTTTAAGAATCGCGCCTGGGTTGAGCTGGACGGAGCTGCGTTGCGCAGAAATGCGCACCGGATTTCGGCGGCTGCGACCTCTGGAACCCGGATTCTGCCGATGGTGAAGGCCAATGCGTATGGTCTCGGTGTGGAGGGTGCGGTTGCCACACTCGATCATACGGATCCGTGGGGATATGGCGTCGCGACGGTAGAGGAGGGAGTTGAGCTTCGGGCATTGGGCGTTTCCATCCCCGTTCTGGTCTTCACACCCATCTTGCCTGCAGAGGTGGAAACTGCCCTCGAACACCGTCTCACGCTCTGTGTGTCGAGCCTTGCTGAACTCGACACCCTTGCCGCGGGACTCGGGAATACCGGTGGCGCGTCGTTCCACCTGGAGGTCGATACTGGGATGGGGCGTGCCGGATTTCCGTGCGGTGAGGCGGCGACCTGGGGTGGCGATGTGCGCCGTATTGCGGACTCTGCGGGCCTTCGCTGGGAGGGATGCTTCACGCACTTCCACTCAGCCGATCACCTGGATGGCGCGCCCTCGATCCTCTCCCAGTGGAGTGCGTTCCAGGGTGCCCTCTCTGTTCTGCCGATCGAGCGGGACACGATGACGGTCCATGTGGCGAATAGCGCGGCTCTGCTACGCTGTCCCTCGGTTTCCGCCGACATGGTACGGCCCGGAATCTTTCTATTTGGCGGAAACGCCGGGGATGGCCTCCCAGACCCCGAACCGGTCGTGTCGCTCAGGGCTAGGGTGACGTTTGTAAAGGATGTGACGGCGGGTGCGACGGCGGGATACGGGGCACTTCACATCGCGACTGTGCCCGAGCGATGGGCCACGCTCGCGATCGGGTATGGAGATGGCGTCCCCGTGGCTCTGGGGAACAGGGGCATCGCTTTGCTCAGAGGTGTGCGGGTTCCTGTGATCGGACGGATCTCCATGGACATGACGGTGGTAGACATCTCCGGAGTACCCGAGGTGGTTCCCGGCGATGTAGCTACCTTGATCGGATCGGACGGGTCAGAGGAAATCCGTCTCGGAGAGGTGGCTGGAATGGCGGACACGATTGACTACGAGATCCTGACGCGGCTCAGTTCCCGGCTTCCGCGGGTGTGGAGTACCGATGCCAGCGCCTGAAGGTATCGTCGCTGCGGCAAGGGCCGCACAACGGATGGCGTATGCGCCGTACTCTGAATTCAGGGTCGGGGCTGCGCTGGAGACCGCAGACGGGACTGTATTTTCGGGTTGCAATGTCGAAAATTCATCGTTCGGTGCGACGGTCTGTGCAGAGCGGTCGGCAGTTTTTGCGGCGGTGCTGGCAGGGCATACAGAGTTTCGCCGGATCGTTGTCGTGACCGACGAAGAGTCGCCCGCCGCGCCGTGCGGGATTTGTAGACAGGTGTTGGCCGAATTCGCGCCGGAAATCGAAGTGGTCTCTGTGGGTGCGCGGGACCGTAGGGAGTGGAGGCTGTCGGAGCTTCTCCCGGAGCACTTCCAACTTCAACCGCGCCAGGTGCGCGGAGAGGACTGAGCAGGCTTTGTCGGGATCACAGTTTACAGAGCGCCTTGCGCTCACTCTTCTTCTGGTTGCGGGGCTAGGTGCCTGTACCGAGACCGTGCCGACCGCGTCGAACGGGGATCTGATTCCGATCGACCCCCTCACCTTCGAGGTCTTACTGCCCTGGGCTGAGTTTGGGACTTCGATTCAGGTCATTGGTGGCTTCGGTGCGCCCTCGGAGCTCTCGGGTGGTGTCCTCGCCGAGAGCTTTCAGGGTGTGCTCGATGTACGGACGTTGATCAACTTCGGATTCTTTCCGACGCTGATCGTTGTCGAGGATTCGCTGGGGATCACCCGGCCGGGGGAGGAGCTGACATTTCCCGGGGGTGAGTTGACTCTCTTCTTCGACACCATCGAGTCAACCAATACTGGACCGGTGACGGTGGTGGCAGAGGCGATCACGGGGGCTTGGGATCCCCGCACCGCGACCTGGGTGCTCGCCTCCGATTCGTTGGGGCAAAGTGTGCCCTGGCCGATTCCTGGGGGTGGACCGACGCGGCCGATCGGAACCGGCGTGTTCGACAAGTCCGTTGGAGACACGGTGAAGATCACCATCGACTCCCTCACCGTGGCCTCCTGGGCGGACTCGTTGACGAATGTTGGCGGGCTTCTCCTCAGGGTTCAGGAATCTGGCGAACGACTGCGTCTCAACCAGGTGCTGTTTCTCACTAATGCCAGAGCGACCATCAACCCCGACACTATGACGCAAGAGGTAGTTCTGGTCCGAGATATTACGTCCATCTTCCAGCCCGATCCCGCAGCGCCCGGGACGGACCTCCGTGTGGGTGGGGCACCCTCGTGGCGGACGGTGTTCTCTCTCGACCTCCCAGACGTCGTGATGCCTCCGCCAGAGGTATGCGCCATAATCCAATGTCCGGTAGAACTCACGCCCGAACGGCTGAACCAGGCGGAGCTTGTGCTCACGACCAGGCCCAGTGAAGCTGGATTTCAGCCCTCGGATACGCTGCGTCTCGACACCAGAGCGGTCTTGGCGCACGAGCAGCTTCCAAAATCTCCGCTCGGCCCGTCGCTTTCGTTTTCACTTGGCGTTCCGATGCCTCCAGAGTTCTTTTCGGGTGGCGGAGGCCAGGCGGCGGTCGTTCCGCTCACGCCCTTCATCATAAATCTCATGGAAGCTGATCCCGAGGGGGAGCCACCTCCGACGTCGGTCGCTCTCCTGGCCCTCTTCGAGCCGAATGGACTTTCGTTCGCGTCGTTCGTGGGCCTTGGTGGGGTCGGCGAGCCCGTGCTTCGGCTCGTGCTCACCGTGTCCGAAGCGGTGAAGCTCCCATGAGGGCGTCCTTCCGGTGTGGCTTGGCGGCGTGCCTGGCTCTGGGCGTCCACGGGGCAGCGAGCGGACAGTCGCTGCTGAGTACCGGGGGGCTGGGTCTTCCCTCTGACGGCGTCGATGCCTGGGCGCGTGGCATGGGAAGTCTGGGTACCGGCCTGATCCTTCCTTCGCTGCTACCCGGCGAGCCTACGGGCGCGCTCGATCTGGTTTTCGTGCCGTCGGTGACGTTCACGATGGAGCCGAGCTGGGGCACCTTTTCGGACGGTGGGTCGGAGGGTGAGCTGCGGGGGAATCGCTTTGGGATGATTGGTGGCGCCTACCCGCTTGGCCTCAGGAGCACGATTTCGCTCTCTCTGTCCAGCGTCTTCGATCAGCGATGGCAGGTGCAGGAGGAGAGCACGAGCAATCTGGGCGGGCGCGCGGTGCCAACCACGGACATCTTCGAGTCCGATGGGGGTGTAGCCGCCGTGCGGGTGGGGTATGCGCGCAGGTTTTCTCCATCTCTCGGGATAGGTGCAACCGTGGGACTTTACACGGGCTCGGTAACGCGCACCCTCGAGCGAACCTTCGAAGAGGCTGGTGGCGCGACGCCCATCACACCCTTCAGGTCGAGCGGGAAGTGGCGTTATGGTGGTCCGTTGGCCTCGGTTGGCGCGGCGTGGGATCCCGTCGCTGGGGTGAGGATCGCTGCCTCCATCCATTGGTCGGGAACGCTCAAGGCGAACGCCACGGATGACTTTGATGTAGCGGATGCCGACTTCGATATCCCGATCGAGTTCAAGGTGGGAGGGAGCGCTCTGCTTCGAGACGGTCTCGTCGTTTCCCTTGGATTTTCAACAGCGGACTGGGGGGGGATCGCCGCCGATCTGCAAACGCCAGCCTCTGTCGGGCGTGTGGTGAGCTTTGGAGGAGGCGTCGAGTATCGGCTCGGCCGATTCCTTGGCGGGCCGTTCCCGCTCAGGGCGGGTTTCCGCCACCGGGATCTTCCCTTCGGCTTCGGCGGGGCTGAGGCCACGGAGAATTCGCTTGCCACAGGCGTGAGGCTGACTCTTCTTGAGGCGCAGTCGATACCGCTCGCGACCTTCGACATCGGCTTCGAGTACGGGACTCGCGATTCAGGGCTCCTCACTGAGGATTTTCGCCGTCTATCGGTTACGGTGCGGGTTTCGGGAGGCTAGTGTACCGTTGCCGAAGTTCTGACTCACCATACCATCACCCACGCATCGATGAGGGTCTTCTACCACACCTTCGGCTGTAAGGCCAACCAGTACGACACCGAACGCATGCGCCAGGAGGTCGAGGTGCGCGGCGGCTTGACCGCTTCAGCTGCGGGGGATGCGGATGTCGTCGTAGTCAACACCTGCACGGTGACCAACAAGGCCGATGCTGACGCACGGAGGTATGTTCGCCGACTGCAGAGGGAGAACCCCCAGGCGCGAATCGTCGTGGCTGGCTGCTCGGCCGCGCTCAGGGCAGACGAATACCGGAAAATGCCTGGGGTGAGTGCGGTCGTGGAAGGCCACGATGCACACCTCGTGGCAGACGCATCGATCGGTGGAGGGGCGAACACCCTCGTTCAGATTGGGCTTCGCCCCCGAACCACGGATGCCGGTCCCCGCGGCTGGTCGAGCAAACCCCTTACCCACCGACATGGTGCTACGCGTGCCTGGCTCAAGGTACAGGACGGGTGCGACCGGAAGTGCTCATTCTGTGCGACGCGCCTTGCCCGGGGGGAGAGCCGCTCAAGGGCGCAAACTGAGGTCGTCAACGAGGCCAGGGCGCTTGCGCTTCGACATCCCGAACTCGTCATCACCGGGATTCACATTGGCCACTATGGGCTCGACCTCCAGCCTCTGGCCTCGCTCTCAACGTTGGTCGCAAGGCTCTTGGACGAGGTCCCGGATGTGCGCTTTCGACTCGGAAGCATCGAGGCGTCTGAGGTGGACGATCTGCTTCTGGAGCTGCTCACGACCTCGGGGGGACGCCTTGCCCCTCACCTGCACATGCCGCTCCAGAGCGGCGCCGATCCGGTGCTACGAAGGATGAGGCGGTGGCATACGCAGGAGGATTACCGCAGGCGTGCCCACGAGATCGTGGATGGCATGGGCCATCTCGGGCTTGGAGCGGATATCATCACGGGGTTTCCGGGTGAAACTGAGGAGGACCACGCTTCGACGGTGCGTCTGGTGGAGGAGCTCCCATTCACCTACCTGCATGTGTTCCCCTTTTCGCCGAGGACCGATACGGTTGCGGCGGAGCTTCCCGATCCGGTGCCTCAGCGCATTGCCGGCGAGCGAAGCCGCGAGCTGCGGGAGTTGGGCCAGCAAAAAGGGGCTCGCTACAGGGTCGGTCGTGAAGGAACACGGGTCCAGGTTGTGGTTGAGGGAAATGGATTCGCGTTGACCGGGGACTACCTTCGGGTGGCGGTGCTCGACGCAGACGGGGCCCTGGCCGAGGTCGCCACCGGATCGGGTTCGTCGAGGGAGGTGCGTCCCTGCCTTCTGAGTGGGGTCCTTCAAAGGCAGGACGACGGCCTGGCCGTCGCGCTCTCTGAGCTGGGTTAGCCGCAATGGGTAGGTGCGTCACTCGTATAGCATGCCATCAACACAGGTCCCTTTGCTATATTGATCTGACCCGGTTTCCAGCCTTGATTCAGTGCACATGACCAAATCACGAGCAAAGAGCGCGTACGTTGAGACGTACGGATGTCAGATGAACATCAGCGACGGTGAGCTGATGGAGGGAATCCTTGTGGCCAAGGGCTACGAAATCGTGGATTCTCCCGAGGTTGCTGACGTCGTGCTCGTGAATACATGTGCGATTCGTGAGCACGCAGAGACGCGTGTGCTTGGCCGTGTCGGCCAGCTCTTCAGCATCAAGAGCGAGCGGCCGGAGATGATCATTGGCGTCACAGGGTGCATGGCGCAGCGCCTCGGGGAGACCCTCCTTGCCCAGGCGCCCTACGTTGATCTGGTCATGGGGCCCGACGGTTACCGCGAGCTTCCGGACCGCCTCGATGCGCTCGCGAGAAGTCGTGCGGCCAGCACACCTTCCGACGATCGCAGCCTCCGGGTACCCACGCCCAGGCGGCGGGGACCGCAGCTCTCTGTGCTGGACCTGAACTTCGAGGAAAACTACGCTGGACTCGAGCAGCGGAGGACGTCGAAGATAGCGGCCTGGGTGCCCATCCAGCGGGGCTGCGACCACCGATGCACTTTTTGCATCGTTCCGTATGTGCGGGGGCCAGAGAAGAACCGAAGCCCCCATGACGTGCTCGATGAGGTGAGGGGGATCGCGGATTCCGGCGTGACTGAGGTCACTCTGCTCGGCCAGACCGTGAACTCGTACGTCGCTGACGGTTGGGCGTTTCCGGCCCTCCTCCAGTCGGTCGCCCGCGTAGATGGAATTCGGCGGGTGCGCTTCCAATCGCCACATCCGAATGATGTCACGCCGGAGTTGGTCGAGGTGATGGCGACGGAAGCTGCTGTCTGCGAGCAGCTTCATCTGCCTCTTCAGTCAGGGAGTGACCGTGTGCTGAAGCGGATGCTGCGGAGGTATACGACCGCGTCCTTCCTGGAAAAGGTGGACATGGTCCGGAAGGGCATTCCGGACATCTCGCTCTCAACGGATGTCATCGTTGGGTTTCCTGGCGAGACGGAGGCCGAGTTCGAGGACACCGTCTCGCTTATGCGAACGGTACGCTTTGATGACGCGTTCACCTACAAGTACTCGCTGAGAGATGGTACGCCGGCGACCCGCCTTCCGGCTGGACAGTTCATCGCGGGCGAGGAGGCCCAGAGGCGGCTTGCGAGCCTGATTGACGTACATCGCGGGATCCAGGGTGACATCAATCGCGGCGAGATAGGCAGAGTAGAGGAGGTCCTGGTTGAGAAGGAAGCCCGTGGGCCAGGACAGATCCTGGGTCGAACCCGCCGCAACAAAGTCGTCGCCTTTCTCGGGGATCCCGCAGCCATCGGCAGTTACCAGATGACCCGCCTGACCGGCACTACCGGCGCGACCTTCGTGGGCGAGAGCGTGTTGCAAACGGCGCTGGTGGAAGCGCAGTGACGCGCTTCCTTGGCCCGCTCGTGGCGGTGCTGCTCGTGATCGCAGCAGCCTGGTTCGCAGCGCTGAATGGTGACCAACGGGTTACGCTGAGCCTGGGGTTCGTGACCCTCTACCGGATGCCGGTGACGCTGGTGGCCTTTCTGGGGCTGTTCGTGGGTATGGTTACGATGTGGGTCGCCGGGATCTACACCGACCTCAAGGTCAGGTCCATTCTTCGCGACCGCCTCGCGGAGGAGACCTCGGCTGAGCAGGCCCGCATCGACAGATTACAACGTGATCTCTTTCGTGGGGATCCAGAGGAGGACGCCGACTCCTGAGCCCTCAACGCGCTGAATCCCGCAGCGGGAGGATTCCCTGAAACCACGGTCTCCTCCGACCGTTTTTCTCGCCGTCGGATACGTCTCTGGAGCCCTTCTACCCTCCCTCCCGGGCTCTCCCTCCCCCTTTCTCCTCCTCGTTCTCTTTCTGCCCATTGCGCTATGGTCTCGCGCAGTGCGTCGTGTTACGGGCTTCGTGCTCGCATTCCTGGCGGGAGTCGCCTCCGGTGTGGGGGAGCCGACGAGTCCCTGCACGTCCGGCCTGCGGGACGGTTCTCCCCTGCAAGTTTCCGGATGGGTCGCGTCTCAGACCCCGGGGGGATCCCGCCAGATCCGCGTCGTGGAAGGGCTCCCCCGTGGGTGCGGGGGCCTGTTGCGGGTCGTCGGGCCCTCCCGCCCAGGGGAGGGGGCGGCTGCCACGGTTGGCGCGGCGGTGACCATCTCCGGAACCTGGCGGGCTGGGAGGGCTCCGGGGGATGGGGGCGTGGTGTTTGCCGATCATGAGGAGGCTGCGACCACCCTGAACCCCCTGCTGCCGCGAGCGGTCCTGCTTCGCCTGCGAGGCTGGGCCTGGGTGCGTCTCCAACTCCTATATCCAGATCGCCACGCGCTCGCGTCGGGTCTGATTCTGGCCCGCAAGGAGGGAATTTCCCCGGAGCGACGTGACGACTTCGCAGTCTCCGGAGTGGCTCACCTCCTGGCGATCTCTGGCTTTCATGTAGGTGTGATTGCGGCGATTGCGGTTGCCCTCACTCGCTCCATCCCCGGGACTACACTTCGAGCCATGGTTCCGCTCATCGCGACGTGGCTCTATGTGGCTCTGATCGGGGCACCCGAAGCCGCGGTTCGCGCCTGTCTACTGCTCAGCCTGGCATTCCTCGGGAGGATCTTCGGACGTCGGATACACGCGGTAGGGGCGCTGGCATCCGCCCTCCTCGCCTTTGGCGTCCTCCGGCCTGAGAGCCTCCTTCAGCCCGGGGTTCAACTCTCCTTCGCGGGCGCGTTCGGGCTGGCAGCGTGGTCGGGGCCACTCGAGCGTGCGATCGCAAACACGAAGGTGCTGCGCCGCCTCCCGAAGACGCTTCGCTCCGGGCTCGCGGCGGGGATCTCTGCGACCGTTGCGACCGCACCCATTGCGGCGTGGCACTTCGACCGCTTCTCCATCGTCGGGCTACCTGTGACGCTCCTTGCCTCCCCGCTTGTTGCAATGGCGATCCCGGGGATCATCATCTCGCTCATCGTCTCGGCTGTGTCCGCCCCCGCAGGTGCGTTCATTGCCGGGGGAGTCGATCTGCTCCTCCTATCCTTCGACACCGTGGTGGCTCGCGCGGCAGCGCTTCCCTGGGCGGCCATATGGATCCCCAGGCCCTGGATCCTCGGTGGGCTTGCGGGGGCTACGCTCGGAGCCCGGGTGATCGCGGATGCGGGGAGATTCTCGACCCGCACGAGGGTGGGGTTGAGGGCCATTGGGATTCTCATTGGGGTCACCGTCGCTCCGCTTGTGGGGGGTGCGCTTCGCTCCAATGAGCTGGAGCTCATCGCCCTGGATGTTGGGCAGGGGGACGCCTTGCTCCTGCGGACGCCCAGGGGGCGTTGGGTGCTCATCGACACCGGTCCGAGGGCCCGTGGTCGTGACGCGGGGAGGAGGGTGATCGTCCCCTACCTGCTCCGAAGGGGTGTTACCCGACTCGACCTGATGGTGTTGAGCCACCCCGATCTCGACCACATCGGCGGTGCGGCCGCGGTGCTACGTTCTCTGGAGGTAGGTGCCGTGGTCGATCCAGGACTTCCCGTGGGGAAGGGGATCTACGTTGACCTCCTGGAGATTGCGAAGGAGCAGGGAGTCCCATGGGACGCCGTTCGCTCTGGGCAGGTCCTCGAGATCGATGAGGTGAGGCTGACGGTCCTGCATCCCTCGCCCGCGTTTCTGAACACCAACCCACCACCTTCTGCGAACGACGCTTCGGTCGTATTGATGCTGGAGTACGGGGAGTTCCGCAGCATCCTCACCGGGGATGCCCCTGTGGAGGTGGAGGACATTATCACACAGGCGGGATGGACCCGGGACATCGACGTACTCAAGGTGGGGCACCACGGATCACGCACCTCTACCTCCTGGGCCTTCCTTTCAGCAGTTAAGCCTGAGGTGGCGTTGATCTCTTCCGGGGCCGGGAATTCATTCGGTCACCCCCATTCGGAGGTGATGCAGAGTCTGGCCGCGGCCGGAGTAGAGACTTATCGAACCGACCGTCAGGGGACGATCCGCGTCCGTATACGCGGCGATGGGTCGTATACTGTACAGACCGAGCGTTGACCGTGGGCTTGCAGAGCTTAATTTGCGGCCAGGTGGGGGGCCGCGGTGATCGGTCCCCAATTGCCCTCGCTCCGTCCAATACCCGGGAAATCATGAGCCAATCCAACACGATCGTAACGCTCGAACGGCACATCGCTGAGGAGGAGCGCAAGCACGCGGGCACCGGTGCATTCAGCGACATTCTCTACCAACTCACCCTCGCGGCGAAGATCATCTCCCGCGAGGTCAACAAGGCGGGTCTCGTCGATATTCTGGGGGGGACGGGAGACGTCAACGTGCAGGGGGAGGGGGTTCAGAAGCTCGATGAATTTGCCCAGGACGTAATCTATCGAGCGATGGACCACACGGGTCATCTGGCGTGCATGGTCTCGGAAGAGGTGGAGGACATCATTCCGATCCCTGAGCCGTTCCCGACGGGGGAGTACATCCTGATCTTCGATCCTCTCGATGGGTCCTCGAACATCGATGTAAACGTCTCGATCGGAACGATCTTTTCGATCCACCGAAAGGTGGGCGATACCCCTGGGGGCGTGATGGGGGACTGCCTTCAGGCAGGATGCCGACAGTTAGCGGCAGGGTATGTTCTCTACGGATCGTCGACGATGCTGGTGTATACGAGTGGGCAGGGGGTCCACGGGTTCACACTGGACCCGTCGATCGGGGAATTCCTGCTGAGCCACCGTAACATCCAGATTCCGGAGCCCCCGAGCCTGACCTACTCATGCAACGAGGCCAACTATCCGGGGTGGTCTGCCGGCCAGCAGGCCCTCATGCGTCGACTCAAGCAGCTCGAGGGAAACGGCCCGAGCTACTCCTCCAGGTATATCGGATCACTCGTCGCGGACTTCCATCGGACCCTGCTCAGGGGCGGGATCTTCATGTACCCCGCCGATACGAAAAACACGTCGGGGAAGCTTCGTTTGCTCTATGAAGGCGCTCCGATGGCGTTTATCTGTGAGCAGGCTGGGGGCAGAGCGTCCGATGGCTCGAACAGGATCCTGGACCTGGTGCCAGAAGGGCTTCATCAGCGCACGCCGCTCTACATTGGCCATTCTGGAATGGTGGAAATGGCTGAGAAGTATCTCACCGCCGACGGTGCAACCCCGGAGAGCTGACCTCTAAGCCGAGGCCTCGGCCTCGATCCCGGCAATTTCCGCGTCCACCGAAGAAAGAAGCTCCAGCTTTTCGTCCCGGTGGAGGAAGGCTGCCCCGAAGCCCATGCGGGCGAGTTTCGTCAGTTCGGCCCAGGAGAACCCCAGGTGCTCGTGCGCGGCTACGTACTCGGACGTGACCGTCGTCCCCGAAACGAGCCGGTTGTCGGTGCAGAGGGCCAGTACGATCCCCGCATCGAAGTACTTGCGCAGCGGGTGCTCCGCGAAGGATGCCACCGCCCGGGTTTGCACATTCGAGGTAAGACAGATCTCGAGCGGCACCCGAAAATCGTTGACGTACTGCATGAGGTCCGGGTCCTCGAAGAGGCGGGTGCCGTGCCCGATTCTGTTCGCTCTGCAGTAGTGGAGCGCCTGGTGAATCGACTCGGGACCATAGGCTTCCCCGGCGTGGATGGTCGTTCCCATGTTGCGGTTGATGACCGTGAAAAATGCGTCCCGGTGTTTCTTGGCGGGGAAGTTGTACTCGGCTCCCGCGAGGTCGAACGCGACCACTCCCCGGTCCTTGTAGGCTACCGTCAGGTCTGCGAGTTCCCGGGAAGTGTCCACCTCCATATTACGGATGCCGCAGATGATGAGTCCGGTCTTGATGCCGTACTCCTTCCCCGCTCGGGCCAGGCCACGGAGGGGCGACTCAACGGCCTCGGTGAGCGGGAGTCCCTCCTGCGTGTGCAGGATTGGGGAGTACCGAACCTCGAGGTAGCGAACATTCTCGCGTGCGTTGTCCTCTGCCAGCTCAAAGGCGATGCGCTCCAGATCGTCGGCGTGCTGCATGACCGAAAGCGTAATGCGGAACTTATCGAGATACTCCTCGAGGTTCCGGGTGTCCTGGGCCAACATGAAGCGGGCCACTTCCTCGGGGTCCGTCGAAGGAAGTGACTTCCCGTACTCCGCGGAGAGCTCGACGAGCGTCGAGGGGCGCAGGCTTCCGTCGAGGTGAACGTGCAATTCCGTCTTGGGAAGACGGCGCAGCAACTCAGGAGTGACCTTCATCTTTGCCTCCCGCTTTCTCGATCGTTTCGTAACGTCAGCATTCCACGGGGTGATTGCCCGGCACGTAACCGCGCTCCACATCGACGAGCGGGGCTGCGTACTGACCCGAAAAGCATGCGGTGCAGAAGGGCCCCTGCTCCTCTACGACTCCCTGCATGCCCTCGAGGGACAGATACCCCAGGGAGTCTACTCCCAGCTCACTTGCAATCTCATCGACGGCGAGCCGGGATCCGATGAGTTCTTCCCGGCTCGGCATGTTGATGCCGTAGAAGCATGGAAACTTCACGGGAGGACTCCCGATCCTGAAGTGCACCTCGGCAGCCCCAGCTGCCCGCAGGAACTTCACCAGGCTACGGCTCGTGGTGCCTCGAACCAGGGAGTCGTCTACGACCACCACGCGCTTGCCAACGAGCACTTCCCGGACCGGCGCGTACTTCATCCGTGCCCCAAAGTCGCGATCGGCCTGGGATGGCTGGATGAAGGTACGGCCAACGTAATGGTTCCGTAGGAGACCCAACTCGAACGGAGTTCCGCTCTCTTCAGAATACCCGAGCGCAGCGGAGTTGGCGCTGTCTGGAACCGCGATGACCGCGTCTGCCTCAACCGGGTGCTCCATTGCGAGGCGGCGCCCGAACCCTCTCCGTGCCCGGTCCACACTCACTCCCCAGAGTCGGGAATCGGGACGTGCGAAGTACACCAATTCGAATATGCACGGCTGGGCCTTCGGGGCGGGCTCAAGCGCCCGCAGTTGCCTCAGGACTCCGTCCTCAATGCGAAGGACCTCGCCGGGTGCTATGTCACGCACAAATTCGGCGCCCATGATGTCGAGCCCACACGTCTCGCTGGCCACGATATAGCCGTCGTCCTTCTTGCCGAGCACGAGCGGCCGGTATCCCCGGGGGTCGCGGACCGCATAGAGCACGTTGCCCACTGTGATCGCGAGCGAGAAGGCCCCCTCGATGTGGCTGAGGGCTTCATCGACCTGACCGTCGACCGTCTCGCGTCGCGACCGGGCCATGAGGTGGATGATGGCCTCCGAGTCGCTCGAGGTCTGGAAGATCGCGCCGTCGGCGGAGAGCCGTTTCCTCAATTCGTGAGCGTTCGTCAGGTTTCCGTTGTGGGCTATCGCGAGATCTCCGTGCGCATACCTGACGAGGAGCGGCTGGACGTTTTCTACGTTGCCGCCTCCGGCGGTGGAGTAACGGACGTGGCCCAGAGCAGTCTTCCCTGGGAGCTTCAGGAGCGCGTCGGCGCTGAAGACGTCGGCCACCAGCCCGGGGCCCTTCGTGACGCGCACCGTCCCGTCGTCGTCGATAGCCAGGATTCCTGCGGCCTCTTGCCCCCGGTGTTGAAGAGCATAGAGGCCCAGAAAGGCCAATTCGGCGGCGCCAGCAACCCCCGAAATGCCTACTACCCCACACTCCTCCCGCGGGCGGTCCTCATCGAGCGAATCGCCCGAGATATCCAGTGTTCGAGGCGTCATGGCTGTGCCTCCTCTTCCGGGGTCCCTGATTGGACGAGATTCATCAGCGAGGGAATCGCCTCCATGAAGATCCGTGTCACGTTGTCGACCTCCGCACTGATGCTCGCCTTCGCGGTTGAAATCTTGAACCCACTCTCCCGTTCCTTCACGGTGCCGATCTGCCTGCAAGGTACCCCATGGCTCTTCGCCAGCCTGAAGACCGTATCGACCTCCTCCGGGTTGCATGAGACGAGAATACGGCCCTGTGCCTCCCCGAAGAGGAGAGGGATTTCCGGGAGGGCATCCACGAGGTGCACCTCGACACCCAGCGGCGCCTCCGCATCCCCGATCGCGCACTCCGCTATAGCACATGCGAGGCCTCCATCGCTGACGTCGTGAGCTGATTGAAGCACGCCAGCCTCGATCATGGCCAACACAGCGTGTTGGAGTCGACGTTCCCCCATCAGGTCCACGGATGGTGGCGCCCCAGCTACAAGGTCGTGAAGCACGTACAGGTACTCGCTTCCGCCGATTTCGTTGGTGTTGTCGCCGAGGAGGAGGATCGCGTCGCCCGCCGACCTGAACGCCTGATGGGTGATGTTCTTGATATCCTCGATGATCCCCACCATTCCAACCACCGGGGTGGGATAGATCGCCACACCGTCTGTCTCGTTGAAGAGTGAGACGTTGCCTCCGGTAACCGGCGTCTCAAAAAGCCGGCAGGCTTCGGCCATTCCGATGACGGACTCCCGTAGCTGGTAGTAAATGTGTGGTTTAAGAGGGTTACCGAAGTTGAGATTGTTGGTGATGGCCGTGGGGAGCGCTCCCACGCACACGAGATTCCGTGCGGCTTCGGCGACCGCAATCCGTGCACCCGTGCCCGGTTCGAGGTACACGTAGCGTCCATTACAGTCGGTTGTGGCGGCGACAGCCTTTTTTGTGCCTCTTATCCTCACGACCCCTGAGTCGCCGCCCGGCCGCACCGCGGTGCCGGTACGCACCGTGGTGTCGTATTGACGATAGATCCACTGTTTGGAGGCAATGTTGGCGGAGCCGAGTAGCCGAAGGAATGTCTCGTTCAGGTCTCCATCTGCATGCGCAAACTCCGAGAGATCCATTGCCCGAAGCGCCTGTACCTCTTCGGATTCGACGCCTTCGCGTTCATAGGTGGGACACCCCTCTGTCAGCGGGAGCGCCGGGATCTCGGCTACCACATTCGGTCCTTCGACGATTCGGAACATGCCGTCGTCCGTCACTCGGCCAATGACCTCAGCCTCGAGTTCCCACTTCTCGAGGATGGCCTTTACCTCAGCCTCGTGGCCGACGTGGGCGACGACGAGCATGCGCTCCTGGGACTCCGAGAGGAGAATCTCATACGGAGTCATCCCGGACTCACGAACGGGAACGAGAAGCGTGTCGAGCTCGACTCCGGTGCCGGAGCGCCCGGCCATCTCCGATGCCGAAGAGGTGATCCCGGCGGCGCCCATGTCCTGAATCCCGACGATGTGCCCACTCGTTATGAGCTCGAGACTCGCCTCGAGCAGGAGCTTCTCGGTAAAGGGGTCCCCCACCTGCACTCGAGGCCGGCTCGCCTGCGAGTCCTGCGAGAGCTCCTCGCTCGCGAAGGTTGCTCCGTGGATTCCGTCGCGTCCGGTGCGGGCTCCGACGGCCATCAGGGTATTCCCGACCCCCTCGGCCTCACCCTTGATGAGATCCTCCCGCTTTAGGAGTCCGAGGCACATCGCATTCACGATCGGGTTCCCCTCGTACCCTTCGTCGAAGTAGACCTCCCCACCGATGTTCGGAATCCCCATGCAGTTTCCGTAATCCCCGACGCCACTCACGACCCCCGAGAACAGGTATCGGACCCTACCCGAATCCAGGTCACCGAAGCGGAGCGAGTCGAGGATCGCGATCGGTCGTGCGCCCATCGTGAACACATCACGGAGGATTCCCCCCACTCCAGTCGCCGCTCCCTGGTAGGGTTCGACGGCGGAGGGGTGATTGTGCGATTCGATCTTGAAGGCGAGTGCGTATCCGTCACCGATGTCGATCACGCCCGCATTCTCGCCCGGCCCCAGAATGACCCACGGTGCTTCAGTCGGGAGAAGCCTGAGCAGGCGTTTGGAGTTCTTGTAGCCGCAGTGCTCCGACCACATGGCGCTGAAGACTCCAAGCTCGGTGAAGGTGGGGTCGCGGCCCATCACCTGCTGGACCCTCTCGTATTCGGTTGGCGAAAGCCCGTGTTCTTCCACGACCGCGGCTGTAATCACGGGGTCTCCCTCACGGGGAGCAACGGCGGGGGCCTTGAGGGCTCCGGGCCGATTCGGCGTCTGGGTCAAGAGTCGTCCTGTTCGGGTTCGGTGGTGGGCAACGTCACACGCCAGCTGAGGCGGTTTGGCTCAATAGGGAGGTGAAGAGGGCCAGGCCGTCTACAGATCCGAGTACATCCTCGACGGCTCGTTCAGGGTGGGGCATCATTCCCAGCACGTTTCCGCCGGCATTCACGATGCCTGCGATGTCGTTCGTCGATCCATTTGGCGTGCCGCCGGTACCTGTCTGCCCGTCCCGGTCCACATAACGGAAAATCACGCGCCCATCACCCTCGAGCGCGGAGATCGTTTCGGCATCCGCATGGTAATTTCCCTCGGCGTGGGCGACGGGTACGCGGAGGATCTGTCGCGGTTCGTAGCTCGAGGTGAACTGGGTTTCGGTCGTCTCGACCCGAATGAAGACATCCTGGCTGATGAACTTCATCGAGTCGTTCCGTAGGAGCGCTCCTGGCAGCAGTCCGGCCTCGCACAGGATCTGGAATCCGTTACAGACGCCTACCACTGGCCCACCGCGTTCCGCGAAGGCCACCACTGAACTCATGATGGGGCTCATGTGAGCGATGGCGCCGCAGCGGAGGTAGTCACCGAAGGAAAACCCACCGGGAAGCATCACCGCATCGACCTGCCCCACATCTGTGTCTCGATGCCACCGGAACTCAGGTGCACCCCCGGCGAGCTCGATGGCCTTGTAGAGGTCATAGTCACAGTTGGATCCGGGGAAGGTCACGACTGCGATCTTCATGCGGGCGCCTCCACCTCGTCGGCGATGCGCACGTTGAAGTCCTCAGTCACAGGATTCGCAAGAAGCTTTTGGCACATGTTCTCGGTCAGGGCAATGGCGCTCTCGGGGGAGTCCGCCTCGAGATCGACATAGATGGCTTTGCCCACACGGACGTCGCTCACCGTGTCGTACCCGAGCGACTGCAGCGCGTGATGAATGGCCTTGCCGGCCGGGTCGAGGAGCCCGGGACGGGGAATGACGCGGATTTCGATGCTATAGGAACTCAATTGTGTGTCTCCGGGGGGTCGGGTGCTTCCTTGGGCTCAGGCGGGTCTACTACGTTGGGTACCGAGGTTGGGGCGACAGCGAAATTCCCATACATCAACTCCCGCTGCGGTTGGTCGAGGGGGTCTTCTTCGTCGAGGAGCGGATCACGCTCGGGCAGCCGCTCCAGCAGTCCGCGAAGGACGGCGCCTGTGAGGCCCCATGCTGCATAGAGCGCGAAGGCCGGGAAGAAGTACTGGCGCGGCACCAGTATGGCGGCGAGCACGTTCGCGAACATCCACAGCAAGGTGAGGATACCACGGCCTGTGTGAAGCGTGATCCGAGGCATCTTGGGGTAGGGTACGTGGCTCAGTAGGAGGGCCGACACGAGGATGATCGTCACACCCATGACCCGTGCTGTTGGCCATGGGATCAATGGCGCGATCTGCTCGTGGTAGATGGCGGTTTGCGAGAAGGGAAAGAACGCTGCGAGGAGAATCCCGCTGGCAGGGGAGGGGAGTCCGTGAAAGTGGCGTTTGGCTTCACCGCCTTGCTCGATGTTGAAACGAGCTAGTCTGACGACCACTGCTACCACATACACAAATGGGAGGAGCCAATTCCAATTGCCATCCGAGAAGAAGAGGCTGTACATGATGTAGGCGGGCGCCACTCCGAAGCTGATTGCATCGACGAGGGAGTCGAGCTCGCCCCCAAACGCTGTACCCGTTCGGGTGAATCGTGCGATTCGCCCGTCGAGCAGGTCGAGGACTGCGGCGAGGATCACGAACCATCCAGCCTCGAGAAAGTGCCCTCGAGAGGCAGCGACGATCGCGTAGAAGCCGAAGAAAAGGTTCGCGAGCGTAAACGCCGAGGGGATGATGATGATGCCCTGCCGGAGCCTGGGTCTATGGATCCGTCTCATATCACCTCACTGGCGTCTGGGGCGTCCTCTGGGGTTCCATCGTCGCTTCCGGCATCTAAGGTAGCGACTGCGGCGAGAATGCTCTCACCCCCCCGGACGATGTCTCCTACCCGGCAGGAGAGCGGCCAGTGCAACGGAACAAAGAGGTCCACCCTGGAGCCAAAGCGAATAAGCCCGATCCGATCCCCTCTGTGGAGTGAGTCGCCCACCTGTGGGTAGGTGACGATGCGGCGTGCGATCAATCCCGCGATCTGGGTGACCATCACGTGCGATCCTGACACGCGTAACCCTACGGAGGCGCGCTCGTTCTCCTCACTCGCCTTTGGGTGCCAGGCAACGGCGTAACCGCCCGGAAAATAGGCGCGGTGGTCGACCTCTCCGCTTATGGGTGCCCGCTGCACATGGACGTTGAAAACACTGAGGAAGATCGTGATGCGTCGGCAGGCACCCTCGATGTAGGTGGTTTCCTCCACCTCGATGATGTCGATGATCTTTCCATCCGCCGGGGAGACCACCGCGGTTGCCTCCTCCGGGTCCGTCCGATGCGGATCGCGAAAGAAATACGTCACGAAGAGGGCAAGCAGAGCGAACGCCGCGACGATGCTCCATCCCCAGATCCCCGACGGCCTGGCCAGGAACCACGCCGCGGCGGTGGCGATCCAGGCCGCGAGCATGAAGGGGTGCCCCTCGCGGGCGAATCGCATCAGAGCAGATCCCTGAAGACGGGTGGATCGAAGTCGCGTAGCTCAACCCCCGTCAGCCTCCTGAAGATCTCGAGGTACCGCCGCGTGGTCTCGGCCACGACCTCTTCGGGGAGGTTGGGCCCCGGTGGTGTCCTGTCCCAGCCCTCGAGGCCGTCCAGATAGTCGCGAATGGGTTGCTTGTCCAGAGAGGGCTGCCCCCGCCCTGGTGCATACTCGTCCGCCGGCCAATACCGCGAGGAATCGGGGGTGAGTACCTCATCGATGAGGAGCATGCGCCCGTCTGGGCCACGCCCGAACTCGAACTTGGTGTCCGCGAGAATGATCCCGCGCGCTTCGGCAGTCCTCACGCCGAACTCGTAGATCGTCTGGGACGTGTCGCGGAGCCAGAGTGCTGGATCGTTTCCCTCCAACTCCACTACGGTATCGAAGGTGATGTTCTCGTCATGCCCCTCGACGGCTTTTGTGGCCGGCGAAAACACCGAGGGCTGAAGGCGGTCGCTCTCCACAAGACCCCTGGGGAGGGGCTCGCCGGCGAGTGTGCCCTCGGTCGTGTATTCCTTCCACGCCGAACCCGAGATGTACCCGCGGATTACGCACTCCACCATCACGGGGTCGGTCCGGCGTACGAGCATCGAGCGTCGTTCCCAAACGGGTCTGGTCTCGGCTAGCTCTGGGACCCGGGCGATGATCTCGTCGGGATCGATCGCGAGCAGGTGATGGTCGATTCCCTCTGCTTCGAGCTGTTTGAGCCACCACGCCGTGACCTGCGTCAGGACCTCGCCCTTGTGGGGGATCGCCTCTGGAAGCACGACGTCGAATGCACTTACCCTGTCGCTTGCCAGCATGAGGAGCGCGTCGTCTCCCACGGCATAGACATCTCTCACCTTCCCGCGATGGAGAAGCGGAAGCGGGAGGTCGGTCGTGTGGAGGGCGGTGGACTCAGACTCGGACATCAGGATCCCCGAGGCGCTCACTTGCGCCTTTTGAGAGACGTGCGAGGACGGGGTCTGCCCAGTCCGTCAGAAATTGGTCGACCTGGGAGGGTGCTCGCCCGATGAATCGCTGGGGATCAAGGAGTGTCTCGAGTTCCGCAACGGAGGTAGCGAAGGCGGTGTCACCTGCGATCCGCTCGAGGAGGTCTGCCGCACCACCCTCGTCCTTCATGCGACGGGCGGCCGCATGCGAGTGTTCCCGAATGCGCTCGTGCAGCTCCTGCCGGTCTCCCCCGCCCGCAGTTGCGTGCATGAGGATGGTTTCGGTCGCGAGGAAGGGGAGGTGCACCGCCAGGTTGGATGCGATCACGTTCGGGTTGACCACCAGGCCCCTCACGACGTTTTCGGCGAGGACGAGGAGCCCGTCGAGCGTGAGGAAGGCGTCGGGGATCGAGAGCCGGCGGTTTGCGGAGTCGTCGAGTGTGCGCTCGAGCCACTGCGTTGCGGCTGTGTTGAGCGGGTCCTGGGCGAGCGTGATCACATGTCGCGCCATTGCGCAGATGCGTTCCGAACGCATTGGATTTCGCTTGTACGGCATCGCAGAAGAGCCAATCTGCTTTTCCCCGAAGGGCTCCTCCACCTCGCGCATGTGGGAGAGGAGCCTCAAATCATGGGCCATCTTCGAGGCCGAAGCCGCATTGCCGGCCAACGTGCACACGAGCGATGCATCGACCTTGCGAGGGTAGGTCTGGCCCGACACGCCGTACCGGCGCGGGAAGCCCATCTTCGTGGCCACGGCCTCATCGAGGGCATCCACCTTCTCCCCGTCTCCGTCGAACAGCTCCAGGAATGAGGCTTGTGTGCCGGTGGTGCCACGAACACCCCGAAACCGAAGCGTGTCGAGCCGGAACTCGATCTCCTCAAGGTCCAGGAGGAAGTCCTGCACCCATAGCGTTGCCCTCTTGCCGACGGTCGTGGGTTGGGCAGGTTGGAGGTGCGTATACCCGAGGCAGGCGAGTGATCGATGTTCTCGAGCGAAGGCCGTGAGTGCCTCCACAATCCGCACCACACGGTCCCGAACCAACTCGAGCGCCGAGCGATAGAGAATCAGGTCGGTGTTGTCTCCGACGAAGGCGCTGGTCGCTCCGAGATGGATGATCCCCCGTGCCTCGGGGGCTACCTCACCGAACAGGTGGACGTGCGCCATGACATCATGGCGGAACTCATGCTCGAGCTCTGCGGCGCGGGCAAGGTCGAGGTCATCGAGCGTGGCGCGCATCTGGTCAACCGCTGCCTGACTGATCGGCAGCCCCAGGTCTCGCTCCGACTCGGCCAGCGCCAGCCAGAGCCTTCGCCAGGTTCCAAAGCGAACCTCGGCAGAGAAGATGCGCTGCATCTCGGTCGAGGCGTAACGCTCTGCCAATGGGTGCCGGTACTCTCCCAACCGGGCCTCAGACATCGTTGCGTCGCAGGAGAACTTGATGCACAGAAACGGCTCCGTTTCGCTCGTAATAGAGTTGAATGCGTCCTTCGACACGGCGAAGAATCGCTGCTGCCTGCTCCGCCGTTTCGATTCGGGTTCGATTGATCTGGAGAAGCACGTCACCCTCCCTCAAGCTGAGCTGCCTGGTCAGTTCGGGATCCATCGCCACGATCAGGGCTCCAGCCGAATAACGGAGTTCTCGCTCAGCCTGAATAGAGGGGGTCACGGAAATGAGCTCCATCCGATCCAGCGCCGTTACGCGGTCTGCGGTGAGAGAGGGGAGATCGGTCGCGGTGACCAGAATCGGATCGGCTCTCTCTTCGACCTCAAGGAGGACGGATTCGCCGGCCCGCAGATCGAGCATTACCGCTTCGTAGTCGAGAGGCGTAGCCAGGCGGCGGCCGCTCGCTGTCATCAATCGATCTCCGGTGGAAATGCCTGCCTCCGCTGCAGGCGAAGCCTCTGCGACCTGAGACACCACGACACCCCTGGTGTGCCCCCATACGTCCTGCTCTGAGGCCTCCACGTCCATGCCGAGCCAGGCCCTCCGGATTTCGCCTGAGGTGATGAGGTCCTCGGCCACTCGAAGCGCCCGGTCGATGGGAATCGCAAAGCCGAGGCCCTCGCTGCCTCCACCGCGAGAAAAAATTGAACTGTTCACCCCGATCACCTCGCCGAGTGCATTCACGAGCGGCCCACCCGAGTTTCCTGGATTTACGGCGGCGTCGGTCTGGATCATTCCGAGGTAGAAGGCCTGGTCGTTGGAGCCGGGAAGTAGGCTCCGGTCGACGGCGCTGATGACTCCCGCTGTGACGGTTGGTTCGGCGTCTGCCATGAAGTTGGCAAGCGGATTGCCCAATGCGAGGGCCCACTCGCCGATCATCAGACCCTCGGAGGTCCCGAGTGCCGCGACGGGAAGGTCCGTGCCTTCGATCTTCAGTACAGCCACGTCCACCACCGGATCTGAACCCACCAGCTCGGCGGGATAGTCCCTACCGTCGGCCAGGCTGACCCTTATGCGCTCGGCCCCACTCACGACGTGGTCGTTTGTAATCACGTACCCGTCTCCGCGGACCAGGAATCCGGACCCGAACCCGAGACTCTGGCTGGACCGCGGGGTGCCCAGGAAGAAGTCGTCGAAGAAGCTGCTCTGACGGCGCTGCCGTTGCCGGATGACGCTGATGCTCACCACGGCGGGTGCGATCCGCGCGGCCGCTCTGACGATCGCCGTGGTGCGGGATGCGTCGATATCCAAGGCCTGACCCGAGCTTGCCTGGACCGGGCTGGGGCGTGGCACGGCCAACGCAGCGGGTGCCGGGGCTGCCGTAGCATCCAGGGCCGGCGTGCGCCCATCGGACGGATTGCCACTCTGGTCACCCCCGCAGGAGGCGGAGGCGAAGCTCAGTACTCCGACAACGATCATGCCTCCTGAGGGGAGGCTGTGTCTCCAGTTCTTCACTTTTTCCTCATGTCCTCGTCAAAAGGGACCGGCTCCCGCGCCGACCCTGTCCAGGCTGTCAGCTGCTCGATGCCGCTTTCCAGTCGGCAAGGAAGGCCTCGAGCCCTCGGTCCGTCAACGGGTGCTTCAGTAGCTGGTACAGGACCTTGGACGGCAACGTGGCACAGTCGGCTCCGATCAGCATGGCTTGTACGACGTGCTGGGGATGCCGAAGGGATGCCGCCAGAATTTCGGTCTCGACCGAATAGTTGTCGAACACCTGACGGATCTGGCTGATGAGCTCCATCCCGTCGCCTGAGATGTCGTCTATTCGCCCAACGAAGGGAGACACGAAGGTTGCACCGGCCTTTGCCGCCAGCAGGGCCTGAGTTACCGAGAAGCACAGCGTAACGTTGACGCCGACTCCCTCACTACGAAGTTGGCGGCAGGCGCGCAGGCCCTGCTCGGTGAGTGGCACCTTGATGATGATGTTCTCGTGGATCTTCGCCAGCACCCGTCCCTCGGCGATCATCCCCTCAGAGTCCAATGCGAGGACCTCCGCGCTCACTGGTCCGTCCACCGCTTCGCAGATCGCGAGGTAGAGGTCGGCGGGCTTGCCCTCACCTGCCACCTTGGCCATCAAGGATGGGTTGGTCGTCACCCCGTCGATCAACCCTGCTTCAGAGGCACGGCGGATCTCGGAGACGTCAGCTGTGTCGAGAAAAATCTTCATCTGGTTCGTGTTCTTTCAACAAGAGGTGAGGATGCATCGGTTGTTTCGGCCTGAGCCGGGTAGGCGACCCGGGTCAGGAACAGCCCCTCCGACGGCGCCGGAGGCGAGGTGGAGCCCGAGGTCGGGTCCTTCAGAAGGTCCGAGAGATCTGTGATGGGTCTGCGGCCCCGTGCGATATCCACCATGGTTCCCACAAGATAACGGACCATATGATGTAGGTACCGATCCGCCGTGACGGTGAGTGCCACCCCCACCGTACCCCAGGGAGCCCATTCAGCCGAGGCGATCGTGCAGACGTAGCCCCGCTCCGGTTGTCCTGCCTTTGCGAACGCCTCGAAGGAGTGCGTCCCCAGAATGAGGGCGGCGGCGCGGTTCAGGTCGTCGAGCTCCAGCGCGGCCCTTAGCGGCCAGCACCATCGTCGGAAGAACGGCGAGACCGACTCAGGCTCGGTCCCAATGCGGTAGGTGTACGTGCGGGCGATCGCGTCGAAGCGCGGCTGAAATTCGTCATGGACGGCCACCACGTCAGAGATCCAGATGTCGTCGTCGAGAACCGCATTCAGTGATTTCTTGAGTGCTGCTGCCGACCAGCGAGAGGGGACCGTCACCGCAGCGACCTGCCCGTGCGCGTGAACACCTCGGTCGGTACGACCCGACCCGAGGACCGCGCGAGGGGCACCGGTCAGTTTCTCGAGGGCGGCCTGAAGTTCACCCTGCACGGTGCGCCCTTTCTTCTGGATCTGCCATCCGAAGAACTGTGAGCCGTCGTACTGGAGAACGAGCTTGAGACGGACCTCTCCTACAGGATTCACGCCCGGAAGCTAGAGAGGGACGGGTACATGTCAAGCGGCACCGCGGCCGGCACGATTGACCCCGGTTGGGGCGGCCGATTAGCGTTGTCGGTCCGCCACGAAACGCACCCGGCCACTGAGTCGAGCCAAATGCCAATCCTCAAGACGATGGTCGTGAAGGTCTCGCAGGGGGAGCACCTCTCCCAGGAAGAAGCCGAGGCGGCATTCGATACGTTCATGGATGGCTCCGCCCCTCCCGATCTCATGGGTGCGTTCCTTACAGCCCTGAGGACGAAGGGGGAGGCACCCGCAGAGGTCGCTGGAGGAGTACGGGCCCTCCGAAAGGCAATGATTCCCGTTGTGGCTGAATCGCCGGCTGAGTTGGTGGATACCGCCGGGACTGGAGGGGGGTCGTTGACCACCTTCAATATCTCAACCGCTGGGGCCCTCGTTGCGGCAGGAGCAGGTGTACGCGTTGCCAAGCACGGAAACCGGTCATTTACCTCTCGGAGTGGGAGCGCCGACGTCCTCGAGGCGCTAGGTGTCGGTATCGAGCTCTCTCCCGGGAAGATGGCGCGAGTCCTCGCCGACGTGGGTATCGTCTTCATGTTTGCACCATTGCTCCACCCGGCCATGCGACACGTGGCGCCCGTGCGGAGAGAACTCGGCGTCCCGACGATCATGAATCTTCTTGGGCCGTTGACCAACCCGGCTGGCGTCACGCGGCAGGTTATCGGCGTCTCACAGCCGTCCCTTCTGGCTCTGGTCGTGCGCGCCCTCGACCAGCTAGGTCATGAACGAGCGCTTGTGGTCCACGGCGAGCCAGGGCTGGACGAACTGAGCCCGATTGGTCCCACCCGTGTGGCCGAACTAGCCGCGGGAGAGGTCCGCGAGTACGAGGTGACGCCTGCTACGCTGGGAATCGCGGCCGCTAGCCCAAATTCACTCTGGGGCGGTGAACCGGAACAGAATGCGGAGATCGTTCTCGATGTTCTCCGCGGCGACGATCGGGGCGGAGCGCGCTCCGCGGTGCTCGTCAACGCTGCTGCTGCTATCTATGTCGCAGACCAGGTGGACTCGCTGCAGGACGGCGTACGGCTCGCCGCAGAGTCGATCGACTCGGGACGGGCGATGAGCAGACTAGAAGCGCTGCGGGAGGCTACGCGGGGCTGAGGCGCTGTGCGGTTGGTGGCCGGAATCCCCCGGATGGTCGCGCAGAGCGTCCATGGCCCGGGGAATGCATGGGGGTCCTGTACTCCGATCCACCGTGTGATCGAGGTACTCCGGTCGAGTCTGCCAACGATGAAGGTGCGTCTCATTTTTCAGTATTTCCTTATCACGCCGACCACGATGCCCTGCACCGCGACATTCGACGCATCCTCAAAGATGGGTTCCATCGCGGCGTTCGCAGGCTGAAGCCGAATACGGTCTCCGGGCTCACGGTAGAGCTTCTTCACCGTCGCGGAGTCTCCGCCCACCAGGGCAACGACCATCTGCCCGTCGTTGGCGGTGTCCTGCGAACTCACGACGATGTAGTCTCCATCGCGGATCTGCTCATCGATCATCGAGCTGCCCTCCACCCGAAGGACGAAGTTGTCGCGACCCGGGTGGATCATGTCAGGGGGTACAGCCAGGGTTTCGTTGTCTTCGATGGCTTCGATGGGGAGTCCCGCCGCGACCGTGCCGAGGAGGGGAAGCGTCATCGGACCAGAGCCGTTCGCGGCACCGACGAGCTCAATCGACCGACTCTCGTTGAAGGCCTTCCGGATGTACCCCTTGCGTTCCAGATTGCTCAGGTGTTCGTGCACCGTGGCGAGCGAGGAATATCCAAAAAATTCGGCGATCTCTTCGAAGCTCGGTGCGTACCCGCAATCGCTGATGAAGGTTTCGATATGATCGAGAATTTCCTTTTGGCGTTTTGTGAGTGACATCGTATCAAATGCCTCCGTTGGCGCAGACCGAACAAGAACCGAAATATGATACCCGAACGTTGCCCGAAACACAAGAGCCCGTGTGCCTTCTCGGCGTCACCCGATATCCCAGATATCCAATGAAACGCCCTGAGACCATCCTCGACCGGATCGTGCGGAGCAAGCGTGTGGAGGTCGCGGGTCTGGAGGGAAGGCGCACGGAGTTGCTTGCGCGCGCAGATGGGCGGGGTACACCCCGCAGTTTAGCCGGGGCTCTGACGGCGGCCCCTCGGGTGGCGGTGATCGCCGAGGTGAAGCGTCGGTCGCCGGGGGCGGGAAAGATCCGTCCCAGCCTGAATCCCGTGAAGCTGGCATCGACCTATGAGGGCGCAGGTGCGTCGGCGATCAGCGTCCTGACCGATCAGGAATACTTCGGTGGGACTCTTGAGGACCTCTCACTGGTTAGGAACGCGGTTTCTGTTCCCGTGCTGCGCAAGGACTTCATCATCGACGAACTACAAGTTGTGGAGGCTCGTGCGGCGGGAGCGGATGCGGTTCTCCTGATCGTCAGGATCCTTGGTGATGATCAACTCGCCCACCTTCACGGCGTTGCGGTGGAATTCGGATTGGAGGTGCTGGTTGAGGCCCATGACGGTGACGAACTCGAGCGGGCTCTAGCGGCGGGTGCTCGCATCGTGGGGGTGAACAACCGTGACCTCTCGACCTTCAAGACCGACCTGGGGGTGACCCTCGACCTTCTGACTCGGGTACCGGATGATGTGGTCCTCGTCTCCGAGAGTGGGATCGCGGGACCCTCGGATGTGAGCCGCCTGGGAGCTGCCGGGGTGGACGCGGTCCTGGTAGGCGAGTGGCTCCTGCGGCAGGACACCATCCCCCGAGCGGTCTCCTCACTTACTGAGAGCCCTAGACGGCCCCGGGGCGGGCAGCCAGAATGACATCGCGATCCGTGCGAGTGAAGATCTGTGGAGTGAAGCGACCGACCGATGCCGTCCATGCGGCCCAGGCGGGTGCGGACTACGTTGGTCTGATTCTTTCGGAGGGGTTTGGAAGGAGTATCTCCACCGAGGTTGGAGCGGCGATCACCGATTCGATTTCGCAGCCCACCGTGGGGGTGTTCGTGGATGAGGCGCCCGAATCCGTGGTCGAGAAGTGCCGGTCGGCTGGCGTGAAGGTCGTCCAGCTGCACGGGGTAGAGACGCTCGCATCCGTCGAGACCATCCGGGAGTCAGGCCCCTGGGAGGTCTGGAAGTCCTTTTCGATGCGCGATCCTGAAGAGGCGATGCAGCGGATTCGACCCTTTCTGAGCGCCGTTGACGGGGTTCTCTTCGATGCGTGGAATCCGAATGTACCGGGGGGAGCGGGAACTACCTTCAACTGGGTAGATTTCCAGGCGGGCCGTGACGCCCTTCCCCGCGAGGTCGACTTCGTGCTGGCGGGCGGGTTGAATTCCTCGAATGTGGAGGAGGCGATTTCCGCGCTCAGGCCCGATATTGTGGACGTAAGCTCCGGAGTCGAAGGGTCGCCGGGCGTAAAGGATGCCCGAATGGTCGCGGACTTTATCCAGCGAGCTCATGGTGCCGGAGCCGGAACAGGGGCTGGGGATTCACAGAGATGACGACGATGCCTATCGAACAGAGATTCGGAGCATTCGGTGGACGCTACGTCCCCGAGACGCTGATCGCGGCGTTGGATGAACTCGAGGAGGCATATCTGGAGGCCTCGGTCGATCCGGTGTTCGACGAGGAATTCCGATCGCTGTTGCGGGATTACGTGGGCCGTCCCTCGCCCCTTTACCGGGCCCTACGTCTCGAGCGGGAGCTCGGGGGAGGCGAGGTCTATCTCAAGCGCGAGGACCTCAACCACACCGGGGCGCATAAAATCAACAACACGGTCGGGCAGGTTCTCCTCGCTCGCCGTATGGGGAAGCGGCGTATCATCGCAGAGACCGGGGCCGGACAGCACGGGGTGGCCACCGCCACTGCCTGTGCCCTCTTTGACCTCGACTGCGTCGTGTACATGGGTGAAGAGGATGTTCATCGCCAGGCGTTGAACGTGTACCGAATGGAGTTGCTTGGCGCGGAGGTGCGTCCGGTTTCGTCGGGGACCCGTACGCTGAAGGATGCGACCAACGAGGCGATCCGCGACTGGGTTACGAATGTGGGGGACACCCACTACATCATCGGATCGGTGGTCGGACCCGCACCTTTTCCGCGCATCGTCCGAGACTTCCAGTCGGTGATCGGAGTGGAGGCTCGCGAGCAGATGCTCGAGATGGCTGGCCGACTCCCCGGCACCGTTGTGGCATGCGTGGGCGGCGGGTCCAACGCCATGGGAATTTTTCACGCCTTTGTCGAGGACGAAGGGGTGGACCTGATTGGAGTCGAAGCGGCAGGGGAGGGACTGAACAGCGGCCGACATTCGGCGTCGCTCCAGAAGGGACGGCCGGGTGTCCTCCATGGGGCTATGAGTTACCTTCTCCAAGATGCGGATGGGCAGGTGGCTCCCGCCCATTCGGTGTCCGCAGGGTTGGACTATCCCGGGGTTGGGCCCGAGCATTCGTTCCTCAAGGAATCGGGTCGGGCCCGGTATGTGTCCGTTGGTGACGAGGCTGCTCTGTCGGCGTTCCACCGGTTGTCCGAGCTTGAGGGGATCATCCCCGCACTGGAAACTGCACATGCTGTTGCCCATCTTCTGGAGGCAGGTCCTGGATACACAGAACAGGGGCCGGTGCTGTTGTGCGTCAGCGGGCGCGGCGACAAGGATGTTGCACATGTGGCACGCGTCGAGGGTGGTGTCGAGATACTCTGATCGGGGAACCCGAATGACAGTGGAGGCGGTTCACCACAGGTGACAGACTCGAAGGCAGAGGTTCCAGGGCAGGTCGCTCCCGAAGGCGCGGAGTGGGATGAGGACGGTGCGCTCTCCAGCGCAGCGGTGAAGGAGCTTTTCGTCACGCTTGGGAAGGCCCTGCGTGCCGTGCAGCTCTACGATGAGAACAACCCGGTGTACCGCCGTTTCGTTACCGCGCTGAGGGAGTCATTCCAGGGTCTCTGGGAGGAACTCGGCGAACTCAAGGTTCACGTCGAAGAGGATCGCCTGGTCCTGGGCGGAACTGAGGTGTACCGGGCTCAGAGTCGAACCGACTCCCTGGCCTTCCTGTTCTTCAAGGATGGTATTCGGACCGTAACCTTCCTCCCCGGCATCGAGGAAGAAGAACTCGAGCCGTTTCTTGGGGTCCTCCAGTCGGCGCGGAATCTCAAGCCCGACGGTGACGACCTCCTTACGGTGCTCTGGGAGCACGAATTCGCGTTCTTCCAGTACCAGTATGTAGATCTTCTCGCAGATGGAGTCGTGTTTCCCGAGGCTGGAACTGGAGATCTGGGCACCTCGCCCGCAGAGGTGCTCAAGGCGGAGCTGCCATCCGAGGACGATGCGGAGGATGCCTCTACTGCGGAGGGGGAAGCCGCACCAGAGAGACAGACCATCGCCGCGGATGACTTCAACCCTACCCTTTATTCGCTTGACCCTCGAGAGAAGGAGGAGATGCGGCTCGCGGTGGAGCGCGAGGACAACCGCGACCTTCGGGGAGACGTCCTGTTTGCGCTCTTCGATCGGCTTGAGGAGCCGGACCGCCCGGATCGGCAGAGCGAGATTCTGGAGATCATCGAGACGCTCCTGCCCAACTTTCTGAGCAAGGGCGCTGTGGGCCCGGCGGCGCTTGTTCTTGAGGAGCTCTCTCGTGCGTATGAGACTCCGGATGTGTTCGACGAGGAGCGGAAGAAAAGCGTCGATGATCTCCTCGACAGCCTGAGTTCCCCCGAAACGATTGGGGAGTTGGTGCGCGCAATCGCCGACGGATCGGTGAGTCCCGAGCCGGGTGTACTTGGCAGGTTCCTTCTTCACCTCCGATCCGGTGCACTGGCCACGCTTGTGAAGGCCTCCGGCACGATCGTGGACCCGGCGCTTCAGGCATCGGTTGTAGCCTCGGTGGAGGGGATCGCCCGCCAGAGTACGAGCGCAGTGCTTGCGTTGTTTTCCGATCCCGATCCAGATGTGGTGTCGGGTGCGGCTCGCTTGGTTGGCCAGATCAGGGTCGCAGGCGCCGCCCCCTACCTCGCCGCGATTCTCCGGCATTCGGATCCCTCAGTCCGGCTCGCGGCGATCGATGCGACCCTCGCGATCAACGCGACGGCAGCAGCAGAGGGACTCAGTTCGGCGCTACACGACCCCGACCGGGATGTGAGGATTGCCGCTGCCCGTGCTATCGGTGCGATGAAGCACGGAGGCTCCGGCCCTGTGCTTCGCGAGATCATCAAGGGCAAGGGTATGAGACAGGTCGATGTAACCGAGAAGATCGTGTTCTTCGAGGCCTATGGATCGGTCGGTGACCCGGGGTCGGTGAAGATCCTGGACAAGCTCCTGAATGGGAAGGGTTTCCTGGGGCGCCGTGAACATCCCGAGATTCGTGCCTGCGCGGCGCTTGCGCTGGGGAAGGTGGACTCAAAGGTGGCCCGTGCCGTGCTCGAAAAGGCCCGAAGAGAGGAAGACCCGGTCATCCGAAACGCCGTGGTGAAGGCGCTGGGGGGGGAGCCGGGATGACCAAGGATTCACCGGCCGTCGACCAGGAGACGGGGCGCAAACTCCTGACCGCGTTCTACGGCACGCTTTCGGCCCTCAAGCTTTATCCGGTGGAGAATGCCGCCGTTCAGAATGCGATTGACGATCTTCACTCCAAGGTCGAAGCACTCGTCACGGCAGATGGGGGCGTGGAGCTTCGCGTAGTTGGCGACTTCTTCTTCCTGAACGAGACGCGCCTCCGACTCGACCTGAGCAACTTCGCTACCTTTGGGAGCTTCGCGCAGGTATTGGCCCAGCACGGGATAGGAGCGGTGGAGGTGCTTCCGGGGGTGGGCCGGGGAGAGTGGGCTCCGTTCGTCTCCCTCCTACTCCACGGTGCATCGGGCGAGGATCCGTTCACGGCCTTCGTGAACCGGCTCTCCCAGACTCCGGCCGAGCATATCGACGTCCGCGCAGAATCCGACGTCGGTGAGCCTGAGATGGATGACGAGGAGGCGCTCACGGCGGCGAAGAAGACGTATGCCCAGTCCGTTCGCGTTGCCAAGGAGGTGCTGACCGACGTTCGTGTTGGACGGGCAGTCAATGTTCGAAAGGTGAAGCGTGCGGTTCAGGGGATCGTGGATCAGGTACTCCACAACGAGTCCTCGATGGTCACGATGACCACCCTGCGTGACTTCGACGAGTACACCTTCACGCATTCAGTCAACGTATGCATCTTCTGCGTGATCATCGGGCAGAGACTTGGCCTCACCAAGGTGCAGCTCTTTGAACTCGGACTCGGCGCGCTCTTCCACGATGTAGGGAAGAGCCGAATCGATGTGGAGGTTCTCAACAAGCCAGGCGCGCTCGACGACAGGGAGTGGGATCTCGTCCGCCAGCACCCGACCGACGGCCTGATCATGCTCTTTGGGATGCACGGATTCGCAGATGTGCCCTACCGGCAGATGCTGCTGGCCTACGAACACCACATGAGCCCTGATAACACGGGGTATCCTGAGAACAAGCGTCCTCGGACGCCCGGGTTGTTCTCCCGAGTGGTCAAGGTCGCCGACTCATTCGATGCGGCCACATCCGTGCGATCCTACCAATACAAACCCTGGCCGCCCGATCACATCCTGCGAGAGATGCGGGAGAATCCGGAGCGGGGCTTTGATCCCCTCCTGGTGAAGGTCCTCATCAACGCGACGGGCATCTATCCGGTGGGAACTCTTGTCATCTTGGATACATACGAGTTGGCCGTGGTTGCCAAGGTGAATCCCGATCCAAACCGACTCCACCAGCCGATGGTCAAGGTGATTTCGGATGAGATGGGTATTCCACTCGCGACTCCGCTCCAGGTAGACCTCGCCGACGGGAGCCGCGCCGTCATCAAGACGGTGAACGCGCAAAAATATGGAGTCCGGGTGAGTGATTATCTCATCTGAACGAATCATGGACCGCTTCGAACTCCGTGCGAGTGAGGGGCGTGCCTGCCTGATTCCCTACGTGACCGCTGGATTTCCAGATCTTACGGTTTCGGCGGAGGCCCTCGTGGCGATTGCGGAGGCCGGTGCCGACGTAATCGAATGGGGAATCCCGTTCAGCGACCCGCTTGCGGACGGCCCCACGATCCAGAACTCCTCCTTTGATGCCCTCGCAGCGGGAATGACCGTAGAGAGGGCGTTGGAGCTCCTGGGAGATTTCAGGAAGCAACACTCGACTCCCGTCGTGATCTTCTCGTATCTGAACCCGCTCCTTCGCTACGGATTCAACGACTTTCTTTCGGATGCGAGGGAGGTGGGTGTCCAGGGTCTGCTTCTTACCGACCTCCCCACCGGAGCCGACCCGGAGTTGGAGAACATGGTGTCGGATTCGGAGCTGGACCTGATTCGCCTTCTCGCCCCGACGACCTCTCGTGAGCGTATCTCCGAGGTGGGGTCGGGAGGGCAGGGATTCCTCTATTACATCTCGCGGACCGGTGTGACCGGAGCCCGAGCCGAGTTGAGAGACTCCCTCGCTGACGAAGTCCGGGAGATTCGCGAGGTCGTAGAGCTTCCGGTAGCCGTTGGATTTGGAATCTCGACCCCAGCGCAGGCAGCGCAGGTGGGTGCGGTCGCAGACGGTGTGGTAGTGGGAAGTGCCCTCGTTCGGACGCTCAGAGAGCGGGGTCCGCGGGGCGCAGGTGACTTCGTGAGAGAGCTGAGGGAGGGGATGGACGGCGGCGCTGAAGGTGCCGTCTAGTCGGGAACGGCCAGACGCTCAAGGAGGCCGGGATCCGGCTCCACGAAAATGGTTTGCGCCCGATCGATGAGTACTGCTCCTTTCGGGGATTTCCGCGGTTTACGAACGTATTTTCGACGCGTCCAGTCCACGGGAACCGAGCCGGAGGTTCTAGCCTTGGAATGAAGCGCCGCCAGTACCGCGGCCTCCTCGAGGTCACGGGCGGGCGGGGCGCCTGGGCGGGTCCAGCGAAGCACGACGTGGGCCCCGGCGGCGTGTCGGGCGTGCAGCCAGATGTCGTCGGGGTGGGAGTGCCGAAAGGTGAGATCGTCGTTGTGCTTGGCTCCGCGGCCTACCCGGATTTCTATGCCACCGGAGCTCTCGTAGCGGCGGTACGGCCTCGATACCGTACCGTCGGCGCCAGGCCGCAACCCCGGACTCTCGTGGGGTAGCGCGTCGGCGACATCCCCCGCCGACACCTCACCTGTCTGTATGCGGGACAGCAGCTCCTCCCAGCGCCCGAGCTCGGTACGGGCGTCTTCGAGGAGCCCCGGTATACGTTCTCGGGCTCGGCTCGCTCGTCCGGCCTTGTTGAAGTACCTGGCCGCATTCTCCTGTGGGGAAAGCGCGGGGTCGAGTGGCACGGATTGCCTCTCCCCGCCGAACCCCTCGAGCTCTACCTCTGCGGCACCCCTGGGTATCTGGGCGAGACGAGCGAGAAGGAGGCCTCCCTGGGCTCGTAGCCCCTCGGGGTCGGGTGACCCGTTCAACTCCCGCTCGAGCGTTGCGGCGCGCTTCCTGGCTCGCTTCTGGTGGGCCTTCACCCGCTGGATCAGGTCGCCGGGAACGATGCCGGCGCCTTGCTGGCCATCTCCCTCTGTCTGGTGAGCCACCTCGAAGGCCTCGAGGAGCGACGAGACGGACTGGCTGGGCGTACCCCGCAACGGAAGGGGGTAGGGCTGCGGACCCTTCGGCGTCTGCAGGAGGACGGGTTCGAGCGCTGCGTCTCCCCCCAGCCCGAGCCAGAACGCGTGAGCGGCAGGGATGTCACCTTCCGCGAGGAATTCGAGGAGCGCTCCCACATTCAGCGGAGATGTGAAGGCGAGTCCGCGGAGCAGCTCGCCACGTGGGTTCTCCTCGGGAAGATCCCGCAGAAACGATTCCCAGGCCGAGGCCGTCAGTGTGCCGACTGCTCCGACCCGGGTGGACCGCAGCGGCCCAGGGTAGGGGTGGCCGACGAGGAGTGGACGGGTGCCGTCGGTCCGGGGCGCGAGGAGGTGACGGATCGTGCCCTCCTCTCCGTCCAGAACCAGCGCGTTCGCGCGGTTCGGCATCAACTCGATAACGACCTTGGTCCGGGTGCGGCGTCCCCGGACACGTTGGAGGTGGAGCACGAGAATGCGCTCATCCCGGATTGCCTCAACCCGCCGAAGGGTGCATGGCAGGGGGTGATGGCCGGGCGGGGGGTCGGATGCGGGAAGAAGTGCGATACCCATCGCCGGCCCGTGGAGGCGTACCAGAAGTGTGTGCTCGCGCAGGTACAAATGAAGCGCATGGCTGCTTCTGTCGAGAAAAACGGCGGCAACGCGGGTGCCGCCGAGCTGGGCGGTCAACTCCGTCGCGAGAGCGGCGGTGAGAGTTGGATCGAAGCGAATCGCCATAGCGGGAAGGTAGCGCGGTCGTGGATCGACGCAGAAGGGGGTAGCGACGGCATACCTCCCTGTCTAGCTTCCTCAGGTGCCTTTGTCGGCACCGTTCTCAGTGTCGAAAACGGTCGTCATTTGTCGCCTGCACTGCGGCTACACCCGAACCCCCGAACTCCTTGTCCAGCGGAAACGGTCACCGGAACGCCCGAAGCGTAACGGATTTTGGCAGGATGAAGCGCGACGGCGATCGTATCGTCGTCCTGACGGCGCACGATGCGATGTTTGCCCGTATGCTCGATCAGGCCGGTGTAGACATGCTGCTCGTTGGGGACTCGCTCGCCCAGGTCGTGCTCGGCTACGAGACGACACTCCCGGTCACGCTCGGCGAGATGATTCATCACGCTGCTGCGGTCCGGCGGGGAGCTCCTGACGCATTCGTCGTGCTCGACCTGCCCTTCATGTCCTACCAGGTTTCGGCGGAGTCGGCGCTGGAGTCCGCCGGGCGCGCCATGAAGGAAGCCCATGTACAGGGCGTGAAGCTCGAGGGCGGTTCCCCCCGCGAGTGCGCTGCTGTCGAGTTGCTCGTGAGCGCGGGAATTCCTGTGATGGGGCACCTTGGCCTGACCCCCCAATCCGTACACGCGATCGGGGGATACCGCGTTCAGGGAAGAGGTGAGGATGCGGCTGCGCGGCTCAGGAACGAGGCGCTCGCCCTGCAGGACGCCGGGTGCTTCTCCATCGTGCTCGAACTGATCCCCGCGGCGCTCGCAACCGAGATCAGCGAGTCCCTCTCGATTCCAACAATCGGGATTGGAGCTGGAGTTGGGTGCGATGGCCAGGTCCTCGTAACTCCCGACCTCCTGGGGTTGAATCCCGGATTTCAACCTAAGTTTCTCAAACGGTACGCGGATTTGGATGGTGATGTCCGGACGGCGGTGGAGGCCTTCGTCAGCGAGGTTCGTGAGGGCCTCTACCCAACCGACGAGCACAGTTTTTCTGCGGAATGATCGTCGCGAGAACTCGTGAATCGTTAGCGGCTGGGCTCACGGCGCTCAGGGAGTCGGATGGCCGATTGGCCCTCGTCCCGACGATGGGATACCTCCACGATGGGCACCTTTCGCTCCTTCGCTATGCTGCTGAGCGCGCGCGACACCTCGTAATCTCCATCTTCGTCAACCCGCTCCAGTTCGGCCTGACCGAAGACCTGGGGAGCTATCCAAGGGACCTTGACCGGGACCTCGACCTGTGCGGGGATATCGGTGCAGCCCTCGTTTTTTTGCCCGATGACGGAGAGATGTATCGCGGGGGGGTGCCTGAGGTGACTGTGGATGCCGGGCCGATGGGCTGCATCCTTTGCGGCCAACACCGACCCGGGCATTTTTCTGGTGTCCTGACCGTTGTCGCCAAGCTGTTTGCGCTCATTCGCCCCGATGTGGCGGTGTTTGGCCGCAAGGACCTGCAGCAGGGGGTGCTGATCCGGCGGATGGTTTCCGACCTGGATCTGAATGTGGAGGTCCTGCTTGCCCCGATCGTGCGTGCGGCCGACGGGCTTGCCCTCTCGTCCCGGAACGTTAGGCTGGGGCCGGAGGAGCGCGTCGATGCGCTTGGCCTCGTTGAGGGGCTACGTGCTGCGTGTCGGGCGTTCGGGGCGGGGGAGACCGATCCGCTACTCCTCAGAGATGTGATCCAGGAGGCGCTGTCCAGCCGGGGATTGCTACAGCCCCAGTACGTCGAGTTGGTGCGTCCTGACACCCTGCAGGCGGTGGAGCGGGCAACTCCCGAGACGGTGGCCGCACTCGCGGTGTTTGCGGGTGCTACCCGATTGATCGACAACATGGTGCTTGGGGCTGCCGAGTGAGCGCGGCGTTGCACCCGATCGTCGAGGACGCCGCCGCCGGGATCTTTCCAGAATGGACGAGGGCCGGCCGCCGCCGCCGCCGCCACATGGAGCGTGTCGCCTCGCTGATGGGCGAATGGGCGACGGAGCGCGGAGAGTCACACACGACGATTGCTAGGTGGGTCGCATCGGGCATCCTTCACGATACCCTGCGGGAGGCGGACCCGCAGAAGTTGCGAGGGAAGGTCGCTCGGCGATTCCGCGATTGCCCGGGCGCGGTTCTTCATGGCCCGGCTACGGCTCGCCGTCTGAAGAAGGCCGGTGTGGAGGATCAGGAACTCCTGGATGCGATTGCGTACCATACTCTGGGAAGCGATGTCCTCGGCCCACTTGGGAGGGCGCTCTACGCTGCGGATTTTCTGGACCCCAAGCGCCGGTTACGCCCCAAATGGCGGGCGAAGCTGAGGGGGCGGATGCCCGTGGATTTGGACGGAGTAGTGCGCGATATTGTGGGTGCGCGTATCCTGCATCGGATCAAGAAGAACCGACGCCTGAGGTCCGAGACGGTGACCATGTGGAATCAACTGCTGGGTGACGAAGAATGATGCAACGCGTTCGCGGACTGTTTGTGGTATCGATCGTACTCGTCGCGGGGGCATTTATCGGGTCCGCCATCTCCCAGTGGCGTCCCTTGCCTGAGGCCGACCCCAATCCCACACAGCTTCGTGATCCGGTCGAGAGCTCGGGGCGCCCCGAGCGTAGAATTCGCGTGGAGGTTCTGAATGCGGGTGGGGAGGCGGGAATGGCACGGTTGGCGACCGAGGAGCTGCGGGCCCGCGGGTTCGACGTGGTGTATTTCGGAAACGCAGATCGTTTCGACCAGGATTCAACCGTCGTGATTGATCGCGTGGGAGGGTTGGAGTCGGCCCGGGCCGTTGCGGATGTGCTGGGCGGAGAGGTCGTCATCTCTGAGCCCGATTCGAACCTCTATCTGGATGTGACCGTACGGTTAGGTGCTTCGTGGTTCCGGGATCGTGCCGAATCGGAACCCGAGGAGGCCCCCGGCCGTTGGTGGGACGTTCGCAGGATGTTTCGGTAGGATCACCTAACCCTCGACGGAACGGACGCTGAATGGCGAAGAAGGATAGAAGCAGGCGGAAAAAGGGGTCGGAAGATCGACAGTTCGGTCGGTCGAGGGATGAGGGCAAGCGAGAGCCCGGCACCGGAGCGAAGGCGCCCAAGAACGAGAATTCGCTCAAGGAATGGGCAAAGTCTCTCGGGGTGGCTGCGGTGCTGTTCCTGATCATTCGCACCTTTGTACTCCAGACGTTCGTGATCACCTCCGGGTCGATGGAGAACACCCTTCTCGTCGGAGACTTCCTGTTGGCGAACCGTGCGGTGGTTGGGGGACGAATTCCCTTCACCCATGCGCATTTCCCAGGCATCGGCCGGCTCAAGCGAGGCGATGTGGTCGTTTTCGATCCCCATCACGACCCCGACCTCAAGCTGGTCAAGCGGTTGGTCGCAATGGGTGGCGACACCGTGGGCATGGAGGATGGGGTGTTCCTGCTCAACCGGATCCCACAGGACGAACCGTACGTGCAGCATCTCGATCCGGGGGGGGCTAATGAGGGACACCCCTGGATGAACCAATACCAGCCACCTTACCTTGTCGACACGGTGGACCGGGCCTCCTACAGGCCCACGCGGGACAACTGGGGCCCACTCGTCGTCCCGGAGGACAGCTACTTCATGTTGGGCGACAATCGCGACACCTCGTTCGACTCGCGGTATTGGGGGCCGTTGGAAAGTTGGCGGGCGGAGGGTCGCGCCTCGTTCATCTACTATTCCTACGACTCGGTTGCGCTGAAGCCTTTCAAGTTTCTCACTGCGGCTCGGCTCGGCCGGGTGCTTCAGCTGATTCGGTAGTCCAGGCGCAAATCAGAGCTGAGCCCGCGGACGGCTCGCGGCCTCGTCCCCGAGCGCGTTCGCCCGGAGCTGACCACACGCAGCGTCGATGTCCCTCCCACGGGGGACCCGTACCGCTGCTGCGACTCCGCCCGCCTCGAGAGCTTCTCGGAACGCCTCGATCCGGTGACCCGGGCTCGTCCGCCATTTCTGGTAGGGAATCGGATTGAAGGGAATAAGGTTTACGAAGGCCTGAATGGGGCGTGCCAGCGCTGCGAGCTCCGAGGCAAGGGCCGGATCGTCGTTGATCCCGTCGATCATCGTGTACTCAAAGGTGATCCGCTTTCCACCGGCGTCATTGAAGGCTCCGAGTGCCTTCATGAGTTCGGAAAGTGGGTACCGCTTCTCGAGCGGTATGATTTGTCGTCGTAGTTCTGTGTTCGGTGCGTGGAGAGAGACCGCGAGCCCGAACTGCTCGGGACGAGCGGCCAGCGCCAGAATGCCGGGGACCACCCCAACCGTGGATACAGTGATCTTACGTGCACCGACTCCATAGCCGTGGTTCAGGATCGAGAGCGACGCGTTGACCGCCTCGGCGTTCGCCAGTGGCTCTCCCATTCCCATGTATACGATGTTCGAGATCGGAGCGTAGTCGTGTTCGGCGGCCCAACGCCTGGATGCCCTGAACTGCGCGACGATCTCGCCTGCACTCAACTGCCTCCCAAACCCGGTCCACCCGGTGGCGCAGAACGTGCAGCCCATCGCACACCCTGCCTGAGAGGAGATACAAAGCGTAAGGCGGGTTCCCGACGGAATCAGTACCGACTCCACCAACTCGCCGTCGGCGAGTTTCCACAGGTGCTTGGCGGTGCCGTCGTTCGAGCGGGAGATCGTCTCGGCTTTGGGCTCGGCGAGATCGAATTGAAGGGCGAGGCTGCGCCGTTCCTCGGTTGGGAGGTCGGTCATGTCGCTGATCGAGCGAGCGTCCCCCTCGAAGATCCAGCGAACTACCTGGCGAGCTCGATAGGCCGGTTCACCCCGGGCTGCAAAATGATCGGTCACCAATGCCAGGAGTGCATTGGGTTCGAGGCCGAGAAGGTCTGGGAGGTCGGGCGATTGGCTTTTCACTTCCCAATATATACTCTGTGCCCCGGGACCCGGAGTGGTTAAAATACCGCGTATCCAGTTATCTGCGATCTCCTATCCTCCAGGTTCCCCGCACCCTTTGGTCCCACTGGGGCATTCTCTGAACTCGAAGATGCTTGTTCATGTCCGATAATTCATTCGACCAGACCTCTCAACGATCGTGTATGGTGGGGGACCTCGGCGTCGCTGACGTGGGGCGCACCCTGAGTTTGGTAGGGTGGGTGCACCGCCGCCGTGACCTCGGCGGCCTCCTGTTCGTGGATCTCCGCGACCGGAGCGGGCTGCTTCAGGTTTCCCTGGGGCCCGATTGGACGGAGGCCGGCGACCTCGAGATCGCGCGAGGGCTCGGACACGAAGACGTCGTGTCTGTGGAGGGAGAGATCGCGCCGCGCCCAGAGGGGGCACTGAATCCAGACATGCCCACCGGGGCAGTGGAGCTGCGGGCCCGAAAGTTCGAGATCCTCACCGATTCGGACACGCCGGCGATTCCGGTCTACCGAACGCCGGAAGAGGCGCTGCCCTCTGAGGAGCTCCGGCTTCGCCATCGCGTACTCGATCTTCGCCGCCCCGAGTTGCAGGGAAACCTTCGCCTGCGGCACCGCTTGCTCCTTCGGGCTCGGAATTACATGGATCACCTCGGCTTTCTCGAGGTCGAGACTCCGATCCTCACCAAGCCCACGCCCGAGGGAGCGCGGGATTTTCTGGTTCCCTCGCGCGTACACAAGGGCGAGTTCTACGCACTCCCCCAGAGCCCGCAGATCTACAAGCAGCTCCTGATGGCAGCCGGTTTCGACCGTTACTTCCAGATCGCCCGGTGCTTCCGCGACGAGGACCTCCGCGCAGACCGTCAGCCGGAGTTTACTCAGATCGATGTCGAGGCCTCCTTTGTCGAGCCCGACGACATTTTTGGCTGGATTGAGGGACTCATGGCTGGATTGGCCGATGAGGCGCCCGGAATCGAGGCAAAAACTCCGTTTCCCAGGATGGATCATGCTGAGGCAATGGAGCTATACGGGATCGATCGTCCCGACCTCCGCTTTGAACTCACGATCGGGGACTGGACGTCGGTGTTCTCCGATGTGGAATTCGGCATTGTCCGAGGCGCGGTGGAGGCAGGGGGACGAGTGAGAGGACTTCGCATTCCCGATGGTGCGCAACTTTCCCGAACGCAGATCGAAGCGGTGGAGGCGCAGGCCAAGGCAGTGGGTGCGCCGGGCCTGCTCTGGGTAAAACGGTCCGAGGAGGGGGGCTCCGGACCGCTTTCGAAGTACCTGACCGCCAAGCATTATGAGGCGATGGGTATGGAGGTGGGAGACCTCGCTCTCGCTGCAGCGGGCACCGACCGAATCACCTCTCCGGCACTCGCAGCGGCACGAGCAGCAGTGATCGAGGCGATGGGGATCGAGCCGATTGAGACGCATTCGTGGGTTTGGGTCACGGACTTTCCGGTCTTTGAGGAACTGGAAGACGGAAGCCTTGGGGCCAATCATCATCCCTTCGTGCTGCCACACCCCGATGACGAGGCGCTACTCGACTCCAATCCACTCAAGGTGCGTGGCCAGGCGTACGATTTGGTGTACAATGGGGTAGAACTCGGCTCGGGAAGCATTCGTATTCATGAGCCGGCTCTACAGCGAAGAATCCTGAGAACTCTTGGACTCTCTGAGGAGGACATCGACTTCAAGTTTGGATTCCTGCTCAGGGCGTTGGCGTCGGGCGCGCCACCTCACGGTGGAGTGGCGCTTGGTATCGACCGCATTGTACGGCTGTTCACAGGGGCTTCGAGTCTACGTGACGTGATCGCCTTTCCAAAGACGACCGCGGCCCGGGCCCTGTTCGAGGGAGCACCGAGCAGCCTCGCTCCATCGGATCTTGCCGAGTTGGGAATCGAGGTGGTGCAAACGCCGCGAGCAGAATAACTGGCGACCGCAGCTACGAACCCAGGACGAATGTGAGTTCCTCCCAAGGGGATTGAATGGCGAACGGAAACGACACGATGGTCGAGCATCGAATCGATGCTGAAGGGGTGGATCTTCTACTCCTCGCTGGAGTGCATGACGTCAACCTGCAACAGATCTCCAGGATCTTTGGGATCAGGGTGGTACTTCGGGACGAGCACGTGGTGCTGTCGGGGGATCTTCTGGCGATCGAGCGCGCCATTCCCCTGATTCAGCACCTGGTGGAGCTCGCCCGATTCCGCGCTCCATTCGATGCCAACGACATCGAGCGCTTCGTGGAGGGATACGACGATGGAGGGGAGGAGGTGATCGTCCATCCCGAAGACGATATTCGCATCGCTCTCCCTGGTTCCCGGAGGGTTATCGCGCCCAAGTCGGATGGGCAGCGCCAGTACATTCGGGCGATTCAGAAGAACGACGTTGTCATCAGCATTGGGCCGGCCGGGACAGGAAAAACCTATCTCGCCGTTGCGTGTGCCCTCGACGCGCTCTACCGGAAGCAGGTCAAGCGAATCATCCTCGCTCGCCCGGCCGTCGAGGCGGGGGAGAACCTGGGCTTCCTCCCCGGAGATATGCAGGAGAAGGTCGATCCCTATCTACGGCCATTGTACGATGCCCTCGAAGACATGATGCCCGCTGACCGTGTCCGGAAGGCGCTCGAGGATCGCACCATTGAAATCGCACCGCTTGCCTACATGCGGGGACGTACACTCTCTGACGCCTTCGTCATCCTGGACGAGGCACAGAACGCGACCACCGCCCAGATGAAAATGTTCCTCACGCGGCTCGGGCTGAACTCCCAGGTGGTGATCACTGGAGACAAGACCCAGATCGACCTGCCCCGCCGGTCGGACTCCGGCCTCCTTCAGGTAGAGGACATCCTTACCGGAATCGACGGGATCGATATCCTCTACATGAGTTCGCTGGATGTCATCAGGCATCGCCTTGTGAAGGACATCATCCGAGCCTACGGCCAACTCGACGACGAATCAGAGGTGGAGATAACGTGAACTATCGCCCAGGAGCGAAGGGAACGCCTCCCGTGCCCCAGCGGGACGATGCCCCGACGCCAATCTGGCCGGACCGCGTCTTATATCACGGTGCGAGGATTGGACTGCTCCTGACGGTTGCGGTCGTGATCACGGCGCTCTTCCCAAGAACCGGGGTTGGCCCCTCGGTGGACCGTTATTCCGTTGGATCCGTTGCGACGGCTGACGTTATCGCCAGCGTAGACTTCGATGTCCCAAAGAATCCAGCCGAGCTCGAGCGGGAACAGAGTGAGGCTGCGGCGAGCATGCCGGCGACCTTCGACCTTCACCCTGAGGCTGCCGATACGATGGCGGCTCGCCTCGGGGCCTTCTTCGATCGGCTCGACTCAGTGGCTGCGGGTCTCGATGCGGGTGTGGTCGAGCGCTTCCTCGGAACGGCGTCGCTGACTGTGAGCGCCGACCAGGTAGAGCTCCTGTTGAACCCAGCCTGGCGCTCAGACCTCCGTGATGCGGCGATGCGGGCGATTCGTGAGATTCTTGATGCCGGAGTAGTGGAGTCTGGCCAGGCGGCCCAGCTCTCGACCGGCCAGGTGTACATCCGTGACCCAGAAGGGGTTGAGCGAGCCGTACCCCGTGAGGACGTGCTTACAGCCGGCCAGTTCTACGAACGCTCCGTGGCCCTTCTCACATCGGGCAGTCCCGACTTGAGGGGACTGCTTCGACTCGTGATCATCCGGCACACCGAGTACACACTCGTCCCCAACATCCTGGCGACCGAGGCCGACCGGGATGCTGCTCGCCGCTCGGTTCAGGTGACCAAGGCTCGCATCGTCCGGGGCGAGGCCATCGTCCGGGCGAATACGCAGATTACGGAGACGGGGCTCGAGCGCCTCAACGCCTATGAGGCCGAACTGCGTTCACGCGGACTCATGGAGGATGGGGCCGGGATCGAGCTCCCTCCCATGGTCGGTGGCCTCCTACTGAATCTGCTGCTCCTCGGTGTCTACGGGATCATGGTGCTCCTCGCGAGGCGGGAGCAGTATGGCAACATCCGATGGCTGATGCTCCAGGCGCTGTTGATCCTCGCATACTTTGGAGTCGCGCGGGCCGTCGCGTCGAATGATTTGCCGCACGAGTTGCTCCCGATCGCCTTCGTGTCTCTCTCTGTGGCCGTCCTATGGGATGCGCGTATCGCCCTGGTCCTCACCCTCCTCCTGGCTGCGATCACCGCAGCCCAGGGGCCGTTCGAGGGCAGCGAGGTGTTCTTTCTGGTCCTTGTGGGCGGTGCCGCCGCAGCGATGAGTGTGCGCGTTGTGCTCCGAAGGTCACAGACGTGGGTCTTCATCGCGATCACGACCGGCGCTTACGCCGTGACCCTGCTCGCGCTCGCTCTCGTCTACGAGCATGGGGTGAGCGAGACGCTCTGGCGGGTGCTCTGGGTTGGCATCAACGCCGCACTCTCGGCCATCATCGCGATGGGATTCATTCCGGTCTACGAGTGGTTTACACGAATCACGACCGATCAGACCCTGCTCGAGTGGGCGGATCCGAATCGGCCCCTGCTTCGTCGGCTCGCGATGGAGGCTCCCGGGACGTACGCCCATACGATCCAGGTCGCGAATCTCTGCGAGATGGCCGCGAATGCGATTGGGGCCAATGGGTTACGGTGCCGCGCGGGCATCTACTACCACGATGTGGGCAAGGTGCTCAAGCCTCATTACTTCGTGGAGAACCAGCTCGAGGGCAGAAACCCACACGACAAGCTCAAGCCGCATACCTCGGCATCGATCGTCCGTGACCATGTCGTGGAAGGGCTTCAGCTCGCCAAGGATGACAGGCTTCCCGAGGTGCTATCGAGCTTCATCTCGGAGCATCATGGAACTCAGTTGATTGCCTATTTCTACGGGAAGGCTGTGGAGGATGCGGGGGATGATCCGGTCGATGAAGTGGATTTCCGCTATCCGGGCCCGCGACCGGCGTCGAGGGAAACCGCCATCGCGATGTTGGGCGATTCGGTTGAGTCGGCGACCAGAGTGCTCCGTGAGCCGACTCAGGAACGGGTGCGCGATCTCATTGATAGCATCGTGGACGGAAAGCTTCGGGATGGGCAGCTCGACGACGCACCACTGACTCTCCGAGAGATCGCAGTGGTGAAGGAGCAGTTCCTGACGGTGCTTGGAGGCTCGTTCCATCACCGTGTCGAATATGCGACGACGAAGCACCTCACGGACGCACCCGACGCGGATGGCGAGGACGGGGCGGCTCAGAGTCGGAACGAAATGTCTGCCTCGGGTGGAGTGGAGCAGATGGAGCTCCCGGCGGCGCGCTCGGATAATGACGAGACGTCCTAGAGAACATATGCCGTCGATGATGGACAGAAGGATGGCTGAATCCCTGGATGTCCAGGTAAATGTTGCGGAATTCCAGGTGTCCCCGGACCAGGTTCTTCGCGCGGTCCGGGTGGCTGCCCGGGAAGAACAGTGCTCGGAGGGTGAGGTGTCTGTCACGCTCGTCGATGATGCAGAAATCGCGTCGCTGAACCTTCGCTACCTCGACCGAGAGGGCTCCACGGATGTGATCGCCTTCACCCTTCACGCGGAGGGTGAGCCCCTCCTCGGCGACATCTACATCGGATTCGAGCAGGCCTTGCGGCAAGCGACGGAGGAGGGTGTCCCGATCGACGAGGAGCTGGCGCGGCTCGCGATCCACGGATTTCTTCACGTCGTGGGCTGGGATCACCCTTCGGGAGACGAGCGGCTCAGCAGCCGGATGTTCCTCCGCCAGGAAGCCCTCTTGCGTACCGTACTGGACGCGGCGGATTGAACTCCCCAGACTCCCCGTCATGAGCCCTTCAACCTCTCCCGATACCCGCGACGGCCGGAGCCGCCTCGCCGATCTGATCGGCGCCGGTGATGTCGAGGCGCTGAAGGCCGCCCTCGTTGAGCTCCATCCCAGCGACATTGCCGACGTTATGGAGTCGCTGGGCGAGGAGCAGCGCATCGCGCTCGTCCGTGGCCTTCCGTCCGAGCTCGCCGCGGATGCCCTGGTCGAGATGGAGGAGGGGGAAGACGGTCACGAACTTCTCGCAGCACTCTCGCCGAACGAGGCGGCTGAGCTGGTGCACGAGCTTGATATCGACGATGCGGTTGACCTCATCGGTGAGTTGGAGCCAGCCGAGCGTGCACGCATTCTCGCAGAGCTCCCGATCCAGGAGGCAGGGGAGCTTTCGGGCCTCCTGCTTTATGGCGAGGAGACCGCCGGCGGACTCATGGACACCGCGCTGGTTTCGGTGCTGGGTACGATCACGGCAGGAGATGCGATCGACGAGGTGCGCAGGCAGGGTGCTGAGGTCGAGCACTTCTATACCGTGTTCGTCGTGGACGAGGTGGACCATCTTCTGGGCACCGTCCCGCTCGACGACCTGATCCTTGCCGACCCATCTGCGGTGGTTGCGAGGCTGGTGGAGCCCGTCGTGTCTGTTGCACATCCGGGAATGGACCAGGAGGAGGTCGCCAGCCTCATCGCCCGGTACAACCTCGTTTCTGTCCCCGTGGTTACCGGCGCGAATGTGCTCCTTGGCCGCATCACCTTCGACGATGTCATCGACGTTATCGAGGCAGAACAGACCGAGGACCTTCTGTTGTTCTCGGGTGTCTCGGACGAGGAAGAGCTGCGGGGAAGGGCGGTGGCTGCGGTGAGGGCTCGCCTTCCATGGCTGCTCCTCAACACGCTCACGGCGAGCGCAGCGGCGCTCGTGGTGTGGACCTTCCAGGAGTCGGTCGAAGCCGCAGTCATGCTCGCGGTCATCATGCCAATGGTCGCTGGACTCGGAGGTAACGCGGGACAGCAGGCGCTCGCCGTCACGGTGCGTCGCCTGGCCACCTCGGGAGCGCCGCTCGAAAAACGGACCACCGTGGTGGGCAAGGAGCTGATCGTCTCGTTGCTCAACGGCGGCGTAATCGCAGTTCTGGTGGCATTCGTGGCGACGCTGGTTGGGGCAGGGGGCGCGCAGCCGGATCCCCTCTTTGGGCTGGTGGTGCTGCTCGCGATGTGGGGTAACATCGCGATGGCGGGGTTCGCTGGGTCCTTTATCCCGACCATGCTGGACCGTATGGGGTTCGATCCTGCTGTCGCATCTACCGTGTTCCTGACCGCGCTGACCGACATCATGGGGTTCCTCCTCCTGCTCGGTCTCTACTCGGTCGTCGTGTTGTGAGGCGGCGATCGTGAGGCGCCTTTCACGAAGCACCTCGGTGGTCTTCAGGCTCACCCCCTTCGTGGTCGGATTTCTTCGGGACCGGCGCCGGTTCATCGTCATCGGGCGGCCAGCGAAGAGGACACCAGCGGCTCATCACAAACGCGCCGAAAAGCTGGTCGCAACGCTCGCCGCTCTGGGACCGACCTTCATCAAGCTGGCGCAGCTCCTGTCGGCTCGTGCCGACATCTTCCCTGAACCCTACCTCTCGGCGATCGGCCGCCTGCAGGACCAGGTTCCCTCTGTGCCCGTCGACGGCATCATTAAGGTCGTCGAAGAGGAACTCGGCATGCCGGTCAGCGAGGCCTTCGATGAATTCAACCGGGAACCGCTCGCTGCGGCGAGCCTCGGGCAGGTCCATCGTGCGGTAGTCCGAGGACGCCAGGTCGTCGTAAAGGTTCTTCGGCCGGGAGTCGAGGAGACGGTCGCCCTGGACCTCGACATCTCCTTCACAGTCCTCTACTGGCTCAACATCCTCTTCCCGAACCATCACGTGCAGGCCCTCACAAACGTCGTGCGCGAGTTCAGCCATCGGGTTCGTGAAGAGATGGACTTCCGGATGGAGGCGAGCAACATCGAACGCTTCCAACGGTACTTTCGGCACGAGCGGAAGGTCCGAGCGCCCGACGTACTCGAAAAGTTCACGCGGCGGCGGGTCCTGGTCATGGAGTACTGCACGGGCACCAAGGTCGATGCTCTCCAGGAGCACTTCGAGGCTGGAACGCTGAATTTTTCCGGTGTGATGGAGTCCCTCACGGGGCTCTACCTCCGCATGATGATGGTCGACGGTTTTCTTCACGCGGATCCCCATCCGGGGAATATTCTCGTGCAGGGAGACGGGACGGTGGTCATCCTCGATTGGGGTATGGTGCTCGATGTCCCGCGCTGGACCCGCGAGTCGATTCTCCACCTCGCTCTGGCGGTTGAGCGCGAAGATCTGGACGCCATGATCAACGGCATGTACCAGCTCGGGATGATCAGCCCAGAGGTTTCACGAGGCGAGATCCGGGAGGCCGCAATCGAGATCCTGCGAATTCTCGAACGGGTCAGGACCTCCAATCGGGACCGGATCGAGGAGATCGTGCGAGAGATCTTCGACACCTTCTACACCTGGCCGCTCATACTTCCCCAGGAGTTGGTGTACTTCTTTCGGACATCCGTCCTGCTCGAGGGGATTGGGTTGAGCTACGACCGAAACTTCGACGGCCTGGATCTTGTCCGACGGGTGATCGGAGAATATCGGTCGCAGATTGTGAAGGAGACCACGAAAGAACCTGTGGCCTTTGCGAAGGACCTCCTTGCCGAGGCTCACGTGGCCCTTCGCACCCTCATGGATCTGCTCAACCGTGCTGGACGCGAGGAGCTTCGAGTTCGGGTGCACCCGCGTGACATACAGGGGCAGGAGCGATTCCTCCAACTGCAGGCGCGCAGGCTTCTGCTCTCGGTGTTCGCCACGGCGACCGCGGTTATCTCGTCGATCATGTTCATCTCGATCCGGAATCCGTGGCTGCTCGGCGGGGGGTTGCTCGTTTCGCTGATCCTGTTCGTGGTGGTCCTCTTCATTCCGACCCACCTGCTGGAGAACCCCCTTAGGCACGCGCGAGGGGTTCGTCCGGGGGAGTGGCGCTGACCGAGTCCCTCGTTGAGGGCTTCGGGTTGCTCGCTCCTCGCCCCCTCCTAGTGCACCGTTGCCGAAGTCTCTCGGCCAGTCGACGGCACGGTGCATCCGAGATGCCCCGCGTTGGTACTCCTTGCCGTGGCCGTGCTACGCCGCGTCGTCCCGCCTTGATCCCTCGGCGCCCCGACCCTCTTGGTGGCTCGAGGACTTCGGCAACGGTACACTAGTGTGTGGTCTCCACCCGCGACGGGTGGGAGAAACCCGCTCCAGGGCCTCGAACATCCACCCAAGTGGAGATAGTCATGCTCGTTTCGTGTCGCGCGTTTGGACGCGTCGCCGGACTCCTTTCGATCGCACTTGCGTCATTCATGGGTACCCTTGTGGCCCAGAGTTCCGGAGACGCGGACCTCGTCCTCCTGAATGGCAACGTCTACACGGTTGATGCGGCCCACCCGCGGGCCCAGGCGGTAGCGGTGCGGGGCGGACGGGTGATCTTCGTCGGCAGTACCCTCGAGGCCAAAGCGCTGATAGGGGCCGGGACCGAGGTCGTTGATCTCGAGGGCCGAACGATGATCCCAGGTATGATCGACAGCCACGGGCATCTCTCTGGCCTCGGTTCGGCTCTGCGCATCGTCGATCTCGTTGGGACACGGTCCTACAGCGAGGTCATCGAGCGTGTCGTAGCGCGGGCCGCCCGAGCTCAGGACGGGCAGTGGGTTCAGGGTCGTGGTTGGGATCAGAATGAGTGGGGTGTCACGCGGTTTCCTGACCACGCAGCGCTCTCGACGGCGATTCCAGATCACCCGGTGGTGCTGGGCCGGGTGGATGGACATGCCCTGCTCGCGAATGCGCAGGCCATGGAGCTAGCGGGCATTGACCGGAATACGGCTGATCCCCCGGGTGGTAGAATCCTCCGCGACGACAACGGCGACGCCACGGGGGTCTTCATCGACCGGGCGATGGGCCTGGTCCGTTCGGTCATCCCACAGGAGGGCCCGGCGGAGACGCACGAGGGGCTGCTCCTCGCGCAGGCGGAGCTCAATCGGCTGGGACTGACGGGGATGCACGATGCGGGGGTAGGCCGCGGCGTGATCGACATTTATGAGGAGATGGCCGAGAGGGGTGAGTGGACGGTCCGCAACAATGTGATGATCACTCCCAGAGACCTCGATCATTACCTGGCACTTGGGCCCCGAAGGAATATCGGCGGGAACAATTTCCTCTCTGTGGCCTCGATCAAGGTCAGCGTGGATGGAGCGCTGGGGTCGAGAGGCGCCGCGCTCCTGGAGGGGTATTCCGACGAACCCGAGAACAACGGGCTTATAACTGTACAGGAGGAGGAGCTCTACCCGATCGCGATTGCTGCGCTCAGGAATGGCTTTCAGCTCAACGTCCACGCGATCGGGGACCGGGCTAACCGAATGGTGCTCAACACCTTTGAGCGAGCGTTGGAGGCGCAGCCACGGGCAGACCACCGCTTCAGGATAGAACACGCACAGATACTACACAGACACGACATTCCCCGATTTGCGGAGCTGGGCGTCATCCCCTCGATGCAGGCGATCCACCAGGCCTCGGACATGTACTGGGCAGAGAATCGCCTGGGTTGGACTCGCCTGCAGGGTGCCTACGCGTGGCGTTCGCTGCTCGACACCGGGGTCATCATTCCGGGCGGATCCGATTTCCCTGTCGAGTCGCCCGACCCACTGTATTCGTTTCACGCCGCAGTTTCGCGTCAGGACGCGGATAACTGGCCCGCCGGCGGGTGGTTTCCTCAGGAGGTGATGACGCGTGAGGAGGGGCTTCGCCACATGACGATCTGGGGCGCTCAGGCTTCGTTCATGGAGGACGAGGTCGGCTCGATCGAGCCCGGAAAGCTCGCTGACTTCGTCGTGCTCTCCGAAGACATCATGACGGTTCCGGTTGAACGGATCCTCGACGCGAAAGTACTTCAGACGTACGTGGGAGGGCGCAAGGTATATGATCGGGCGACGGCAGAGGGGCGACCCCGCACGGATGGATGATCCCCGTACCGTGGTGTTGAACGACCCGTTGCACCCACAGCTCACACAGCTGCTTGAGGCGTTCTCAGAGGGAAGGCGAATCGCGCTTGCGCGGTCGATTTCTCTCGTCGAAGACGAACGTCCGGGCTTTCAGGAGTTCATGCACCTGGCGCTCGATGGCGAAATGAGTGGCCGTCGGCTCGGTCTGACCGGGCCGCCTGGGGCAGGGAAGTCGTCGTTGGTAGCACACATTGCGGCAAGGGCGCGTCAGGAGGGCGACACGGTTGGAATCGTCGCCGTTGATCCTACATCACCGTTTTCCGGGGGCGCCCTCCTCGGCGATCGGATTCGCATGAACGACCTCGCCACCGATCGTGGCGTCTTCGTGCGCTCGATGGCCACCCGCGGCTCGCTGGGCGGGCTGGCGACGACGACCCGCGAGGTGATCGACCTGATGGATGTGTTTGGGTTGGGTCGGATCCTGATTGAAACCGTCGGTGTGGGACAGACCGAGATCGAGATCACCAGGGCGGCGGACACCGTGGTTGTTGTTCTCGTACCTGAGTCCGGGGATGGCATTCAGGCGATGAAGGCGGGTCTCATGGAGATCGCAGACATTTTTGTGGTGAACAAGGCGGACCGGCCGGGGGCGGATCGTCTGTTAGCAGAGTTGCGGGCGGCGCTGCACCTGAGGGCTGGGGAGGCGTTACGGGACATTCCTGCACACCACGGCGTCGATCTTTCCAGGGCGAAGGTCTCCGGCGGTGGGGAAGCTGAGAAAGCGCCTGCCGACCCCGAGCAGCCTACCTGGACGATTCCGCTCCTCAAGACCGTTGCACAGACTGGGGAGGGTGTGACGGAGCTCATGGAATGCGTGGAGCGCCACAGGGCCTTTCTGGTGGAGTCCGGGGAGCTCGATCGTCGTCGTCGCCTGAGAGCGGATGCACGCGTTCGAGATGTAGTGAACCGGGGGTTGAGGCGGGTCACCTGGACCAGCCCGGAGACGCTGGTCCAACTCGAAGCTGGGGTGGAGCGGATTGCCCGCGGGGAGGCCACCCCCTATTCCGTCGCAAGCGAGATCCTTCACGGACTCCTCAACCCTGGCTGAGGGGCATTCAGGGGACGGGCGGTTCCCCGACTTGGCCGCCTCCCACTTCCGGTACATCTTTCTGGGTTCGGGGTAGACCCACCGAGGAGATGAGATGGCGCCTGGAAGGGCTGGTTTCGAGGGGTCTTCCCGCAGGAAACAAAGATCCACATGGGGCGGTGAACTCTGATGTCGACGATCGAACGGGACGTACTGGCTCCTGCGGAGCTTGCCGACGCCATCGCGGAGAAGGAAGCCGAGGTGCAAAGGCTCAAGGAGCAGCTCTCAGATTGGCACGCCGCCGCCGCTGCGACGCCACCGCGGGATGTGCCCTTCAGAACGGTCTCGGGACGCGAGATCAATCCGCTCTATACGCCGCTTGATCGTGAGGATTCGGCACCCTACGAAGAATCGCTGGGTCTGCCCGGCTCCTTCCCGTTTACACGCGGGCCCTACGCGACCATGTACCGCACGCGTCTTTGGACGATGCGCCAGTTCGCGGGCTTCGCCACGGCAGAAGAGACCAACGAGCGGTACCACTACCTGCTGAGCCATGGACAGACGGGGTTATCCGTCGCATTCGACTTTCCCACGTTGATGGGCTACGACTCCGACCACCCGCGTTCGCTGGGAGAGGTTGGCGTCTGTGGTGTCGCGATTTCTTCGCTTGCAGACATGGAAACCCTCTTCGAGGGGATCCCGCTGGATCAGGTGTCTGTCTCGATGACGATCAACGGGCCAGCCATAATTCTGTTCTGTTTCTACGTCGCCGCGGCCGAGAAGCAGGGTGTCTCGGCAGAACAGCTCCGGGGAACCGCGCAGAACGACATCCTCAAGGAGTACCAGGCCCAGCACGCGTGGGTGTTCCCGCCCGAGCCGGCCCTGCGATGCATCGAGGATATGTTCGAGTGGTGCACCGAGCACACGCCCAAGTACAACCCGATCTCGATATCCGGCTATCACATTCGGGAGGCGGGGGCTACGGCAGCCCAGGAATTGGCGTTCACGCTTCGCAACGGCTTTGAGTACGTCGAGCGTGGGATCCGTCGGGGCCTCGACGTAGACGCATTCGCGCCGCGGCTTTCGTTTTTCTTCGATGTCCACAATGACCTCTTCGAAGAGATAGCCAAGTTCCGAGCAGCACGACGAATCTGGGCGAGGGTGATGAAGGAGAAGTACGGTGCCACGAATCCCGATGCCTGGCGTCTGCGGACGCACGCACAGACTGCGGGCGTGACGCTCACGGCCGAGCAGCCGGAGAACAACATCGTACGTGTGGCTTACCAGGCGCTGGCGGCTGTCCTGGGGGGCACCCAGTCCCTTCACACGAACTCGATGGACGAAACGCTTGCCTTGCCTACCGAAAAGGCTGTGCGGATCGCGTTGCGGACGCAGCAGATTCTCGCCTTCGAGACCGGTGTTGCGAATACGGTCGATCCGCTCGCCGGATCCTACTTCGTCGAAGCGCTGACCGACGAAATCGAGGCGGATGCTCTAGCGATTTTCGACTCGATTGAGGAGGTCGGGGGAGTGGTTCCCGGGATCGAGGGTGGGTGGTTCCAACGCGAGATCGCCAATTCGTCGTTCGCCCAACAGGATGAGATCGAATCGGGACGGCGCACGATCGTAGGCGTCAACCACTTCACGGAAGGATCCGGAGACATTGAGATCGACACGCTCCGGATCGACGCTGACGTCGAGAAACGGCAATGCGCTCGGATGGCCGAGCTGCGCGAGACCCGAGATGGGGCTGCGGTTGCCTCCACGCTCGAAGCCCTCGAGGCGGCGTGTCGCACCGAGGAGAACGTGGTCCCCTACATCATGGCCTGCGCCCGGAGCTACTGCACGCTATTCGAGATCCGGAATGCCATGGAGAAGGTGTTCGGCTCCTTCAAGGAGCCGGTGTTCTTCTAGCTAGTGCACCGTTGCCGAGAGACGTCGGCAACGGTGCACTAGGCCTTTTCGACGATGTAGCTGATCCGCCAGTTGCTCATCGCTTCGGGGTCGGCTGACCCTTCGTCCGCTGGCTCGTAGAGCCCCACCCATTCATCCACGGATCCCCGAAATTCCCGCTTGTAGTGGTCGAGCTCGTCGTTCTTGGTGAACTGATCGATTTCCTCACCGAAAAGCTCGACTATGAGGTGGTCCTCGATGTCACCCTCGAAGAGGACCTTGTTCAGCGTTACGAAATTCCACCCCGGCTTGTCGGAGAGGGAATAGTGGCCTTCCTCCGGAAACTGCGTCTCCTCGGCTATGCCACCCGCATTCTCACTCGAAATCTTTGAGCGAAAGCGAAACTCGCCGGTTGCCTTGAACCAAGGCTCCAGCTTGTCCAGAATCTTGATCCACTTGAGCGTGACTCGGATCCGCTGTGCCATCCATGACTCCTTGGTCGCTTCTAGAATACGTCGTCGTTTATCAAGTCCTTGCCCCTCACTACGTAGGCTGGACTGCCGATGTTACCAAGGGGCTTTGCGTTTGTCCAGCGTCAAATCACGAAACGGCTCGACAAGGCGGCGCGTCCCTTCTTCTTGAGCAGCACCGATAAGAAATTGGCAGGTTGCTCAGATGGATACTCCCCGGTACCTGCTTTCGATGGTCCTGGTCGTGTCGATCCCTCCGGCGATACTCTTCTGGTTGGTTGGGCATCAACAGGTCGCTTTACTCCGCGAGCTCGGGCTTCAGCTGAGCTACACCCTGCTGGGCGGAGTGGTTCTGCTTTCCATGTTCCCTTTACTTCGTCTTCGCACCATCCTCGTGGGGGCAGATCTAGGCCAGTCGTGGGAGCTCGTTGGGTTGGGAGTCCTGCTTTAGATAGGGTCGATATACCTTGAGGTGCGATGTCGTAAGTATTTGACAATAAAGATGTTAGGGGGCGTCCATGAATTCAGAGGAGGCCCGACGGATCAGCTCCTGATCACCGAAGGGATTTACGGGACGATGAGGCATCCCCAGTACGCATCGGTGATGCTTGGGGTTTTCGCGGCTGCGTTTGGGGCGAACTATGTCGGTCCGTACATCCTGGCGGTTCTCACCGTTCCGATGTTGCACCTGATCACGCTTCTTGAGGAACGCGAACTCGTGGACCGGTTTGGCTCTGCCTACCGGACCTACCAGGCCCGGGTGCCGCGCTTCCTCCCGAACTGGCGATCTCGGGGGTGGAGAGCGTCGGGCCACCCGCTTCCGACTGCCCTCCAGTGGCGGTAGTTTCAGGGCGTTCCAGGGAACGCAGGGCGCATCCGTGGCGCCTGCTTCAAATGCTCAGGGAGTCTGCATGTCGGAGAACGATCGCAAGATCCGGGTCTTGGTGGCGAAACCGGGACTAGACGGTCACGATCGGGGAGCCAAGGTGATTGCGGCGGCGTTTCGTGATGCCGGCTTCGAGGTCATCTACACCGGGCTCCACCAAACACCCGAGATGGTCGTCAGCGCCGCCGTCGAGGAAGACGTCGACGTCGTAGCCCTCTCTATCCTCTCGGGGGCACACATGACGCTCTTTCCTCGCGTGGCTGAACTGCTTCGTGAAGAGGGCGCCGATGACCTTCTCCTCACGGGAGGCGGGATTATTCCAGAAGACGACATGGCTCAGCTCCGCGCCCTCGGGATTGGAAGGCTGTTTGGTCCGGGGTCGACCACGGCAGAGGCTGTGGAATATGTTCGGGAGTGGTTTGCCGAGGCCAAGCAGCTTGGATAGACCAGAGTCCGGGGGAGGCCTCTCCGACGACAGCCCGTCGCGTCTTCGCGCCCTCTCCGCAGAGGTCGGAGCCCTCAGAACGCAACTCGAGATGGGTGGGGGTGAGGCCCGCATCCAACGGCAGCATGCTCAGGGAAAGCTCACCGCCCGCGAACGTGTTGAAAGGCTCCTCGACGACGACGGCGTCTGGTTCGAGGTGGGACTGTTCGTAGCCCACGACCTGTACGACGGTCAGGCTCCAGGTGCCGGTGTGGTCACGGGCGTGGGACAGGTCCATGGGCGTCCCATCGTCGTCGTTGCGAACGACGCCACCGTGAAGGCCGGCTCATGGTGGCCCGAGACGATCACCAAGATCCTGCGTGCTCAGGAGATCGCGATGCGGTGTCGCATCCCGATCGTCTACCTCGTCGATTCGGCTGGAGTCAACCTGCCCTATCAAAGCGGGGTGTTCCCGGGCCAGTACGGCGCTGCCAGGATCTTCTACTACAACTCGGTGATGCGTCGGTACCTGCACGTACCCCAGCTCTCTGCGGTCATGGGGCCCTGCATCGCCGGCGGTGCCTACCTTCCCGCGCTCTCCGACGTCATCCTGATGGTCGAGGGGACCAGCTTCATGGGGCTGGGTGGCCCCAACCTGGTGAAGGGCGCGACCGGTCAGGTTGTGGGGTCCGAGGAGCTCGGGGGTGCTGAAGTCCATACAACGGTGAGCGGCGTCGCCCATTACATGTTGCCTGACGACGAGACGTGCCTGGAGCGGCTAAGGGATCTCGTGCAGGAATTGCCGGTAGAGCCCAACTCTCGCACACCAACCCTTTCGGGAGCTGCACCAAGGCGTGATCCCGAGGATCTCTATGACATCCTCCCGGCCGATCATCGACAGCCCTACGACATGCATGAGGTACTCGCATGCATTCTCGACGACGGGGAACTCGACGAGTTCCAGGAGGACTATGCTGCTGAGATGATCTGTGGGAATGGGTTCATCTCGGGGATCCCGGTCGGTGTGATCGCGAATCGACGGGGAATGGTGAAGGATGGGCGTAGTGGGCCTCCGAGATTCGGAGGGATCGTCTACACCGAGAGTGCTGAGAAGGTGGCCTACTTCATCGAGACGATGAACCGCCACAAGACGCCGCTCCTCTTCGTACAGGACGTGTCGGGATTCATGGTGGGAACCGCCGAAGAACATGCTGGGATCATCCGAGCCGGAGCCCAGTTCGTAGAGGCGATGGCGACAGCGACGGTACCCAAGATCGTACTGACGGTGAACCATGCCTCCGGCGCGGGCTACTATGCCATGGCGGGACAGGGGTTCGATCCGGACTTCATCCTTTCGCTTCCCAGCGGTCGTATGGGGGTCATGGAAGGGGACAGTGCTGTAGTGGCGCTGTTCAGTTCGACTCTGGACAAATTGAAGGCAGAGGGGAAGGTCCCTGAAGAGGACCTCACCACTCGGATGGATGAGGTCAGAGCGGATTATGAGCGTCAGCTCGACGCACGCTTTGCAGCCGCGCGTGGCTTCGTCGACGAGGTCGTGAACCCGGAGGACCTGCGACCCGCTCTCACCCTCCTCCTCACGGCAGCTCTGAATAATCCTGGGCCCCACATCGGTGCCTTCGACCTCGGTAGTACGGGTAGAAATAATGTCTAAGAAAGATCTCTTGAGGATTGCCAGCGGACAGGGCTTCTGGGGAGACGATCTCGAAGCTCCCGTCAGGCAGGTCCGTGGCGGCCCGATCGATTACCTCATGCTCGATTACCTGGCTGAGGTCACGATGTCGATCATGCAGAAGCAGCGGGCCAGGAACCCCGAGGCCGGCTACGCGCGCGACTTCGTCCCGCTCATGGAGCGGATTTTTCCAGACTGCGCGGAGCGTGACATTCGTGTAGTGACGAACGCTGGAGGCGTAAATCCCGAAGGGTGTGCCAAGGCGCTCGTCGAGGCTGGAAGAGCGGCGGGCGTCGCTGGCCGAATCTCCGTGGGAATGGTGAGTGGGGACGACCTGATGGGCCGTCTGGACGAGCTCCTCGCCAATGGCCATGAGCTGCGGAACATGGAAACCGGCGAACCGCTCGAAGCTGTGCGCGATCGGGTACAGAGCGCGAACGCCTACATCGGCGCTGCTCCGATTGTCGAGGCGCTCCGGAAGGGCGCGGGAGTAATTGTGACGGGACGGTCGACGGACACTGCGTTGACGTACGGACCGATGATGTATGAGTTCGGGTGGTCTCCGGAGGACCACGACCGCGTCGCGGCGGGTGTCGTGGCTGGCCACATCAACGAGTGTGGTGCCCAGTGCACAGGCGGAAATTGCCTCATCGACTGGTGGAGCGTTCCCGACCTTGCGAGCGTTGGCTTTCCGATAATCGAGGCGCGCCCCGACGGATCCTTCACGGTCACGAAGCACGAGGGGAGCGGCGGACGGATCACCCGAGCGACGGTCTCGGAGCAGATCGTCTACGAGATGGGCGACCCGACCTGCTATATCACTCCCGATGTGATTACCGACTTCACCACGATCGAACTGGAGGACGAGGGGAATGATCGGGTGAGGGTGCACGGTGTAAAGGGAGCGCCGGCCACGGACTTCCTGAAGGTCTCGATCGCCTATACTGACGGCTACAAAGCGGTGGGCACGCTGACCTACTCCTGGCCGGACGCTGCGGCCAAGGCGCAGGCCGCCGGGCGGATCCTTCGAGAGCGACTTGACCGGCTTGGGCTGGTGTTCGACGAGGTCCGTACTGAATTGGTCGGATGGGATTCCACCCACGGAGACCTCGTCGGCGATCCCCCGGCAGACCTTCCCGAAGTCCAGCTACGAGTTGGGGTGCGTGGACAGGATCGGGCGGCGGTCGAGAGGTTTACCCGAGAAATCGCACCCCTCGTGCTCACCGGTCCGCCGTCGGTGACCGGATTCGCGGGTGGGCGCCCGCGCGTGCAGGAGATCATGGCCTACTGGCCTGCGCTGATTCAGCGCGAGCAGGTCGAGTCGGGCCTTACCGTAGACGTTTTCCCGGTTTGAGGTAGGTGGCAGCAATGACGATGATTCAACTCGTGGATCTGGCGCACGCCCGCTCGGGCGATAAGGGGGATACCGCGAATGTTGGCCTTATCGCCTACGATGCGGAACACTACGAGCTGCTCAAGGAGCAGGTGACGCCGGAACGTGTGAAGGCCCACTTCGGCTCGATGGTAGGAGGGGCCGTAGAGCGCTTCGAATTGCCCAACCTGCACGCGCTCAACTTCCTCTTGCACAACGCGCTCGACGGCGGAGGAACGGTTTCGCTGATGAACGATGCTCAGGGGAAGGTGTTCAGCACGGCGTTGTTGCGGATGGAGATCGACGTGCCTCAGGACGTCGCTGATCGCATGCGCGGGCGTGGACGGGCTCCCGCCGGAATGGAGCTGCGGTGACGTTGCCGTCTGTCCTCTTGCAGGAGACAGAGGAGGGGGTCCGAACCCTCACACTCAACCGGCCTGAAAAACGGAACGCGCTGAGTTCCGAGATGATCGAGGCCTTGCGTGAGGCTCTTGCGGGGGCGGCTGACGATGATGCGACCAGCGTCCTGATGATTCGGGGTGCTGGCAAGGATTTTTGTGCCGGAGCCGATCTGGCCGAACTCGAGGAGATGGCGGCGCTCGGCGAGGAGGAGAACCGCGCGGATGCGGCCCGTCTCGGCGACCTGTTTCGGGCGATGCGCTCCCATCCCAAGCCGATCATCGCCGTAGTCCAGGGACGCGCGCTTGCAGGTGGGTGTGGCCTGGCAACGGCCTGCGACCTCATTCTCGCTCACGAAGACGCCCAGTTCGGGTATCCCGAAGTCCACCTTGGATTCGTACCCGCGATGGTGATGACCATCCTGCGAAGAAAGGTCCCCGAGGGGATCGCCTTTGAGCTGGTTGCGAGAGGCGAGCGGATTTCCGCCGTCCGGGCTGCCCAGATCGGTTTGGTGAATCGGGTGGTTGCCGATAGTGGATTCGACGGAGAGGTGCAGGGCTACGCGAGGGAACTGGCACAGCGCCCGGCCTCGGCACTCAGACTTTCCAAGCAGCTACTGTATGAACTCGGTGATCTGGACTTTGGGGCGGGAATGGAACGGGGCATCGATGTGAATGTGATTGCTCGTTTCACCCAGGCATGCAGGGATGGGGTACGGCGGTTTCTCGCCCGATCTCGTCGGTAAGGACGTCCGGGTGCTAGGTTTCATAAGGCGTTTGGGATCCCCGAAGGGACGTCTACTCGGCTGGAGGGTAGGGCTGTTCGGTGTGGGGGGAATCCTGGCCGTGTTCGGGACGGGCCTCCAGCTTCGATGGCTCGTGAACGTGGCGATCGGAGTGCTCTTCGTCGGATTTCTACTGAGATTCGTCGGTAGCAAGGGCGGCCCGGGCGCAAAGTGATGATTCGGGTAGACGTTGGGGATCCATTCTGCCTCGGCTCGAACCGTGCCGTCCGGGGTAGCACGGCCAATTACGGTTTCAGGTAAAACATAAAGATTGTTCATGCATCCATTTTTGACCGAAGATCATCAATCCCTGGTGGACGAGGTGCGAGCCTTCGCGCAGGAGGAGATCGTTCCCATTGCGCGGGAGTGCGATGAAAAGGCCGAGTTCCCATGGAAAACGGTCAAGAAGATGGGAGAACGGGGCTACCTGGGGGTTCCCGTCCCGGAGGAGCTCGGAGGGCTGGGGCGCGACTACCTGAGTTACATTCTCGTCGTGGAGGAGCTCGCAAAGTACGACGCGAGTCATGCGATCACCGTGTCGGCACATACGACGCTGGGTACATCGCCCATCCTCTCCTTCGGCACCGATGAACAGCGGCAAGCCTTCGTTCCACCGCTCGCGAGCGGCAAAGTGCTCGGTGGTTTTGGCCTGACCGAGCCAGGTGCCGGATCCGATTCTGGGGGTACGCGCACCCGTGCAGTCCGGGAGAACGGTGGGTATCGCCTCAACGGTGCGAAAATATTCATAACTCACGCCGGGGTGGGTGAGATTTTTACGGTGACTGCCGTGACGGACCCAGACGGGAAGAGCCGTGGAATCACCAGCTTTGTCGTCACGAAGCCGACCGTTGATCTGGAGATCGCGAAGCAGATCGGCTTTGGTCACGACGAGGGTCTCGATTTTATTGATGGAGTGAGGGCGGGAGAGAAGGAAGACAAGATGGGGTGGCGCGCCTCAGATACGCGCGAGCTGCTCCTGGAAGATGTGTATGTGCCCGAAGAAAACCGGCTCGGGGGAGAGGGCATGGGGTTTGTCAACTTCATGAAGACCCTCGACGCTGGGCGGATCGGGGTTGCGGCCCTTTCTCTGGGCCTGGCGGAGGGAGCGGTCGATACCGCGCTTCGATATGCGACCGAGCGAAAGCAGTTCGGACGGAAGATCTGGGATTTTCAGGCGGTTCAATTCACGCTCGCCGACCTCGCGACCGATATCGAGGCCGGCAAGCATCTGACGTATCATGCGGCCTGGCTCAAGGACCAGGGAGCACCATTTTCGAAGGAGGCCGCGATGGCGAAGCTCTTCTGCTCGGAGCTAGCGATGAAGGCCACGCAAAAGGCGGTTCAGCTCCTCGGGGGAGCCGGCTACACGACGGACTTCCCCGTGGAGCGTATGTTTCGCGACGCAAAGGTCTGCGAAATCGGTGAAGGAACAAACGAAATTCAGCGCCTCGTCATCGGACGGCAACTGATACAGGAGACGTTCGGCGGAGCGCTGGCGTAATCACAGAACAGTCTGAGTCGATCCAAGGCGTGCGACGCTCTGGGAGCCAGCCGGTCCCGCTTCCCCACTTTATGAAGGGGAGACAGGATCGGGGTTCACCATGTGCGTTCAGCGCCCGACTCGGAGAAAAAATGGAGTAAGACTCTTGAGGAGAGAAGTCCTTGTAAGCGCTACTGACCAGGAACAGTGGGTAGCGTTACTAGAAGAAAAACAACTCGTTGAACTGATGTTCGATCGGCCCGATCAGGGCCGGCTCGTAGGGGACATCTACCTCGGACGGGTTGAAGCTGTCCTTCCTGGAATTCAGGCATCCTTCGTCGACATTGGAACGGAGAAGGCGGGTTTCCTTCACGTCTCCGATATCCACAAAGGAGACGACGACGATGAGAATGGAGGGGGAAGGGGCGGACGGCGTTCCAAGAAATTCCCACCCATCGAGACGCTCGTCAAAAAGGGTCAGGCGATCATCGTTCAGGTGACCAAGGAGCCGATCAGCACGAAGGGCCCGAGGCTAACCGCGCAGATATCCCTCCCCGGACGATTCATCGTCTACGTCCCTGATTCCTCGCAGGTAGGAGTGAGCCGAAAAATCGAGGACCGTGGGGAGCGGAGTCGGCTGCGGAAGCTCGCGAAGGGCATCCTCCCACCGAACTCCGGCGGCGTGATCGTCCGCACGGTGGGTGAAGAGCTCACCGAAGAGACCTTCAAACGCGAGTTCATGCACCTCCGCTCCATCTGGACGGACCTTGAGGAAAAATCCAAGACGGTGGAGGCTCCGGCTAAGCTCCACGAGGATGCGAAGCTCATCTCGGGAATCATCCGGGATCTCTTCAGCGACAAATTCGAATGCCTCACGGTGGATAATCAGGAGACGTACAACGAGATCAGCCGGTATCTCGATGACGTCGCGCCCGATCTGAAGAGCAGGCTGAAGTTCTACCAGGACTCAGTGCCGCTCTTCGACCGATACGAGGTCGAGGACGAGATCCAGAGAGCCTTCAGGAAGCGCGCCAACCTGAAGTCGGGTGGGTACATCATCATCGAACCGACCGAGGCGCTGGTCTCGATCGATGTGAATACCGGACGATTTACTGGAAAGAAGGGCAAGAACGCTGAGCACACGCTCCTCAAGACCAATCTCGAGGCGGCGATGGAGGTGGCGCGGCAGCTCCGACTCAGGGATATCGGGGGCATCATCGTGGTCGATTTCATCGACATGGAGTCCCAGAAGAACCGAGATCGGGTGTTACACGAGCTCCGTAGCCATCTCGGGCGGGACCGGGCGCGGACCAAGGCCTTTGAGATCTCCAATCTCGGACTCATCGAGATGACGCGGCAGCGGGTGCGGCCGTCGCTTTACAACTCACTTACCGAGATATGCTCTACCTGTGGTGGGGCGGGGCGTCTGTTCACCCCCACGACGGTGGTACGCCAGATCGAGCGTAGCCTGCGTCGTGCCGGTGCCGCCGGCTCGGAGAAACGGCTTGTCCTCCGCGTGCACCCCGGGGTGGCGCTGCAGATCATGGAGGAGGAGCCAGACTTCCTCGCACGCATGTCCCGGACAACCAGGCTTAAGCTCGACCTTCGCGACGATCCACTTCTCCATCAGGACGAGTACAGGATCCTCTCGGGAGCGGCAGAAACCGACGTTACAGCCAAGTATATGGCCGCCTGATAGTCCGGCAGCCCGCTGATCGTCCCAAAAAGATGGCAAATAAGGCGATACGCCTTGACCGAACACGGTTTTTTCTTAATTTTTCTTGGCTATACGGTCGATTGAGTCGTCCGCACGAAGAGGGAATAAGATGTACGCAGTTTTCAAGACAGGCGGTAAGCAATTCCGGGCCAACCCCGGCGGGATGATTCGTATTCCTGCCATAGAGGTTGAGCCGGGCGAGACGGTCACATTCGACGAGGTTCTTCTCGCTTCGGATGGGGATAGCGTCTCTATAGGCGAGCCGCTCGTAGGAGGCGCGTCGGTGAAAGCCGAGGTACTCCGCCATGGCAAGGACGGAAAGATCATCGTCTTCAAGCGGAAGCGCCGGACAGGCTATCGCAAGAAGCAGGGTCACCGGCAGAAGTTCACTGAGATCCGAATCAGCGATATCGCTCTCTGAGCGTGAAGCTCGGACTGAGGAAACCCGATGGCACATAAAAAAGGTGTAGGCTCCAGCCGGAACGGCCGAGACAGCAATCCCAAGCGGCTAGGTGTGAAGCGCTTTGGAGGCGAGTCCGTTTCTGCGGGGAGCATTCTCATTCGGCAGCGTGGAACCAAGTTCCACCCCGGTCGCAACGTCCGAAAGGGCGGTGACGACACATTGTTCTGTACGATCGACGGTAAGGTGAGATTCGAATTCTACCGTCGCCGGAAGGCTATTTCGGTCTACGCCGACTAGTTCTTTATCCTGCCCAGCAAAGGTCCCTTCCACGAATTGGGTGTGGAAAGGACCTTTGTCGTTATTCGTGAGGTAAGAGGGACCGACCTCGCGATGGACGACCGCGATGCTCTGGTGGCTGGGAAAGAAGGAAACACCCTCAGGGTGGGAACTTCACAGGTTATTCCAGGGCTTTATTCCGTCTGATCCCTACGAATCGACTCTCCGGGAAACTTTTGTCACGGAGGAATTCGTAGGGAACGGATGGAATTGATAGGAGGTCGCATGATGCACTCTTTGAGTGATGCTTATATATGGTTCCGGGGCTGGATTGCTCGGAACACGGGCCAGGGCAACGAAACCTTGGTCAAATGGGCGCTTATTGTCGCGTCTCTGGGTTTCCTGGGCTTAGGGTACGGATTTAGCTCAGATGAACTCGTCGTTGGCTCGGATGCATGGACCCAGACGGTAGCGATTCCGTCGGCCATGGCTGAGTTGGAGCAGACTCTCGGGTCGAGCCTCCCCATCGAAATGAACGACCGTATCGAGTATTGGATGCGGCGCTTCACGACGGATCAACGGCTGGCCTTCCAGGACCTACTCGCCCGCGAGGGGCGGTATTCCACGATGATTCGAGCGAAGCTCAGGGCGAGAGGGATGCCTGTAGAGCTGGTTTACCTCGCGATGATCGAGTCCGGATTCTCAGACGACGCCACATCGCGGGTGTCCGCCGCCGGAATGTGGCAGTTCATGGGGCCCACAGCGGTCGCCTATGGGCTGCGGATCGACGAATATGTAGACGAGCGGCGCGACCCCATCCGTGCGACAGATGCGGCGGTGGATTACCTGTTCCGGCTCCACGAGATCTATGGGAGCTGGCCTCTCGCTGCTGCGGCGTACAATGCCGGACCGACGCGGGTCTCAAGGGCGCTCAGGGACCACGCGCGGGAGCAGAAGGGGGACGAGGAGCTCTACTGGGACATCATCGAACATCTACCGCGGGAGACCCGCCATTACGTGCCGAAGCTCCTCGCGGCGAGCTACCTGGTGCGTCATTCGAAGGAGAGCTTCGAGTTCGAGGCGGTCAGTCCGTATGTCTTTGACCTCGTGTGGGTGCCCGGCGGTACGAGCTTGAGCCAGATCGCGAGCACCCTGGGGGTTGATACGGCCTTAATCCGAGAGCTCAACCCGCACCTGATTCGGGGCATCACCCCTCCGGGCTCTATGTATGGACTGCGGGTTCTGCCGGGTGGAACCGATGCGGTCGTTGCCGGGCTGGTTCTTCCGGGCAGGGGAAGCCGACTGGCGGACGACTAAAGGCCCGCTTCTTTGAGGCCTGTTTAGCCCGAGGATTCTCCGTCTCCCACCTCCCGTGGGGGAGGGGGACCCCATCGGGTCTTGCCCCTCTGGGCGTCCCTGGCCGATGCAATGATTCGCCAGATGACATCCCTCGTGAGTTCTTCGTCCACCTTCAACGTTCGCGCGCGTTGAGCAGCTCTGCGCACGACCTCTGCTTCACGCGAGGGGTCGAGGATGGGCATTCCAAGGGCCGCCTTCGCCTCACCGATCTCAATGGCGAGTGCCCTTCGTTCTCCGATCAGATGTATGAGCTGATCATCGAGGGCGACGATGCGTTCTCGGAGATCGTCGAGCCGGGATTGGTCCCCTAGGACGTCTTCTCGTTCTGATTCAGCACACATGGCGGGTCGTCCATTTCTCGTCCGAAGAACCGTGCAATTTGGTCCGGATCCTGAGCGGCTGTGCCCAAGCTAACACCCACGAGGACCGGAATGTGGATTGCGAGTCCGAGGATACCCTCGTGTAGCTCAAAGGGCTTGAGTTCAGGGTTCAGGAAGAAGAACACCGACACTGCAGATCCAGCGATCAAACCGGCGAGCGCCCCGGCGGTTGTGGCTCTTCGCCAGTAAATCGCAGCGAAGATGGGCGGCGCTAGCTGCGCGATGATGCCGTACGAGCCCAGCAGGAGGTCCACCAGCGACGAATCCGGATCGAGAGCGAAGACGTAAGCGACGGCTCCGACCACAACTACAAGAATCCGTATGAGGACTCGCTGTTGGTAATCTGAGAGGCTGAGGAAGGGCCGTAGGCCGTCCTCTACGGCAACCGAGGCTGCACCGTGAAGGAGGGCATCGCCCGTGGACATGGAGGCCGAGAGCGCTCCGGCACAGAACAGGCCAACCACCAACGCCGGAAGCCCCGTGCTGAGCACCATGTAGGGTAGGACGAAGTCGGGGGACGATGGGGCCCCCTCCATGAGGACTCCCGCGAAGCCGATCAGAAACACTGGGATCAGGAAAATCTGAAAGGTCGGGAAGAGCATCACCGTACGGCGGAGGGTTACATCGTCCTTGGCGGTGAAGGCCTTCATGAAGAGGTGTGGCCACATCTGGAGTCCAATCGCGCTCACCAGAATGGCCGAGGAGTAGCCCCCCCAACTCCACGGAGACCCCGATGCGGTGAGGCCGGGCACGCTGAGGAGCTCGGGTCGCTCGGCGAGGATCCTCTCGAACATTGGCCCCACACCGCCGTACATCTTGAAGGGTAGGTAGATACCGAGCGTCCAGGCGATCACGAGCATGAAAATGCCCTGAAAGGTGTTGGTCCATCCAACTGCCATGACGCCCGACGCGAGGACGTAGGTAATCACGACGCCGTACGCGAGGGCCGCTCCAGCCCACAGCGGAATGTGATTCTCGGTGACCGCCGCGATCACGATACCGGCTCCGCGCATCTGGAGCGTGATGTACGGTATGAAGGCGATGATCGTGAGCGTGGCGACGAGCGCGGAGAGGAACCGCGAGGGGAACCGCCCGGTCAGGAGCTGAGCCTGTGTCACGTATCCGTGCGCACGCCCGATCTTGGCGACCCGAGGCCCTACCCAATAGAACGGCGCCATGCCGAGCGCCCCGTACGACAGAATGTAGAACGCTGCCGCACCGCGCGAGTAGGCCCATCCGGGCCCGCCGAGGAAGGCAAAGGCCGAGAACACCGATGCGCCGGTGACGAAGTACATCACCAGGAGCCCGAAGTCCCGGTCTCCGGCCACGAACCCAGAGACGCTGCTCGAGCTTCGCCGCCCAGCGGCGAGGCCAATTGCGAGCGTGATCAGGAGGTATCCCGTGAGCACCAGCGTGATGACTACCCAGCGCTCCATCTAGACCTCCCGCTGACGGGTGTGATCGGGCTGGCTGGGCGTGGCTCGTCGTCGCTGAAACATCTCGAATGCGAACAAGACCACGCCAGACATCACGACCCACCCTGTAATCCAGGCCATCACGAAGGGGAGCCCGAGGACGAGAGGTCTGGTGTGGTTGAAGAGGGTGAGGCCAGGCCACGTAACAGCGGCCGCGAAGAGGAGGAAGTAGCCGGTGACCAGGATGCGAGCCCAGCGTTCACTCATGTTGCCTCCTCAGTGCGGGAGTGGACCGGGCGTCTACCTGGTCTCTGGTTCTTTCTTGTGAGTCTTCTCTACGAAGGCACGTACTCCCTCACGGCCCTCATCGCTTCCGAACGCGGCCAGGAACAATTCCTTTTCCAGTGCGAGGCCCGCGCTGAGGGGGGTCTCGAATGCGGCCTGTACAGACTGCTTCACCAGGCGGAGTGCGACCGGGCTCCAACGTGCCATACGCGAGGCCAGGTCACGTGCTTTTTCGAGGTGCTGGCCCTCGTCGACCAGAAACTCGACCAAGCCGATGCGGTACGCTTCCTCGGCGTCGATAAAGTCCCCCGTGAGCGCGATCCTCAGGGCCTGCCCGGCTCCAACGAGACGTGCGAGGCGCTGCGTGCCCCCGGCTCCGGGGATCAGACCAAGGCGGATCTCGGCCTGGCTGAAGCGCGCCGTACGGTCGGCTACGCGAAGGTCACAGGCCAGCGCCAGCTCGCTTCCGCCTCCGAGACAGAAGCCGTGGATGGCGGCGATAATCGGCTTTGGGAAGGCAGCCACCGCGTCGTAGACGCGTCTCTGTTCGTACACCTTCCGCTGTTCATTCACGGTGCGCGATGCGAACTCCGCAACATCGGCGCCGGCGACGAAGGCTTTGTCCCCAGCGCCGTGGAGGATGGCGACCTTTACGCTCTCGTCCTGACCCAGCTCATCCACGATGCGCATCAACTCTTGCCGAACTGCTTCATTCAGGGCGTTGAGTTTGTCGGGTCGGTCGAGTGTTATCGTCGCGATGCCCGCGTCCTTCGTGAGTCGAACCGCTTGTGTGCTCACTCGTCCTCCCAGATGTGAAATCCCTCACCGGTCTTCTTCCCCAACTTCCCCTCGGCGACGAGACGCCGGAGGATGGCGGGTGCAGCGAATGCCTCTGAGCCCAGCGTTCCGTGGAGATAGTCGGCGATCTCGAGCCGAACGTCCAATCCAACGAGGTCCGTGAGGCGCAGCGGCCCCATGGGATGTCGATATCCGAGCGTCATCGCCGCGTCGATGTCCTCGGCCGAGGCGACGCCTTCTTCGAGCATCCTCATGGCTTCGAGGCCCAGAATGATGCCCAGTCGCGACGATGCGAATCCGGGGGAGTCCTTTACCACAATCGGTTGCTTTCCCAGGCTTTTCGCGAAGGCAACGGCGGCCTCACGTGTCTCCGGCGCGGTCGCTGGTCCCCAGACGATCTCAACCAGCGCCATGATGTGCACGGGGTTGAAAAAATGAAGGCCTATGAAACGTTTCGGGTGTTGGAGGAGGGACGAGAGATCACCGATAGAGAGGGAGGAGGTATTCGAGGCGATGATCGAATCCTCGGTGACAACCTCCTCCACGGTTCCGAACAGGCCCCGCTTGAGCTCCATCGACTCTGGAGCAGCCTCAACGACGAGGTCGGCCTCGTGGGCTGCGACCTCCAGCTCGGTTGTGAAGGTGAGCCGTGCGAGCGCCTCAGCCTGCGCCTCCTCGGTCACCTTCCCGAGGGACACACCCTTGTCGAGGTTGTTGCGGATGCGCGCCGCGCCTCGTTCAACGGCGGCTTCGTCGATGTCGTAGAGACGGGTTTCGTACCCGGAGGATGCGGCTACCTGGGCGATTCCATGCCCCATGGTGCCGGCGCCGAGCACGGCAACCCTCGAAATTTGCTTGTCCATCGGAGTCCGGGTTCAGTGTGTTCATCCCCTGGGTCAATCACCCGTGGGTCAGTCGTACGCTTCGACCACGGTGGCAATGCCCTGGCCCACGCCAATGCACATGGTGGCGAGGCCTGTCTTGGCTCCCGTTCGGCCCATTCCGTGTAGGAGCGTCGTGAGGATCCGCGCCCCCGAGCACCCGACGGGATGCCCGAGTGCGATGGCGCCACCGCTGACGTTTACCCGATCGGGGTCGAGGTCGAGCTCACGCATGCAGGGGATGGCCTGGGCGGCGAACGCCTCGTTCAGCTCGACGAGATCGATGTCGCTGACCGACATGCCTGCCCGGTCGAGCGCGATCCGAGATGCGGGAACCGGACCGATGCCCATCCGGTGGGGCTCGACCCCGGCAACCGCGCTCGAGACGACCCGCGCGATCGGGGAGAGGCCCATCGCCCGGGCGCGTTCCTCCTCGACGAGCAGGAGCGCGGCCGCACCGTCGTTGATCCCAGAGGCATTCCCGGCCGTCACGGTTCCGTCGGCCCTGAAGACAGGCCGGAGCTTGCTGAGGCTCTCCATCGTCGTCGAGGCTCGTGGGTGCTCGTCCGCCGAAAACATCACGGCCTCACCCCTGCGCTGCAGTATCTCCACGGGAATGATCTCCCGATCAAAGTGACCCAGTTCAATCGCGGCGGCCGCACGTCGTTGGCTCTCGAGAGCGAAGTTGTCCTGCTCCTCCCTCGTCACTCCGAATTCCTTCGCCAACACCTCTGCCGTCTCCCCGAGTCCGATCGTCCACTCCTGTGAGAGCGCTGGATTCACGAACCTCCAGCCGAGGACGGTGTCCGCTGTGGGGGGTACGCCGCGCGTGTACGCCCGCTCGGGTTTGAGCATCACGAAGGGCGCTCTACTCATGCTCTCGACGCCGCCCGCGACGAAGACCTCGCCCTCGCCGACGGCGATCGAATGAAATGCCGAGTTCACGGCCTGGAGGCCCGAGCCGCAAAGGCGATTGACCGTCTGCCCGGGTACCGAAACGGGGAGTCCGGCGAGGAGGAGCGCCATGCGGGCGACGTTTCGGTTGTCCTCGCCCGCCTGGTTCGTGCATCCGAGGAGGACGTCGTCGACCTGGTCGGGCGGGACCTGGTTGCGTTCCATCAGGCTGCGAATCACGTGGGCGGCCAGGTCGTCTGCCCGGACAGGTGCCAGCGTACCGCCGTGACGTCCGATGGGCGTCCGAACCGCGTCGATGATGACGGCATTCTTCATAGATGTACCTGGTCCCTGATCAACGGTCGAGGCTCAGCGGTCGAGTGCCACCCAGACCGACTTTACCTGCGTGTATTTCTCGAGTGCGGACTGGTATCCCAGGTCCCTCCCGAAGCCGCTCTGCTTGTACCCCCCGAAGGGTGAGGCTGCATCGTATTGGCTGTAGGTGTTGATCCACACTGTGCCTGCCTGAACCTCCGAAGCGACGCGGTGTGCCTTGCCGATATCCCGGGTCCAAACACCGGCGGCGAGCCCGTACATCGTGTTGTTCGCCTTCTCCACGGCATCCTCGATGTCGGTGAAGCGCATAACCGCCGCTACCGGCCCGAAGATTTCCTCCTGTGCGATTCTCATCTCCGGTTCCACGTCGGCAAAGACCGTGGCGTTCACGAAGTTGCCCCGCCCGTCGACGTCGGTTCGATCTCCACCCACCACGAGTCGAGCCCCGTCTTCCGACCCAGCCTTTATGTAACCGAGTACCCTGTCGAGCTGGGTCTCGCTCACGATCGCACCGAGACGGGTCTTGGGGCCCATCGGGTCGCCGACTGTCATCTTTGCGGCGCGACCTCGGAAAGCCTCTACGAAGTCATCGTAGATTGCGTCTTCGACCAGGACGCGCGACCCCGCCGCGCACACCTCTCCCTTGCCGTAGAAGATACCGGTGGTGGCCCCCCGCACCGCCGCGTCGACGTCGGCATCGGCGAAGACGATGTTGGGGGATTTGCCACCCAATTCGAGGGTGACCTTCTTCAGCGTCTCTGCCGCCTCTCGCATGACGATCCGTCCCACCTCTGTGGAGCCGGTGAACGAGATTGCATCGACGCCCGGATGCCGGACCAACGCCGCTCCGGCGGTCTCTCCAAAGCCGGGGACCACGTTGAGGATACCCTCGGGCACCCCTGCTTCGGCGGCGAGCTCGCCCAGGCGGAGCGCGGTAAGTGGGGTCTCTTCGGCCGGTTTCAGGATCACCGCATTACCGCACGCCAACGCCGGCGCAACCTTCCAGGAGGCCAGGTTCAGCGGAAAATTCCACGGCACGATGCACCCGATCACTCCGACGGGTTCACGGAGGGTGTAGTTCAGGAAGGGCCCCTTCACGGGGATCGTGTCGCCCTGAACCTTGTTGGCGAGCCCCGCGTAATAGCGGAACGTCTCGATCACACTGGGGAGGTCCACCTGCCGCGACTCGAAGATCGGCTTCCCGTTGTCGGCGGTTTCGAGCGCCGCGAGTTCATCTGCGTTCGCCTCGATCAGGTCCGCGAGGCGCCATAGAATCTCCGCTCTCTTGTGCGGGTTCATATTGCGCCATGGAGAGGAGGAGAGCGCCGACCGGGCGGCCTTGACCGCCCGGTCGATATCTGCTGCATCGCCTGCCGCGACCTCGGCGATGACCTCGCCCGTAGCGGGGTTCAAATCGGGGAACACCTCACCAGAGGCGGCGTCCTCCCAGGCATTCCCAATCCAGAGTTTGGTGCGCACGCTCTCGCTCATGAGACTCACTTTCCGGTAAATTCGGCCTTACGCTTCTCGTTGTACGCGGCGAGGCCTTCCTTGGCATCCGCACTCGCGAAGAGCTGCGCCTGCAGCTCCCGCTCAAGCGCCAGAGCCAGCTCGAAGGGCATCTCGCCTCCGGTCTGAACGGAGCGCTTGATGAGGCCCACGGCCATCGTCGCCTTATTCGGATTCGTGAATTGACCTGCGTACTCCATGACCTTCGCCATGAAGTCTTCGTGCGAGTCTGCCTCGATGAGCTCGTTCACCAGCCCGAGCTCGAGTGCCTTGTCGAACCCGAATGTCTCTCCGGTCACCATCAACTCGATGGCCTTGGCCTTCCCTACGAGGCGGGTCATCCGCTGCGTCCCGCCGGTGCCGGGCAACACCCCGAGGGAGACCTCAGGCAGGCCGGTGACTCCGCCGTCCTTCTTTGCGATGCGGATGTCGGCCGCCATGGCAATCTCGAGGCCGCCGCCCACGCAGTGACCGTTCAGCGCCGCGATCACCAACTTCGGCGTGTGCTCGAGTCGGTTGAGCGTCTCGTTGGCGTGGAGGCAGAAGCAGTACTTGAAGCCGGTGGTCACGCTCGAGAGCATCTGGATATTTGCCCCGGCGGAGAAGAACTTCTCCCCCTTGCCGGTGATGAGGATCACCTGAGCATCCTCATCGAACCGCGCCTGAACGATGCGGCCGTCCAGCTCACGCATCATCTCGTGCGTGTAGGTATTGGCCGGCGGATCGTCCATCGTGAGAATGGCGATGTTGTTCTTGACCTCGTAGTGGACGAGTTCCTTGTTGCTGTCGCTCATGTCAATTCCCTGATTATGAGTTCGTCGTCGCCCATTTGGGCCTTTATGTCCATCGAATGCGGCGCTGTGGCGGCCATGTTTCGCCAGATGGAAATCTCGTGCGGTTGGATTGCTCCGTCTGCAACCACGCACTTCGACTTCGGCTTTCGAATTCCAGCCAGCACGATCTGCTCGTTGCCAGACGTCTTCGGGCTCACTCGATTAGCCCGTCCAGAGCTCACGATGACGACCACGAAGTCGATCGTGCGAGCGCCCAAACGAAAACCTATCCGAGCGGTCTGGAGGGGTCAACTGAGGCGCATGGGGTGTAGGCCTTAGCGCGGCTCACCCTGTGAGGGTAGCTTGGGGCATGGCTTCCCAAATTCAACTTCGTGTTCCCCTCGTGACATGTGCGGTGGCAGCGGCGCTTGTGGTCATCGGATGCGGAGAAACCGCCGAAGGCCCCATGGCGTCGGTCGTCACCTCAGAGACGATGGGTGCGTTGGCGCTGACGGTGGAGCTTCCCACGGTTTCAATGCTCACCGAGCTCGTTGGGATGAATGGGGAGCTTGCTGAGGAGGTTGAGCAGTGGGATGCCTCGTGGGACCTTCCGCTGGATCAGGGCGAGGGGGTTCGCGCTCGTCTCCGGCGGACGGGGGCCCGGGAGCTGAGGGGTTATGTCACGCCGGAGCTCCTACTCGAGAAGCACACCGACCTGACCGACGTGCTTGATCTCGTAGCCGAGCTCCCTCAGGACGCGATCCTTCCCCAGTTGGCGGATCGCCTGCTGGACGCTCAGGATGCGGCCACCAGGGCGGCTCTCGCCGCGCGAGATGACAGGGTGGAGGAGTCGCTCTGGTGGACGCTTCGCGCCGCCGACGAGCTGGAGGCGCTCACGCCAAGGCGCGTGGCCCAATGGCTCACGGGCGCCGCCGAGCGGGTATTGGGAAGATCCGACGCGGACGATGCGTACTCAAGGGAGACCCTCGACAGGGCATCCAGGCTGGTTCGTGGCGCGCGTGAATCGCTCACAGGCGAGAGTTATCCGCGAGCGATACGGCGTGCATTTTATGCATGTCAGCTCCTGGGCATCGAAATTCATTAAGCGGAGACGTCCCATGCGCCGAAGCACTGCGCTGATCATGGCACTCGCGGTTGCCCCGGTGACCGTTACGTCCGTTGCCTCCCAGGAGCCGGGTGTGATATACCGGGTTCCCGTGACCGGTGTCATCGAGCTCGGTCTGGCCCCGTTCATTGAACGCAGTATCCGCCTTGCCGGAGAGGCCGGCGCCGATGCGGTGATTCTCGACATCGACACACCCGGCGGGCGGGTGGACGCTGCGGAGCGTATCGCCGACGCCATCGCCGAATCGAAGATTCCAGTATACGCCTTCGTGAATCGGCGGGCGTTCTCAGCGGGCGCGCTCATCTCACTCGCGACCGATCGCATCTACATGCTGCCGGGCTCCACCATTGGGGCTGCGACCCCAGTCGATGGTTCCGGGACGAAGGCATCTGAGAAGATCGTGTCGGCGATGCGGAGTGAGATGCGCGCGCTGGCCGAGGCGCATGGAGTCGATCCGGCGATTGCCGAGGCGATGGTCGATGAGTCGCTTGAGGTTCCGGGCGTCGTGGAGGCCGGGCGTCTTCTTACGCTCACTACTGAAGAGGCGGTTCGACTCGGTTACGCGATCGAGATCGACTCGTTCGAATCGCTCCTTATCGAGTTGGGACAAGCGGGGGCTGAGGTCACGACGATCGAGGTGAACTGGGCGGAGCGTATCGTCCGCTTCCTCTCACACCCCGTCGTGACCCCGTTCCTTCTCTCGATCGGGTTTCTTGGGCTGATGATCGAGATCAAGACACCCACGCTGGGCCTGGCCGGGGGAGCTGGGGTGCTCGCGCTCTCCCTTTTCTTCGGTTCACACCTTATCCTGGGTCTGGCCGGTTGGGAGGATCTGATGATGGTGGGTGCCGGGATGGTGTTCCTGGCGGTCGAGGTGCTCATCGTTCCTGGCTTCGGTCTCTTCGGTGTTCTCGGCATCTTCGGTGTTCTCGGCGGTGTCTACCTCAGCCTTCTCGGAAGTATCCCGACGATGCGTGATATTACCACTGCGGCAGGTATTCTCAGCACGAGCCTCTTGCTCATCATGGTGGTGGCCTGGGCCGTCCTGCGTCACCTTCCGAAGAGCCGACACCTGTACCGCTCCGGGGTCCTCCTCGGTGCGGCTACGGACTCGGAGTCAGGGTACCAATCTGCGCTCAAGCGGCCGGACCTCGTGGGGATTACGGGAGTTGCGATCACCGATTTGCGCCCCTCCGGGGTTGGGCTGTTCGATGATGAACGGATCGATGTCGTTTCTGAATCGGAGTGGATCGAAGAGGGCACGCCAATCGAGATCGTTCGGGCCGACGGGTACCGGCACCTCGTCCGGCCCTCTCGCCGTACATGACCAGAACCCAAAACGAATACCAGCAACCTGAACCCAAGGAAGCACGATGTCTGAACAACTCCTTATTACCAGCACCGTTGCGTTGTTTTTCGGTGTCATTCTCATCTCGATCGTCGCCTGGGCCGTGCCGGTCCGCCTGTGGATCGAGGCTCTTTCGGCGGGCGTAAAGGTCGGTCTCGGTTCCCTTGTGGGTATGAGGCTCCGGAAGGTGAATCCGGCATCGATCGTTCGGCCGTTGATCACGGCGACGAAGGCTGGATTGGACCTGAACGTGGACCAACTCGAGGCGCACTACCTGGCAGGGGGGAGGGTCGATCGGGTGGTCGGCGCATTGATCTCCGCAGACAAGGCCAACATCGAGTTGGCGTTCAATCAGGCCGCCGCGATCGATCTCGCCGGCCGTGACGTCTTCGAGGCCGTTCAGGTCTCGGTGAACCCAAAGGTGATCAATACCCCCAAGGTCGCCGCCATGGCGAAGGACGGCATCCAGCTCATCGCTCAGGCGCGGGTGACGGTGCGAGCGAACATCAACCGGCTCGTTGGGGGAGCGGGAGAGGACACAATCCTCGCGCGAGTCGGCGAGGGCATCGTCTCCTCGATCGGGTCGGCCGATTCCCACAAGGACGTGCTCGAAAACCCGGACTATATCTCGAAGACCGTACTCGAGAAGGGACTCGACAGCGGGACGGCGTTCGAGATCCTCTCGATCGATATCGCCGACGTTGATGTTGGCAAGAACATTGGTGCCGACCTCCAGACCGATCAGGCAGAGGCCGACAAGAAGGTGGCGCAGGCCCGCGCAGAGGAGCGCCGCGCGATGGCCGTGGCGGAGGAGCAGGAGATGCGGGCGAGGGTGGTTGAGATGCGGGCGGAACTCGTCAAGGCCGAGGCCGAGGTGCCGACCGCGATCGCAGACGCATTCCGTAAGGGGAACCTCGGCGTGATGGACTATGTGCGATACCAGAACATGACGGCGGACACCTCGATGCGGCAGTCGATTGCGGATGGTGGTGAGGAGGCACCCACATCCGATTCATGAGCGAGGCCAGGGTCGAGTGGACCAGCCTGAGGGGAGGCCGACAATATGGATGATGGCGTAATCCAGTTCTTCGTCATTTCGCTCTTTGTCGTGTTCTCCATCCTCGAGAGCGTGGCTCGCAAGAACAAGGCGAAGGCCGCTCGCAGGGACACGCAATCGGGGCCTGCCCCGGACCGCATTCCGGCAGACACGGGATCAGCGCGCGGGACCGCAGTTCCGGATGCACACGACGAGCCATCGAGGCCCCGGAATGCTGGGTTGGCCGGACTACTCTCTCAGGACTTCTGGGAGGAGGTCGCGGCGTTGACGCAGGATGATGAGGTTGGCCCGGCCGACGAGGAGGAGTTCGATGCGCCGGAAATGCTTCCCGTCCCTACCTTGGCCGCGCCGGTGACCGAAACGCATTGGGAGGCCGGGCTTCGGCAGGCTCGTACCCACGATGTGGTCCATTATCAGGATGACCCGGAGGTCGCACCGACGGCTTCGCCAGGCGACGGAGTGTGGGCCGATCCTTCCACACGGAAGCCCACGCGGCCATATGCTCTGCGGGGTTCGCTCTTCGGATCAACCGTGGGCGACCTGCGACGCGCAGTGGTGCTCTACGAGGTGCTTGGTCCGCCGCTCGCACTCAGGGATGAGGCGCAGGGGCGAAACGGATAGGCGTTTCGCCCCTGCATGCTACATCTCGCCGCGCCCCATCTTCCGGAGCACGGTGTGGAGGATGCCCCCATTCTGGTAGTACTCCACATCCACGTCGGAGTCGAGGCGGGCGATCGTGGAAAAGTGCGTCTCGGTTCCGTCCTCAGCAGTAGCCACCACCGCTATCTCACCCCCTGGCTCCAATCCCGCAGATAGGCCGCGGATATCGAACGTCTCTGAGCCGGTGAGGCCGAGCGTGGTTGGGGACTCTCCTGCCTCGAACTGCAGCGGAAGTACTCCCATCCCTACGAGGTTGCTTCGATGGATGCGTTCGTAGCTTTCTGCGATCACGGCCCTGATTCCGAGCAACACCGTACCCTTGGCTGCCCAGTCCCGTGAGCTTCCGGTTCCGTACTCCTTGCCGGCGAGCACAACGAGGGGCGTCCCGTCCGCCTGGTATCGCATGGCTGCGTCGTAGATTGGTGCCTCTTCCCCCGTCGGCAGGTACCTCGTGTAGCCACCCTCTTTGCCGTCGAGCATGAGGTTTTTGATTCGGACGTTCCCGAAGGTGCCCCGCATCATCACCTCGTGGTTGCCTCTCCGTGCGCCAAATGTGTTGAACTGCCAGGGCTTCACCCCACGTTCGCGCAGATAGGCGCCGGCCGGCTCGTCCTTTGGAATCGCTCCGGCTGGTGAAATATGATCCGTGGTTGTGGTGTGGCCGAATATCCCAAGGACCCTGGCCCCCTCAATGTCACTCAGCGGCGGCACATCGAGCGTCATTCCCTGGAAGAACGGTGGGTTCTGGATGTAGGTGGAGGACGGGTCCCAATCGTAAAGGTTGTCGTCGTCCTCGGGAATCGGGAGTGCCTGCCAGAGCTCGTCGCCCACGAACACGTCAGCGTACCGTTCTTCGTACATCTCAGGCCTTACCGAGGCCTCCACGGTTTTGCGGATTTCATCGCTACTCGGCCAGATGTCCCGCAGGAACACCGACTCGCCGTTGCTACCGACGCCGATCGGCTCGGTCTCCCAGTCGATATCCACGCGGCCCACGAGTGCGTAGGCCACGACCAGAATCGGCGAGGCGAGGTAGTTTGCGCGGATGTTGGGGTGGATGCGCGCCTCGAAGTTGCGGTTACCCGAGAGAACCGCCGTCACGACGAGCCCTTCATCCGCGACCGCCTTCTCGATGGCCTCGGGGAGTGGGCCTGAGTTACCGATACAGGTGGTACACCCGTATCCCACGACGTCGAAGTGGAGTTTGTTGAGGAAGGGAAGCAGACCCGAAGCCTCGAGGTAGTCCGTCACGACCTTGGAGCCCGGAGCCATGCTGGTCTTCACCCACGGCTTGACGTCGAGCCCCAGCTCCACCGCTTTCTTGGCCAGGAGTCCGGCGCCCACCATCACGGAGGGATTCGAGGTGTTAGTGCAGGAGGTGATCGCAGCGATCACGACGCTCCCGTCGCCGATGGTGGTTGGCTCGCCGTCAAGCTCGATCGGCACGCTGCGCAGCCCAGATCCGTTCACCTCAAACCCAGAGGGGACGAGGGCCGGGAGGTCTCGTGCAAACGCGCTGGGCAGATCCACCATTCGGATCCGATCCTGAGGTCGCTTGGGCCCGGCAAGGCTTGGCTCGATCGTCGAGAGGTCGATCTCGAGCACATCCGTGTACTCGGGGTCGGGGGTCTCGTCGGTCCGGAAGAGCCCCTGTGCCCTGAGCACCCGTTCGACGCGTTCGACGAGCTCCGAGCTACGTCCAGAGCCCCTCAGGTAGGCGAGCGTCTGCTCGTCCACAGGGAAGAACCCGATCGTTGCTCCGTATTCGGGCGACATGTTGGCGAGCGTGGCGCGATCGGGCAGCGTGAGCTTGTTGAGTCCCGATCCAAAGTACTCCACAAAGCGACCCACGACGCCGTGGGCCCGAAGAATCTCAGTAACCCGGAGGACGAGATCGGTGGCGGTGGCGCCTTCGGGAAGGTCTCCGACGAATTTCACCCCCACGACCTCGGGGAGCAGCATGTAGTAGGGTTGGCCGGTGACCACGGCCTCTGCCTCGATCCCTCCCACGCCCCAACCCACGACACCGAGCCCGTTGATCATCGTGGTGTGCGAATCCGTGCCGACGAGGGTGTCTGGGTAGGCGACCCACTCTCCGCCCTCCTCACGTCGGTGCATGACCGAGGCGAGGTATTCCAGATTCACCTGATGCACAATTCCTGTTCCTGGCGGCACGACCCGGAAGTTTTCGAAGGCGTGTTGAGCCCAGCGGAGTAGCTGGTAACGCTCGCGGTTCCGCTCGTACTCCCGCTCAACGTTGAGCCGATATGCCTCGGGGTTGCCTGAGTAGTCGACCTGTACCGAGTGATCGATTACCAGATCCACCGGTACGATCGGACTGATTTTGGCTGCGTCTCCCCCGAGTGCCCTGATTCCGTCACGCATAGCCGCGAGATCCACAACCGCCGGCACACCCGTGAAGTCCTGCAGCACCACCCTGGACGGCATGAACGGTACGTCCGCACCCGCCGAGGTTGGGCTCCAGTTCGCGACTGCCCGCACGTGATCCTCGGTGACGTAACCCCCGCCCGCGTTGCGAAGCACGTTCTCGAGCAGGATGCGGATCGAGAAGGGAAGGCGGTCGAGCTCTGCAATCCCCGCCTCCTCTAGGGCGCCAAGCCGATAGAAGGAGGTGGGTCCCTCGGTGAGGTCGAGTGTAGCGCGTGCGCCGAAAGGGTCTTTGCGGATCTCGGCCAAGATGGTCCTCGCTGGGTCGGAGATGCTCTTTTGTTCGGAAAGTTGACCATAAAATATCAAAACGGCCGGGGCAGAGATAGGTAGGACTCAGAGCTGGAAGTGGGGGAGTAGGCGAGAGGGGCACGGCCCGTGTTGACATCCGCATGGATTCGCGGATGGTTTCTCCATGGCCCTCATCAGCTGTCAGCGTTTAAACATTGCATTTGGCGGATCTCGCCTACTCGACAATGCCGACCTCCAGATCGAGCGCGGGGAGCGTGTCGGCTTGCTGGGACGTAATGGGGAGGGCAAGTCGACGCTCATGCAGCTCATCATGGGCACCTTGGCTCCGGACTGGGGCGAGGTCATCCGGGACTCCGGAACGCGCATCGCGCTGGTTGAGCAGCAGGTACCGGAAGGGGTAGCGGGCTCTGCGTTGGAGGTGATCGCATCGGGCGCACCCAAGGGGATGAACGAAGACCACCACGCCGACCGGTTGTGCTCTCTTCTACACCTCGACCCTTCGCAGCCCTTCTCCACGCTTTCGGGCGGCCAGAGGCGGCGTGCACTCCTCGGAAAGGCGCTGGTAGGAGACCCTGACCTGCTCCTTCTGGACGAGCCCACCAATCACCTCGACCTGGATCATATCGATCAGCTCGAGACGATCCTGATGCGTTTTCACGGCAGCGTACTCTTTATCACCCACGATCGGACGTTTCTGCAGCGCCTCGCCACGCGCATCGTCGAGCTCGATCGGGGCCAGCTCACGTCGTGGGACTGCGACTACCCCACATTCCTGCATCGCAGGGAGGAGCTACTTGCCAACGAGGAGAAGGAGTGGGCGCTGCTCGACCAGAAGCTGGCGAAGGAGGAGGCGTGGATTCGCCAGGGCATCAAGGCTCGCCGCACTCGAAACGAGGGCAGAGTTCGTGCTCTGAAGCAGCTTCGTCGTGACCGCTCCGAGCGGAGGGAGCGTGTAGGACAGGTGCACCTCAAGCTTCAGGAGGGCGAGCGTTCGGGTGCCAAGATCGTGGAGGCAAAGCATCTGACCTTCGGATATGGCGCCGATGGCCCCTCGCCGATCTCTGTGCTCCGGGACTTCACCTCTACGATCTACCGTGGCGACAAGATTGGAATTATCGGTCCCAATGGGTGTGGGAAGACGACGTTGCTGAACCTCCTTCTCGGCACGCTCAAGCCCCAGGAGGGCGCAGTGAGGCACGGTGCCCGGCTTGAGGTCGCATACTTCGATCAGCACCGAGAGCAGCTTGATCCCTCGGCTACCGTGGCCGATGCCGTCAACGACGGGAACGAGTACGTCATCGTTGGGGAGGACCGAAAGCACATCTACAGTTATCTCCAGGATTTTCTTTTTTCTGCGGAGACCGCTCGTCAGCCTGTGGGGAGCCTGTCGGGGGGTGAGCGCAACCGACTCCTGCTCGCCAAGCTTTTCACCCAGCCCGCAAATGTCCTCGTCCTGGACGAACCGACGAACGACCTCGATACGGATACCCTGGAGCTTCTGGAGGCCCGTCTGGTGGCGTACGAGGGCACCGTCCTCGTGGTAAGCCATGACAGGACCTTCCTGGACAACCTCTGCACCGGCACGCTGGTCTTTGAGGGAGGGGGCATCGTCAGAGAATACGTCGGGGGGTATTCCGATTGGCAGCGGACCGTAGAAGCGAGGGCGTCGCAGCGGGCGGAGGGGGTGGGTGGCAATGCGAAGCGCCCGGGCTCCCGTGCGAAGCCGAAGGCTGAGGACGATCGGCCGAAACGACTCAGCTACAAGGAGCGCACGGAGTGGACTGCCCTGCCCGGGCAGATCGAGGAGCTGGAGCAGGAGCTACACGAAATCCAGGCGCGCCTCGTCGATCCCGAGTTTTTTCAGGGCGACCAGGGCGAGATCCGCACCGTGACCCAGCGGGCAAAGGAGATTCCCGAGGTGATCGAGAGCGCCTTTGAGCGTTGGGGTGAGCTGGACGAAAGGGCGTGAGCGGGGCCGGGCTTTAGTCCATGAACCGGATCTTCGGCAGTATCCTGAAAATCCAATAGGCCGCGCCGACGGCGACGCCGAACATCCCGAGCCCCATTGCGGTCTCGCCGTAGAGCAGCATCCCCGTGCCGAAGAGCGCGCCGTAGACCAGCACGCACCCCAGGAACCAACCCAACAGGGGAGCGCTGAGGCTATCTTCGGTCTTGATGGCTTCGTCCCCGACTACCGCGCGCCATCCTGTACCGATCGGGCGGATCTTCGCGTGGAAGGCCTTGAGGGTCTCTTCATCGTCGGGCGGCGTCAGGAGGGTGACTGTGATCCACCCCACCGTCGTGATCGCGACGCCGAGCACCAGCCCGGTGGAGGGATCCACCGCCTCGAAGCCCAGCCGCGTGTGAACGACCTGCAGGTAGAATGCGACCAGGAACGAGATGATCATGGCGCTTATCTCGCTCCAGGCGTTGATGCGCCACCAAAACCAGCGCAGCAGGAAGACCAATCCGGTGCCCGCTCCAATCTGGAGTATAATGGTGAACGCCTGAAGCGCATTCTCGAGCCAGAAGGCGACTCCCGAGGAGAGCACGATCAGCACGATTGTCGAGATGCGACCTACCGCCACGTACTTCTTCTCGTCCTCGTCCGGTGCGATGAACCGCCGATAGAAGTCGTCGACGATGTACGACGAGCCCCAGTTCAGGTGTGTACTTACGGTCGACATGTACGCCGCTGCCAGCGATGCGACGACGAGCCCGAGCAGCCCATGCGGTACGAAGACGAGCATCGCCGGATACGCGAGGTCGTTTCGGATGATCGAGGGGTCGATGTGCGGAAATGCCAGGGCGATGGAGTCGAGCGATGGGTAGACGATCAGCGACGCCAAGCCCACGAGCACCCAGGGCCAGGGGCGAATCGCGTAGTGGGCCACATTGAACCAGAGCGTCGCCTTGAGTGCGTGACTCTCGTCCCTGGCCGCGAGCATACGTTGCGCGGCGTACCCTCCACCACCCGGTTCGGCACCCGGGTACCAGGTACTCCACCACTGCACGGCGATGGGTATCACGAACACTGCCGCCGCTGTCCTCCAGTCGGAAAAATCTGGGAGGAAACTCATGCGGGATGCCACCTCGGGGTGGGTGAAGAGTCCCGCGAGTCCTCCAACTTCCGGTAGGCTAACCGCGTAATATGCCGCGGCTACCGATCCCACCATCGCGATTACGAAGAGAAGTAGGTCGGTGACGACGACCCCCCAGAGGCCCGCCGTGACCGAGTAAAGCGCCGTCACAGTGGCGGCGATCAGGACGATCGTGTACTTGTCGGCGCCGAGAAGCACGCCTCCGATCTTGATTGCGGCAAGCGTCACCGTCGCCATGATCATCACGTTGAAGAACACGCCGAGGTAAAGCGCCCGGAATCCGCGGAGGAAGGCGGCGGGCTTACCGGAATATCGTAGTTCGTAGAAGCCCACGTCGGTGAAGACGCCTGAGCGTCGCCACAGCTTGGCGTAGAAGAAGACCGTGCACATGCCGGTGATCACGAACGCCCACCAGACCCAATTCGAGCTCACGCCGCCGGAGCGGACCAGGTCGGTGACCAGGTTGGGCGTATCCGTCGAGAAGGTCGTCGCGACCATCGAGGTGCCCAGGAGCCACCACGGCATCGAACGCCCGCCCAGGAAGTAGTCCTCGCGCCCCCGGCCGGCGCGGCGGGCGTATGCGAGCCCCACGGAAAGGGCCGTGACGCCGTAGAGTGCGAGCACCCACCAGTCGAGGGCGTTCAGTTGCATGCGAGGCCTGCTCCAGTTTGAGAGACCCCTATCCTCGTACCGAAATCGGTCCCGGGCTAGTGTGGATGCAGCGTTGCGCACCTAAATCGCGATGTATTAAGATGTGCCCTGCTGTTGAGGTCTGCGTCAGCCCGTGGAATCGGGCTGAGGGTTAATCGACACCCAGGAGTCTGGAACCATGAAGTCTGCATTCCCGTTTGTCCTGACGGCCATGCTGCTTGGGGCCGCCGCGTGCGGAACGAAGGGCGTATCGATTGAGTCCCAGGATCCAGAGGCGACCCCCGTGCGGCGACGCCCCAACCGAATTACCCGTGCGGAGTTGGCTGAGCTGCGGCATCTGAACGCGGAGGAGGCCATCCAGCGCCTTCGGCCGAGGTGGTTTCGTCTCAGGGAAGGGGGAAGCGTTACCGCGGAGCAGACCCTCTCGATATTCGTTAACAACTCGTACCGGGGCGGTCCCAGTGAGTTGACTCGGGTTCAGGTGAGCAATGTCGAGAGGATGGACTATTTAAATGCCCGGCAATCGTATGAACGATGGGGTAATCAACACGCTAGGGGTGCGGTCCTCATCACGCTCAGGGGTGGGAATTAGGCAGCGTGTGAACTCCGGACGGGGTTTGGAGTGGGCCACCGATCCCCGGCACAGAGTCTTCCTGGCTCACCTTCCTGCGGCTAGATTGGCCTTCCCCAACGCTCGCAAGGGTGCTTAATTGGTTGCCGGGCGCTCACTGAGGTTCCGCGTTGCCGTTTGGCAGTGAGAGGGACTCTGAGCATCCGAAAATAAATTAAGTCAACCGTGCTATCTCGTTTGATGGCAATCCCTTGCCGGGGTGGCGGAATTGGTAGACGCACCGGACTCAAAATCCGGCGGGCTTAGGCCCATGCGGGTTCAAGTCCCGCCCTCGGCACTCTCAGGTGTTCCGACTCAGCACACTAGCCGTGCAGGTGCTCGTCGATCGCTGTGTCGTCCCGACCAGGAAGCACGACGTTCAGCACCAGCGCTGCGTGAACGCCGTGCCTCTTCGGAGACAGATAGGGACTTGTATCGGCGGGGGTAAAGCCTCGGGTGTGCGCATCCAATGCTCAAGGGGCGTCTTTTCTGGCGGGTTTCGTATGATTCGTTGGGTACATGGCCTTCATGGAGCGTCTTCATGTTTGTAGATTTATGTGCTGTGCCGTCTTTGGTTGGGCGGTGCCTCCCCGACAAACGAGTAGTGCGCACCCCGCGCGCTTGCAGGCTTCTTGGAGAACGAGATGGCGGAGAACCAGGGTAGCGGAAAGAACACCCTCTCAGTGCGCGACAATCGGACTGGGAAGGACTACGAAATCGATATCCTGGACGGCGATGTCGTTCGAGCCATGGATCTCAGGCAGATCAAAATTGCTGAAGATGACTTCGGCATGATGGCCTACGATCCTGCCTTCAAGAACACGGCGGCTACGCGGAGCTCGATTACGTACATCGACGGAGGAAAAGGCATCCTCCGGTATCGTGGATATCCCATCGAGCAGCTTGCGGAGCGGAGCACCTTTCTCGAGGTCGCCCACCTTATCCTGACGGGGGATCTTCCCTCACAGGCGGAGTTGGACGCATTCGTGAGGCAGGTCACGCTCCATACATTCGTTCACGAGAACGTGAAGACGGTGTTGGACGGATTCAGGTACGATGCGCACGCGATGGGCATGGTCATCAGTAGCGTGTCGGCGCTTTCCACCTTCTACCCCGAGGCCAAGAACGTTCGGGATGCTGACACTCGTCGCTGCCAGATCATCCGACTCATTGCCAAGATGCCGACCCTCGCAGCCTTTGCGTACCGTCATCATCGCGGCCTTCCGGCGGTATATCCTCAGAACGAGCTGTCCTACACCGCGAATTTCCTGAACATGCTCTTCAGGATTGGTGGGCGGGAGTACACGCCGAATCCGGTGCTCGAGCGTGCTCTTGATGTGCTCTTCATCCTTCACGCCGATCACGAGCAGAACTGCTCGACGACGACAATGCGGGTGGTGGGTAGCTCTGAGGCCGATCCCTATTCGTGTACGGCAGCCGCGATGGCCGCACTCTACGGGCCGCTTCATGGAGGTGCGAACGAGGCTGTGCTCCGCATGTTGACGCGGATTGGTTCCGTCGGAAACGTCCCGGCCTTCCTGGAGGGCGTGAAGCGCAAGGAGGAACGGCTGATGGGGTTCGGTCATCGGGTCTACAAGGCGTACGACCCCCGCGCCGGAATCATCAAGCGGACAGCGGATGAGGTCTTTGAGGTCACCGGCCGCAACCCGCTCCTCGACATCGCACTGGAGTTGGAGCGAATCGCCCTCGAGGAGGACTATTTCGTTTCGAGGTACCTGTATCCGAACGTCGACTTCTACTCTGGACTGATCTACCAGGCGATAGGGTTCCCGGTAGAGATGTTCCCGGTCCTGTTTGCCATTCCGCGCACGGTTGGGTGGCTCGCGCAGTGGGAGGAGATGCTGGAGGACTCAGAGCAGAACATCGCGCGGCCCCGCCAGCTGTTCGAGGGCTCGCCGGCGCGGGACTACATGGATGTCTCGGACCGGGGCTGAGGGCTCACGCGAGATGTAGTGCCTCAATGAAGCAGGGACGGGGGTCACGCGCGGCGTGTCCCCCGTTCTTGCCGTGGGGTCACAGTATTCACCCCTCAAGGGGATTCGATGCCGGTACACCCGATCGATCTGCACCACGGAGGCCTCCCTGGTGCGATCAGCTCCTATCTGATCCTGGATCCCGAGCCGACCGTGGTCGATCCGGGCCCCGCCACGAGCCTCGAAGCTCTGGAGGCCGGACTGGCGGAGCATGGACTCGATTTTCGAGGCATCCACCGGGTGGCGCTCACCCATGTGCACCTCGATCACGCGGGTGGGACGGGGCACATCGTGCGCGAGAATCCTGAGCTCCAGGTCTACGTGCACGAGGCTGGAGCTGAGCACCTTGCATCTCCCGAACGACTCGTCGCCAGTACACGTCGTACCTTTGGCGAGGCCCATGACCGCCTCTGGGGTGAGGTGCTCCCCGTTCCACTGGGCGCTATCCAGGCCTGGAGGCCTGGCGATTCTGGGCCGATGCGGGGAGTGCGCGCGCTCGCGACTCCGGGTCACATCACACATCATCTCTCGTACATGGATGAACGGGAGGGGACATTCCTCGCGGGTGACGCGTTGGGGATCGTCCTGGCTCCGGGTGCGCCCAGCCATCCTCCAACGCCACCACCGTCGCTGGATGTGGAGGCATGGCGGACCACGCTGGATCTGATTCAGGCGATCGGGGCGGAGCGAGCCGGAGTGGCCCACTTTGGGGTTCACGAGGCGGTCGCCGAACGGGCGGTGGAGCTGCGCGGTGCACTGGATGCGCTGGAGCAGCGAGTGGGGCGAGCCATCCGTGAAGACGATTTGTCGGACCGGGAGGTGTTCGCAAGCGAGGTGAGCGAGGGCATCTCCGAGCATCGCGACCGCGAAGAGGTGCTTCGCTACTTCGAGGTCTTCTCGGCTGCGACCGATTGGGATGGAATGAAGTTCTACCTCGACCGCCTCTAGGAGGTCGAGTACGGAATGTTGATCCCTGAAAGGAATTGGTGAGCATGGAGCTGCAACGGGGCGTTGCTGTGGGAGTGTTGTTGTTCGGCGTGTTGGGTATGGAGGTGGGAACGGGCGTAGGCATCGCCTCCGCGTCGGGTCAGGAGGCCGTGGCGCGGAGTCGTCCGATCCCAGGGCCCGTGATAGCACCCCAGTTTTTTCGCGCCGCCGTCGAAAACGAGACGCGCACCCAGGATGGCCGCCCGGGGAGAGACTATTGGCAGAACCGCTCCAGCTACCAGATCACGGCTACGCTGGATCCCGAAACCGGTTGGCTCGAAGGGGATGAGACGATCGTCTACGAGAATCGTTCTCCTGAGAATCTCCGGGTCGTGGCCCTCAACCTCTACCAGAACATTCATAGCAAGGGCGCGGCACGGAGCGAACCGCTCGAGGTCACCGGGGGCATCATCCTTGGAGACGTCACGGTGGGTGGAGTCTCCCTGGAGACACCGATCCAGGACCGAGGTCCAGGATACGAAGTCACGGGGACCGTAATGGCAATCCGGCTACCGGAGGTCCTCCGAGCTGGGGAATCCATCGAGATCTCCCTCGAGTGGCGTATGCTCATTCCGCAGAACGGTGCGGGGAGGATGGGGCATTCGGACCGGGAGATGTATTTCGTCGCCTATTGGTTCCCGAAGATGGCCGTGTTCGATGATCTGCGGGGATGGGACGCCGAGGACTACCTCGGTGGCGCGGAGTTCTACGATGGGTTTGGCGACTATGACGTGACACTGAGGGTTCCGGAGGGCTGGACCGTCATGGGGACGGGGACACTCCTGAATCCGGACGCGGTTCTTACGGAGGACGTGCGCGGCCGCATGGCGATCGCAGCCGAGTCCGACACGATCGTTCATCTGATTTCAAGAGCCGATCGACGAAATGGTGTCGCGACCCCGTCCGCTACATCCGCTGACGGCCTCGAGTACCATTTTTCGGCCTCGAATGTGCGGGATTTCACCTGGACTACCTCCGATGTGCAGCTCTGGGATGCTACGAGTGCGGTGGTTCCGGACCGTGACGGCGACGGCGCACCCGACCGGGTGCTCATCCACTCCTTCTGGCGGGACGATCGTGCGCCGAAGTGGTCGAGGCAGGCGCTGTACGGGAAGCACTCGATCGAGCACCACTCCGAGTTCACGGGGGTGGCGTACCCGTGGCCCCACATGACCTCTGTGGAGGGAGCCGACATCATCGGCGGTGGCATGGAGTTCCCGATGCTCACCCTCATCGGACCGTACATCACAGGGAGTGCGGAGGATCTGTACAATGTGACGGCGCACGAGCTCGCCCATATGTGGGTGCCGATGATCGTGGGGAGCAACGAACGACGGTACGCGTGGATGGACGAGGGCTCCACGACATTCCTCGAAGACCAGGCGCGACCCCACTACTGGCCGGGTACCGATGCGGATTCCATCGAGGCGCGCAACTATGTGCGGGTAGCGGCGAGTGGACTCGAGGGCTCCATGATGACGCATGGGGACTACTACGAACCGGGACCCGCGTACGGCACGGCTTCGTATCCGAAGCCGGCGACACTCCTGGTAGTGCTTCGCAGCATGCTTGGGGAGGAGGTCTTCATGGAGGCGTATCGGAGCTTCCTCGTCGATTGGTCCTTCAAGCATCCAGCGCCCTGGGATCTCTTCAACACCTTTGAGAGGGTCTCCGGGCAGGACCTCGATTGGTTCTGGCAGAGCTGGTACTTCGAGACGTGGATCCTGGACCACGCCGTCAAGGAGGTTCGCCCCGACGAGGCCAGCGGCACGATCGTCGTGATCTCGGACCTCGGGTGGGTGCCGATGCCTGTGAGCGTCCGCATCTGGACCCAACGTGGAGGATCCATCGATATGCAGATTCCGGTCGAGGAGTGGCTCGGCGGGAAGACCGAGTTCGAGTTGGAGGTTTCGGCGTCCGCAGGGGAGGTGCTGAGAGTGCAGATCGACCCGGATAACCTCCTCCCTGACGCTCACCCGGAGAACAATGGCTGGCGGCGGCGTTGACCGGTGGGAGAGCGGCGAAGCGGTAGTGCGGCAGCGGTGGGCCAAGCAGGGAAGACGTTCGCTACCCGAAGTTCTTGATCCCTGGGGGTGACGCCCGTAGGGCCGTGAGGTATTCGAAAGGCGCCCTCCCCACAGAAGATTGCCCCCCTGCGGGAGGTTGTTTGCGGGTATCCATACCCGGGCTCAACGGCCTCACCTCGTAGGCGATCACGTTGGTGGTCATGCCATCTTTCTGCAGCCGCCCACGCACCAGAAGAAACGGTTCCATGCGCACGACGATCCGGTTTCTTTCGTAGATGTTCGGCTTAATAATAACGTTTATCTGACCGTGCTCATCTTCCATCAACACAAAGACATAGCCATTCGCTGTTTGGGGGCGTTGCCGGGCTACGACGAGTCCGGCAACCATAACCGAACTTCCATTCGCGACATCGTGAAAGCGATCGGAAACGATGCGGTCTGCAGGTAGCTGATGCTGCATGAGAGATATGGGGTGGAGGTCGGTCGAGAAGCGGAGCATCCGGTATTCTGCGACCATTCGATCCGTGGGCTCCAGGTCGGGGAAGGCAATGCGGGCGTACGGGTCGTCCAGCTCCAGCTCGCCCTGGGGGTGGTCGTCTCTGGCAGGCGTCCGCCTGGCGTCCGCCTCGGGCCCCAGCCAGAGCCCGACCTGCCAGAGCAGCTCGCGGCGGGTGAGCCCGAGGGATTCGAGCCCGCCCACCCAGATGAGGTTCTCGATGGCCGGGCGCTTGAGCGACGAGGGTGTTCTGCGGAGGAAGTCCGGGAGTGAACGGAAGCGTCCATTGGCTTCCCTTTCGTCGACCACACGTTGTGCGACGTCGGCACCCCAATTCCTCACGAAGCCGAGCCCTACGCGAAGAGCGGTACTTTCTGCAGTGCAGGCGACGTGGCTGTGATTCACATCGGGGAGGAGGGTGGTTATACCGTGACGGCGGGCGTCACGGCCCAGCGCATCGAGCGAGTAGAATCCCATCGGCTGGTTGTTGAAGAGGCCGACGTAGTACTCGGTCGGGTAGTAGTGCCTCAACCAGGCGGACTGGTATGCCAGAAGCCCGAAGGCAGCGGCGTGTGACTTCGGAAAGCCGAACTGGCTGAATGCCGTGACCTGTTGGAAGATCTTACGGGTGGTGGTCTCGTCTACGCCCCGTTCCAGCGCTCCGTTCCGAAAGGCGGTCCAGTGGGTCGTCATGGCCTCGCGTGAGCGTTTTCGGCTCATCGCACGACGGAGACTCTCGGCCTGCCCGTCGCTGAACCCCGCCAGATCCCGGCACACCTTGAGCACCTGGTCCTGAAAGATGATGACGCCCAACGTCTCGCCCAGCGCCTCTTCGAGTAGAGGATGGTCGTACGGAACCTCGAAGGTGGGGTCTTCACGCAGAAGTTCGCGGCGCCGGACGTAGGGGTTCACGGCCCCACCCACGATGGGGCCGGGGCGTACGATCGCGACCTGAATGGCGAGATCGCTCAGGTTGCGGGGCCTGACCCGTCGAATCATCTGGATCTGTGCGCGACTCTCCACCTGAAACAGGCCTACGGTATCTCCCTCGCAGACCAGGTCGTATACCGCCGGATCCTCGAAGTCGATACGCGACAGATCGGGTGCTGTGCCGTGCCGTTCGGCGATCAGGTCCACGGCGTCCTCGACGAGCGAGAGCATACCGAGGGCGAGAAAGTCGATTTTTATGAAGCCCGCATCGTCGCAGGAATCCTTGTCCCACTGACAGACCACCCGTCCCTCCATGGCAGCTCGCTCCAGCGGAACGATCTCGACGAGGGGGCGGCTGGAGATGATCATGCCCCCGACGTGCTGTGAGACGTGACGGGGAAGGCCCCGTATTTCTTCGGCCAGCGAGCAGAGGGCCTGCCACAGCGGAGAGGTCGCCTTTTCCATGAACTCCGGCATGCGCTCCATCTCTGCGAGGAGGCCTCCTCCAGAACGGTGCTCAGCCAGCTTCGAGAGCTTCTCGAGATCGCCCGAGGGAAGGTCGAGGACCTTGCCGACCTCCCTGACGATGGACCGCGTGCGGTAGGTCGGGAAGGTGCATACGAGCCCGGCGTGTTCGGCGCCATATCGCTTGTAGACCCGCAGAATCAGCGCTTCCCGGATGTCGCGTGGGAAATCGAGATCGATGTCGGGAACGGTGCACAGTGCTTCGTTCAGGAAGCGACCCAGAGAGAGGTTGGTCTTTACCGGGTCGATGTGTGACAACCCGATAAGGTAGCAGATGATGGAGGAGACCGAAGAGCCACGCCCTCGGCCGGGAGGGAGGCCCGAGGTGGCCCGGGGTGCACTCCCACGGATCTCGGCCGCGACCTCACAGGCCATTTGCATGATGTCTCGATAGACCAGAAAGAAGCCCGCCAGGCCGTGGAGATCGACTAGTTCGAGTTCCCTGTGGAGACGATCACGGGCCGCCGCCTCGTTACGTGAGTCCACGGTGTATCGATCTCCGATCCGCGCCTCGCAGACGGCGGCCAGCGTCTCCAGGGCGCTGCCCTCTTCGCCGCCATCGAAGTCAGGAAACCGATATCCGAGGTCGTGGGTGAGGTCGAAGGCGTGACAGCGCTCCGCGATGGCGAGGGTATTCCGGAGCGCATCCGGTCGTGACCCAAAGCGGTGGGCCATTTCTTCAGGGGGAGCCAGGTAGAAGCGACTGTTGGGCCGACGCTGTTCATGTGATCCGTCGAGCGTGGTTCGATTACGAATCGCGACCAGGACATCCTGAACATGGTGCCGTTCGACGCGGTGATAGTGCACGTTGCCTGTGCAGACCACGGGGATGTTCAGGCTATCTGCGAGGCGTCCAAGTGCGCGGCCGTTGTAACGGTCTCCCTTCACACCGTTGTCCTGCAGCTCCACGAAGAGGTGTGATGGCCCGAATGCCTGTATGAGCCTGCGGGCCAGGAATTCTGCGGTGGCGACGCTGTCCTGGAGCGCCACAAGGAGCGGCCCTCGCCGGCATCCCGTGAGGGCGATGAGGCCGTCGGGCCGGGCCAGGAGGGATGAGAGGGGGAGGATGGGGTGCCTTCGCTCGTTGCTGAGGTGCGCCTCACTCAGGAGGCGTGACAGGTTGGCGTATCCCGCTGGGGTCTCGGCGAGGAGGGTCATGTGGGCACCCCGGGTGAGGAGGTCACCCTCCGACTGCAGCCTCTGTCCTCCTGTTTCGTCGGGAAGGCCTGGAAGGTCCAGCTGCAGGGTGACCTCGGCTCCCGTTATGGGATAGAGCCCTTCCGAATGGGCGGATCGGGCAAACTCCATCGATCCGTAGAGCCCGTTGTGATCGGTGAGGGCGAGAGCGGGATACCCCAGCCTTCGAGCCTCTACGACGAGCTCCTCCGGATGGGATGCTCCGTCCAGAAAGGAAAATCCCGAGTGGCAATGGAGCTCGATGTATGGAGGGGTATCCATGAGATTCGGTGTTTGTTCGGGTGGACGCCGAATCTAAGACGAGGCTCATGCGAGGAACAGTGCTACGGGGGACTACTGTGGCGCTGCGGTCTCCGTCATCTCCTCAGCGAGGAGCCGATTGACCGCCACGCGAAGCGCGGGCGGAGCGAAGAACCCGAACACCTTGTGCCGGATCACGCCGTTCTTGTCGATGAGGAAGGAGGTGGGAAGCGCGGTAACACCACCGAACGCCAGGTCGGTTTGCCCGGTTCCGCGTGCGATTGGGTAGTCGATGTCATGCTTCTCCAGGAACTCGTACATCGGAGCGAGATTGCCCCGGTCCTGGGAGATACCGACAATCGTGAACCCCTGGTCGCGTTTGTCTTCGTAGAGTTTCTGGAATCCAGGCATCTCGAAGCGGCATGGGCCACACCACGATGCCCAGAAGTTCACCAGCACCACCTGACCCCGCAGGCTTTCGGTGGAGAGCGTTTCACCCTCGAGCGTGGTCACCTCGAAGTGGGGGGCAGCGCCGACAGTGCCCCCGATCCCGGTCACCGCCGAGAGATGAGGCAAGACCCGATAGGCTACGAAAATCAGGAGTGCTACCGTAATGACGCTCTCGGCGCGCTTCCATGTCAGCCAACGAGGTTTTTTCATTCGACTCAGCGGTATTCGATGCGGATGTGGGATATCAGTGCCTCGAAAACTCACTGACTTCGGCGGAGGTTCCGAGGCGGAGCCACAAACTCTGATTAGATTTAAGAGTATACACTGAGTGGGGTGGCCTTACATGCATGCATTCCTGGACCTCGAGGGTTGTTGATGGCGCATCAGGATCTGGAGACCGGTTGGCAAGCGGAGGTGGAGGTGCCTCCGCCGATGGGGACCCGTGAGGGTAACGGGGTCCGACCCGGTGCGGTTGGTTCACCTACCACGCCCCCGGATTCTACGGATGTCCCCGTTGCCGGTCCCGAGGGTCATGACGTTGCGCTCCCAGGCTACTACCTGAACCGTGAACTTACCTGGCTCAACTTCAACTTCCGGGTTCTTCACGAGGCCGAAGATTCCGGAATACCCCTCCTCGAACGCGTGAAGTTCCTGTCGATCGTCAGCTCCAATCTCGACGAATTCTTTATGAAGCGCATCGGGGGGCTCAAGCAGATTCTCGGAGCCGGTGTGCATGATCTCACGGTAGATGGGCGAACGCCGAGGGAGCAGATCGAGGCGTGCTATGAGCTGGTGCAGGTGCTGGAGAAGCGACGGGTCGTCGCCTTCAAGAGCCTCGTTGAGGAGCTGAGGGCCGAAGGCATCCACCTGGAGGGGGTGAGTGACCTGTCGCAGGCGGAGCAGGCGACGCTTCGGGACGAGTACGTCAAGAACATCTACCCCCTGGTCACGCCACAGTCGACGGATCCTGCCCACCCGTTCCCGTTCGTGTCCAACCTGTCGCTGAATCTGTTGGTCACGCTTCGCCACGCGGACGACGCGACTCACCACCTTGCACGGGTGAAGGTTCCGGTAGGATCGGGGATCCCGCGGCTCGTTCGGGTCGGCGAGGGCACGAGGTTCGTCACGCTGGAAGATGTGATGGCAAACAACCTCGACCTGCTCTTTCCGGGGATGGAGATCGAGGCCTGCGAGACGTTTCGCGTGACGAGAAATGCCAACACTGAGAGCGACGAGGAGTCCGCTGACGACCTCCTGGCGATGATCGAAACCGAGTTGCGGGAGCGGCGCTTTGCCCCCATCGTGCGGCTCGAGGTCGAGGGCGACATGGACCCGGTTCGGCGTGGCATGATCACCTCGGAGCTCGGGCTCGACGAGGAGCAGGACGTGTTCTCGTCCCAGGGCCTCATGGGAATGCGTGACCTCATGGAGTTGACCTCCCTCGATCAGCCGGAGCTGAAGGATGCTCCACACTTCCCATTCGACCATCCGCTGATGGTGTCAGACCGGCCGATGTTTCACACGATCAGGGAGGCAGGCTCCCTCCTCGTTCACCATCCGTATCAGTCGTTCGCGACCTCGGTGGAGCGCTTCATCGAGGAGGCCAGTCGCGACCCAAAGGTGCGCGCCATCAAGATGACGTTGTACCGAACGGGCGAGGAATCTTCGATCATCGACCACCTGATCGCGGCCGCGCGAAACGGGAAGCAGGTTGCGGTAGTGATGGAGCTCAAGGCCCGCTTCGACGAGGAGGCCAACATCCGCTGGGCGAGTCGGCTCGGGAGCGCCGGGATCCATGTTACCTACGGGGTGGTGGGTCTCAAGACCCACTGCAAGGTGGTGTTGGTGGTTCGTCAGGACTACGACGGGCTGCGACGGTATGCTCACATCGGTACGGGGAACTATCACGCGGAGACCTCCCGCGTTTATTCGGATCTCGGATTCCTGACCTGTGATGCCGCGATCGGCACCGATCTCACAGAGTTGTTCAACTATCTGACCACAGGCTTCAAGCCAAGGCGCAAGTACGAGAAGCTGCTGGTAGCGCCCAAGGTGCTCAAGCGCCGACTCCTGCGCTTGATCAACCGAGAGCGTCGTCAGCAGGAGCAGGGTGGGGAGGGCCACATCCAGTTCAAGCTCAACGCGCTCGAAGATGCCGATGTGACGAAGGCGCTGTACGAGGCTGCGCGAGCTGGCGTGAAGGTCGACATCATCGCGAGAGATACCTGCCGCCTTCGTCCTGGTATCGATGGACTCTCGGAGAGCGTGCGAGTGCGAAGCATCGTGGGACGGTTCCTGGAACACGCGCGAATCTACTACTTCAGGAATGGTGGGGATGAGCGCTACTACCTGGGGTCAGCAGATGCGATGCGTCGCAACCTGCAGTCACGGGTCGAGGTCCTGGTGCCTGTGGAGGATCCAGCCTTACAGGAGGAGCTTCGCACCGTTCTGGACGAGCAATTGGATCCCACGAGCCGAGGGTGGGAGATGCACGCCGACGGGAGCTACTCGCTCTCCGATCCGGGTGGGGGTGAATCGGTCCAACAGCGCCTCATCACGTGGGCCGAGAAGATGCACAAAGAGGCGACCCGGCTCAGGCGTAGGCCGGTCAAGGGCGGAGACGAAGGCAACCTGCTCTAGAAGGCTGTTGAGGAAGTGGGGCGAGCCGCGTTCCGGTGCCCGCTCGACGAGCGGCCTGTCAGCCGGCTGGAGCTCCGACCTCGGCAGTATCTCCTGCAGGTACGCTCGCCACCGGGGAGCCCTGCACACCTGGCATGACGTTGTAGCGGTAGCCGATCCAGATAAGGATGAGTCCGATCAGCTCGCCCACGTAGAGCACCTCTGTGTAGCCAAAGCGTGTTGCAGCGCCTCCGATCCCAGGCAGCATCGCGCCAACGGCGATCAACGTGTTGCCCACCACGCGATTGTGCGCCTCGGGGAGCCCGCGAAAACGCCACGCCGACAGCGCCGCTCCGCCCACAAGAAAGATCAGCGCATAGGTGTTGATGAAGGGACTGAACAGCCGCGCCTGGGGCCACATGATCACGCGGCCGGTGAGCCGGTGAAGTTCAACGAGCTCGTAGTTGATGGGGGCCAGGAACACCACGGTTGCACCTGCAATCACCGTGAGGATCAGGATCGTGGCGAAGGTATGCGCGACCTTCCTGGGTAGAAGCAGGTAGGCTGTCCCCTGGGCCAATGGAGCGCCTCCGAGCAGCGCTCCCGAGACGTACCAGCTTCGGAAGATCCACTCGTTCCACCCGAAGAGGGTGGTCCACGCCTCCGTGAATGTTCCGAGACCAAAGAGCCAGATACCGATCGCCCACCAGAGGAGGTGAAGGCCGGATTTTCGCTCTTTCCACCGTCGATAGACGATGGGGGCGAACACGAGTGCAATGATCGTGGTCAGGATCGGAAGAAAATGGACGGGCTCGCGCACAGCGCTCTCCTTGAGTTTCCGAGGGGAACGGCCCTCAAGGACCGTTCCCCCGATTTATCGTAACGCCGAAGCGGGGGCGTTCATCATCGGATTTTCAACAACATCTAGAACGAAATTTCGTAGGTCACCGTCATGTTGCGTTTCGGCTCGGGACGGAAGAAGCTCGCGTTCGATGCCTCAGCGTACAACACGTTGGTGAGGTTGCTTACGGTGATCCCGACCCGGTGTGTCGCACCCGTCCGCGACTGGAAGAGGTTGAAACCGGCTCGCACGTTCTGGACCGTGAACGAGGGTAGTAGATCTCCGATCGGATTGTCGAGGAGATTTACCTCCTTCTGGTCTCCGTTGTGCCGGATGTCGTACTGCACCCAGAAACGGTTTCCGGGGGCCTGGTACCGGATGTTGCTGGTCAGCTTCTGTGAGAACGACTCCCCGACCGGGCTGTTCGGGTCAAGCGCGTTTTCGGAATCCAGGTAGGTGTACCCACCACCGATGCTGATGCCATTCCCCAGGAAGCCGGTCGCTCCCACCTCTACGCCCTTGTAGATGAGTTCCTCGACGTTGACGTTCTGGAATGCCGGGAAGCCACCGACGTCGGTTCCGAGCGCCTCGATCCTGATTCCGTTGGAGATCTTGTTGCGGAATCCAAACACCTCCGCCTCCACGAAACGATTTCGGAAGCGCAAACCGAGATCGACGTTGATGCTCGTCTCGGCCTCGAGGTCGGGATTTCGGACCTGGAAGCCGGACCCTTCAGGGGTGGCGCCGTTGAAGAACCATTCGATGAGATTGGGCGACCGGAAGGCCCGACCCACCGAGCCAATCAACGAAACCTGCTCGCTGACCTCGAAGATGGCGTTCAGCGCACCTACGAACGTCTCATCGCTCTTCGACACCAGCTCGTCGTCGAGTCCCGGCGTCTCGTTGGTCTTTGCGTCGATGTCCTGGAAGCGTCCTCCCGCCACCACCGCGAAGCGGTCGGTAACGTCCAACTCTCCCTGCATGAAGAATCCCAGACTCTGGAAGGAAGAGTTGGGGACCTGGGGCCGATCCTCCTCGAAGATCATCGGGGGTCCAAACCCCACGATGACGGTGGTGCTCTGGTCTGTTCCCACTGCGTCGTCATTACTGAAGTCGATGCCGTAGGTCAGAAGGAGCTGTTCAGAAACGAGCTTTCTCGCCTCGGCTCGGAAACCGAAGGTGGTGATGTCGGTGACGTTCCGTGTGTCGACCGCCAGCGTCGCGCCGGGTCCAATCGACTGGGCCAACCCGAAGGTGAGCACACGGTCGTTGTCCTGGCCGTAGCCGCGGATGTCGACGCGGTCCGCGAAGGACCATCCAAGCTCGGAGCCCTCGTAGCCGAGGACCACCTTGTCGAAGCGCTGATCGGGGTAGAGGATTTCGATGGAGGGCAATCCATCCGCAAAGGCGGAGGGCGACACATCGCCGAATCCGGCTTTTTCAGCATCGTAGCCCTCGTATGCGAGGGTTATCAGGTGACCCTCACTGGCCTCGAGCCCGAGGCGGATGTCCCAGTTCTTGTCTTCAAGTCCGGTGTTGTTGACCGGTGTGTCGTTGGCGAGCGTTACGTTTCCGAAGGTGCCCGCGGGAGCCTCGTAGGCGCCCGCCCGGCGCACGGTGAGCCCGGCGTTGTAGCTGAACTTGCCACTCGCTCCAAAGGTGCGCGCGGACCAGCGGCTCTGGTCTTCTGCAGCTCCGTATTTGTAGCTGAGCGATCCGTGGAGCCCTTCCGCCTCGGTACGGCGGGTGACGACGTTCACGACGCCTCCGATGGCGTCGGTTCCGTATAGGACCGAGGACGGTCCCCTCACGATCTCGACGCGCTCGACGCTGCCGACATCCACGAGTGCGGGGAGTTCACCGAAGTCCTGCTGCCTCCGCGAGTTGTTCATGCGGATTCCGTCCTGGAGCAGGAGGATCCGGGCACCTCGTTGGCCACGAATGCTTGGGCGGGTCTGGTTCACGCCCACACCACTCACATCCACACCAGGCAGATTGCGGAAGAGATCGGTGATGGTGTTGGGGTTCTGTTCCTGGATGGTAGCGCGGTCCAAGACGACCACGGGCTTGGGCGTGCGGAAGACTTCCCGTGGGCCTCGCGTTACCGTGACGGTGATGGGTCGGACGCGGTACACCGTGTCCGCCTTCGACGTCTCTGCCTCGTTGGACCCTGTGGTCTGCCCCACAAGGAGGGAAGGGAGCGCAAATATGATCAGTGCACCGAGTGCGAGGAGCGAGGCTCCCGACCGGGATTTGATTTGAGTCAAGGTGCCCATGAGGCTTTCCTTTCATTTTCACAGATACGAGCGGCGGGGGCCGGTCGCGGAGCTGGAATCCGTCCTGGATCGGACGCTAGAAAGGTAGGGCGTACAAGAGATTGTCGATATTCGGAGGTCTACGCAGACGCCCGGTCGGGAGAACTACGTAAGAGGTCCCGGATATGCTACGTGGGAGAGAGCCCCGCCTCGACAGCGAACCGCGTCAGGTCGGCAGCGTTGCGGGCCCGTACCTTTCGCATGAGGCTCTCTCGGTGGGTCTCGACTGTGCGCGGACTGATTCCGAATTCCTCGGCAATCTCCCGCGAGGTCCGCCCGGCGGCGACGCGTTCGAGGACCTCTATCTCCCGCGGAGTGAGGTGGTCGAGCCGGGCGCGTTTCTGCTCCTGCGCCATCTCTTCGCGCACGGCGACGCTCAGCTGTCGGGTGACCTGAGGGCTGAAGTACTCCTCACCACCGCTTACAGCGTGAACCGCCTCCCGCAGCTCAGCTGGACCCGCGTCCTTGAGGATGTATCCATCGGCGCCGGCTCGGACGGCCTCGAGCACGTACTCGGGGGCGTCGTGCATGCTGAGTACGAGGATGTACACTTCAATCCCCTCAGCTCGAAGCTCACGCGTGACCTCCATCCCCGGCTTCTCGGGCATGCTCAGGTCGAGGACGAGGAGGTTGGGTTTCAGCGAATGGACCAGCTCCAGGGCCTGAAGTCCGTCCGCGGCTTCTCCAACGACGTCGATCCCTTTCGTGGATTGGAGTAGCGCTCGAATTCCCTCTCGCACGACGGCATGGTCGTCGGCGATTACGACGCGAATCACCTCATCGGTCATCCTGAGACTCCGTTGATCGGCAATCGAACCTCAATGCGCACACCTCTGTCTACATTCGGGAAGGTGATCCTACCACCAAGAGCGGAGATCCGCTCACGGAGCCCGGCCAAGCCGGTTCGTGCGCCTCCTCCAAGCGGATCCACGGTAGAGGGGAGTCCTTCTCCATCGTCCACCACCGTCAGGAGGATCTCCGGCTCTTCCACGGTCAGGCATACACACACGGTACGCGCATTCGCGTGTCTTGCCACGTTGGAAAGCCCTTCCTGCAGAGAACGGTACAACGCCAGCTCGGTATCGCCCGAGAGTTGGGGAGCGGTCGACGGACCCTCGAAGGAGACGTGGAGCCCTTCCCCGTCCGAGAAATCGCGCCCGAGAGCCTGGAGCGCGGGAATGAGCCCCAGGTCGGTGAGCGCGGCTGGGCGCAATCCTCGGGTGACGTTGCGGATGCTCTGAATCCCCTGACTCACGAGCTCCAGCGATCGCGCGAGGCGGGGTGCCTGCTCCGGTGGGGTGTGCTCCTGTAGGATGCCAAGCTGAAGTTTGACGGCCGCAAAGACCTGAGCGGTCTCATCGTGCAGCTCCCGTGACAATCGCTGGCGCTCCTCCTCGTGCTGGCGGACCATGCGCACCTGAAGCCGCTCGAGTTCGGCGGTGCGGGAGGCGAGCCGGTCGTAGAGTTTCTGGTTCTGGAGCCCAGTACCGACCTGTTGACCGAGGGCGACGAGGAAGGCGGTGTCGAGCGCGGTAAATGGATCTCGCGCCTCACCGACCACCAGGAGGGCTCCCACCGCTCGGTCGTCGATGAGGACCGGGAGTGCCGCGGTGTACGGGAACCCTTTCACGGTATCCGAGTCGAGGTTCCCACGTACGACGACGGGTTCACCCATACTCATCACACGAGCGATCGCCTCCTCCACCGGGCCCCGCAGGGGCCGATCGGGCCAATCGGCGCACGCTCCGGCGCCCTGGACGATTCCCAGGTGACCGTCCACCTCCAGCGCCATTGCACTCCCCCGGACCGCCCGTAGCGTGAGGGAGCGAAGTAGCACTGCGCCCAGCACGTCCTCATCCGGATTGCTCGCTCCTCTGTGGAGGTCCCCGGAAATGCCGGAGAGAGCCTTGAGCCCCTGATCGAGATCTTCCTGCACGAGAAGGAGGATGCCGACGCCGGTACCGAGCACGAACAGCAGGTCCAGGTAGTAGCCCCAGGGATTCCAGATGCCGCGAGCTCGGAGGAAGGGGTAGTCGAGGTGGTGGATGCTCCAGAGGAGCAGGGTGAATGCAAGGAGACGAGCCGCCCCTGACCGAGCCTCTCGTTGGTAGCGAAAGAATGCCCACGCAGTCCAAAGCGTTGCTCCAGAGAGGAAGAGTACGGCCGGAAGGGCGGCCAGAAGGAAGTTGTCCATCCGGTAGATGGCGAAGTACGACCACAAAGGCGGAAAGAAGAGAGCCCAGAGATAGATTCGTCGGAACGAGAGCTGGATCGAGAACAGGAGGGCCGCCCACAGGAGGGCCAGCGCCGTCCACCCTGTGGTCACCTGGTGGGCGTAGAGCCAGAAGGGATTCCCTGTGTGGATGAAGAGGATGATCGCTCCGAGACGCAGCGCGAAGACGCTCCACGCCACCGCCCATACGAGGAAGTACGGCTTGCGGTATCGTCCCCACAGGAAGCCGCATAGCGCGGCGATGCCCAGCGTGACGATTGCCTGAAGGTAGGCAGGCGCGAGCTCCCCTACAGCAGATGCCGGAACCGTAAGATCCATGCGTGACATGATACCGAACTCCATCGCTCGTGCAACGGAGGCGCAGGGGACTCTCTCCGGAGGAGGATCGGATGTAGCTGGCCCGTTCAACCCTTGCGCACCTACCTTCTCGGCACATTCGAGGTTGGGTTCCGTACGCCGCCGCCCTGCACAGGAGGAATACGCCGTGTCCCTGAGTCTTCATGTACGCGCTGGTTTTGCCGCCGTTATTGCCACGCTCTTGTTTGTCGCGAGCGTTCCTTCCGCAGCCCAGCAGACGGCGAAGCCGATCCTCCATGGGAGCCATTGGGTTGCGATTACGGGCAAGCCGCTCGGTGCCACGGCTGGGGCGATGATGTTCCAGCGTGGGGGTAATGCGGTGGACGCTGCCGCCGCGATGCTCGCTGCTACCTCGACGATGTGGGATGTGCTGGCGTGGGGTGGAGAAACCCAGGCCCTCATCTACAACCCGAACGACGGGCGGGTCATTGGCCTGAATGCGCTGGGAGTGGCTCCCTCGGGCGCGACCGCCGAGTTCTATCTAGAGCAGGGGATGGACTTTCCCCCGCAATACGGGCCGCTGGCGGCAGTCACGCCTGGGACACCCGGGGGTCTGATGGTGATGCTCTCGAGGTGGGGAACGATGAGTCTCGCCGAGGTGCTTGCACCTGCCATCGAGATGGCGGAGGGCTATCCGATGGAGGCAGACGCCATCCGACGGATTCGGGCCAACGTCGATCTCATTCGAGAGTGGCCGTATTCGAGCGAGCTTTTTCTGACGCACCCTGAGGATCCAGAAAACCCAGCGCCCCGAGAGGGGGAGATGTTCCGGCAACCCAACCTGAAGAGGATGCTCGAACGTCTGGTCGAGGCTGAGGCCTCAGCGCTGGCCGATGGCCGGAGTCGATCCGAGGCCATCCATGCCGCATACGACCGGTTCTATCGCGGAGACATTGCGGTCGAGTTCGTGGCGAGTGTACAGGAGCAGGGGGGGCTCATCACGCTCGACGACCTGGACAAATGGCAGGTCCACATAGAGGAGCCGGTGAAGACCAACTACAGGGGCATCGACGTCTACAAGCTGACGAGTTGGGTGCAGGGCCCCGTGATGCTCCAGGCGCTCAACATCCTCGAGACCATGGACCTCAAGTCGATGGGGTACAACTCGTCACGGTATCTGCACGCCCTCTACCAGACGATGAGCCTCTCCTTTGCCGATCGCGATTTCTACTACGGCGATCCCTACTTTGCACCGGATGAGCCGATGGACGGGCTTCTTTCGAAGGAGTACGCGCGGGCCAGAGCGCAGCAGATCGATTGGGATAAGAACGATCCCACGATCGGTCCGGGGGATCCCTATCCCTTCCAGGGGGATGTCAATCCGTTCACGAACTATCTGCAGAACTGGCAGTCGGGGGGGAGCACGATCACCGAGGCCTCCGGTGCCCAGGCGATGGCGGACTTCGAGGACGATTTCTACCTCGGCACGACGTCGATTGAAACGGCTGATGAGGAGGGTTGGGTCGTGTCGATCACTCCCTCCGGTGGGTGGATACCTGCTGTGGTTGCAGGTGAAACCGGGGTGGGGCTGAGCCAACGGGCACAGAGCTTCGTGCTTCGAGCCTCAGAGAATCCCTTCAATGTGATCGAGCCTGGAAAGCGCCCGCGGGCTACGCTGACCCCCGGCATGGCGCTCAAGGATGGAAAGCCCTTCCTGTCGTTCGCTGTGCAGGGGGGAGACAGCCAGGACCAGAATCTCGTTCAGTTCCTGCTCAACATGGTGGAGTGGGACATGAACGTTCAGGAGGCGGTCGAGGCCGCCAACATGAACAGCTTCCAGATGCGGGGCTCGTTCGGGAAGCACGAGTCGAGCCCGGGCCGGATTCTTCTACAGGATGCGACCCCTCCCTGGGTGAGGAAGGAGCTGCGGAACATGGGCTATACGCTCACCTTCGCGGAACGGACATCGGGACCGATCAACGCCATCTTCTTCGACTGGGAACACGGCAGCTTCTGGGGTGGGTCGAGCCACCACGGAGATGACTACGGGATCGCCTGGTAGTGGGATCGCCTGGTAGAGGGTGACCTGCCTCTACCCCAGGTCGGCCGACGCCTCCGCGGCGGATTCCGGATTCTCGCGGAGCTTCCGGCGGGTGCTCCTGTAGAGGTAAAGGGCTCCGTACGCGAGAAGCAGACCCGCGATGACCCAGGTGGCCATCGGGAAGCGGTCGAGGAGGATGAGTAGGCCAGCTCCGGACGAGGTGAAGAACAGGGCACCGGGGAGTATGCCAATCGCCGTGGTCCAGAAGAAGCGCCAACGGGTGACGGGTGTCAGGCCTGCGCCCCAGTTGAGCGCCGTGAAGGCGATCACAGGAATGAACCGTGGGAGCAGGAGGCCCCACCAATCGCCCTTGAGCACGATCTCGTCGGCCTTGGCGAGCCTCGCTTGGGGGATGAACCGCTCGGCCAGAGGGCGTCCGAGGCGTCGCGACAGCTCGAAGCTGATCATTGCCCCGACGAGCGCTCCGCCCCAGGAAACGAGGGTGCCCACCCAGGGGCCGAAGATCATCCCGTTCATCAGCGCGGGCAGCTCCGCGGGGATCGGGAGAATCGCGACCATCATCATCAGCATCGGAGCGAGCACATAGGCCCACGGCCCGGCGGCTTCAATCCATACGACGGTGTCGCTCAATAATGTTTCCACGAGAACTCCTCTATCCTCCCCACCCAATCTCGGCCCACAGCGGCACGAGACAACCCACTATCATTTTTACAAAGGTGTTCGCAGGAACATGACGAAGGGAAGGGGTGGGGTGTTTCAGGCGGGGAATTCTTCGGCGCGAGCGTGGGCCAACTGCTGCGCGGTCTCGATGCCATGGACCAGCGCATCAGAGGAGAACCCGCGGCGTGCGAGGAACCCGGTGAGCCTGCGCCGAGCACGTTGGCGTGCCTCTGGGGGTGCGGTGACCGAGAGCGCGACGATCGTTTCCTGGCCCTGGCGGTCAACCCATGCGGCGGCGGCCCTCCGGGCCAGGGTGACGTCGGTGACCTCTTCGTCTTCCATGACCTGCTGTACCGCGTCCTGGGCGACCTCGAGGTGGATGCCTTTGGCCCGTAACTCCTGAATGATTCGTCTCGATCCGCGCGGACGGTGCGTAAGGCGCCCTCGTGTGAACCCTGAGGCGAAGGCGGTGTCATCCAATAGCCCCTGTTCTTCCAGGGTATCAAGGCACTGAAGGACCAGGGCGGGTGCGTGGCCCTTCTTCCGCAGACGTTGACCGAGCTCGGTTCTTCCGCGGGCGCGGTAGGAGAGGAGGTTGAGGGCGGCCTGGCGGACCAGCCACTTCCGGTCGTCCTCCTCGAGGGAGCGAAGGGTCTTGAGGTCGATCTCATCGCCTACTCCGAGTTGACGGCGTTCGACGATTACAAATGCCAGATCGAGGGGCTCTCCCTCGTCGAAATGAAGCACGACTCGATCCAGCCCACGCCGCTTGAATTCGAGTCTGAGGAGCTTCACTGGCTGAACCACCCTCCCTCGATAAGATCGCGATACAGGATGACGGGTCGTCCGTCTTCCATGACGAGGGCATAGTATTCCCGGGAGATGGGCCGTCGCCACCACTCGTCGTCGATTCGCCACCGCTCACGGACCGCGGCCACCCGGGAGCTCTTGCCATTCCTGCGGAGTCGGAGAGGGAATCCTTCATCGTCGACGGCAACCTCGATTCGCGAGGGAGTGCGCAGGGGGCGGAGCCGTTCCGCAGAGGGACGGAGCGCCGGTGTTTGGATATCGGGCGCACTGGGTCCGGTGGGTGAGAACTCGCTCATGGATCGAAGTTGAGGAGGGCGTGACGTCGTTCGGGCATCCGGGACCATGGATCGACCTCCACGACACGGTACAGCGGGGAATACCCCAGCTTCAGCTTCAACTCTCTTACGGCTTCGCGGAGTGCGTGTGGAACCGTGTCTCCCGAGAATCCATATCCAGCAGCTTCGCGACCGGATTTTTCCTGCCTGTCGAAGAGCCCGGTCTGAGTCGTCGCAGGCCCGAATTGGAAAAATTCCACGGAGAGTCCTTCCACAGCCCGGGGCGGAGGGGCCAGGTCCATGCGGGAGCGCAGGGGAAACGCGAGTCGATCTCGCTGTGCTGTAGGTTCTCGAAGTATGACCTCGGTAGACCAGGAACCACCCTCCTCGAGATAGGCGATCATGCGTACTCCATGGATGCTTCGGCCTCGTCGTGCGGGCCGTGCCAGGGCCCGCTCCAGAAGGTGGTCCAGCGCCGTATGGAGGATCGCGATGTTCCCCACGGGTACTGGAAGGTCCAGGGAAGATCGAATCGGAGGGGGGCGATGGTATGGGCGTACGGGATCAATGCGTTGCCCGGTAGCCCAGGCCAGCGCCCGCTGACCATCGGAGCCGAACTGCCCTACGAGTGCAGGGTCAGGAAGAGCAGTGAGGGCTCCGAGAGTGTAGATCCCCAGGCGTTCCAGGCGCTGGATCATGACCGCATCCACCGGGAGTGCCCCCACCGGACACTTGGTGAGGAAGTTCGGCAGCTCTCGTTCGGGGACGATGACGGGCGCGCCGGGCCCTGCGGAAGCTGCGGCCACCCAGGCACCGAACTTCCCCAGAGCCCAGCCTGCTCGGGTCGCTGCGACCAGAGGGCGTGGAAAGATCCCGAATAAGGCTGCAAAGCAGCGGTCCAATTGGCGAGGCGGGGATCCGTACAGGCGTCCCAGGCCGTCCATCCCCACGAAGATCCGTCCACGACCGTCCGGCTCGACGACGGGGCTCAGGTCGGACAAGGCGTTCAGCATCTCCTGCTGTGCAGCGTCGTAGTGGGCCGGATCGGGCTCCAGGAGTGTGAGGGAGGGGCAGAGGGAGATGGCCTGGGATACGAGATGGCCTGGCCGTACGCCCGAAACGGAGGCTCGCTCGGAAAGCTGCCAGATGGTACGGCGGGTGCTTTCGCCCGGAGAAAGAAGGGCTACAGAGGTGGTGTCGAGGCCAGGATTGCGTACCAGCTCGAGGCGGAGCTCGAAGGTGGGGAGCCAGAGGCAGACGGCGATACGGCTTCCACGATGGGAGACGGAGGAGTGTGGGGTCTCCCACCCACGAACGTTGAGATGGGTGGGACCACTATACGGGTGAGGCCGGGGTGAGGGCATGGGCGATTGGGACGAAGAAAGCCGAGTAGGTATCGAAACCGAAGATAAGCCGAAGATAGAGGTGCGGCAAGCAGACTCTCAACGGTAGTTCCCTTGCGCCCTTCGGGTTGCGGGTAGCACAGGACCGACCACGCTACACGCGGTCCCCCTGCCGTGGCCCCACTTTCCCTACGACAGCGCGTTTGAAGGGCAAGTCGCGCGCCATCAACAGTCCGCCGACCAAGTCAAATCCGAGTCCGACGATATTAGGTACTCTGCGTTCGTCATTTCTCCGTCCCTTGGAAAATCTCATCCAGGCTCGATGGCGTCACATGCGTTGGGGTCGCGCCAGTTATCATAGGCTGCGAATCCGTCAGGGGGGGAGAACGGACGCAGCCTAGAATCATGTAATCGCAAGTTAGGCACACTGGGAGGGACACCGCAGGGAACTCGCGAGCAACCCTTCCGTCCAATTTCGACCTTCCAAAGGAAAGGACGGCCACCCCAAGATGAGGTGACCGTCCCGTCCCATGCTGCGTTAAGGATGTCCCAGAGCGCCGGACCACCGCGCGTCCGGGTCCGTGCTCTGATCTACTGCTGAGGGACGAAGATAACCGTGTGTGGGCTATTCGCACCGACGATCCAGCCAATGAGCGCCCCACCGGCCGCCCCAATCAACCCCAGGGTCGTAATGACAACGCCGTCGGCGCCCGCGCACCCCACTCGGTCCGTGCTACAGGCCACAGCGCCGTACCCGACCCCTCCCGCGGCGCCCACAAGGCTCCCGATGTAGGCACCCTTTCGGGTGCGCTCTACAACAACTTCGATACTTGCCACTCCAGCCAATAGCATCTGTTGGGAAATTCCGTCGATGGTTCGCCTCCACCGGACTGAGTCACGGGCCATGGCGACATCTCTGCCCACGTACCGTGCACCGTCGACCGTCGTTATTGTGGCATCATATTCGGCCGAAAGCTCGGAGACTCGGGTTGCGGCGTCGGTCAGATTCTCTTGCCAACGCACCGTTCGTGAAGTCGCGCATCCCGTTAGGAGTGACAATGAGATTGCTAGACTGGTCCCGAGAAAGCGCAAGTTTCGCATAAAACCTCCTTTGTCGTGGCCAATATGGGCTCCCCAGGTTATGAACGGATTGATAAGGGGTTCGCTGTCGGGAATCCAAAGCCCAACCATCAGAACCCGGAGTCGGAGAGTGGGTACGAATATTCCGTTACACCGCCCGAAATGGTATACCATCCCCTGAACCTATCTCCGGTCCAAAAGCACTCGGTGCCGGGATGGGCGGGTACGTTCCCGCTCCGCGATGCCACGCAATCGATGAAGGGAGTTCCCCGGCTGCCAAGATTCGCCGAAGAAAGATACTCAACGTCCTCGGCAAGAATTGTGGCTCCAGGGTCAAAAGGGCTCGGTCCACATTCGTCCCTGGTATGAGGTGATACGGATTGGTTACAGACCGACTTGGATCTGTAGTTCGCATGCTTCCCCTTTGCCACCCAGACTATAGGGCGGCCACCCAAGAGATCGTCGACCCATCCGTCGTATGGCCCTCGACCGATGAGGTCACTCCGGTCGAGTAAGCCGGTAGCCGTGTGCCAATGAGCCGACAGGAATACCTGTTGCGTCGCCCACAGGTTCGAGCCCGCCACCGACTCGACATCGACATAGATGAACTCTGAGTCGCCCTTGTGGCCCACATCGTCATAGTACCCCAAAGCATAAAAGATCCGGACTGAGTTGAAACCC
>JAZDDA010000189.1:0-5674 GCA_036679625.1 Gemmatimonadota bacterium | reverse complement strand
ACGCGTTCATCGGTCTATGGAGCTGAGCAACGCCCCAGCGTCTGTTCTACGGGACGACTACCTGTCGGTGGACGTCGACCGGTTCCAGGGCCCGCTCGACCTGCTGCTGCACCTTATTCGTACTCAGGACATCGACGTCTTCGACATTCCGATCTCCAAGATCACCGAGCAGTTCCTCCTGGCGGTTGAGGGTATTCAGGCTCAGGACCTGGATCAGGCCGGTGAGTTTCTGGAGATGGCCGCAGCGCTGGTACGGATCAAGGCCCAGATGCTGCTCCCCCGGCACGGCGACGACGAGTCCGAAGACCCGCGTGCCGAGCTGGTCAGGCGTCTCCTCGAGTTCGAGCAGACGCGGGAGATTTCGCAGCGTCTCTCCGTGGCAGAGGCCGAGAGAGGTCGCCAGTTCGGGAAGGGGTTCATCCTGACGAGGCCCCGTCCGGAGATCCTGGATACACCGCTCGAGGTGACCTTCGAGGAGCTGTTCGAGACCGCACTCGCCATCCAGCCGCCCACGATTCACACGCACGACCATCGGGTCACCTTGGCACGCTCGATCGGGTCACCCGCATCGAGTTCAGCCGACTCGTTCAGCCCTTCGCCAACCGACTGCACGGTGTCATGACCTTCCTGGCCGGATTGGAGCTCACCCGCCGGAGGGACGTCAGGCTCCGGCAGGTACGGCCCTTCGCCGAGCTCTGGGTCTATCGGGGCGAGGAAGGCGTGGAGGGCGTCGCCGGGGGTGAGGGAGACGTGAATACTGCGCGGATAGTCGAGGCGGTTTTGTTCGCCAGCGACGCACCGCTACGGGCAGAGGAGATCGCCCGGGCCGATGAAGCCCTCAATGAGGATCTCGTCGAGGAGGCAATCGAGGAGTTGAACGCGGATTACGGTGAGTCGGACCGATCGTTCCAGATTCGGGAGTTGGGTGAAGGGTATCAGATTCTCACCCGGCCCGAGTTTGCGCCCTATCTGGAGCGCTTCGACACCGTTCCGCGTCCGTCCCGGCTTTCGGGTCCGGCGTTGGAGACGCTGGCGATCGTCGCCTACCGGCAGCCGATCGGGCGCATCGAGGTTGAGTACGTTCGTGGAGTGAGTTCGGCAGGTGTAATCCGCACACTTCAGGACCGGGCCCTGATCGAGGTCGTGGGCCGAAGTGAGGGGCTCGGGCGCCCGCTCCTCTACGGCACGACGCAAAACTTCTTGGAGCACTTTGGGCTTCGGTCTCTCGAAGAGCTTCCGCGCCCCGAGGAGCTCCCCGTATTGCTGCGCGACAGCACGCCGCTCGAGGAGCTTGAGGCTGAGCCTGAGTCGGACGAAGACGCGGTGGTGGACGAGGGCCCTGAGCCGGGGATCGAAGAGGTGTTGGCAACCGAGGTGGTCGCCGATCCCGAGGATGATCCGGGTATGATCGAGGATGGTCCCGATTTGATCGAGGGCGAGGCGGCGCTGAGCTGAGATGGCCGAGACCATACGACTTCAAAAATTTCTCGCACATGCGGGAGTCGTTTCTCGCACATGCGGGAGTCGCTTCTCGACGAAAGTCAGAGGAGATGATTCTCGCCGGGCGCGTTCGCATCAACGGCACCGTGGTGAGGGAGCTGGGGACCAAGGTGGATCCCCGTCGCGACCGCATCGAGGTGGACAAGAAGAAGGTGCGACGGGCCCCGCGGCGCTGGGTGCTGTTTCACAAGCCGCCGGGGGTGATCACGACCGAGAGCGACCCCGACGGGCGGCGCACCATCTTCGACGTGTTGCCCGAAGGGATGCGCGGACTTCGCTACGTGGGTCGGCTCGACAGAAACACTACCGGGCTGCTGCTGCTTACCAATGACGGTGACCTCTCTCAGACGCTCATGAAGCCGGGTACGGCGGTCGAGCGGGAGTACAAGATCAAGGTCGAGGGGTCGGTACGGCCCGAGGTGATCCAGCGTCTTGTGAAGGGGGTGCAGCTCGAAGACGGGTTGGCCCGCGCGAAAGAGGTGACGGTTCTCGATTTTGACGGGGAGTTCACGAAGCTGAGCCTGGTGCTCACCGAGGGGCGGAACCGAGAGATACGCAGGTTGATGGAGACGGTGGGGCTCAACGTGCGTGCGCTAGCGCGCGTGCGCTTCGGATCACTGAAGCTCGGACGGCTTCCGCGCGGTGGCATTCGTGACCTCACGGACCAGGAGGTCCGGGGGTTGGTTGCCATGAGCCGCGTGAACGAAAACGATACGCAAAGTTGATCGAATGGACTTGAAAGACAGCACGATTCTGGTAATGGGGGGCGCGGGCCTCGTGGGGGTGGCCGTTGCGCGCCTCATGTTGGAACACGAGCCGGAGCGCCTGGTGCTTGCGTCGCTGACTCGCCGTGAGGCCGAGGGTGCGGTGGCCGAACTCACCGCTGAGGGACGCGTGGGCCGGACCAAGGTGGAGGCCGCCTACGGCGATCTCTTCGTCCCCGACGCGTTCCGCGAGGAGCGTCGCGCCACGGTGATGGACGACGCCGAGATGCGCCGCAGCCTGGTGGACGACCTCTACGGCGAGCTGACCGACGAAGTGTTCCAGCGCTCATCGCTCGGACGTCTGCTCCTGGATGTCGCGCCGACGGTGATCGTCGACTGCATCAACACCGCCGGGGTGCTCGCCTATCAGAATGCCTTCGCCTCGGCCGCCGAGCTCCGCACCAAGGCCTCGGAGGGTGGCGCGGACTCCGAGGCGGTGGAGCGCCATCTCTCTACGCTCTACATGCCGCAGCTCATCCGGCACACCCAGATCGCGCTCGAGGGGATGCGGCGCGCGGGCACGCGGATGTTCGTAAAGGTCGGTACCGCCGGCACAGGCGGCATGGGTCTCAACATTCCGTTTACGCACTCCGAGGAGCGGCCCTCGCGCGTGCTCCTCGCCAAGGCCAGCCTGGCGGGCGCGCAGACGCTGCTCCTGTACCTGATGGCTCGCACCCCGGGGGCCCCGGCGGTCAAAGAGGTGAAGCCGACCGCGGCCATCAGCTGGAAGTCGATCGGGTTTGGCCCGATCAAGAAGGGGAGTCGGCCGCTCCTCAGGTCCGACGCGACCGAGGCGACCCGAATCACCGACGCCTTCGGTCCCGCATCAGAGGATTCATACCTCACCCTCGACGAACCACTCGAGGGTGTGTACCTGGACGCCGGAGAGAACGGCGTCTTTTCACTCCCAGAGTTCGAGACGCTCACCGCGCTCGGCCTCATGGAGTTCGTGACCCCCGAGGAGATCGCGCAGAACGTGCTCCGCGAGATCCAGGGACACCCCACGGGCCGCGACGTGGTCGCCGCGCTCGACGCCGCGACGATGGGACCCACCTACCGCGCCGGGGTGCTGCGTTCGGCGGCACTCGAACGCATGGAGTCGATGGAGGCAGAGATGGGCGTTCAGGCGGTGGCGTACGAAATGTTGGGGCCGCCGCGGTTGTCGAAGCTGCTCTTCGAGGCTGCCATCCTGGGGCGCCTGTACGGAACGCTCGAGGCTGGGGCGAGGCTCGAACCCAAAGATGCTGCGACACGAGCGCAGAGTCTGCTCGAGGGGGACGAGGACCTGCGGCAACGCATCCTCTCAATTGGGCTCCCCATTTTGCTCCCCGACGGGGAGTCGGTGCTGCGCGGAGCGGTGGTGAAGGTGCCGCCGGCAGGGAAGGGACTCGACGAGAAGGCCGTGAACGCCGGTTGGGTGGACCTCCGTGTGGAGAATTGGACGCATTGGAAGACTCGGCTCGAGGAGGTCGCGGAGGAGCTTCGCACGCGCCCCGGGCTGGAGCAGGGATCTCAGGCCGACTTCGAGTTCGGGGACGGCCGCGGAGACATCCGCCCGGGCAGGCTCGCCGCGTGGGTGTTCCGCTACGAAGACGAAGGCGAGCGCATCAAGCGATAGTGTCCTGACTCAGGACACCAGGGATGAGATCACCATGAAAGAATTTGCCAACCTCACGGTGCTGGATCACCCACTCATCCAGCACAAACTCTCGCATCTACGCGATGTGACCACCCCCAAGAAGCGCTTTCGCGAGCTCGCAGATGAGATCGCCATGCTCATGGCCTTCGAGGCTACGCGGGAGCTGGCGGTGGAGGACATCTCGGTTGAGACGCCACTCGAGATTACAACCTGTAAGCGCATTCGGGGCAAGAAGTTGGTGTTGGTGCCGATTCTGCGGGCAGGGCTTGGGATGGTCGAGGGCATTCTGCGCCTGATTCCGAGCGCGCGCGTGGGGCACGTTGGGCTCTTCCGAGACGAAGAGACGCTTCAGCCGGTGGAGTACTACTTCAAGGTGCCGCAGGAGCCTGAGCGGCGGGACTTCATCGTGCTCGACCCGATGTTGGCCACCGGGGGCTCGGCCTCGGCCGCGATTTCGATGCTCAAGGAGCGCGGAGCAGCCAGCGTACGCTTCATGTGCCTGGTCGCGGCCCCCGAGGGGGTGCAGCGCCTGCTCGAAGACCACCCCGACGTCCCCATCTTCGCCGCGTCACTCGATCGCGAGTTGAACGAGAAGGGATACATCCTTCCGGGTCTCGGAGACGCCGGGGACAGGATCTTCGGCACGAGGTAGCGGTGGGTTAGTCTCCGCCGCCGGGGCGCTGGAGCGTGGCAGTCGTACCCTCCATGAAGCCGCTCGTGAAGGTGAGCGTCAACGTAGTGCCGTCGACTGCCCAGTCTGCGCTTGCACCGTTCTCGCCCCAGTCGTCCATGTAGTTCGGGTCCTTCGCCATGTAGGCTTCGTAGGTCAGCGTGTTGCCCTCCACCGTGACCCGTCCGGAGTTCGCGATGAACGAGGCATACGAAGAAAGCGTTTCTGCATCGGTCTGGTTCTCGCCGGCGAAGCGGGGTCGAGCCTCACTCCCGGGCACGAACATCATGCTGTAATTGCCGCCGTCATCCCGGGTGATGGTGAAGGTGAAGAGCCCTCGCTGAGCATCCTCGTTGACGACGCCGTCGGCGTCGGTCCAACTCCTGACGATCCACGCTCCGTTGAGCACGGATGCATCCTGGGCCGCAGCCGGACTCCAACTGACCGCGAGTAGCGTTAGCGACGCCAGCAGTGCGGCGATCGCAGTGGTCTTGCGCATAGGGTACCTCCTGAAAGAGAAAATAGAGATGGGGGTACTCTATATCGCCGTACGCACGATTATTCCAAGGATTTATTTCTGGTGCTGTCCACGCCCGACGCGTTCAACGACCTCACGACTGTACGGGTGTTCGGCCCGTAGTTCGTGGGGTCAGCTCCAACGGGCAGCTTGTCGCGGGACGAAGCGCAGGTTACATGTCTTCGGAATGGTGAGTATGCAGTTTCTCCCGTCTTCCCACCTGCCGAGGTCAGCATGATGAAATCCGCACTGCACCGCGTGAGCCGTCTTCCGACGGGGACCGCATCGCTTCTTCTATTCATGGCCGGATGTAGTGCCTCGGCCGATAGGGCCGAGACCGCGGTGGCGACCTGGACGCTCGCTCCCGAGGAAGATCTTTCCATTGGGGTGCTCGAGGGCGAGGCTCCGTATCTGCTCGACCGAGTGCGGAGTGCCACGGTGCTCCGGGACGGACGTGTGGCCATCGTGAATGGCGGTTCGAATGAGATCCGCTTCTTCACGGCCGACGGGGTCTTCCAGACCGCGTCGGGTGGCGACGGGGACGGCCCTGGGGAGTTCCGAAATCTCGCCTGGATCCGTGAACT
>JAZDDA010000018.1:0-2785 GCA_036679625.1 Gemmatimonadota bacterium | reverse complement strand
CTGCCGTTCGGGCCTTGCGGGTCGAGCCGGCGATCGCGCTCCGTGCAAACTGAGGCCCGATCGCCGCAGGTGCCGTCCGTGCGGAGTCGGCGGGCACGCATACGATCGAGCTCACCGACAAGCCCATCGGCTACGCGCATAGCGGGGCCTGCCCGCCAGCCCCGCCTCTCCCGCTTCGCGGTCAGCGGAAACCTCAGCGTGACGTCCTTTTGCCCGGGAGAGAGGCGGCCGCACCTGGGCGGGAAAGCGTGCAATTGTCCCGAAGACGGTTTGCACGGCCCAGAGCCGAGCATCGTTGAACTAAACCGCTACGCGGTGGGTGGTGAGGGAGCCGGGCGAGTCAGGCAGGTGCGATAGAAGAGGCTGAGGTCCCGAGAACTGGGCGAGTAGGTTGCGAACTCGAACGCAACCCAGTTCAGGAGGGACCAATGAGCGAGCTACGGCGGAAGATGGAGGGGGACCTGCGGGTCGGGAACTACGCAGAGCGGACGCAGGCGATCTATATCAGGCGCGTGGCGGAGATGGCGCAGCACTTCGGGCGATCACCGGACACGCTGAGCCGGGAGGAGTTGCGCAGCTACCTGCGCTACCTGAAGGAGGAGCGGGCCGTATCGCTCTCAGCGTTCAAGCAGACGGTAGGGGCACTGCGCTTCTTGTACCGAGTGACGCTGGACCGTCCGGAACTGCTTCCATCCATACGATACCCACGCCAGAAGCGCCGGAAGCCGGTGGTTCTGAGCAAGGCGGAAGTAGGGCGTCTGCTCGAAGTGCTGGAGAACCTTAAGCACCGGGCGCTGGCGATGACGCTGTACGGGGGTGGCCTGAGGCTGAGCGAGGTTCTGGCACTTCAGATGCGAGACATCGACAGTGACCGGATGGTGATCACAGTGCGCCACGGCAAGGGTGATGAGGACCGCCAGGTGGTGCTGTCGAGGGTCCTACTTGAGACGCTGCGCGCATACTGCCGAGCGTACCGGCCTCGGACTTGGCTGTTCGAGGGACAAGTACCGGGCGAGCCATTAACGGGCCGCACGGTGCAACGTATGATCAAGGTGGCCGGTGCGCGGGCGGGGATCACGAAGCCGGTGACGCCACACAAGCTCCGCCATAGCTATGCGACGCACCTGCTGGAGTCAGGCACGGATCTGCGGATGATCCAGACGTTGCTGGGTCACCGGTCGCTCCAGAGCACGGCGATCTACACGCATGTGGCGACGGCGCGGCTGCATGCGATCAAGAGTCCGCTGGATGCGTTGAGCCAGGAGAGCGTGGCTGACGAGTAGGTGACGAACGGACCTCGGCACGAGCTAGCCGAGGTCTTCCAGAAGTGCCGCGAAGCGCCACGGTCCGCGCGAGCCGGACCTGGCTGGAGCTGGGAGCAACGTGCGGTCGTCGAGGCGATCACCGCCTGTAGGACAGCATTACTGGGTGGTCATGTCGACGAGTGCGACGGCTGCGGACATCGGAGGATCTCGTACAACTCGTGCCGGAACCGGCACTGTCCGAAGTGTCAGGGTAGTGCCCAGGCGGACTGGCTCGAGGCACGCCAGGCCGAGGTATTGCCTGTGCCCTATGCGCACGTCGTCTTCACCGTGCCTCAGAGCCTGGCGCCGTTGGCGCTTCAGAACCCACGCGTCGTCTACGGTCTCCTACTTCGTACCGTAGGGCGGACGCTCCAGGAAGTCGCCCTGAACCCGAAGCATCTCGGGGCACGGATCGGGTTCTTCGCCGTTCTGCATACCTGGGGTCAGACGTTGATCCACCATCCGCACGTTCACTGCGTCGTGCCAGCGGGCGGCCTAGCCGAAGACGGCCGTACATGGCGTCCGTGTCGGTCCGGGTTCTTCCTGCCGGTGCGCGTGCTCAGTCGCTTGTTCCGGGGGAAGTTCATCGCAGGGCTCTGGCATGCGTTCGGGGACGGGAGCCTCGAGTTGCACGGTTCCCTCGCCCGCTACCGTTCACGTGCGGCGTTCGCCCGCTACCTCAAGGCGGCGTGTCGGACCGAGTGGGTCGTCTATGCGAAGCCACCGTTCGACGGGCCGAAACGCGTGTTGGAGTACCTGGCACGCTATACGCACCGAGTCGCGATCTCGAATCATCGTCTGCTCCACGTAGACGCCGAGTCGGTCCGCTTCCGCTACAAGGACTACCGAGGTGCCCGAGTCCGATCTCTCACGCTCTCCCTCCAGGAGTTCGCTCGTCGCTTCTTGCTGCACGTGCTACCGAAGGGCTTCGTCCGCATCCGCTACTACGGCCTCTTCGCCCATGCGAGCCGTGCCCGACTGCTCGCGTGTTCTCGCCTGGCGCTCGGGCAGCCGGTAGACAACGAGTCGTCTCAGCCGGAATCTGTCGGCGGTGAAGAAGGGGTCGCCCAGGATATCCGGTCCCGTGATCTGCACATCTGCCCCAGCTGCAAACAGGGCAGGCTACGATGTGTGCAAGTCCTCGGGCGACCGCCTCCCCCCGATCCGTGGCATCGCCGTGTCGCATCCTGATACGTGGCCGTTCCTCAGCGGTGGCGATGGACCCGAGTGTGCCTACTTCGATCTGAGCCCGTTCCAGGCTCCACACATCCGCGAGCCGGGGCCCTTTGCAACTCCTCTCGACGGCTCCGCTCAGCCATCTCGCCCGCCTCAGGCCATCCCGCCGCACTTCGCCGCACTCCAATCTCCATAGCCCCACCCACCGCGTAGCGGCTTCGTTCAACGGATCCTTTCCGCACTCCCTTGAGCCTCGCCTTCCTACCCGCCAGCCTGTAGAGTGCGGAAACAATCCTTATTTGTTA
>JAZDDA010000188.1:0-19175 GCA_036679625.1 Gemmatimonadota bacterium | reverse complement strand
CACCGACCAACACGACGCCTCTGTGCAGCGCTTTTCCCCAGAGGGCGCACGGCTCGCACGCTTTGGCGGCAAGGGTGAGGGCCCGGGCGAGTTCGTCGCACCCGCTCTGATGGGGTTCCTCTCCGAGCCCTCGACATTGACCTGGGATCGAGCGCTCAGCCGCTTCACGATCCTCCACGCTGACGGATCGCCGGTGGTGATCGTGCCCCAAACCTCCATGCATGACGAGGATGAGCCTCTGAGCCGACCGCAGCCCATGTACGTCACACCCGAAGGAATCGTCGCCTTCCTCGGAATGGGCGGGGTCTTCGCCTACGACCTCCGGCCCAACACTATCCTGCAGAACCCGTACACCGTGATATTGGGCAGCGTTGACGGCCCTGAAGGGACGCTCGCCAGGGTTGTAGGTAAGCGCTACCTCTGGACCGGTGAGGAGCCACTCCTCCTCCCGTTTTCACCGCGGCCGAGCTTCGCCACTGCCGGAGAGACGATTGCTGTAATCGACGGTGGAGATCCGGCGATCATCCTGGGATCGGCCGACGCGGAGCTCAAGCGCCTCGAATTCCCGGAGCTCGCACCCACTCAGGTGAGCCTCAACCCACGCCGGGCCTACACTGACTTCTGGTCACAGTCCGAGCGCCGATCGGCCGCAGACCGACTCGGCCTTCTCGACCGCTCGGATACCCCCGACCACGTGCCGGCATTCGACCAGATCATCGGGGGATCCGACGGGTCGTTTTGGCTTCGGCGCTTCCAGATCGACCAAATAGCGGCGCAGGTATGGGAAGTACTTGACCCGAACGGATCCTGGATCCAGACCGCTCACATCCCCGCTCGTACACGCCTCCAAAGCGTCTTTCCAAGCGTCGTCGGCATCGCGTTCGATGAGCTCAATGTGGAAACGGTCCACGTCTTCGCTCCAACCCGTCTGGAGAGGTAGCTACTTCCCCGCCTTAGACGGAGTGCGCCTTGGACGAGCCTTCTTTGGGTCCTCCGCAACGAGAGCCTCTGCCACCTGAGTGGGCGTCATGAGACTCGAGGTGATGACGCTCGTCAACCATTCGTTCATCGAGACACCCGCAGAGGCAGCGGATGCAGCGATCCGACGATGCATGGCCGGGTCGACTCGCACGTTGAAACGGCCGGAGAACGGCCTCTCAGGCCGATCCCCTCTCTTCTCACAGACAGAGAGGTAGTGGTCCACAGCACGACGCATGGAACCCGTCAATTCGTCGACCGACTCCCCTTCGAAGTAGATCTGATCTCGGAGATCGACAACATGGCCTGCAAAGAGCGCCAACTCCGAGTCGAATTCGAACACCCCCGTGTATCCTCTGTATTCAATCATCGTGAAGCTCTCCTGCGAATTCCAAGAAGGTCCGCACCCGCTTTGCCAACCCCCTGCCACATTCCCGCCGTGGATGGGGCCGATCCACGGTCAGTTTTCGGCCTCTGATGACGAAGGTCACCGTCGATCCGGTCCCTTCATAGAGCTCAGCGCCGAGATGCCTGAGAAGCGCCTCGACTCTCTTCCAGTCTAGCCCGCCATTCAGCCGACGAACCTGCTCGAGGGTGGAGGCGTGCTTGCTCATGACACCATAACTTGGTACCATGTTTCATTGGTGTCAACTTTTGGCACCGCCTTTCCGGTCGCCCGAGTCGTGGAAATGGACCGACAAATACGTGCGGATTTATTGCGCGCATAGGGCGACTACCGTTTATTCGAATTTCCTGCCGCCCAGAAAGGCTCTGATGCGCCGCCAATCCTCCCAGCGGGTTCTCTACCTAGTTGCGCTCGCCGCTTCGGCGTGCTCGAGCCAACCCGACGCGACTCCATTCGTGCAGGTCACAGACAGCGCGGGCGTCACGATCGTCACGAACTCCGACCCTGCGTGGCAGGAGCGCGTATTCGCGACTCTGCCCGATTCCCCTGATCTCGTGGTGGGGATGCGGGAGGGTCCGACTGAATACCTGTTCTCGGACATCGTCGATGCTGTTCGATCTCCAAGTGGACGGCTTATGGTGGCCGACGGTACGTCGGGAGAGATTCGGATTTTCAACGCGGAAGGGAGACTCGAGACCCGTTTCGGTGGGCAGGGTAGCGGTCCGGGCGAGTTCCGATACATCCAGTCCCTGCAGGCGATCTCAGGGGACTCGAGCGTGGTCTGGGATTACGCATCGGGTCGACTCTCTGTGTTCGGCCCAGATGGGGAACTCGCAACTGACTTTGACCTGCACGAACGCCGGCCCCGCGGAATCGCGTGGGTGAGCCCAGGCCGCTACCTGCTTAAAGTCTCGACTACGACTCCGACGATGCCGAAGGGCACAGAAACTACTGTGATTCGGGACACGGTCCGGTTCGAGGCATGGTCTCCAGATGGGGAAGTCTCGCCTTTCCCCGATGACCTTTACCCTGCCGGCGAATCTGCCCTGCTGGCTCGCGTGGTCGAAGGCAAGGTCCGATTCGCTGAAGCGCCGCGGCTCTTCGGGCGCGACGTACCGCTTCTCGATCGATGTGTTCGATGTGATGGGTGCACCCATCCACACGCTACGGATGTCAGGGGTGGAGCGCCCCGCTACTCAGCAGGATGTCGACCGATGGATGGAGGCGGCTCTCGCACGGTCTGTTGACACCCCAGCGAGGAGAGCCGGACTGGACCTGATGGCCAACTCGGCGCCACTACCGACACTAATGCCCGCGTTCGCCGACCTCCTTATCGACGGCGATCAGAACCTCTGGGTGCAGGAGTTTGCCGCACCCGGGGCAACCGAACTGCGCTGGTTGGTCTTCGATCGAGACGGTGCATTCAGGGGAATCGTAGCGGTGCCGACTGAACTTCGGATTACGGATCTCGGCACCGGCGAGGTGATCGGCGTGTGGAATGATGATCTCGATGTGGAGTCCGTGCGGATCTACTCTCTGCAGCCACCATTCGACGATTGAGGGACACATCATGAGCGTTGCCCTACTCGCCTCCCTCGCTGTGGCGTCTCTCTCCGTTCAGGCTGACGCGCGCTGAGGCAAGACCTGACTAGCCGCCATGCCTGCACCTCCTTCGCTGTTTCCCTCGTAATACAAGGCGGTAGCCACCCCCGCCCCACCGCCCTAAGTTGGGCCCCCCCCCCGTGTTCGCCGCGCTCTTCGCACTCCTTCTGGTCGCGACACCCATTGGTGTTCTAGCCCAGGACGCCGAGGGTGGCCTTCCCCTCGAGCCCGCACGGTGGGCTCGGTTCACGACCTCGGAGGGGACCTGGATCTCCCTCGACGTGAGCCCGGACGGCCAGACGATCGTCTTCGATCTTCTCGGCGACATCTACTCGATACCGATCTCCGGGGGTACGGCCTCGCGCCTCACCAACGGCATCGCGCACGACATGCAGCCGCGATTCAGCCCCGACGGGCACACCGTCGCCTTCGTCTCGGACGTCAGCGGCGACAACAATGTGCACCTGATGAACGCAGACGGGAGCAACCAGCGCGCCCTCACAAAGGGCGAGGGGAGCAGCTTCCTGTCGCCGGAGTGGACGCCGGACGGTCAATACATCGTGGTGTCCCGTGCTGCGCCGCTTCAGGGCCTCGAAAAACTCTGGCTCTATCACAAGGACGGCGGCACGGGGCTGAAAATGACGGACGCCCCCGCTCGCCTTCGCCTGATGGGAGCGGCCTTTGGGCCGGACGGGCGCTACGTGTGGTATCACCAGCGGCAGGGAGCCTGGACGTACAACGCGATCCTTCCCCAGTACCAGCTCGGCGTGTACGACCGCGAGACCGGAAGGCCCACCACGATGAGCTCCCGATACGGCTCGGCCATGCGCCCCGCGCTGTCGCCCGACGGCAAGTGGCTCACCTACGCCTCCCGCAATGACGCTCAGACCGGATTGGTGCTTCGAGAGCTCGACACGGGTGAGGAGAGCTGGCTCGCGTATCCCATCCAGCGAGACGACCAGGAGTCGATCGCCAACATGGATGTCATGCCGGGCTACTCATGGACACCCGACGGTACATCGGTCGTGCTCTCGTACGGCGGCGGCATATGGAGCGTCCCGGTGGATGGCTCGGACCCGACCGCGATTCCGTTCACGGTGAACGCCGAGGTTGCGATCGGCCCCGAGGTGAAGTTCGAGTACCCGGTCGACGACGCGCCCACCTTCCTCGCGCGGCAGATCCGCGATGTGCAGCCCTCTCCGGACGGCAACCGGGTCGCGTTCTCGGCGATGGACCGTCTATATGTGATGGACCTTGCAGACGGAAATCCCCAGCGCGTCACGAGCCAGGAGGTCGGTGAGTACTTCCCCACCTGGTCACCCGACGGCCGCGAGATCGCCTACGTGACCTGGGACGACGACGAGGGTCACATCATGAAGGTGAACGCCAACGGTGGGTCGCCCACGCGGCTCACCCAGCAGTCGGCGTTCTACCAGCGGACGGCGTGGGCGCCGAACGGACGCATCATCGCCTGGCGCGCGTCGGACCGGAACCTGCACGAGTCGGTCGGGCCGCGCGCCGCAGGACTCGGCGCCGAATACGTCTGGGTGCCCTCCGATGGAGGTGCTCTAACCGTGGTCGGTCCGGCCGGAAACAAGAATCGGCCTCACTTCCGGGCCGACGACGACGAACGCATCTACTACTACGGCTTCGTGCCTGCCGACGACGGACAGCCCGCTACGACGGCGCTCATGTCCACGAGGTGGGACAACACGGACCTCAAAACCCACGTGCGCGTGACGAGGCGGCGCAGAATCCTCATGGGTCCGTACGAGGTGTCTGAGAACACCGATATCGTGATGCCGCGTGACTTCTCAGATCTGGACGATGCGAGGGAGCCCAGGGTCCCACAGCAGTCCGCAGGCCTCGTGGTCAGAGCGCCCCAGGGCGATCAGGCGCTCGCGCAGGTCGGGACCGACATCTACGTGGTCACGGTGCCGCTGACCGGGGGACCGGTTCCGGTCATCTCCGTGACCAAACCGGACAGCGCGTCGATGCCGACCCGGAAGCTCACCGACATCGGCGGTGAGTTCCCCACCTGGTCGGCCGACGGACGCACGGTATACTGGTCGATCGCGAACGCCCTGGTCACCTACGACCTGGACGCCGCCGCAACGGACCCCGACTATACGCCCACCGAGCAGCGCATCGAGATCTCGGTTGCGCGCGATATCCCGCAGGGTACGGTCGTACTCAGGGGTGCACGCATCGTGACGATGCGCGGCGATGAGATCATCGAGAACGGCGACATCGTCGTCACCAACAACCGTATCACCTCGGTCGGGTCGCAGGGCACGGTACCCGAGGGTGCGGAGGTCATCGACGTGAGCGGGACGACGATCACCCCCGGGTTCGTCGATACCCACGCTCACATGTGGAACCTGTGGGGGCTTCATAATAAGCGCCCCTGGATCTACGGGGTGAATCTCGCCTACGGCGTGACCACCACACGGGACCCACAGACCGCCACCACCGACGTGCTGGTCTATTCAGACCGCGTGGAGGCGGGCCAGATCGCGGGCCCGAGGATCTACTCCACCGGCCCCGGAGTCTTCAGCGGAGAAGGCATCCGCGACTTCGACCACGCGGTGACCGTACTGCGTCGCTACAGCGACTATTACGACACAAAGACCTTCAAGATGTATATGTCCGGGAACCGCCGTCAGCGTCAGTACCTGATCATGGCCGCGCGCGAGTTGGGGTTGATGCCCACGACGGAGGGTGGACTCGACTACCGGCTCAACATGACGCACGCCATGGACGGGTATCCCGGCGTCGAGCACACGATGCCGATCTGGCCGGCCTATGACGATGTGGTGCAGCTCTTCGCGACCTCGGGCACGGTCAACACACCGACCCTCCTCGTCACCTACGGAGGTCCGTGGGGCGAGAACTACTTCTACACCCACGAGGACGTGGTCGGTGATGAGAAGCTGAACTACTTCACCCCCAAGGCCGAGATCGACGCCAAGGCCCGCCGGCGCCCGACCTCGGGACCTGGACCGGGTGGCTGGTTCATGGAGGACGAGTACATGCTCAGCCGGCATGCTTCCTGGATCAAGCAGCTGGTCGAGGGCGGCGGACACACAGGGATCGGAAGCCACGGACAGCTTCAGGGCCTGGGCTACCACTGGGAGATGTGGGCGGTTCAGTCGGGCGGAATGGATCCACACGACGTACTTCGCGCCGCGACGATCATGGGGGCCGAGGCGATTGGCCTGGGCGGTGACCTCGGTTCGATCGAGCCAGGCAAACTCGCCGACCTCGTGATCATGAACGAGAACCCGCTCACCGACATTCGCAACACCAACACCATCCGCTTCGTGATGAAGAACGGGCGGCTCTACGACGCCGATACGCTCGACGAGGTATGGCCGCGGCAGCGCGCCGCACCGGACGAGGCCTGGCGCCATACCCGACCCAGTACATCTGCAGGAATCCGGGGAGGTGGAAAATGACCCGGGTTCGCGAGGTTTCCAACGGAGACAGGACCATGAGGCACACGAATTCTTGGATTCGGAGCGCACTCGTAGCGTTCCTCGGTCTCGGGATGGCGATCCCGGCGGCTGCTCAGGACCGCGGCGGTCCCCCGAACGGGGGGAATGGCGACAAGAAGCCACTCGTGCTCGAGGCGAGCCGAACGGCCGAGTTCACCGCCACCGAGGCGACGTGGATGTCGCTCGACGTGAGTCCAGACGGGCAGACGCTCGTCTTTGATTTTCTGGGTGACCTCTACACGCTCCCGATCGCAGGGGGCACGGCTACGCAGATCACCGAGGGGCTCGCCTTCGACGCGCAGCCACGCTTCAGCCCCGACGGGGAGACCCTCGTCTTCGTCTCCGACCGGAGTGGTGGAGACAACGTGTGGACGATGCGCATGGACTTTACCGACACGACTCAGGTGAGTCGGGGGAACGGCAACCTCTACGTCTCGCCCGAATGGATGCCGGATGGCGAGAACGTCGTGGTGAGCCGCACCACCGGACTCGGTGGCGCAGCGAAGATGTTCATGTTCAACGTCAAGAAGCGCTCGCCGCTCCCGATCGTATCGGCGCCCGCACAGTTCAAGGTGCTGGGCGCGGCCCCGTCCCCCGACGGGAGGTACATCTGGTTCGCGGGCGGACAGGGAGACTGGAGCTACAACGCGAGCTTCCCGCAGTACGAGCTGTATCGGTACGACACCGAGACGCGCACCCAGCTCACGATGAGCAGCCGCTACGGCTCGGGCCTCCGGCCGGCGATCTCTCCGGATGGTGAGTGGCTCGTCTATGGAAGCCGCGAGAACACTGAAACCGGGCTGCGCAAACGCAACCTCGCGAGCGGAGCAGAGGAGTGGCTGGCGTATCCCGTCCAGAGAGACGACATGGAGTCCCGCGCTCCGCTCGATCTGCTTCCCGGCTACTCCTTCATGCCGAATTCGGACGAGATCGTCGCGTCGTACGGCGGCAAAATCTGGCGCATCCCGATGGACGGCGCCGAGCCGACCGAGATTCCATTCGAGATCAACGCCAAGGTGGCGGTGGGGCCCGAGGTGAAGTTCGACTACGAGGTGGACACGTCTGCAGACGTGACTGCCGCCCAGATCCGCAGCCCGGTACCGTCTCCCGACGGGTCGATGATGGCCTTTACGGCCTTCGACCGGCTGTGGATCAAGGACATGCCCGACGGGGAGCCGCGGCGGCTCACGACCGACGACGTGGGTGAGTTCCACCCCGCGTGGTCGCCCGACGGTCGGTCGCTCGCATACGCGACCTGGGACGACGCGGCGGGAGGCCACATCATGCAGGTCGCGGCGGGCGGCGGCGCACAACCGACGCAACTCACCACTTCAGCCGCGCTGTACTACAACGTGGCGTACTCGCCGGACGGCGAGCGGGTGGTGGCCACACGGGCAGCGGCCCGCGAGCTGAAGGTGGCTCCCGACGTGTTCTTCGGGCCGCTGGGCGGCGAGTTCGTCTGGGTTCCGGCTTCCGGGGGCGACGCCACGCTCATCGCGCCCACGTCGGGTCGCGACGTGATGCACTTCCGCGCCGACCAGAATGACCGGATCTACGCGTACAGTCCGGCACGCGGCCTTGTGTCGTTCCGCTGGGACGGAACGGACGAGAAGTCGCATGTGATCGTTCGAGGCGCACCGGCAGCCGCGACCAACGCGCTGATCCACCCCGAAGACTACCTGCAGCTCCCGGGTCGGGTCTTCCCGACACCGAGAGAAGAGTTCTACGGGGTTCCCGGTGACGGCGACCCGCTCGAGGCCGGCCCACCACCCCCTGCCGGGCTGGTGAAGATCTCGCCCATGGGAGGCCGCGCGGTCGCCCAGGTGGGCAACCACATCTATACGCTGGACATTCCCGAGGGCTCGAACAAGACGCCCACGGTGGTCGTCGCCAACCCGGCCGGTGCACCGGTCGAGGTCAGGAAACTCACCGAGTTCGGGGGCGAGTTCCCCGCGTGGAGCGCAGACGGCTCGGAGATCACCTTTGCGCTGGGGAACGCTCTGTTCACGTATGACCTCGATCACATCGAGGCCCAGGAAGACAGCACGGTGCAGGCGCGCCGCGCCGAGGTGGCCTTCAATCTGCGCTCGCAGGCGATCAACGACAGCGTCAAGGCGACGCGCACCGAGGTCGACAGCCTGAAGAAGGCCGAGTCGGAGGTCCCAGAAGATCTCCAGGCTAAGCTCAACGGCCTGCTGGCCGACTCGGTTCAGGTGCAGGCCGATTCACTGCGCCGCGCCGTCGAAGAGATGTCAAAGAAGGCAGACGGCATCACGGCCTACGCCGACTCCGTGCGCCAGGGACTCGACACCGTGTCGGCTCGCTCGGATGAGTACAAGCCAAGGGAGCAGCGCATCCACGTCACCATGGCCCGTGACATCCCTGACGGCACGGTCGTCCTGCGAGGCGGTCGCGCACTCACGATGGTCGAGCACGAGATCATCGAGAATGCCGACATCGTAGTCACAAACAACCGAATTGTGGCAATCGGCCCGCAGGGCGAGGTCGAGGTGCCCGAGGGTGCCGAGATCATCGACGTAACCGGCAAGACTGTGATGCCGGGCTTCGTCGATACGCACTATCACCCACAGTGGCTCGTTCCCGAGATCCACTCGACGCAGTCGTGGCAGTTCCTCGCCACGCTCGCCTATGGGGTGACCACGACGCGCGATCCCCAGACCTCCTCCACAGACATCCTGAGCTATCAGGACCGTGTGTCGACGGGCACCATGATAGGGCCGCGGATCTACTCGACCGGCCCAGGCGTCTTCCTCAGCGAGAACATCCGTTCAGCCGAGGAGGCCGACCGGGTCCTGGAGCGATACAGCCGGTACTTCGATACCAAGACGCTGAAGATGTATATGTCGGGGAACCGGCAGCAGCGGCAGTGGATCATCGACGCGGCCAGGAAGCACGAGATCATGCCGACGACGGAGGGTGGGCTCGACTACAAGTTGAACCTGACCCACGTACTGGACGGGTACCCGGGGGTGGAGCACGCGCTGCCGATCGCACCGATCTACATGGATGTGGTCGAGCTCTTCAAGGCCTCGCAGACGACCAACAGCCCGACGTTGCTCGTGTCGTACGGGGGGCCGTTCGGCGAGAACTTCTACTACGCGACCGAGAACCCGCATGACAACCAGAAGCTGCAGCGGTACCTCCCGCACGCCAGCCTCGACACGCGCACGCGTCGTCGTGGACCGGGCGCGGGCGGTAGCCCCGGCGATGCAGGATGGTTCCTGCCCGAGGAGTACGTCTTCCCCAGGCACGCCGAGTTCGCGAAGAAACTCATCGAAAACGGAGCCCGCGTGGGGGTGGGCAGTCACGGCCAGATTCAGGGCATTGGCTACCACTGGGAGATGTGGTCCATGGGCTCGGGTGGCATGTCCTCGCACGATGTGCTCCGCGCGGCCACGATCTACGGGGCGGAGGCCATCGGACTCGGGAACGACCTGGGAAGCCTCGAGGCCGGGAAGATGGCGGACATTTTGGTGCTGGACGCCGATCCGCTCGAGAACCTGCGCAACACGACCCGTCTTCAGTACATCATGAAGAACGGGCGCCTCTACGACGGCACCAGCATGGACGAGGTGTGGCCGCGCCAACGGGCACTACCCGCCTACCTGTGGCAGAACCTCGGACCGAGCGGAGTAAACGCGGGGATTCGCTGACGGTTCACGCGGGTCTCGCACGGTAAAAGGAGGGGGTGGGCTTCGGCCCGCCCCCTCTGTCTTCGTAAACAAGAAAACTCACCTTCGCGACCAAGAACGTCCATGTGGGAGTTTTCCCTACAGCGGAGGCTTCAGTGGCAGCGTTATTGTGGGGAAAATGCCTACAGACCCGATTCTCCAGGGGCGTGCCCATCGGTGATGAACTGAAGGGAGAGGAGGCCCGCTTGAACTCCACCTCGGACTCGCCGACAGACCGTAGCTCACTGCGGGCGGCCACGCTCGCGGGAGCATTCACGGCTGCAATGGGCATCCTGGTCCTCGTGGGTTGGTACACCCACAACGTGACGCTGATTCAGGTGTTCCCGGCCTTCGTACCGATGCAATACAACACCGCGCTGGGCTTCGTGCTTTGCGGGTCCGGGCTGGTCGCTCTCACGCACGACCGTTTTCTGCTCGCGGGCGCCCTGGGCTCGGCAGCTGGAGTCATTGGCCTCCTGACGTTGATCGAGTACCTGTTCGGCGTCCAGCTCGGCCTCGACGAACTCTTCCTCGAGCACTACATCCGCTCTGCTTCACGTTAGCCGGTGCCGCACTTGTAAACGGAAGCCTCGAGAAGGCTCCGCATCGGCGCTTCTGGGCAATGGCGGGGCTCGGGGTGGGCGTCTTCTCTCTCAGCAGCGTTGCCTTCACCGGCTATCTGGTAGGTGCCCAGTCGGCGTATGGGTGGGGGCAGTTGACCCGAATGGCAGTACACACCTCCCTCGGTTTTATCGTGCTCTCGAGCGGCATACTGACCCTCTCCGTCTGCCGCAGCAGGACGTGGATCTCCGCAACCCTCACATCCGATGTCCACGATCCGGTGCGGGAGCGTCGTCGGATCCTGGGGGCGTCTATCTCCATTATGTCCGTGGTGTCGATTTCCGTTGGCCTCACGATGATCTGGGAGCTGTACAGCACGGCAGTTGACGAACAGCGCAATCACCTCGTCGAGATGGTCAAGAGTCGTACCGAAATGATCGAAGCGGTGGCGCGCTTCGACGCCGAGAACAGCGACGACGTGCCTGGGGGCGCCCGTGCGGCGACTCTTTCACAGGTGCGAGATGCTCACCAGAGATCCCCCGGTTTCGGGAGAACAGGAGAATTCTCCCTTGCAACCCGTGTGGGCGACGAGATCGACTTTCTCGGGCCCTCTCGGTCACCTCCTGGGACTCTGGTCGAGACGCTGGGGGTAGGTTTCGTTCGAGCCGAACCCATGCGACGTGCTCTCGCGGGGGAAACCGGATCCCTCATTGGCACCGACTACCTTGGCAACAAGATTATTGCGGCCTACGCCTTCGTACCCTCGCTGAGCCTTGGCGTTATCGCCAGAATGGACCTCGCTGAGGTTCGCGCACCGTTCGTCCGTAGCGCCCTTCTCACGGCGGTCCTCGCGATTCTGATCATTGGGCTGGGCACCGGCGTTTCATTCGTAAGCATCGGCCCACTCGTGAAGCGTGTGGAGGCCCAAGCCGAAGGCCTGCGCACGGCCAACGTGGAGCTGACCCGCGAGGCTGCCGCGCGGGAAGAGTCCGTGAAGGCGCTTGCAGAAAGCGAAGCCCTTCTCCAGGGCGTCTATGAGACCTATCCCGACCTCCAGTTCGTCCTCGAGCCCGACGGGACCATCGAACGCTTCAGCGCGCCTGATGAAACCGTGCTGTACGTTCCGCCCCAGGAGTTCATGGGGCAGCGAATGCAGGACATCCTGCCCCCGGATGTGGGCTCCCTGTGGAGCGATGCGTTGGGACGAGCCACCGAGGGGTTGGGGACGCAATCCTTCGAGTACTCGCTCTCCACCACGCAAGACGGCGACCGAAGCTACGAGGCCCGCGTCAGCATGATGCCCAACGGTGGTTTCGTGGCGGTCTCGCGCGATATCACCGACCACAAGCAGGCCGAAGAAGCCCTGCGGGTTAGCGAAGACAGATTCAGGATCGCGCTGAAGGCCCCGGGCCTCGGGGTCACCCACCAGGACCGGGATCTTCGGTATACCTGGGTACACAATCCCCACCCCGATCTTGAGCCCGGGGAGGTCATCGGGAAGACCGATTTGGAGCTAACCACCGAGGAAGACGGCGCCGTACTGATGGCGTTGAAGAGAGGCGTTCTCGAATCCGGGATTGGACGCCACGAGGAGATCAGATATTCGATCAATGGTGTTCGGCATTACTACGACATAACGGTGGAACCGCTTCGCGACCCAGCTGGGCATGTGGTCGGAGTCACGACCGTCGCAGTGGACATCGACGATCGGAAGGTCCTTGAGGAGCTTCTCGTCTTCGTCGCCCAAAGAAACTGGGGTGAGGACGGGGACGTCTTCCTCAGGTCCCTCGCTTCATTTCTCGGAACGACGCTGGACGTGTCGCACGCGTTTATCGATAGACTTCTCCCAGGGGGTACCAAGGTCCACACCGTCGGCCTCTATTCATTGGGAGAGCTTGTACCCGACATCGCCTACGACCTCGAGCATACCCCCTGTGAGAACGTGATGGCCGGAGAATTCTGCAGCTTCCCGAGTGATGTCCAGCAACGGTTCCCGCAGGACCAATGGCTTGCGGAGATGGGTGTAGAGAGCTACGCCGGCATGCCGCTCTGGGATTCCTCGGGGAACCCGATCGGGCTGGTCGGGGTCATGGGCACCAAGCCCCTTGGGAATCCCGAGCTCGTCGAGAAAGCGCTTCGGATAGTAGCAGTGCGCGCCGCCCACGAGCTCGAGCAGCAGCGCTCAATGGAAGCCCTCCGCCGCAGCGAAACCATCGTTGCCAACTCCTCGGACATGCTAGCGCTCCTGGACCGGAATTACACCTACCTCGCCGTGAACCCCGCGTACGTACGACCCTTCGGATTGAAGGCGGGCGAGATGATCGGAAATACGGTAGCGGAGGTGTTCGGTGAGGAGTTCTTCACCACCGTCATGCAGCCCCACTTGGACCGGTGTCTAGAGGACGTGAACGTTGAATATAAGACGTGGATAGACTACCCCGTTTCGGGGAAGAGCTATATGCACGTGAACCTCTCCCCCCAACTCCGAGAAGATGGCGAGGTGGCAGGGTTCATCGTCAACGTGCGCGACATCACCGAGCTCGAAGAAGCTCAGCAGAGCCTGTCCGAGATGAACCTCGGCCTTGAACGGCTGGTAAAGGAGCGGACTTCACAGCTTGTGGAGGCCAACAGCGAGCTGGAGGCCTTCACCTCATCCGTTTCCCACGATCTAAAGGTCCCGCTTCGTGCGATTGATGGGTTCGCAGGAATGCTGGTGGAGCGACACGCATCGGCGTTGCCCGAAGAAGCGCAAAGACTTCTGGGTGTCGTGCGCACCAGCACGAAGCAGATGGCCAATCTCATCGATGATCTGCTTGATTTTTCACGCCTTGGACGCGCAGACAAGGTCATCACCGAGGTGAACATGCAGGAGTTGGCCCAGGCCGTCTTTTCAGAAATCGCGACCCTGGAGGAAGATCGAGAGATCGAATTTTCGCTCGACAAACTGCCTACGATTCAGGGAGACCTCGGCCTGCTGCGGCAGGTCTGGAGCAACCTTCTGGAGAATGCGCTGAAGTTCACCGGCCAAACCACCGTGGCACGAATCGAGGTGAGCTGTCAGCATGGGTCAGACCACTGGGTCTTCTGTGTACGCGACAACGGAGCCGGATTCGATATGGCCTATGCGGACAAGCTCTTTGGTGTGTTTCAGAGGCTTCATGATGAGAACGACTTTCCTGGAACAGGGGTGGGCCTCGCGACCGTGCAACGGATTATTCAACGACATGGCGGCGAAGTGTGGGCCGAAGGTGAGGTCGACAGGGGCGCGAAAATCTTCTTCCGAATTCCGCACACCGTGGAGCCCACATGAGCAATGCCCGAGTTGATTTCCTCGTCGTCGACGATAGCCCGCAAGACGTAGAGTTGGTCGTTGCTGCTCTCGAGGCTCGCCTGCCCGGAGTGATTACCGTCTCGGCGGCCAACGGTGCAGAAGCCCTGGAGACGCTCGAGGCTCTCCCACCCGATAAGGTGCCGCGCGTAATTCTGGTCGATATCAAGATGCCCAAGGTCGACGGCTTTGGAATGCTCCGACGCGTGAAGAGCAGCAGCAAAACGAGTTCGATTCCCGTCGTCATACTCACATCCTCTGCCATGGACCGGGGGGTGCGGCTGGCCTACGCACTCGGCGCCAACAGCTACGTGGTGAAGTCAACGAACTTCGAGGAATTCACCGAGACTGTGGGTCGCATGGGCGAGTACTGGCTCAACGTCGACCTCGGCCCCCCGCCCAAGGTCGGTGGAACAGCTGTCGATTGAGCCGCGACTGAAGCCTCCTCCAGGCTGACGAACCCCCAGGTTCGCGCACCGGACCTACATGCCGTACTCATGGGTACATTTCGTCCCATCATTGAACACCATCCTGCGAGGAAGGGCCCCGAAGATGAACGATGTGCGCTCACGCGTCCTGACCGCCGCCCGCTCGACACTTCTCGCCGTGTCGGCGCTGACCGTCCTTGCTGCGTCGCCAGAGGTGTCGGTCGCGCAAGACGCCACCCTCACACTCGAACGCATCTTCAACTCGGCCGAGTTCCGCGGACAACGCTTCGGCCCAGCGATCTGGCTCTCGGATGACACGTACACGACCGTCGAGCGATCGAACGCCGTTGGAAATGCAGGCGACATCGTCCGCTATGACGCTCGTTCGGGTGCGCGCGACGTGATGGTGTCCGCTGCCGACCTGATCCCCGAGGGTAGGCAGACTCCCCTCCAGATTCATGGGTACGATTGGTCGTCGGATGGGTCGCTGTTGCTCCTGTACACGAATTCCCAGCGCGTCTGGCGCGACAACACGCGTGGGGATTACTGGGTGTTGAACCGCTCTAGCGGAGAACTCTTTCAGCTTGGCGGAGACAGTCCCGAATCCACGATGATGTTCGCCAAGCTCTCCCCGGACGACACCCGGGTGGGGTACGTGCGTGAGAATAACATCTACGTGCAGGACCTGGCCACGCGAGAGATCACTCAGCTGACGAACGACGGCTCCCGTACCACGATCAACGGCACCTTCGATTGGGTCTACGAGGAGGAATTCGGGATCCAGGACGGATTCCGCTGGAGTCCGGACGGAGAGCGCATCGCATACTGGCAGCTCGACGCCACCGGCGTACGCGACTTCCTGCTGATCAATAACACCGACTCGCTTTACTCATTCGTTATCCCAATCCAGTACCCCAAGGCCGGTACGACCAATTCGGCGGTTCGGGTCGGGGTCATCCCCGCGGCTGGCGGTGAGACGACCTGGATGCAGCTCGAGGGCGACCCACGCAACAACTACGTGGCTCGCGTGGAGTGGGCCGCCAACTCCGACGAGGTAGTGATGCAGTACCTGAACCGCCTTCAGAACCAGAACCGAGTCACGCTGGGTCTCGCAGAGACGGGCGCGGTGCGCACGATCTTCACCGACACCGATGCCGCCTGGGTAAACGTTGTAGACGATCTTCTCTGGCTGGACGGAGGCCAGAGCTTTACCTGGGTGAGCGAGCGCGACGGCTGGCGTAGAGCCTACCGGATCGCGCGTGATGGGAATTCGGTAGAACCCCTCACGCCCGCTGAGACCGACATCCTGAACATCGATCTCATCGACGAGACCAACGGGTGGGTGTACTACACCGCAGCCCCGGGCGACCCGACTCGGCGCTACCTGTTCCGCGCACCGCTCGGCCCTGCGCCCGAGTCCGCGGAGCGGCTGACCCCCGAGCAGGCTTCGGGCTGGAACGGGTATCAGATCTCTCCGGCGGGTAGTTGGGCGATCCATACGATCTCGACCTTCGAGACACCTTCCGTCATCTCCCTCGTGGAGCTCCCCACCCATGCGACCGCGCGCACCCTCGTGGACAACGCTGCGCTCGCCCAGCGCGTTTCGGTGGTGAAGGAGAGCGAGGTCGAATTCTTCTCTGTGAACTCAGAGGAGGGCGTCACGCTCGAGGGCTGGATGATGCGCCCCGAGGACTTCGACGAGACCAAGAAGTATCCGGTGTTGGTGTACGTGTATGGCGAACCGGCAGGGCAGACCGTGATGGACCGCTGGTCGGGCTCGCGGATGCTCTGGCACCACCATCTCACGGAGCTGGGATACATCGTCGTGAGCATGGACGGCCGCGGCACGCCATCCCCCAAGGGGCGCGACTGGCGCAAGGTCGTCTACGGTGAGATCGGTACGCTTTCCTCGCGCGACCAGGCCTTCGGAATGCGGGCGCTCCTTCGAGAGCGGCCCTATCTGGACGCCGATCGGGTCGGGATCTGGGGTTGGAGTGGTGGAGGCTCGCAGACGCTGAACTCCATCTTCCGCTATCCAGACGTCTTCAAGACTGGGATGGCTGTGGCCCCCGTTCCGGACGAGCGTTTCTACGACACGGTCTATCAGGAGCGGTACATGGGGCTGCCCCAGGACAACAGCCTCGGTTACGAGCGCGGCTCACCCATCACCTACGCGGATCAGCTCGAGGGCAACCTTCTGGTGATCCACGGCACGGGTGACGACAACGTGCACTATCAGGGCACCGAGGCGTTGGTCAACAAGCTCGTAGCAAACAACAAGGCCTTCACGATGATGTCCTACCCCAACCGGTCCCACGGTATTTTTGAGGGTCGGGGGACGACGCTCCACCTCTACAGCCTCCTCACGCGTTACCTGCAAGAAAACCTGGAGGCGGGCCCGCAGGACCGCCCGGTCACCTTCTAGAGCCAGGGCAGAGCGACCACATGAACTCCAGCGGGCCGGTCCTCGTCGTCTTGGCGGCAGGGTCGGCCCGCCGTTTTGGTGGGTTGAAGCAGCTGGAGCCGGTGGGGCCAGACGGACAGGCGCTGCTCGACTATACGCTGCTCGACTGGGCCCAGAGTGGGGGTAGGAGGGTCGTCCTGGTGGTCGGAAGCGGGATGGAGAGCGCTTTCCGCGACCACCTCAGCGCCATCCACCGGTCGATCGAGACGGATGTGCACATCACCACGCAGTCGTTGCCGCCCGGACGGTCACGGCCGTGGGGAACGGCAGAGGCGGTGGCTCGTGCCTCCAACTTTGTGCCGGGCGCCTGCGTCGTCGCCAACGCGGATGATTTCTACGGCAAGTCATCCCTCAGGCTGGTCCTCGACATCCTCTCGGCACGCACCGCGACCGGGCAGGGTGAACCGAGCGCGGACTGCGTGGCGGTGGGCTATCCCGTTGGGCAGACGCTGTCCGCCCGGGGAGGGGTGTCACGAGCACGCATAGCGGAAGACACCGGAGTCAAGGAGATCCTCGACGTGCAGCGAACTCCGGCCGGAATCACTGGCCTCACCATCAGCGGGCGCAGGGTCCCGCTTGCGGAGAACGACATGGTGTCGATGAACCTCTGGGGCTTTTCTGAGAGCTTCCTCGGCCGCTTGCGGGACGACGTGGAGAGCTTCCGCGAAGAACACGCACGCAGCCCCGAAGCGGAATTTGGGCTGAGCACTGCCGTAGGAGACCAGCTCGCGCGCGGAACGGCGGACCTCACGGTGATCCGTGCGAGAGATGCGTGGTTCGGGATGACGTATGCCGACGACGTCGAGGACGTTCGCAACCGCCTCAGGAACCTGACGGATCAAGGGGTCTATCCCGAGCGGTTCTGACCTGAGCGCATAGCGTGGATCGTGGCGCCGGCCGAGGCCTCTGCGACGAAGAGGACGTCCGACAGGTCAGCAATCTCCGCATCCCGTGCGGAGAAAAACCCAGCCTCGAGGGCCGTGAGGACGCGCGGGGCCGTGTCCTTGGTGCACAGCGCAACGATCGCGCCCCCGAACCCCGCCCCCGTCACCCGAGCCCCGACCGCCCCGGCCCCTACGGCAAGCTCGACGAGGATATCCAGCTCTGGCGTGCTGACGTCGTAGTCGTGCCTCAGGCTCTCGTGAGACGCAGACATGAGGGCACCCATCGCGGGCAGATTTCCGGCCGTCATCGCTTCCACAGCCTGGATGACCCGGTGATACTCGGTGACCACATGCCGAAAACGACGCCACACGTCGCCAGACAGACGCTGGCTGGCTCCCGCCAGAATCTGCTGCTCCGAGGCGTGCTCGGCCCCGGCTCCCCGTGATGCTCCTCTGGCCCCCTTCTCACCCAGGAGCTCGGCGTAGGACCCTTCCCCGAGCTGCTCGAGCGCCGTCCGACATTCACGCGTCCTTCGATTGTACTCCTTCTGAGCCGCCCCACTCTTGCTCGCGCTCTTCAGCGAGTGGGCAACCACAAAGGTCCACCCCCTGGGAATCGGGATCGCCCGCGCCGCGAATGGGTCGAAATCGATCCAGAGGGCATGCGCCTCCGTTGCGCCCAAAATGACCGCCGGGTCCATGCCACCGCCCTCAGTACCCACGAATCGTTCGGCACGGGCCATCCGGGTGGCCAGATCCTCCCGCCCAACGTGCTGGCCGTTGCTCTCGATGAGCGCGAGGCCCATCGCTACGACCAGCGCAGACGACGAGCTGAGCCCTGCATCCTGCGGGAGCGTGGACGCTACGATCGCGTCGAAACCCGTGGCTGGCGACCCGCCCGACCCAAGGACCGAAGCCAATTCATGCACGGCCGCGAGCAGGTAATTCCCCCATCCGCCCTCAGGCGCAGCTTCGGGAAGGCGCTCGAGGGAGAATTCGACCGAGCCGTGCACTGGATCGACGTTCTCAACCCGAACCGTGGCGTCCGACCTGGGCCGAAACACCATCCTGATCTCGCGTTGGATCGCCATCGGGAGCACCGGGAGGCCGTTGTAGTCGATGTGCTCGCCGATCAGGTTCACCCGGCCGGGCACACGGATACCGTAATGGGCGGCGGTGCGGTCGTCTCCGCGGGCATCTCCGCAGGCATCTCCAGCACGCTGACCGAACCGAGCCAGGAATGCTTCGGTCAGCTCCGTGAAGTCAGGCTCCATGGCGAAGCGACCCCACCCTACGCGTGCACGATCTCGAGTTGCGGGTACTCCCGCCACCGGC
>JAZDDA010000187.1:0-3223 GCA_036679625.1 Gemmatimonadota bacterium | reverse complement strand
ATGGAGGTTGAGCGAGGCCTTGTCGAAGAGGCCATGTCTACCTTCCGGCGGACGGCCCTGCCGTTCTTTACTCCTTCCAGTCTTGCGGTCGATGATCTGGGTCGGTTATGGGTGGCGACAACTGGTCGCTCGGGGGATAGCACGCGTATAGACGTATTCCAAGCCGACCGCGAGCCGATGCAGGTGCGAGTCCGAGATCGCGTTCTCACCATTGCGATCCGTGGGTCCCACGTAGCCATCCTTGTGGAACGGGATTTGGGTCTGAAGGGAATCGACCTATACGAGATGAACTGGTAACGGCACCGCCGGCGCGCGTTGAGAGCCCCTTGAAACCCGCGCGTATACTGTGGGATACGCACTGCGGGAGGTCGCTCGCGAAGCGTATGGCTCGAACGAGGCGGGCCGATCGAGCCGGAGAATGGGAGGAAAGTTTCAGCTGAACGGGGTATCCATTTAACTCTCCTCACCCCAAGATATGGGGGTGAGCAAGACAGCATCTCATCCAGTTGGAGGGGTTGACTGTCAACGCCGGCCGAAAATGTCCCATTTGTGGCGGCTGAAAATGTCCCATCGAGGTGACGGGCCTCAGGAGGTCGTCGTAGCCTCCTCGAGATCAGGGTTGTGAAGGGCCTGCCAGAGGTCGGAGTGCTGCCTCATGCGGTAGCTGTTGCCGCGGATGTTGACGATGTGGCAGTGGTGGAGCAGCCGATCGATGAGAGCTGCGGCCATGACGACATCGCCGAAGATGTCGCCCCACTCCTCGAAGGGCTTGTTGGAGGTGAGGACGGTGGAGGCGCGCTCGTAGCGGCGGCTCATGAGTTGGAAGAAGAGCATGCCACCGGTGGGTGAGACGGGGAGGTATCCGATCTCATCCACGATGAGTAGCGACGGATAGGTCAGGACTTTGAGCCGCCGCTGGAGCGTCCCGGCGGCCTGTGCTTCCTCGAGCGACGTGATCAGATCGGCAAGCGTCCCATAATACACCCGTCGTCCGTTCTCGGCGGCAGCGATGGCGAGCGAGATCGCCAGGTGTGTCTTCCCGACACCGGGCGGACCAAGGAAGATCACGTTCTCCTTGCGCTCGGTGAAGGAGAGTTCGTGAAGGCTCTCGATCTGCTCGCGCTTGATCGAGGGCTGGAAGCTGAAGTCGAACTCGGCCAAGGTCTTCACGGCTGGTAGCCGTGAGGAGCGCATGGCGGCCTGGAGCCTCCGGTTGTTCCGCAGCGTGATCTGGGCCCCCAGGAGGTTCTCGATCGCTTCCGATGGGGTGAGCCCTCCACCGTCCACGCCGGAGAGAACCTCATCGAGTGCCTCCAGAGATCCAGGCATCTTGAGGTCGGCGAGCTGTTCACGGATCGTGTCGCGCCGTGAGCGCTTCGCGGTCGCCTTCATGAGGCACCTTCCGCGATCCGGCTGTAGGTCTGAAGCGGCCGGCGCTCGACCTCGATCTTCGGGACCGGCGTCACGATCCTCGAGCGCGACTCCTTCCTGCGCGGCAGCGGCAGCACGAGCGAGCGATATGGCCGCTCCGCGAGCCGCAGGAGCGTATGAAGCTCATCGCGCTCGAAGCGAACGATCGGCTGCTCAAGGGTCGTTCTGTGCAGCCGGACGTTGGCCACCGTCTCGAGCCAGGTCATAGCCTGCGCGTTCAGATCCGAGTCGCCCAGGAGTTCGCGGCCGTACACGAAGCTCTGTCTGACGTAGAAGATCGGGCGCTCCACCTTACCCTTCGTCCTCGGGCGGTACGGTCGGCAGGCACGGGGCTTGAGCCCCCAGTGGGCACAGAAGCGCAGGAACTCGGCGTTCTCCATCAGCCGGCCACCTTCGCCCCTCAGATCCCTTGTGATCACGCTCTTCATCTGGTCGAACAGGAGCTCGCGGGGCACGCCACCGAAGAATCGGAACGCAGACTCGAGCCCCTCGAACAGCGTCGGCATGTCCTGCTTCGGGAAGAACCTCAGCCACATATGCCGCGAGTAGCCGAGCACGACCAGCAGCGCGTAACGCCGGCCCCAGGGGAAGCGGAAGTGGGCGAAGTCCACCTGCCCCTGCTTGCCCGGCGGGGTCTCGAACCGCACCACGGGCTCCGGCACCGGTCTGGGTCGCACCCGCCCCACGTACTCTTTGAGCTGCGTGTACCCGCCGGTGTACCCGGCCGCCTGGATCTCCGCCAGGAGCCGGACTGCTGTCAGCTCGGGGTAATCATCGAGCCGCTGGCCAATGATCGCCTTGTACGGGTCCAGCTTGGTGGGAACCGGCGGCCGAGGCCCGTACTTCACCGTCTTCGGACTTAGCTCCCGATCCAGGGCTCCGTTCTTGATCCACCGGTACACCGTCCGCCGGTCGATCCCCAACTCCTTCGCGATCTCTCGCTGAGTGTACCCTTCTTCCACGTAATGTCTGAGCTGCACGTGTCGCTCCAAGCCGATCACCGGCGCCTCCAGCCTTAAGGGGGAGACGCCAACGTGAACTCCAGACTGAGACCACGCGCGTCAGGCCGACGCTGGCCTCAGTCTACGGGTCGAGATGGGACATTTTCGACCGCCGGAAGTGGGACACATACAACCGCCGCTAACAGATATGTGCCGGATGTGCCGTTTTGGGTCTTGGATCACCGTTCGGCGAGCATGATGGGGCGCAGTGCCTGGGGACGACGCGCTCGCCCCCGCTCACGCAAACTACCGGCCGGGCTAATGTAAGATGCGGTACAGCCAACGGTCGCCCAGCGGATAAAAGAGCGTGATCACACCATCGTATTCCGCCCGTAGTGGGGCAAACTCAGATTTCTGGGCAGGACCTGCCTTCGTCCTATCGTCGATATATCGGAAGTCGTCCAAGCGCCAGTCCACCACGTCCGAAACCGACAGGCCTCCAGGATAATTCCGCCAGGAGAACGTACTGATCAAGCTACCTCGCACAGACACGAGTCGGAAGCCCGCGCCCGAGGTATCCTGGCACCAGAAGATCGCGCTGTCCTCTTTGGACCCCGAAAAATAACCGTAGATGTAGGGAGGTTCCACCATCCCCGGGCGCTCGTAGAAATCTGCCACTTCCGCACAGCCAAGGTCGGAAGCGATCTCTCTAAGGTCGCTGGGAAGGTTGTGCGCGAGAGCAATCCACAGCCCCACGTTGAGTGCGATCATGCCAAAGGTGGCCGTCATCTTCCCCCTCCCTCCCTCTTGATGTAGAAGCGCTCGCGATTTGGTAGAGCCACGTGTGTGTG
>JAZDDA010000186.1:0-3982 GCA_036679625.1 Gemmatimonadota bacterium | reverse complement strand
CGCGCCAATAAAGGTGTGGGCGTCCTGGGCCTCAACCGTCAGCGGTGCAAGCGTCATCGCCATCACGACGGCGATGTGGTACCCCTCCGAACGCGAGGCCGCCGCCCTCTTGAAGGCCGGATGCGTGTCGTTTACCCACAGGGTCGACTCGACCAGGCGGCCGAGCGCTGGATCTTCGGGACGGCTCTCGTACCGCACACTCAGCCCTAGCCGAGCAGGCTTCTTTCGGCCGGGCTTCCCAAGGAGGGGCGCCAATGGGGCCACCTGCCCGGGAGGGTCTTGTTGCTCGGAGGAAGTCGGCTCAGCCGGGGTGTCCGCATCCGGCTCTTGTTGCTTCGCCACGCCCGCGGGCGCACCACCCGCCGGAGCGGCCTGCGCGACGGCCTGCGCGCCACCGGTCGTCCCATCCCCCAGAGGGAGCTTATGCTGTCCTCCGGGCCGGCGCTCGACCAACGTCGCCAGGATCGGATAGGCGTCGGACAGCCCCGCGAGCACCGATTGCAGGTCCCGCTCGAGCGCACGGGTCTTTCGTGGACGCGGCCCCGAGGGACGGGGTGCCTCGCCCCACACCTTGAGCTGCCCGGAAACCGCCTCCTGAAGCGCCTTCCTGTACGCCACGAACGTTGCGCCCCGCGTGCCGGTGCGGATGAAATCCGCCTTGTTGAGCGTGAGCGCCTCTACGAGCGCCGGCACCTCCACGATGCCTGAGATTCGCATCCCATCTTCCGGCGTGAGCCCCAGCCAATCCCATCCGCGCTTGATGACCTTGCCCAGCGTGCTGACGGCGATACCCCTCTCTTCCTCGGGTAGCGCCTCGCTCTTTTGGAGCCACCCGACACCCGCCGGTTTGCGTTGCCTGCCGATCCTCAGTCGGACGGGCACTCGGTCCGGGTCCGGATCGAAGCGCGGGAGCGCTCGTCCGTTCACGCTGAAGCGGATTCCGCTCGGATAGTTCGCGCTGAGAATCTGGTCGAAGTCCGGATCGAAGAGTGGCTGAAAGTGACGTAAAAGCACTTCCCGCACGAAGCCCGGATCGAGCAACTCGGAGAGCGGATTGCTCAGGTACAGGCGCAACGTGGTTCCGGGAGCCGGCTGGAGTCCGGGAGGCTCGATCCATCGCCAAGGCGCCCGGCTCTTCGATGAGAGCCGCCATGAGGTAGCCAGATGGGTGCGTTCCCGCCGGCTCTCGGTGACGACCTCGTCCGAGATGAGCAGGCCCAACTTGATTCCCACACCGGCAAATCCGATGCTCCGCCCGCGCCGCTTGCTCGTGTACGCCAGGTCGTGGTAGCGCGAGAGGGCCTGCCGGCTCATCCCCGAGCCGTCGTCAGTTACCGTGAGGGTGCTCGCAGCAGGATCGACGTGAACGGCGATCTGTCCCGCCTGGGAATCGAGCGAATTGGCCACGATCTCCGTGAGAATCGTCTCCTCGACGGACCCCGGGTATGCGTCCCGCAGATCCTCGAGAATGTGGAGTAGGTCAACGCGTGTCTCGCCCATGGCGCCAATATGCGCGTAATCGCGGATTTGGGCGACTGGGGGGAAGTCCTCTTCAGGCCCACTCCACCTTCATCTTCAAGTCGTTGCAGTGATTGTGGGGGAGAAGCTCTTCGTGGAAGAGCGTGGATCTCGCGCTGATCCTCTCCGGGATCAGGTCGGTGGAGCCGCCGAGTGTTCGTCCCCAAAACGCGAACTACAGCTCAACCGGCCCCTGACTAAGCTGGATACGTCGATCCGGAGTGAAAGCGAGCTTCCCGGACTCTACGAGAGCCCAGATGGCCCGTCGCACTGCTTCACCAACATGGCTCGATGGGCCTGAGCGCCGTGCGCGTGCTCGGGGTCTAGCCGGCGACGGTCCGTACGCGCCCCTCGATGGCCGCAGTGATCGTCGCTTCCACCCAGGCGTTCAGGCTCTGTCCCGACGATGCTGCCTTGACCACTGCGCCACGATGTACCTCGGGAGTCGTGCGGATGAGGAATTCGCCGCGGTAGGGTCGCTCCGGATCCTTCCCCATGTCCGCACAGAGCTCGAAGTAATCTTCCACAGACTCGGCCATTTCGTGCCGCAGTTCGTCGAGCGAGGACCCCTGGAAGGTCACCACATCCTTAAGCCCCATCACCCGTCCGTGGAACAGATCGATCGACGTGTCGAACTCGAACACCCCGGTATACCCCTTGTACTTGATCATGGCTTGACCCCTGCGTTCTTGAAGAACTGCCTCACACCCTCGAGCGTCTTCAGTTGGGCATTGTTGGCTCTAAATGCTATCAATTCTCGCTAGCCACGGCAAGTCGGTCGTTTGCATGGAAAAGTCTCGACTGAATTCCGGGTCACCAACATGGCCGGATGGGCCTGCACCGTCACCCCACTGTCATACCCCCCCTTTAGCTTCCCCTCCTCACCACAACAGGCATGTATTTACGCACCTTGGAGGCCCCCATGAAGCTGTCATTAAGGCTCGATCACGAATCCCTTCCCCCCACCCCGCACCACAAGGTGCGAGCACTGCTGACGGTCGATGGGACCGCGCCGTCCGCAGAGTCGCGCACCCCACTGAACATTTCGATGGTCCTCGACCGCTCGGGGTCCATGGCAGGAGAGCGGCTGGATGCGGCTAAAGACGCAGCAGCGCTGCTGCTCCGCAGGCTGTGGCCAGACGACGTGGCGAGCGTGGTCACATTTGACGGCGAGGTCGACACCTTCATCGCCCCCGCCAAGCGTTCCGACGCACCCGGCGCCACAGAGATGGTGCGCCGTATTCAGGCAGGGGGAGCCACCAACCTGAGCGGCGGCTGGCTGCGAGGGCGCGAGCTGCTCACCGACGGACGCACCAACAGCCACGGCGACACCGACGGCAACAGTAGCGGGGGCGAAGGCCCTGCGGCGCGCCTCATCCTGCTCACCGACGGACACGCCAACCAGGGCGTCACCAATCCCACGATGCTCGCCAAGATGTGCGCGTCCGCCCGGCAGAGCGGGGTGACCACAACCACCATCGGCATCGGGGAGGGCTTCGATCACGAGCTGATGCGCACCATGGCCGACGCCGGCGGCGGCAACACCTACTACATAGAGAACCCCGATCAGGCCCCCGCCATCTTCGACGAAGAGGTGGGCAACCTGCTCTCGCTCTCGGCCCAGAACGTCCGCGTGGAAATCCTCCTGCTCGAGGGCGCCAGCCTGGCCGCGGTCTACCACACGTATCCGAGCGAGGAGCTCGACGGCGGCAGCAGCGGCCTCCGCCTCGAGCTGGGCGACCTCTATGCGAGCGACCCTCCGCAGCTGCTCGTGGAGTTCCTGGTGGACCCGGGGTCGGGAGATGCGGCCCGCACAGCCATGGACACGCCCGCCGGGGCAACCGCGCCCGTAGCCGTAGCCACCCTCGTCGTCACCGCCGACGTGCTCACCCCAGAGGGGGGCATTCAGCACCAGATCATCCAGCTCCCCATCACCTTCTCGCCCGCTGAGGGCCCCATCGCAGACCCCGAGATCGTGCGCGAAGTGCTGATCCAGAGCACCGCCAAGGCCCGCAAGGACGCACTCGAGGCCTACAAAACCGGAGACGCCAAGTCGGCCATCAAGACCCTGCGCGCCGTCGCAAAGGAGTGCGCGGACTACGAACCCGACGACGAGCGTATCGCCGAAGAGGCCACCGACCTCGCCGAGATGGCCGATGGGCTGGAGGCCAGCGGCATGACGATGCAGGACGAGAAGTACCTCTACCAACGCTCGTACGACGCGGGGCGCAGCAAGTCGGAGTCGTGGATGACCATGTCGAGGTCGATGATGCGCGACCTGAAGGCCATCGAGGACTCCGAGGACGAGGACGACGCCTAGCATGTTCACAACTATTCTGCCCCCCTTGCGCATAAGCCCCCCCCCCACGTACCATAGCAGCATCTGGATTGGTCGGTCCGCCCCCCCCACCGCCGTCCGTCCCTGAACGCTGATGTGTACAGAGCATGTGGCGAGCTACCCGTC
>JAZDDA010000185.1:0-3425 GCA_036679625.1 Gemmatimonadota bacterium | reverse complement strand
GCCTGATGCAAGATGTAGTGCACGTCCTGCACGGCAGCCCGGCAGGTGTTGATGTCTGTGATACTGCCCTCCACCAACTCGATCTCGTTCAGGAAGGGTGCAATGTTCTCCCGCTTTCCCGTCGAGAAATCGTCGAGCACGCGCACCCGCATGCACTTTTCGACCAGGTGCTCCACCAAATGAGAACCGATGAACCCGGCCCCACCGGTGACGAGGTAGTGCGTGCGCTGATCGGTGATCGTCATCCTTCGCCAGCCTCCACCTTTGCCCTGAAGTAGGGAATCGTGTGCTGCAGGCCCTCGCGCAGCTGGATCTTGGGCTCCCATCCCAGCACATCCCGTGCAATCGTGATGTCGGGCTGGCGCACCTGCGGGTCGTCGGAGGGCAGCGGAAGCATCTTCATCTCAGAGGAACTTCCTGTCTCCTCCAACACGGCCTCAGCCAGCTCGCGAATCGTGAATTCGTTCGGATTGCCTACATTCGTGGGGTCCACACGGTCGGAGTTGAAGAGCCGGAAGATGCCGTCGACTTCATCCTCTACGTAGCAGAACGACCGGGTCTGCGAGCCGTCCCCGTAGAGGGTGATCGGCTCTCCTTTGAGCGCCTGCACGATGAAGTTCGACACCACCCGTCCCGTCCCCAGGCCGCATGCGGGGGCCGTAGGTGTTGAAGATGCGCACGATGCGCGTGTCCACCCCGTGGTGCCGGTGGTAGGCCATCGTCATCGCCTCGGCAAAGCGTTTGGCCTCGTCGTAGACGCCGCGCACCCCAACCGGGTTCACATTGCCCCAATACGTCTCGGGCTGGGGATGCACGAGGGGGTCGCCGTACGTCTCCGAGGTGGATGCCAGGAAAAACCTGGCCCCCTTCTCCATCGCGAGCCCCAGCATGTGATGCGTGCCCAGACTCCCCACCTTCAGCGTCTGGATGGGCAGCTCGAGGTAGTCGATCGGACTCGCTGGCGAGGCGAAGTGCAGCACCCCAGTGATCTCAGGCTTGAGGTATAGCGGCACCGAGATGTCGTGCTTGATGAACGAAAACCCAGGATGCTCCTGGAGCCCCGCGATGTTCTCGTGCGAGCCAGTGATGAAGTTGTCTACGCCGATGACCTCATAGCCCTCGGCCAAGAACCTGTCCGCGAGGTGCGAACCGAGAAATCCGGCCGCGCCGGTGATGACGACCCGTGAAATGTCTGCCTCCTTTTGCCCCGATAGGTGGACGTTACGCAGTGTGCTTTGGACGACCGACCGAATAGTAGGTGAACCCGCGCTTAGCCATCCGCTCGGGATCGTACAGGTTGCGGCCGTCGAAGACCACGGGCTCCTTCAACATCTCGGCGATCCGTTCGAAGTTCGGGTGCCGGTACGGATGCCACTCGGTGTGGATGATCAGCGCGTCGGCGCCCTCAAGGGCGTCGTAGTTCCGCTCGCAATAGGTGATGCGGTCACCCAGAGAGTGCCGCGCTTCATCCATGGCGACCGGGTCGTGGGCGGCAACCGTTGCACCGCGCTCCAGGAGCCCTTCGATGGTGACCAGGCTCGGAGCCTCGCGCATGTCGTCGGTGTTCGGCTTGAACGACAGCCCCCAGACGGCGAAGGTGCGGCGGGAGAGGTCTTCACCGAAGTGCTCCACCACCTGGCGGATCAGCAGGCCCTTTTGGCGATCGTTGACGTCCTCGACGGCCTGCAGGATCGCGCTGTCGGCGCCCTCCTCGCGCATCGTACGGATGAGCGCCTTCACATCCTTCGGAAAGCATGATCCCCCGTAACCCACCCCGGGGTACAGGAAGGAAGGCCCGATGCGCCTATCCGACCCCATCGCCCGCCTCACAGAATTCACATCGGCACCGGTGCGTTCACACAAGCCCGCGATGGCATTCATGAAGCTGATGCGCGTCGCGAGCATCGCGTTGGCCGCGTATTTGGTGATCTCAGCCGAGGCGGTGTCCATGATGAAGATCTCGTTCCCGGAGCGCACGAAGGGCGAGTAGAGATCGCTCAGCACCTCGGCGGCCTCCTCCGAATCGACGCCGATCACGATACGGTCGGGCTTCATGAAGTCCTCGACCGCCGCCCCCTCCTTCAGGAACTCAGGATTCGAGCAGACGTGGACGGTATGCTCGGTATGGGCCTCGATCGCCTGCTTCACCTTCTCTGCAGTGCCCACAGGCACCGTGCTCTTAGTAGTGACGATCTTGGTTCCGTTCATCGAGCGACCGATGGTCTCGGCGACGGCGAGTACGTGGCCGAGGTCGGCGGATCCATCTTCACCCGGAGGAGTCCCCACCGCGATCATGATGATGTCCGAGGTGCGTATAGCTTCGGGCACGTCGGTCGTAAACTGCAGTCTTCCAGCGGCCAGGTTCGAGGTGACGAGCGGCTCGAGGCCCGGCTCGTAGATCGGCAGCTCACCGCGCTTGAGGCCCGCGATCTTCTCTTCGATGATGTCCGCGCAGACGACATCGTTCCCCATCTCCGAGAGGCACGCGCCCGCAACGAGTCCAACGTACCCAGTCCCGACAATCGCTATTTGCATCTAGTCAGTGGCTCAGTGTGTTAATGGGATCCAGCGCCGATCACACCGGCGCTCATCAACTTGCCCATGATCCGATCTACGAGGGCATCGACGGTGTCCCGGTCGGTCCGCACATGGATCTCGGGTGAGACGGGCGCCTCGTACGGAGACGAGATGCCCGTCATGTGTTCAATTTCGCCCCGAAGGGCCTTTGCATACAAACCTTTTGGATCGCGCCGCTTGCACTCCTCGATGTCGCAGTCCACAAACACCTCGAAGAATCGACCCTCGGGGATGAGCGCCCGAGCGCGGTCCCGGTCGCGCTGGAAGGGTGATATGAAGGTGCAGAGCACGATCGCGCCCTGGTTGAAGAACAGCCCGGCCACCTCACCGACACGACGGATATTCTCTTCGCGGTCGTCGGGGGTGAAGGCCAGATCCCCATTGAGGCCGTGACGCACCTGATCCCCATCCAGGATCATCGTCTGGCTTCCCTCCTGGTACAGCCGCCGCTCCAGCGCCCGCGCCACGGACGACTTGCCGGCACCCGAGAGTCCCGTAAACCAGAGCACCGCTGCCTTGTGCCCGTTTCGCTCCTCCCGCTCCTCGAGCGAGACGTTGAGCGACTCCCAGACGACGTTCGGAGAGGTCACACGCTCGTCGGATTCCTCAATGGCCGGGATCTCGAGATCCTCAACGCGCTGCACGGGGCCCCGGATCATTCCCGCCGCGACCGTATTGTTGGAGTGCGGATCGATGAGGATGAAGCTGCCGGTGGCGTGGTTCAGCTTGTACTGGTCGTAGAAGATCGGCTGCGCGGTCGTGATCTGAATGCGGCCGATGTCGTTCAACCCGAACGTCGGCACCTTCTCGCGGTGCAGCGTGTCTACATCGATGCGGTAGACGAGCCG
>JAZDDA010000184.1:0-2182 GCA_036679625.1 Gemmatimonadota bacterium | reverse complement strand
GAGTAGAGGCGGTGCGGAGGCGTCCGCGCTAGATTCCATTCATGAGCGTCGATACATCCACAGAGGCCGCCCAGGTCAGGATCGCTGCGTTGGCGAAGCTCAGCGGGGAGGATCGCCTTCTCGATGCGCTGTCTCTGAGCGACTCTGTTGCTGAAATCGCGGAAGCTGGACGCAGGGCGAGGGCCGCGGGCGACGAGACCGCTGCGGACAAGCCAGTTGGCCGGCCTTCCCGCTCCGTGCCGTGAAGCTCGAAGCCTTCCTGGGCCTGGTGGTGCAGGCGATGGACGACCTTCGCCTCCCGTTTATGCTCACCGGCTCCCTCGCCGCTTCATTCCACGGAGCACCGCGCGCCACTCAGGACATCGATCTCGTGGTGGAACCGGATGTCGCGACTCTGCTGAGACTCGCAAGCACTCTTCGTGATCGTGGTTTGTATGTTAGTGACGATGCGGTGTCCGAGGCCGCTCAGATTCGGGGCCAGTTCAACGCGATCGGCCCTGATTCGGGATGGAAGGCCGACTTCATTGTCCGGAAGGACCGGCCGTTCAGCGTGGCCGAGTTCCGGCACCGGAGACCGATCCGTATCCTCGATATCGACCTTGCGATAACACGCCCTGAGGATCTCATCGTCGCGAAGCTGGAATGGGCGAAGGCTGGTGACTCGGAGAGGCAGATCCGTGACGTCGCCGAAATCGTGGCGGTTCAGGGGTCCGCAATTGATCTCTCCGAGGTCGAACGGTGGGTGGATGAACTCTCGCTTCGTGAACAGTGGGAGCTGGTCCGCGCTATATCTTCTTTCGACAACCCGTAGGCTGTGGCTATTATTGTAGGGTAGGCACACACCCGCGAAGTGCATGAAAGGCACAGGTTCCGAGATGACGAACAAGTCCGCAAACCCGTTGCTGCAGAAGCCGGTTGCCCGCTCGGGCGGCCTCCTCGTTGAGGAGTTGGACGGCGAGACGCTCATCTACGACGTAAAATCCCACGACGCGCACTGCCTGAACGAGAGCGCGCTGCTGGTCTGGGAGGCGTGCGACGGAACCGTGACGGTGGAGGGGCTCGTGCAGCTGCTCGATACGCGTGGGTTCCCCGAGGCCGAATCTCTCGTTTGGATGACGCTGGAGCGGCTCAGCCGTTCGGGTCTGTTTGAAGACGAGATTGCGATGCCGGAGCAGGGCGTTCGCTACTCGCGCAAAGAAGCGATGCGGATGATGGGGCGCGCCGCTGGGCTCGCCCTTGCCGCGCCGCTGGTTACCTCGATCGTGGCGCCGCTGGCGGCACAGGCAGGATCCTGTATCGACCGAAATGCATGTCGCCGTCTTCGAGCGCCCAACTGTACCGGGCTGCCGATCTGCAATCGGCGTAACCGATGTTGTGTCGTCGACACGGGTGGAGGCGGACGATCGCGGTGTAGACCTCGACCCTGCTAGGCGGTAAGTCCCCTCCAGCTCCGCGCTAGCACATCGAGCAGCTGAAACGGCAGCCTCGGCGTGTTGTCGAAGGGCCTCCTCCAGCGCACCGATGCCTCGATCGGGTTCGGCCAGCGAATCCTGGCGGAGCGCAGGAGAGCCCGAGGCGTGGGCTCTTCGAGTGTGATGCTGGTGGTCAGCGAGTAGTGCCCGCCCACCCCCCAGGCGCGTAACGTCGCCCGAGGGAGCCACCTCGGGAGCGGGTCGTATGCGCCGGACCACGGAGTTCCGGTGAGGCGCGCGCCCAGGAGTTCATGTGCGAGGAGCACGGCGGGTCGCACGAAGGGCCCGTGACCATTCCAATCCAGCTCGGCCCCGTGCGTCTCCACGAATAGTGCAATGTCGCAGAGCCACAGCGGCCGCCACGCCCCGTGCGAGAAGAAGTGCTCGCAGAGCAGCTCGAGGTGGTCGGCGGGGCCAAGGATGCGGACCTTCGGGGGTTGGTGCTGGCCTCGGTCCGATTCCGGATCCCGGTCCTGGAGCGGAACCATGGCGGTGCGGGCCCAGATTTCGCCCCAGGCGTGGGGCAGCCTCGGGACGCCGCTGTGCAGATCCACGCGCAGGTTTTCTGCGTCAGGCGCCGAGGCGTGGCGCTCGAAGGTGGAGCGCGCGAGCTCGAAGTCGTCTGGGGCCACATGCAGGTCGTGGTCGCCATACGGGCGCAGCCCCACACGCGGATACTCGCGGGCGATTGCCCACCCCTTGGCGAGCAC
>JAZDDA010000183.1:0-2849 GCA_036679625.1 Gemmatimonadota bacterium | reverse complement strand
TACCTCCACTCCCCCATCGGCCAATAGCGTCACGGAGATCCGCGTGCAGTAGCCGGCCATGGCCTCGTCCACCGAGTTGTCGACCACCTCCCAGATGAGGTGATGGAGCCCGCGAGGGCCGGTGGTTCCGATGTACATGCCAGGACGCCGTCGGACAGCCTCCAGGCCTTCGAGAACGGTGATGTCCTTGGCTTCGTAGCTATCGCGTGTGGCCGTCACGATCCTCCTACTTGATGGCTGAGACGGGACCCTGGCGTGGGAAGAGCCGCCCTCGCTGCGGCGACTTTCATGGTTGTCATTCTACCGCCAGACACTGACAGAAACGAATCCATTAGGCCCACTGAACACGGTCAACTCCGGCCCGGTGGCACCACTTCAACAGCCTCAATCGTCCCCTCCCCGAACTCCATTTCTAGAGCTTCGGCCAGCTGCGCCGCCCGATACCGGAGCAACGCAACAGCCGAAGGGCTGAATGCCTCCACGATCAGGGTCTTCCCCCTCATGAGGACCGGCCTCGCACGGTCGGCCCACGGCTTCCCCGCCACTTCATCCCAAACATCAATCACCCGAGCCATGAGGGCCGGGCTCTCCACACCCAGGCGAGCAAACACCTGATCCAGCGCTGCCGCCAGTTCCTCGAAATCGTCGCTGCTCACCTCATCACCCTCCCTTCCCTCACCAGCCAAAGGGTTCCCACCACCGGTAGGTCCTCTGTCCGAGCTGAAGTGACCAACGTCTGGGTATCTCCCGGCAGGGCTCGCGCCAGCGCTCTCGCCCGTTGCGCATCTAGCTCTGAGAACACGTCGTCGAGCAGAAGCACCGGGGCCTCCGCTGTCGCTTCTGTCACCAAGCGGTGCCAGGCGAGGCGCGCGGCCAGAGCCATGGAACGCTGCTCGCCCTGGGATGCGTGGATACGGGCGTCATGGCCATCCAACACAAACTGAGGTTCGTCGCGGTGAGGTCCAACAGTGGTCACCCTTCGTTCATAGTCCCTCTGCCGCACCCTTTCTAGAGCCTCGAGCAACCCAGAAGTGAAAGCGGCCGCGCTCTCCACGTCCACGGTTCCTTCCTTCCAGGAGGCGCGGTAACTCAACTCAACAACGCTTGCCTCCTCTGCTATCTCCCGATATGCACGGACAAGTTCGGGTGCCAGCAGGTGGAGCACGCGCCCGCGCCGGGCGAGGACTCTCCCGCCCGCCTGGGCCAGGCGGGCGTCCCATACCGCAAGGGTCTCGTCGTCCCGATAGCCTTGGCGCAGGAAGGCATTGCGTTGGCGGAGGGAGCGCGCGAACTCCGCCTGCTCGCCATGCGCTCCCGGCCAGAGTTGGGCCGCCAAATCATCCAGGAGCTCCCGCCGGTGTGCCGGACCCCGTTTGACCAAATCGAGGTCGTCGGGGAGGAACCACACCGCCCGGAACACTCCGATGAGATCCGCCGCCCGCCGCACCGCTGACTTCTCCAACTGAGCTCTTCTACCGCCACGTCGACGCAGCTCTATCTCCACCAGATGGTCACTGTCACCACTGTGGACACCTGCCCGTAGGACCGCCGTCTCGCTCTCGTCGGAGATCATCTCTGTGTCGGCCGCTCCCCGAAACGACTTCAGAGTTCCCAAGTAGGCAACGGCCTCGAGGAGATTGGTCTTGCCGGCGCCGTTGTCCCCTATAAGCAGGTTGACTTCGGGATCTGGCTTCCATTCGAGTGCCTCATAGGAACGAAAGCCGGCCAGGGAGAGCCAATCGACTCTCATTCACACCCGGACGGGCATCAACAGATACAGATAGTCGGAGTCCGTCCCAGTATCGATCACGGCCGGCTTGAACGAGTCGATGACCTGGATTCGCACCTTGTCGCCGGCAAGTGCCAGCACGCCGTCTTGTAGGTAACGCGGGTTGAAAGCGATGGAAACCTCTTCCTCCGCGCCGGCAAACTCGCCCGAGAGGTGCTCGGTCTCCCCTCCCACATCCTGACGGCTCACCGCCACCTCGACACCACCCTCCATCAGCTTCATTCGTACCGGGATGTGATCTTCGGCCACCAAAGTAACCCTGCCCAAGGCGTCCAGTAGCTCCTCTTTGTCGAGGATCACCTGATTGGGATAGCTCTCGGGAAGAAGCGACTGATACTTCGGGAAGTTCCCGTCGATCAGGCGTAGCCGCAACACTCCACGGTCCGAAGCGAACACGGCCTCCCGCTCTCGGAGCTGGGCTGTCACCTTCGGTGCGCCAATAGTCTTTGTCAGCTCCCGCAGTCCCCGAGCCGGAACCAAACCCGTGCCACCCAGACCAACACCTGGAAGATCCCTCTTGGCGAGCCGATAGGAGTCCGTCGCGACGAGACGTAGGCCGTCATCGATTTCCTCAAACAAAACTCCGGTGAGGATCGGCCGGGCACCGTCACCCGAAGCCGCCACCGTCACCTGGGCGATGGCCTCACCCAGTAGCTCCCCATCGACTTCCACACCTTCTGTCGGAACATCCTCCTGGGTGGGGAAGTCGTCCACCGCCAGCGGTCGCAGGGTGAAACGAGGACCGTTTCCCTCAATGACAACTTCATGCTCATCGGACCCGATTGTGACCTGTCCGGGAGGCATCTTCCGTACAGCCTCGGTGACCAGCCGGCCCGCGATGACCGCTCGTCCTTCTTCCATCACCTCGACTTCGGTGCGAGTGCGGACTGTGATGTCGAGATCAGTACCCGTCACTCTCAAGGCGCCACCGGCCGCTTCGCATAGGAGTCCCTGAAGCACCGGGAGGGCGGTTCGCGTTCCCACCGCCCGATTGGCACGGGTGAGCACATCGGCGAGGTCGTCTCGCTGGGCGCGGATTCTCACAGGTGTGGATCCCTTC
>JAZDDA010000182.1:0-11279 GCA_036679625.1 Gemmatimonadota bacterium | reverse complement strand
AATCCGGAGGGACAGCACGTCCGTGCTGGTAAGCTTCACGTCCGTGACATACACCGTCTCGTAGCCGAGCCGACTGACTACCAGGGCGTAGGTCCCGATGTCGACCGCAACAAAGAACCGGCCGGCGTTGTCGGACAACGCCCGGCTCACCACGTTGCCGGCGGAATCGGCAAGCACCACCTGAGCGCTGGCTACCGGCACTCCGGCCTCTTCGTCGAGGATCACTCCTAATAGGCCCTGTGCGGTGGTCTGGGTGGGGAGGAGCGCGAGCAGGCTGAGGACTCCCGTTATGCACGCTACACCGAATGCGCAGTACCGGGCTCGCAAGGGTTGGTGGGTCTGATTACGCATCGGACGTCCTCCCGGGGGGTGAGTCTCGGGGCTGGCAACCTCGTGGTATATACGCAGCTCCAGAAAAAGGTTACAGGAGCCCATGCTCGATCGGCACGGGTGCGGATAACGCCGCTGTAACATCCGAGCAGCGCGAGCCCGTGCTCGAGCGCTATCCCCTCAGGGGTGGGACGTATCTGGTCACGCACTCACAATGCCCTTAGGGGGTTGGTTTCGTAAACTGGTAGAGGGCTGCTTCAACCCCTGAATCCTGGTCCAGGGCGACTGCGTAAAGACGAGATAAATTGAGCATCCAGGCGACCTGCTCGAGCGGGGAGGCCAGGAGCTGGGGTGGTACGCAGCGCCTACGGCTTCGGCGATAACATCGACCCAATCAAGGAAACCGTCGATCGCGAACTTGCGAACCAGTTATCTAACCCTTAGCCTGAACCGGGCCTCGGGCGTTTTTCCGTTCGGTCCTCCAATGAATCCAGGCGTGGCCGCTAACGTATGAAATCCGTCAAATGAGGGGACAATCCGCATGATCTCTCGTACACGAACATTTGTAATGCTAGCCGCCGCCGCTCTCGTGGGGCTTCCGGTTGACACCCAGGCGCAGTCGAACTGGGACCTCACCTTCGCGACAGGCATCGCTAAACCGGTCAGTGATCTGAACGATAACTGGGGAATCGGCCTCAACCTCGGTGTGGCCGGGACGTACTGGTTCCAGGACCAGCTCGGCTTTCGCCTCGAAACAAACGTCGACATTTTGTCGGACAACCGCGACACATTCGGCATATCATTACCCAACCTCAACCTCTGGCACTTCGGTGGCGGACTCGAGTACTCGGTCACTGACCGTGCGTCTGACGCGCTGAGCGTCATCGTCAACGGTGGTGGCGGACTCACCTTGATGGATTCGGACGACTTCACGAGCTTCCCAACCTTCGTAGCCACGGACGGCTTGAGTGAGGTCTACGGACATCTCAACGGCGGACTCAGCGTTGGTTGGCCGTTGTCCGACAACATCACGATTGCGGTGAATGGATCTATCTACGTCGCCTTCGCAGACGAGGACGACATCGCCAGGATCCCAGGCGTTGCGCCGTTTGACTCCGCAATTACGTTCCCGGTTGGCCTCACGTTTCGGTTCCACCTGTAAGCGAGTCGCAATAATCGGTAGGATTGAAGCCGGGAGCCCACGTCGGGCTCCCGGCTTTTTCTTTTGTGCTAAAGGGTATCCGGCGTGGAGCTTTGGTGGATCTTTCCGGTCAGCGTGTCGTTCGCGACGGTAGCGATATCTTAGGGTGTCTCAGGCGCCTACCCCGGTCGCAACGGTGTCCGACACGCTTGGACGGTATGAGGCCCGTGAGGTCGAGGAGTCGTTGGCCTAGGCCCATTGGGGGCCACTCACCAAGTCTGCACCTATCCCTGCTTGCATGTCAGGCGAACGATAGCAAGGAATGCATCCGGGGGCACATGTAGTGAAGATCAACGATCGTGAATATGTACGAGACAATCCTGATTCGTCTACGAGCGATAACGTAAACAGGAAGAAGTAGGCTTCAGTCAGACCGAAGGATTTATGAAGGACCAGGGCAGCGGCGCAGTTGGGTGCAGTCCCACACGCCGGATCCCGTACCCTCGCCGTGGGCGCTGGGCACCGCTCGCGAATTCCTTGCGGTGTCCCTCCCGGCTCCAGGCTTCAGCCTGGGGGGGGTCTGGGTAAGTCGGTGGAGGGTCATCCGTCGTCGAAGTCGAACAGTGGTACGCAGTGGTCTCTGACGGCATGCACCGTGCGCGGCGATTCCAGGAGGCCACGTTGAATCAACTCAATGACTTCACGAGAGAGGCTTGGGCGAAGGGTGCATCGCACGGACCCCTTGGCGGACGTGAGGTCCTTGATCCGCATGTGCCCTGCGGTCGAGTAATTGACGGAAGTGTCGTGGGTGATGAAGGAGCAATCACCGGGTGCTAGGATAACCGTACAATCCGAGAACTTCTTCTTCGTCACTAGCATTACCGTTACGACGGACGGTGGGTTACCTGCAGGATCGGTTAGGACGACCCAGAAGTGAGATTTGGGATTCGCGACGATGTGGAGTAAGGAGCCCGCTCGGATGACATCCATTCACCCAAAAACTCTCACGGCGTGGATCTCAGCCGCGAGGATGTCTGTGGCCTCTTTGATGTCCTCCTCCGTCCAGCCCTCAGCTCTTAACACATCCTCGTATCTCAGGGGACCGCGTCGTGCCGGGCTTGGGTCCTTCCATTCCGGGAGCGTATGGGTGTAGTCAACGAGCTCCCAAGGTTTCATATGTCCGAATTCCTCGTGGACCTCGTTGACGAGTAACTCCTCGGCCCGTGAGAGCTGATCCGAGCCTGGTGTCCGGAGTAGGCGAACCGAAGTTCCCTTCCGGGGCGCGAAAAACTTCAGCCAGTAGGATCCCGTTCCTTCTTCGTTAGGATGCTTGATGCAATCCAGGGTCGAGCTAACCACCGGGCCATGCGTCATGCAGAAGAACCGATCGAAGGTGACCGGACGGCCGAACGTGAGCAGGGCTTTGCGGTCGATCAGATAGACGAGCTTAACCAGCTTCAGGGTGTCCATCTCGCCATCTGACAACTGAAGAAGGCGGGAAGCTACCTGAGTCGCCTTGTCCTCACGGAACTGTGACTTTGGTCGCATAACGTAAGGTTGCCCTTCTGAGAGCTTGTCGTCAATGGTTGCAACACTTATACACCGAACATTAACCGAAAGATGCCTCTGACGCCTTTGGAGAAAGGATGTCACATAGGGGGCTCACACAACGGAGATGCATACCCAGTGGGTTAGACGCAAGCGAGACGCGCGACCACGATCGCCACGAGTGGGGTGACGTGCAGGGAAGGGGGATGCACTCGCGAGTTACTTGCGGTGTCACTCCTTATGTGCCTATGTTGCGATTACATGATTCTAGGCTGCGTCCGTTCTCCCCACCTGACGGATGTGCGGCCACGAAAGGGAATGTGACCCGAACGCAGGTACTCGATGGTGCGATCAAGAGAATGCTTGGCGAGGCTGCGGCAAACTCTCGTCGCGGTCGTTGCGACGCTGGTGGCTGTGTCGGGGTGTGGGCAAACCACAGGCCTAGGCCGGAACCCATGTTCGGTTAGGGCTGGTGGGGAGTTCGGCAGCAGCGGTTGCGCTGACGTCCAGGGGTCGGTGGTCGACACATTGGGCCGACCCGTGGTTGGGGTTTCAATTAGGATCCTTGAGGAGGATCAGAACGATTCACAACTCCTCTTCAACTTCCCCCCTGGCCATACCGACAGTGAAGGCCACTTCAAGAATCGTGCTACTCTGATTGTAAGGCTGTCCGGTTCAAGTGACACGGCGACGATACCACTCACGGCTCAGTTACGTGCCGCCGACGGATCCAGCCGAACGGCGGTAGTGGACGTTTTGTTTAGGTTCTTCCCGGTCGGAGAGGTGCCGAAGCCAACCGTGGTTCGCATAATTTTGCCGGACGACTAAGGAGCGATGATGGATGCGCACCTACCCGACTTTCCTGCATCCGTGTCTCCGTCCGGTCCCGAAGGGCGGAGAGGGCTGATGGTCCATCCAACCATGTAGAAACCCGAACGGCCACCCCGGAAGACAGGGTGGCCGTTCTGGCACTTGGACGGCTGGACGGGACGGGTGTCCCTTTCACCGCTACTGAATCCGCACCACCTTCGCAAGCACCGTATCATCGGGCTGCCTTACGAGGATAATGAAGGGATCTTCGAATGGGGGAGCGATCTCCTCCTGATGATCAAAGACCGGCTGAAAAATGCAGGGATTACCGCCTCCGTCTTCGCCATGGAATATGAGTTCGAGGGCATCGGGAGTACGGTTCCGGTGAACGTGATCGAGATGGTAACATAGGTTGGGTCCCAGCGGTCCAAGGAAGCGTACCGTCAGTGTTTCAGTGCTGGAGATCGAGGCCGGGCCGGTGATGCTGTCGACCCGAACGACGAACTCATCCGGTGCGAACGGATTACAGCCTGTAATGGTGAGAAGCACTACCACCGACATCGGTACGAAGGCCCTGAGGACTGACTCAAGTGTCCCACGGCTGTCTCGATGTTTCATGCTGTCCTCCAACACGCTGTCCGCTGCGGATCCGCCACGGATGCTTGGCGCTTTTGCTGCGGACAGCATACGTTGATCTGGACAGGGGCACCAGCGCCCTGCGGACGCTTGGCACCGTGTACGTATGATTGAGATTGGATCGTACGTATACTACGCGGGGCACCCTGCCTGTCCAAACTGTGGCACCTCAAGGAGTCGGCTCTTTGGAGAAATCGTCGCTGACACCCTGCAGAGTGAGCCTCGCGCTGGCAGCCGTGTGCCTGGCTGGCGGGTGTAACTCTGCCGAACGGTCTTCGGGCTCGGAGTTCGTGGTCCGTGACAGCATGGTCTCCGGGGAGGGCATGGGCGGAGCCGAGGCTACGGCTGTCCGCATCGCCGAGTCTTCCGCGCCCCGCGTTGCGGAGGGTGCCTTCTGGCGCCTCTCCCAGGAGCCCGAACTTGAGATCGGCCTTCAAGATGGGCCGAATGAATACCTGTTTGGGTCTGTTGCGGATGTCGTGCGTCTGGCGGATGGTCGGGTGGTTGCGCTGGACCGGATGTCCAAGGACGTCCGATTCTTCTCTGCGACCGGGGAGTTCTTGTCGCGAAGCGGAGGTGAGGGTGAAGGGCCGGGTGAGTATGTCTCTCCAGCGGGGCTAACGATCGCAGATGGAGATTCCATCTACGTGCTGGACCAGCTCCGGCCCCGCGTTACGGTGCTCGATTCTGGCGGCACCTTGGCGCGCACGTATGCCTTCCGCTTTGGCGCGGAGGCCCCGGCGGGCGGGCCGCACGAAGTCCTCGAAAACGGAAGCGTACTCATGTACGGCTACGGACGAGGATTTACGCCCGACAATGCACAGGGGTACATGAGGGATACGATCCAGTACCACCTCTGGTCTTCGTCGAGTGACTATATAGGCCCCCTCGCGCTCCTGGTCGGTGCCACCCGTTGGTCGCGTGCCGAGCTTGGCGAGTTCCTGTCGTACACTCCGTTTGCGTCCGGATTCTGGAAGGCGGCTGGCCTGGGGAGCAGAGCCCTCCTTGGGAGTGGAATCGAGCCCGAGATACAGGTGTGGGGCCCGGATGCAACGCTCGAGACGATCATTCGATGGAGCCCGCCCGGTCGTGCCGTCACCGAGGAGCTGCGGAGCCAATACGACGCATATCACATGGAGGACGGTTCTGAGTCGGGGCGGGTGGGACGGCGACGGTGGCTCGATGAAGTCCCGTACCCGGAGACCTTGCCCACGTACGCGGATCTTCTCTCGGACGATGAAGGCAACGTGTGGGTGCGGGACTACTATCCGCCCTGGGAATCAGGGACGCGCTGGACCGTTCTGTCACCGGAGTTTCGGTGGCTCGGGTCACTGACGGTTCCCGACGGGTTCGTCATCAGGCAGGTGGCCCACGGCAGGGTGACGGGAGTCCACAAGGACGCCCTCGGCGTGGACCGGATCAGGGTGTACACGCTGATCCAGGACCCGACGGATTGAGGCTGCCCGTCGCCCGGGACGGGTCGGGTTGATGGGGTAGGTCTTCCTCCCTCCGCGGACCTGCGGCCTGACCACCTCACTCAATCCGCTCGGAGCACGTCGAGGAGATTAGCCTTGGTGGCCCGCCGCGCAGGGAACCAAACCGCTGCGACTGAAGTGACGCTGACTACGAGCGCTACTATGCCGTATGTAAACGGGTCCGTCGGTTCGACCTCGAACAGAAGGCTCTCCATGATTCGAGATCCGACGCGCGCCATGAGCAAGCCGATGATCAGGCCTGTCCCGACGACCCCCATCGCCTCTCGTAGGACCACTGCTGTCAATCGGGTCTGATCCGCTCCTAGCGCGATCCGGATACCCATTTCCCGGGTCCTCCTAGCGACGGAATACGCCATCACGCCGTAGATGCCTACCGATGTGAGAAGGATCGCCAGACCAGCGAATAGACCCAGGAGTAGGGTGTAGAACTCAGTCATCCCCAAGGACGCGGCGAGCACCTCTCGAGCGGTCCTGACGGCGGGAATGGGGAGGTCGGGGTCGATGGCCCAAATCGCCCTCTGAATTTGCTGGCGAATGACGTCGGCCTCGCCGTCGAAGCGGACGAGAAGGGTTACAAGTTGAGGGGTCGCATCGAGCGGGGAGTAGATCTCGGCCTGGCCAGCGGTGGGTATCCCCGGATGCTCGAAATCACGGACCACGCCCACGATCGTCGTCCACGACCCATCGGCCCCCGAGCGGACTCTCCAACCCAATGCGGATTCGCCTGGCCAGAAAGCGGCTGCCGCAGTCTCGTTGATTAACACGACCGGGCTCCCACCCCGGTCGGAATCGCGGAAAGGTCTTCCACTTACGATGGGTAGGCCCAGCGTCGCCAAGTATTGGGCATCGACCCAGAGCTGTGCGAACCAGATGAGGTCGCCCTCAGAAGCGACGCCGAGGCCACCATTGCTCGACCCGACTCGAGGACCTCCCTCCTGCTGGAGTGCTGTCATGAACGTCATGCCTGTGAACGGCGTTGCGGTCCCAACACCAACGCTCTCCACACCCGGCAGGGCTACGATCCTGGGCTTGAGCTCCTCGACGAAGCGATCCCTCAATGCCGAGTCGGTGAATCCGCCCCTGCCATAGTCATAGGTCGGCATGTTTAGATGGACGAAAATTATACCGTCGGGGTTGAATCCGGAGTCCGCGTCCTTCTTATGAAGGAGCGTGGTAACCATCAGGATTGCCGCGACCAGGAGTGCGGTTGCCTGGGCGACTTCGAGTCCGAGCAAGACGGCGCCCCGCATCTTCTCATGACGCCCAATCGAGGCGTTCTGAGCTCTGATTCGACCGATCGAGAGCTTACCGGTGCGGAGCGCCGGAAGAACGCTGAAGAGTACTCCTGTGAACACGGTCACGGAGAACCCGAACAGAAGTACCCGGCTGTCCATGCCGGTCGTGCTGCCGAGCGGAATCTCGGCCGGAACCCAAGCCATCAGGACGTCCAGACCGACCCATGCCAATCCCATCCCCACCAAGCCGCCCACGCCGGCGAGTACGGCTCCCTCCAGGAATACCTGTCGAGCGAGGTCACCGATTGAGGCCCCAAGGCTGGAGCGCAGGACCAACTCGGGGGTTCTCTCAACGCCTCGAGCCAGAAGGAGGTTGGCGATGTTGACGCATGCGATCAGAAGCACCGCCACCACCGCGCCCATCAGAATCCAAAGGTTCGCCTCTACGTCGCCGACGAGCAGTGAGCGATAATCGAACACCTCAGCACGCCACGGCTCCACGGTGCTCCCGAACTCGGATCCGGCCCCCTCTGAGACGGTCGCGAGGTCCTGGCGGACGGCTTCGAGATCGACACCGGCGCGCGCCCGCGCCAAGGTGGTCAGGGAGCCGAAGCGTGTGCGGGTTCGGGCCCAATCCAGAGAGAGATCCGCCGGGGTCCAGACATCTACTAGTGGAAGGATGGCCACTTCAGGGAGCACGCCAATGATCTCCCGCGGCTGGTCGTCTATGCGAATGGTACGACCAATCACGTCGACGCTCGCACCAAAACGCTCACGCCATAGGGACTCCGCGAGTATCGCCACGGAGCCAAGTCCTGGTTCGTTCTCCCGGGTGGTGAACGTCCGCCCGAGCAGTGGGGATACGTCGAGGAGATCGCTTAAGAACCCGGACGTCACGCTGCCCTCCTGCACCACCGCCGGAGTCCCTGAGCCGATGAGGTTCCTGTCGGCGACGGTGTAGGCTTCCAACGCTTCGAGCGTCGTGGTCCGCCCGCCCTGCTTGATATCGCGTGGCGTGTAGGTGGCAGTCACCTGCACTAGGCGCTCTCCACCAGGATAAGGGAGTGGCGCTAGAAGAACCTTGTCGACTACACTGAACACAGCAGTCGTGGCACCGATACCGAGCGCTAGCGTCGCTACCACGGTCAGCGTGAAGAGTGGGCGCCGACGTAGGGTTCGGATCGCATAGCGAACATCGCCGCGGGACCTCCGCAGTAGACTCACCAATGCGTCCCCGCTGACCCAGACGCTGTGCCGGTACGCGCCTAGCGCGTGCCAGATGACGGGACGCCCTTCATCCGATCGAGCCCAGATCTCCCCGGCCCATTCCCGCCGCCACTTCACCCTCAAACTGCCGGGCATTATGAGGGAAGCGATCCGTATTGCCACCAACGCGAACCAACGCTCTACCCCACGCTTCAACGGTCCGTCAACTCCTGCTCGGAATGGGTTCTCCCAACGTGCGGAAGTGCGCAACCGCCACACTAAGAGCATCTGAGCCAGCCGGAGTCACTGTGTAGTACCGCCGAGGCGGACGCCCCGGCTCGCGTTCCACGGCTGTGTCCTCCCACCGCGAGACCACAAAGCCCCGCTTCTCGGTTCGGCTCAGAATCGGGTAGACCGTGCCCGACGGGAGTCCGGTCGCGTCCATGATGTCGAAACCGTACGACGAGCCCTCGACGATAGCCCGCAGAACCGCCGTAGTCGGTGGGCTCATCCTGCGTGTTCGTGCGGTCATGGTGCTCTCCGTTATCGTATATGTGTAAGAATAATATATATGTAGACTTATGTAAACGGATGACCATTATGAGTGACGGCGCGGCCCAACCTCCCCCAACGCAAAAAGCCCCGTCCCGGGGGGACGAGGCTTCTCGGTTGAGCTCCCGCGGCAGGACTCGAACCTGCGACAAGGCGGTTAACAGCCGCCTGCTCTACCAACTGAGCTACACGGGATCAGTTCGTACCTGAATATCTATACGAAAGGGAGAAAACGGTACCCAAGGTCCCAGAATGTGTCAACGCCCCGAGGGCGCGGCCTCCGGCATCTTCAGCTCCGTCTGGCGCCGATCGAGCGCGGGCACCATATGGCACTTGCGGCAGCGCGCCTCGTACGTCTCAGACCCCCCCACCTGAATCGTGGGTCCTTCGGCGGGTGCGGGCTCGCCATCGATCAGTCGCTGGTTGCGGGTGGCGAGCTCTCCGCAGACCACGCAGATGGCGTGCAGTTTGTCTACGGTCTCGGCGATCGCGAGCAGCTTGGGCACCGGCCCAAAGGGCTCTCCACGAAAGTCCATGTCCGTGCCGGTCAGGATCACCCTCACCCCCCGGTCGGCCAGCTCGTTGACGACCGCCACGATGCCGTCGTCCAGGAAGTGGGCTTCGTCGATGGCCACCACCTCGGTCTCGGGCTTCACCAACTCGGCAATCTGCAGCGAGCGGTTTACCGGAATGGCCTCGAGCTGCGTGCCGTCGTGCGAGCTGATGCGAAAGATGCCGCCGTAACGGTCATCCAGGTGCGACTTGAACACCTGCACCCGTTTGCGAGCGATCAGCGCCCGCCGGACGCGTCGGAGCAGCTCCTCGGACTTGCCGCTGAACATCACGCCCGACACGACTTCGATCCATCCGTCCCGCCCGGTCTGCTGCATCATGGACTAGTGCGCCGCCTCAGCCGGAGACCGCGATGATGACGCCGATCACACCGGCGGTGAGCGACACGAGCGTGCCCCAGAACTGGATGTTCTCGCGGGTGCGTGACCGCGGCATCGGCGGAACGTGCAGCCAGTCTCCTGACTGAATCGGCATGTCGATAGCCGCCCGGTCTCCACCGAGAGGGTCCAGGTTGAGAACGCGCGTGACGCCGTCTCGCACCAGACGCACGTTCCTGGCGTCAGGGGCGCCGGAACCGATGCCCCTGAGGTCGAGCCCCGTCCCCGTGCCTCCTGCCCCGGAGAGGGCGTCGATAACGGTAGAGGACGGATCCAGGAAGAAGCTCCCCGCGCGCGCGACCGCACCGGTCACATTCACCTTGATCTTCACCGTCACCTCCACCACCGGATCCGAGAAGAACTCCGAGTAGCGCTCGGTGAGCAGCTCACGAATCTCGCGGGCGGTGAGGTCCTCTACATGGGCCGTCCCCACGAAGGGCAGGAACAGCTCGCCGTCTCGGTTGACGATGCGTTCGCCGGTAATCTCGCTCAGCTGATTGCCCGCGGCGGTATAGAAGTCGATGGTGACCTTGTCGCCCGCCCGAACACCGGATTCCTGCGCGGATGCAGGGTTTGCCGGCACAATTGCGAGCAGTGCCAGAGGGAGGCTGAGAGCAAAAATCCTGTCGAAAGCGGACCGAAGTCGCATAGGGGCCTCGTCATGCGTGGAGGGGTGAATGCAGGCACGGTTTGGACAACGGGAAGATTGGGGCTTCGGTTGGGTGTTGTCCAGAAGCGGGGGTTGGATTCCCTGCTACAGGAGCCCATAAACATATGGCGGATTCTGCCGGTATTTTTACGACTTTTTTTTACAGAACGCGTCGGCACCCAGCCTTCGCTCAAATCCCGATGTTCCTTGTGATGATTGACGTTCTTGACAGCAACGGGGGGAGCGGGCATATGTTTATTGTTTCCGTAAACATTTGATCAGTCCCCTCGAAGTGCGGGGGAACAGCCAGCACCTGACGGTTCTGGACCGGGGACGCGTGACTCAACAGAGAGCGGCAAACCTAAAGCGAGCGACGTCCACCCGATCACTGGGGGGCGCAGTTCGGCGACCCTGGGGGTCGATTAAGTGTCAGGACTCTTTATCAGATTCAGCGACCCTGTGACGGGCCGAGACGAGTCGTCCGACTCGCGTAATGGCGCGTGGACGATCGACGGTGCCGAACGGCTCCTGGGATCGCTCAAGGGCGTGGTGTCGGCTCGTGTCGTCGCACGCTCCAGCGGTGAGATCGAAGAGATCCACATCCTCATGGGCGAGGGCGCGACCCCCAAGCAGACCGTACGAAACGTTGAGTCTGCGCTGCGGGCCCAGTACGACGTGAATGTGGACCACCGCAAGATCTCGGTGGCCCAGACCGAGGTGAGCCCC
>JAZDDA010000181.1:0-6265 GCA_036679625.1 Gemmatimonadota bacterium | reverse complement strand
GCCGAGCCGCTGCCTCCCGAGATATGGCGTCAGTTCCACGAGCGGACCGGAGTCGAGATCCTCGACGGGATCGGTTCCACCGAGATGCTCCACATATATGTCTCCAACCGGGCGGGGGCGGTGAAACCGGGCACCTCCGGCACACCCGTCGACGGTTACGAGGTTGAGATTCACGACACCGAGGGCGACGTGGCGGCGCCCGGTGAACCTGGCGAGATGTGGGTGAAGGGCCCCAGCATGCTCAGCACCTACTGGAACCAGCCCGAGCGGACCCGGGACAAGATCCGTGGCGACTGGTTCCTGTCGGGCGATCGGTACCAGAAGGACGACGACGGCTACTACACCTACCTGGGCCGGATCGACGACATGATGAAAATCGGTGGTCTCTGGGTGAGCCCCATCGAGATCGAGAACCGGCTCATGGAGCATGAGGCGGTCCGCGAGGCAGCGGTTGTGGCCGTCAACATCGACAACCGATCACGGATCAAGGCCGCGGTGATCCTCAACGAGGGGTACGAGGAGGGAGACGATCTCACTGTCGAATTGCAGCAGTGGTGCAAGGCTGCCCTGCAGCGCTACCAGTTCCCCCATGTGGTCGACTATGTCGATGACTTTCCCAGGACAGCGACGGGCAAGATTCAGCGTTTCAAGCTGAGGGAGTAGGACACACCGGTCACTCTCGTCGCCACCACGAAGCCACCGTGGCGATGGCCCCTCGTTTGAAGCCGAGGAAGATGGCGACGATCAGGGCTCCGTAGATCACAACCCGTAGCTGGGTGAGTCCGGCCAGGAGCTCGTCGAGGACCGTGAAGGTGGCTGCGCCGACTATCGGGCCGAGCAAAGTCCCGATTCCTCCGAAGGCCAGGATGACCAGTACCCGTATGTCCACGCTGCCGAAGGAGTAGGTCGAGGGGCCGATGAACCCCTCGACATGGGCGAACAGGGCTCCTGCCAGACCGATCATCGCCGACCCGATCACCCCGGCGTAGATTCGATAGCGGGTCACGTTGACCCCGGCGAGCTCGGCCGCCTCCTCGTCGTCGCGCAGCGCCCGGAACGCCCAGCCCAGGTGGGAGCGGTGGAGGAGCAGATAGATGATCAGGTAGACGACGAGGAGCCCAACGAACAGGTAGTAGGGCGGTACCTGCTCGCGCAGGAAAGTGTCGCCACCGGTTCCCACACGTAACCCGGTCTCACCTCCGGTGAAGTCACGCTGGCCGAGGATGAACTGTTCGAAGGCCAGGGAGAAGGCGAGGGTAACAATGCCCACGAAGATGGTGTCGAGGGAGCGCCGGACCGCGATCCAACTGAAGGAGGCGCCGAATAAACCGGCCAGCGCCGTGCCCGCTCCGATCGTCACCAGCATCGGCAGACCGAACTGATCCGACAGGATCACCGATGTGTAGCCGCCGATCCCGGCGAGAGCACCCACACAGAGGAAGAGCTGTCCGGTACTCCCGAAGATGATGTTGAAGGCGATTGCGTAGGCCGCGAACAGCACTCCGGCGACCGCGATCCCCATCATGACTCTCGATTCCCCGTACCGGAGGGGAACGAGGGCCAGCACGGCTCCCGTCACCAGCACGGGAAGGAGTCCCCGGGTGAGGGAACTCGTGGTTCGGGGGGCGGCGATGACGGTCATTCCCGCTGTCCCAGCAGACCCGACGGGCGAATGAGGATGGTGACCGCGGCGGCTGTCAGCAGCACGATCGTTGTGATGTAGGTCCCGATGTAGAAGGAGCTGATCGTGTTGATGACGCCGAGGATCATGCCAGCCAGGAACGAGCCGGCGACACTGCCGAGGCCACCGATCACGGCAACGATCAGCGCCAGGATCGTGAAGCTGATACCCGCGGTCACTCCGATCGGGGCGGTCATGGAACGGGTGACGGCGACGAGTCCGGCGAGCACACCGCTCAGGCTGAAGATCAGCGTTCGGACGGCAGCCGGATTCACTCCTACCAGCCGGGCGCCCTCCTCATCCTGGATCACCGAGCGCACCGCCCTACCGGTCACCGAGTAGCGGAAGAAGGCCACCAGCAGACCTGCGGCGATGAGCGCCACCGCCGTGGCCACAAGGCTGCCGGCGCGCATGGGAACACCGAATATCGAGATGGGGCCGCCGCCGATGTTGAGTCGCAGCGTCGCGATGGGGAATTGCCAAACCAGGAGACCATCGATGACGAATCCGATGCCGATGGTCAGCAGGAGACTCAAGAGAACTCTGGACTCTCCCCGTTCCTTGTAGACCGGCCGCATCACCGTCGAGTCGAGTAGAAGGCCGATTAGACCACCGACGAGGAGGCCGAGCAGAACCGCCGGCACGGCCGGCATGCCGGCGTTCATGGCGAGGGCTGCCGAGATAGCGGCGACCACAGCCATCTGGCCGTGGGCCAGGTTGAGTATCCCGCCGAGACCGTAGACCAGCGTCAGTCCGACGCCGAGTAGACCGTACTGGAGGCCTAGGACGAGACCGTCGAAGAGAACCGCTTTCATGCGATCCCCAGGTAGGCGCGCTTGACGTCGGGGTTCTTCTCCAACTCCGCCGCCGTTCCTTCCAGCTCGATCCGACCGTTTTCGATCACGTAGCCGCGATCAGCGAGGCTGAGAGCCAGGGGTACCTGCTGCTCGGCAATCAGCAGAGTCAGGCCCTGGTCTTTGAGACGGGCCAGCGCCGCGTATGCCTCGGCCGCCAACTTTGGGGCGAGGCCGGTGGTTGGTTCGTCGAGCATCATCACCTTGGGCTTGGACATGAGTCCCCGACCCACCGCCAGCATCTGTTGCTCACCGCCGCTCATCGTTCCGGCCCGCTGGCCGACTCGTTCGCTCAGACGAGGGAAGAGATCGAAGACGAGTTCGAAATCGTCGTCGTCCGGCTTGTCAGGGTAGGCACCGAGTGCCAGGTTCTCCTGGACGGTCATTCGCGGAAACAGGTGACGTTCCGCGGGGACGTAGGAGACGCCGCTCCTGGCAATGCGATGGGCTGCCATCCCGGAGATCACCTCACCGTCGAAGACAACCGTTCCGCCCGACGCGGCCAGCAAGCCGCACACCGCCTTGAACAGGGTTGTCTTGCCGGCGCCGTTGGAGCCGATGATTGTGACCGCCTCGCCTTCGCTCACGTTTAGGGAGACGTCGTGGACGACGTCTTCGCCGAAGTAACCGGCCGACAGTCCGCTTATCTCAAGCACCGGTGTGGGCCTCGCTGCCCAGATACGCTGCCACGACGGCCGGGTCTCGCATCACGACCTCGGGCTCGCCCTCGGCGAGCACCAGCCCGAAATCAAGCACCACGATCCTCTCGGCGAGGTTCATTACCGCCTTCATCACGTGTTCGACCCAGATGACCGTAACGCCCAACTGGTCGCGGACAGTCCGAACGATCTCGATCGAGGCGACCAGCTCGGTGTCGTTGAGACCGGCCATCACTTCGTCGAGGAGCAGCAGCTTCGGGTGCCCGGCGATGGCCCTTGCCAGCTCGAGGAAGCGCTGTTCATGCAAATTGAGGGTGGAGACCCTTTGGTCGGCACGGTCGGCGAGACCGACGAACTCGAGGGCTTCGGCCGCGCGAGATCGAGCATCGCTCTCCGGGGAGATGCCATTGGGACCCCCGAACATCGCTCCCAGCACGACGTTCTCTGCCACCGTCAGCGAGCTGAAGGTCCTCGGAGTCTGGAGCACCGTTGCTATGCCGTGCTCTTGCCGGCGCCGTTGGGGCCGACGATGGCGAGAATCTCACCATCGTCGACCCCAAGGGTGACACCACCCAGGGCCGGAAGGCCGCCGAACCGCTTCTCAACGCCTTCCAGAGCCAGGATGGCCATATGTTGTTTGCCTTACGGCGCGTAGGGCTCGAGGGGCTCCGAGCGAATCAGGAGCTCGGGCCACCAATCACCACTGTCGTTGACTCCTGCTGGGGCCCCGCTGTCCCTCATGATGACGAACGTCGGCTGCGCCTTGGCAAGCTCGCCCCATTCGGTCCATGCCATCTGGAAGGAGTATCCCGGCAGGTCGTAGGTCTGGCCGTGGAGATACTCGGCGATGGCCACTGGATCGGGCCCGACATTGGCGATGGCGTCGGCGACCATGGTGACGATCCCGTAACCGGCGACCGCGTCGTCCTCCAAGAAGACGTTGTCCGAGAACGCCAAGTAGCGCTTCGCCAGGTCCTGGTAGCTCTGACTGTCGTAGTCGGCGCATCCGAAGTCGGCGTAGCGCCCGACGGCCGCCTCGGCGGCCCCGCCGCCCATCATGAGCGACAGCGGGAACCAGGCGCCGGCGATGGGCACGTCGAAACCGAGGTCAGCGGACTGCACGGTGATGGCGCCCGCCCCGGGCGGGTGCCCCGTGGCGACGATCAGCTGGGGGTCGAATTCAGCGAGGCTCCGCAGGTAGGTGGTGAAGTCCTTCTCGCCAATCGGTGCCACCTCGATCTGAAGGTCGATGTCCGGCAGCCCGGCGAAGGTGTCGAGCAGAGCCGCCTCGATGGCTCGTCCCCAGCCGTAGTCGGCGATGATGGCCCCCACCCTGGAGACGCCCTGCTCCTGGGCGTACTGGGCGATGGGCCCCATGGTCATGGGTGCGGCGGGTAGGCAAGTCCGGAATGTGTAACGGCTGTCCCGGGTGAGGATCGCCCCTGAACCCGCTTTCACCAGGAACAGTGGCACCTGAAGTTCCTCGGCCGCGATGGCGGTGTTGAGCCCGACATCACTAGAGATTGGCCCGCCGATGGCGACGACCCCGTCTTCGACCATCCGCTCGAAGGCTTTGACGGCCTCTTCGGCGTTGGACTGGGTGTCGGCCTCAACGAGCACCAATGTGTAGCCGTCGGCCCCACCGGCGGCGTTGATCTCCTCAACTGCCAGCCGCATGCCGTCTAGCGCCGAGACGCCCCACGGAGCGAAGGTCGCGGTGAGCGATGTCAACGCACCGATCTTCACCTCTCCTTTGGGTGCTGCCTCGGTGGTCGGGGTGGCCGGTTCAGTGGCCTGAGTCGTACCCGGGGCCTCGGCTTCTGGGGCTTGGGTTGTGGCCGTGGGCTCCTCGGCGGCCGGGCTACATGCCGCGAGGACAAGTAAGAATGCCAGGACGCCCCCCAACCACTTCGAACTTAGGTGTCTCCTCACGCTGGTTCCTCCTTCTTCGTTCTGTTGGGACGCCGCAACGCGTTTGCTCGACCTGTGTTCCAGCCCAACGAGCCGCCGTTGGGTCAGTGACACCGCCCGAGCGCGCCTCGCCTCGTGGCGTATCGGGAGCCTATCAAGACGAGGCGACGCGTGGGTGCCCGGCGAGGGCACGATTCATGTGACGCGCATGACTCACTCGCCTGATCCGCCTCAGCCCAGTCCCGGCTCTCCTCGACATGCGAACTGCGATCGGCTACGAACCAATCAAGCGCAACAATCTGGCCGCCGTCTGCTCACCCCACGACGCATGGATAAGGCGTGACGGTACTCCGTAGAGGTGATGTTCAGCGTCGGCGACTGAGATCATTGACGTAGCGCCGTCCGAGCGTGTCGCCTTCGGACGCCAGCCAGTCGCTGAACTTCGTTGTGCCGAGTGGCTCGGTCCCCGTATACATCGTCTCGTCGCGCAAACCCGAGATCTCGTGTCGAGTGATGACGATGTCTCGCAGGAAGAGGCCGAGAACCCTGCCCGCGGCCAGGGCGACAATGTCGGGGATGGGCACGATGGGTCTGCGGAGCCCCATTGCGTCAGCCATCCTCTCGACCATCTCCCGATAGGTGAACGTTTCGGGGCCTACCGCGTCGAGAGTTTCATCAGTGTCCCGATCGGCTGCTTCCACACAGATTCGTGCGAGGTCTTCGACATGGATCGGGGTCAGGCGGGCATCCCCTCGACCGAACACGCCGAAGACGGGCAGATGGCGAAGCAGCCAGGCGATGTTGTTGATCAGCACGTTTTCGGTGCCGCCGTAGATGACGGCTGGGCGAACGATCGCATATGACAGGCCAGACGCCCCCAACTCCCGCTCGAGGAGTGCTTTCCCCCTGAAGTACCCCCAGTCGGATTCCTCACTGGCGTTGGCCACGCTTATGTGGACGACCCGTGCCACCCCTGCCTCTTCGGCACAATCGAACAGGATCCGGGTGTTCTCCACAGCTTTGGTGTAGCTGAATTCGGCGGCCCCCTTCTTGTGGTCGTAGCGAACCCAGTAGGTGTTGTGTAGCGCGTAGGCGCCCCGGAGAGACTCGACCAAGGCCCCTGGGTTGTCGAAGTCGATGGGATGCACTTCGATGGTGTC
>JAZDDA010000180.1:0-2249 GCA_036679625.1 Gemmatimonadota bacterium | reverse complement strand
ACCTTCGCCTTCAGCTCTGCTGGATAACTCCGTCTCTTGCGTGGCATTCCAGACTCCTTCTCCTTGGTCTGGATCCCACCTTAGCAACCTGTCCGAAATCCGGGGTCCACCTCTCGCTAAGAAAGGAAGACGTTGAAGCGATTCGAGCGCGTGCATTGAACACCAGTGCCAGCGACGCGGGTACGGTATCCGTCAACCTGGACAAGACGGTGGGAGGGAGCAATCCGTGAACCTCCTCGTGCGTGGCGGCGTTGTTGATCCACACCATGACGCGGATTGTCGGCAGCGGAACGGTTGGTTTGTTGACGGAGCCCTCGACCCGGGACCGGCAGACTGCCCGGCGCGGTTCGGCACCCCGGTCGCGGGTCTGCTGTGCGACCCCGTGATGCCCAGTCAGCAGCAGCACCAGCGCTGTGCCGGGGGTGCGGTGCGAGTGGTTGTGTCGCTGGACGAGGGAGCGGCAGGAGCCCTGCGAGACGAGGCGCATAGGGCACTCGGGAGGGTACTTGAGCAACCTGAACGGGGGGTCGCCGAGTACGAATTGTCGTACGAGGTGCAGGGTCTGGAGTGCGTCTTGGTGATCCCTGGACCGCTAGGCAAGAAGGCCAGGGCTTTCCAGGTGGTCACGCGCAGCGTCGCTTCGCGAGCACCACCGGCGCGCCGACCTCTTGCTCTAGCTTCACTACGGTCGCCAAACCCCACAAGTTGACCGGTGCTGTCAAGCAGGGGCTTGCGAGGAGTCCGTGCTGTAGGCGATCCGGTGCGTAACGGGAATCCCAGGAGAAGGACCAGCTAGAGATGAAGCCTCGATAGGAATGGAAGGTAGTTGCACCGAAGCAGGCGTGAGGATGAGGATATCGAGTCAGACGGCAATCGCGGAAGATGGACAAGGTCTTCGCCACGAGCATCCTCAAGACATCCCCCAAGGAGAGAAGAGGTGGACCCCATCAGAGGTGGACCCCATCCTTTGGACAGGTTTTCGTGACAATTAAGGTGGAATCCGGGTGCATGATTCAAGCTGCCTGGCTCTGACAGGAGACCGGGGCTAGCCCCGGTCTCCTGTCAGAGCCGTCGTCAGTGTAAGCCTCGTTGGGCGTCCGGTCGTTGAGCGAGGAGTGGGGCCGGTGGAAGTCGTAGAAGTCGATCCACCAGCCGATCCCGGTCCGGGCCTGGGCGCCAGTTTCAAACTCCGACAGGTAGACGCACTCGTACTTGAGTGATCGCCACAGTCGCTCGATGAAGACATTGTCCATCCAGCGACCCTTGCCGTCCATCGAGATCCGAATGCCGGCCTCCTTGAGCACGTCGGTGAACTCGACGCTGGTGAATTGGCTGCCCTGATCGGTGTTGAAGATCTCGGGCGCGCCGTAGTGCTCGAGCGCCTCTTGCAAGGCCTCCACGCAGAAGCTCGCATCGAGCGTGTTGGACAGGCGCCACGACAGCACCTTGCGGCTCGCCCAGTCCATCACTGCCACCAGGTACAGAAAGCCTCGCTGGAGCGGGATGTAGGTCAGATCCGCACACCAAACCTGGTTCGGTCGCGTGATCTCCAGATCCCGCAGTAGGTAAGGATAGATCCTGTGCTCCGGGTGCGGCTGAGACGTCCGCGGGCGCTGAAAGACAGCCTGCAACCCCAGCAACCGCATCAGGCGGCGCACCCGCTTGCGAGAGACCGTGTAGCCCTCACGATACAGCCAGCGCTTCATCTGACGGGAGCCGTAAAACGGCGTCTCCAAATACTGCTCGTCGATCAACCGCATCAGGCGCAGGTTCAACTCGCTCTCGCCCTTGCCCTGGTAGTAAAACGACGAGCGCGCAATCGATACCAAGCGGCACTGCCGCACGATGCTCAGCCGTGCATGCTCGGGTTCAACCATCGCTACTCTCCGGCCGCCACTCAACGACCGAAGACCTTGGCTAAAAAATCTCGCTCGATGACGAGCTCCCCGATCTTTGCCCGCAGTTCCTTTATCTCCGCCTCCCGAGAGATCTCATCCCGCTCTTGCCTGCCCGAGAAGCCAGCCAGCACTTTCTGCCGAGCCTTCTTTTTCCAGTTGGCAATCAGGTTCGGGTGCACATCGTAGCGGGCCGCCAGCTCCGCCATCGTTGCTTCCTCCCGAAGCGCCTCCAAAGCCACCTTCGCCTTCAGCTCTGCTGGATAACTCCGTCTCTTGCGTGGCATTCCAGACTCCTTCTCCTTGGTCTGGATCCCACCTTAGCAACCTGTCCGAAATCCGGGGTCCACCTCT
>JAZDDA010000179.1:0-5798 GCA_036679625.1 Gemmatimonadota bacterium | reverse complement strand
TTGATGACCCGCATGGCGTCGACGCTCTCCACGAGCCCCTTCTCACACGAGTTGCCGACGATAAGCCGACGGGTGCCCTCGGGACGCGGAACCTTCGAGGGCGGCAGGCTTCCATTCTGAGAGGCGGCCGAGGCTCCGTTGGTCCCCCCCACGCTTACATCGATGAAGGTGCGTAGGCATGTGTTCTTGCAGAAGTCACAGCGTGTGTCTTCGTTCGTCGTCGTGGTGTAGCGGGTAGCGGCGGTCTCGGCCAGCCCTACGAAGGTGGTGGCCTTTTCCGCCTTCGACACGCGCAGGGCCTCCAGGCCCGCCCCGATCGCGCCGCTCTCGCCACAGTGCTCGTGCACGACGATGTGGGGTTCGACCCCCTTTCCTTCGAATTTCGACCGAATGAAGTCCACCTGTGCCTTCACGGCAGCCATGTTGCGCTGCGTGCCTCCCTGTAGCACAAAGCGCGTGCCCAAGCGAGCCAGGTTGGGCATCTGGGCAACATACAACCAGATATTCTTGGGCAGCACGGCCGCCAACCCCGCCATGATCTGTGCCGGAGTCCATCCCTGGCGCTGAAAGCTTACGATGTCCGACTGCATGAACACCGCGCACCCGTAGCTGAACGTCGGCATCGAATCGGCCCCGAACGCCAGGTCGGCGAAGTCCTCCAACTCGACCCCAAGGCTCTGTGCGGTGCTCTGCAGGAAGTATCCGTTCCCCGCCGAACACTGTGTGTTCAGCTTGAAGTCCTTCACCTGCCCGTTGAGCAGGACCATGATCTTGATGTCCTGACCTCCGACATCGCAGATCACGTCCACCTCGTCGTAGAAGTGGAGCGCAGATGCGGTATGCGCGACGGTCTCGACGATGGCCACGTCAGCGCCGAAGACGTCCTTGAGGATATCCTTGGCGTATCCCGTGACGCCGAACCCGGCGATCTCGAGAGAGGCTCCTGCACCCTCGACGGCTTCCCACAGTTCGGCAATCACCCCCTTGGTGTCTTCGATGGGGTTGCCGCCGGATAGCCGGTACGCCTTGACCAGGACGTTGGCGTCGCGGTCGAGGAGCACCGCCTTGGTGGAGGTGGAACCACCATCGAGGCCGAGGAAGGCTTCCACATGGTCGCCCGGCTCGAAGGTCGCCGGTATGAACGGCACCTTGCGGTACTCCTCCTTGAAGGCAGCCAGCTCGTCTGCACTCTTGCTGAGACCCTCGGCACGTACCACGTCCCCCGCGGCTCCGCCGGTCTCCACGAAGCTCTCGAGCGCCGCGAAACCGGTGTAGCGCCCGACATCGTCGTCCTCGGTGTGCCCGTATTCGACCGCTCCGAGGGCACCGAAGTACTCCGCGTTGTCGGGTACGAAGATGAGGTCTGCCGGGTCTACTCCCTCCGGCAGCGGGTACTCGCGCTCTTCCCAGATCGGGGGGATGTTCGCCTTCCACGCCTCGGGCATACCGCGGATGAAGGAGTTGGGCCCACCCAACAGCAAGACCTGCGGCCGGAGCGTGTAGCCCCGCGTGAGTACCGAGAGGTTCTGCCCGACGATCGCATCGAAGAGGCTCGCCATCAGCTGATCGGTGGGGATCCCTACGAGCTGGAGGCTGTTGATGTCCGTCTCGGCAAACACCCCGCACTTTCCGGCCACGTGATGGAGCTTGATCCCATCATACCTCTGCATCGCCAGCTGTTCGCCCGACAACCCGAGCTTGGCGCTGATCTTGTCGAGCACGGCGCCCGTCCCCCCGGCGCACTTGTCGTTCATGGTCGGGATCTTTCGCTTCCCACCCGTGCCGGGATCATCCTTGAAGATGATGATCTTGGCGTCCTGACCGCCTAGCTCGATGACCGATCCCACCTCGGGATAGAGCTTTTCGACCGCCATCGCCACCGCGTTCACCTCTTGTACGAACTTGGCTCCCAGGAGGCGTTCCAGGACTGCAGCTCCGCTTCCTGTCACGAACGCACGGGTATTGTGGGCCGCCACGCGGGGCTCGTCTTCCTCCATGGCACGCAGGAGGTCCAGCACCTTGATGAGCTGCTTTCCCTCGTGGCGCTGGTAGTCGCTCCACAGGATGTCGCCGGTTGCCGTGTCGACGAGCACGGCCTTCACCGTAGTGGATCCGACGTCGATTCCGACGCTCAGCTTTATCGAAGACACCCTCACGCGCTCCGGCGAGCGGATGCGACGGGAGCTTCCTGATCCATCACCTCGCCCACGTGCAACGCAAAGTTCGCGGCCCTTCCCACAACGCCGTGTGAGTGCGGAATCGGATAGGTGGGACTTCGCATCTCGGCCTTGCCCGCGACGTAGGCCTTCAGCTCGTCGAGCGTTCTGCCCGTCCGCTCGACGGCCTCGTTCATCTCGTTGCGGGCCTTCACTCGCGCCGCGCCCAACGCCATCTGCACACGACTGTGCGCGATGACCTCTCCGTCTCCCGACGTCTCGATGGGCAGGAAGATCATCCCCGAGAACTCCTCCACGACCTTGGCCTGCACTCCGTCGGACTGCGTGCTGGGCATGCAGGTGAACGGCTTGAGGCTCAGCACCATGTGGCAGAGGTGGTTGGTGTGGTAGTAGATGTTCTCGGCGATCTCGAGGTGGCTCTCGCCCGAGCTGGTCCGCCAGTTCCAGTAGGGCTTCGCGATTTCGGCGAGCTCGTACTGGTCGGCCATCTCGTGAAGCGTGCCCCCCATCGCCTTCAGAAGGCGGTCGTTCTCGTACTTGAGGATCCGTTCAGCTAGAGTCAGGATACCCCGCTTCTTGTAGTGGCCGAGGTAGTGCGCGAAACGGCCCTCGCCCTTGTGAAGCCCCTTTCGGTCGAGCGTCGCCTGCTTGTGCATATGAAGCAGGTATGTCAGGCGTGTGAAGAGGGACCGATCGACGAACACCTCGGCTCCCTCCCGGTCGAGGAAGCGATGCATGTTGAAGTTGCCGTCGCCCTCCGTGGTCTGCGCCCAGAACTCACCGATGACCTTCACGATTGGGCGAACCCTGAAGGGGTCGACCTCCACCTCGTCGTACATTTGCCGAGCCTCCTCGACCGCCTCCACAAAGTCCCGGCTGCGGAGCTGGTGGATGATCTTGCCGAGATAGTTGGCCGTACCTGCGAACCGGCTCCCGCTGAGGAATCGGGCTGCGGAGTCCTCCAGCTCGAACCTCTTTCGGCTGCGGATAAAATCCGAGAGATGATCGAGAACTCGATCGGTCACCTCATCCACCGAGTCGGGGACCACCTCGTAGGCCCGTAGCTGATACCGGAACTGATTGAGGACGTCCGCGATGTTGAACGCCGTGATCAGCCCGAGGAAGAAGTCGAGGTTCATGTCCAGGCCGGCCTTCTGCCCCGTGGACTGATCGATCCCGTCGTCTGTCCCGAAGAGAAGCACCCGAAAGCCCTCGAAACCCGCATTGGCCAGCGCAAGGCGATACTCGGCCTCGTACATCCCGAACCTGCACGTACCGCACGACCCCGCAGTTACGAAGACGTAGCTGTCGATGATTTCCTCTCGACTCAGACCCCCGGCCTCGAGATCCTGCACGTACTTCACCAGCGCGCCCACCGTGAAGTAGGTGGGGTTGCACTGGCCGTTGTTCCCGTACTCCTTCGCGATCTCGTATCCAGCCAGCGAGACGTTGGGCAGCGCCGAACACTTGTAGCCGAGCGCCTGGATCGAGGCCTCGAGGAGCCGATCGTGGCGCGGGGAGAGCCCACCGATCAGTACGGTCGTTCGCTCCCGCTGGTCGTCGGTAAAGACATGCTCCACCGGACGGTGAAAGTGGAGCGTGGGGGGGTCTTTGGGTCGGGCTCGGGACGTTGGCTCGGGCCGCTTCAGCTCGATCTGCACGAGGGGAAGGGCCGCGTCGTGTGCGGGCGGCGTGGTGGGCAGTGATTCTCTCATCCGCGACCTCCGAGCTCTGTTCAGGCGTGCGTCGACTGAGTGCAGCTGGCCGCAAAGGCGCAGGATTACTGGGTCCCCCGGCCACTGTATCCTCGAATACGCAAGCGGTATCGGTGGGTTTCCCGAGCCCCAAGGACACCCTCCGCGAACTCGATGTGCGAGCACTTTGGTGGGTGTGCCGGCCGGCGACCCGTTGCCTCCCCAAGGCTGAGTTGACAGCTTGGCGCACGGCAGTGCCCCTCATCCCTGGTCTAGGTGCTCAAATGGCTCCTCCGGAACGCTCCGCCCCAATCTGGGTCCCCGTAGCGCTGATCGCGCTCTCCGTACTCACCGGGGTCATGATGTTGGTGGCGGTTGGCGTGATGTTCGACCGTCTCCCAGCGTGGACGCCCGGCCTCGACAAGGCGGGAGGTGTCCCGCTCGTGATGAACAAGGTCCTTCCGCTGCTGTCCTCCACACTCGGCATCGTCTTCGTGACCACGATCATGCGCCGATACATGGCAAAGGGGGGCACGCACCTGCTCGTGTGGGGCATCGGGCTGGCATTCTTCGCCACCGGGAGCATCACCGAAGCGACGCACGGCCTTTTCGGATGGCACACGCCGATCTTCCAGTTCTGGTACCTCTTCGGGGCGGTCCTCATCGCGGCGTGGATGGGCCAGGGCACGGTGTACCTTCTGGCCAATCGGACGTTTGCTCGGGCGACCGCAGTCGTGCTCATCGCGGCATCCGTGTACGCCACCGTGAAGATGTTCACCGCCGAGATCGAGCCCCGCATGTCGGCCAGCGCGGTGGAGAGCGTGTCCCCCCTCGCCGGGCACACCGAGCTGGAGGTCCTGACCGCCGCAGCCGCCCTCCTGCGGGAGACCGCGCTCGATGCAGACCGTGCAATCGACCGGCGCCGGCTCTCGCCGCTGGCTCGCAACGTCATGAGGGCCGTGACCGTACAGGGCAGCGACATCCTGGATGCGACGCTCGATGCCTCCGCACCGGGGGTCAACCTGGAGGGGAGCGTCGAGGGGCGCTGGATCCTCCTGGGAGACCGCGATTGGATGGAGAGCAAGGGCGTCGCGCTGGACGGCGGCGCTGCGTCTGCTGACTCGCCTGAGGCCCCTGAGGCCTGGGCTCTGCACCTCGCCATCAACGGAGAGTACGCCGCCCGAATCGACCTGGCGGAGCCGGTGGTCTTCAGCGGGCATGTGATCGTGAGTCCCGGGGTGCGAGGCCTCACACCGTTCTTCAACGTCTACGGAATCATCTGGCTCATCGGGGGCGCGATCTGGTCTGCCTGGATCTTCTGGCGGAAGGGGATCATGCCGAACCGCGCACTCGGCAACATCCTGATCGCTGGGGGCGCTATCCTGGGCGGAGGTGCAAGCGCCTTCGCTCGCTTCGGAATGCTCACCTACCTCTACCTTGCGGAGCTGACCTCACTCTCGCTGGTCTTCGTGGGGTTCCTCTACGCCACGAAGAGCAGCGCTGCTCCCACACCGCCTGAAACGGCGGAGTAGACAACCATGGCGCTGGGGTGTCCCCGCCTTCGCCTGGGATCCCGGTCGGCGACACGCTCCACCTCTCGGGAAGCACCGGCGGCGGCCCGGTAGAGGTTGGCTTGCCCGCGGGTTTAGTGCGACACCTCAATCTACTCCCAGTCACGGCCCGCACGACTCAGACCGCGATGATCGTGTTTCAATCCACACCCCCCCCCCGCGGGGGGGGGGGCGACCGTTCTCCCGCATCAGTGCGAGGTGGGCGTCGAGGTTTCAATCCACGCCCCCCGAGGCCACAGCAACCGCGGAGTAGGGGTTTCAATCCACGCCCCCCACGTGGGGGGCGACACCGATCCGACCAGTGCCACCTTGAGCGGAGGCTCGTTTCAATCCACGCCCCCCACGTGGGGGGCGAC
>JAZDDA010000017.1:0-2124 GCA_036679625.1 Gemmatimonadota bacterium | reverse complement strand
GTCCCCAGCCGCCTCTCCCACCCCGGTGGGCACCATCCCGACGAACTCGGTGCAGGAGGGAAAGTTCGGCCTATGGACGCCTACGTCTCGGCCCGGCCTTCTCGTTCTTCACTCTGTCATCCCGTCCTTGACAGGTCAAGCAGCGAGATTCGCGGCCTCTAGATGATGCTCGCTACCGGGGCGCTCAATGTCCTCGGCCGCATGAGGAGTTCTCTCACCTTCAGCTGCGGCGCCACGGCACAACGAGCGGCAAGACGAAGCCGACGACGATGAGAGTGAGCTACGGAAACATCGACGCCATTGTGACGCGTTCCGGTCGGTCAGTCGCTGGACTCGGCGGCCGGCCTTACGAAGAAGATGCCCGCGGTTTTACCGATCGTCCGGTTACGCTGACCGTCCTGACCTGAGCTCAGTAACTCCTGCCGGCACGGCGCTCATTTCCCTTTTCGATTCCGCGCTGCGGATGCCAGTCCATGACTGATCGAGGCTGGAGGGTTCGTCCGCTATGGGGAGCGTGACCTCGAAGATGCTGGTGCGGTCCTGGTACCGGTAGGTGAGGTCGCCGTCCATGAGGCGCGCGAGCTTGCGTGAGACGGTGAGCCCGATCCCGACCGACCCGGGCTGGCCTGGAGATGCGTGGGACCGGTAGTAGGCGTCGAAGATGGTTTCGCGATCTTGCTCGAGTATCCCCGGTCCGTCGTCACAGACGCGTATGAACGCTCTTGATCCGTCGCGGTGTATCCGGACCTGGATGCGGTCGCCGCCGTAACGTGAGGCATTGGTGAGCAGGTTGCGGAGGATCTGACGTACCCGACCCGGATCGCCCGAGGCGCGTACCGGTCCGCCGACAACCTCGATCTGATCGGCCGACGTTTCTCTCAACACTTCCAACACCTGGGCGAGTTGTGCCCGCACATTGACGGGCACCTTGGTGACATGAAGCGTGTCGATCCTGGCTCTGGCCGCTACCAACAGATCCTCGACGATGATGGAGATGTCTGAGGCTTGGTCGGTGATCGACTTGATCATCTCCTCCTGTTCAGCGCGCGACAGGCCTGACCTGGCGTCCTGTAAGAGCTCGGCGAACCCGATCACTGCGGTGAGAGGGGTGCGGAGCTCGTGGGATACCGAAGCGATGAGCTCGTCTTTGGAGCGTACCAACTCCCTGACGCTCTGCTCGTCTGCTTTGCGCTGGGTGATATCACGGGCGACCACCATCGTCTCGTCCGATCCGGGAATAGCGACGATACGGGCCTCCCGGTCCCGAAGTTCCCCATCGACAGGAAACTGGTAGTCGAGGTGCTGCACTTCGCCGGATTGGCTCGCCCGGCGAGACGCGGCCAGAACCTCGCTGGCGAGTTCCGGCGACAGGACCTCATCGATACGGTTGCCGATGAACCGGTCCGGCGGGGCGAAGACTCCAGCGGCGCCTAGAGCCATGAATTCGAGGAAGACGCCGTCTGCGCTGAGGCGGAAGATCAGATCCGGGATCGCTTCGAGCATGGCCCGCATGCGAGTTTCGCTGGCTGCCAACTGGGCGGTTCGTGCCTCGACTTGGGCATCCAGCGTGCGGTTCAGGGTGGTGAGGTCGTCGGTCATGCGGTTGAAAGCCACGGCGAGCGTCCCCAACTCATCTCCGACGCTCACGTGGGCACGCTGGCTGAGGTCTCCCGCCTGGACGGCACCGGCAACCCGTGCCAGGTCGATCGTTCGTTTGGAAAGGCGCCGCCCGACCCCGGCGGCCGCTAGGAGGCTGGCTGCGAGGATGAAGGCGCCGAATGCGATGAACCGCCACATCGCGGCGCGCGCCTTGTCGGCCAGTTCGGCGCTTCTCGCCTCAACGTCAGCCCAAAGGCCCTTTTGGATTGTGTGGAGGGCGTCGACGCGGGCTGTGGCGATATCGAACCAAGTTCCTGGATCGAGCGAGAAGTCACCGCCGACGAGTTGCCCGCGGATGGCCGCTACCGGGCCCATCTCGGCCGCGGCGCGGCTTGTCTCGTACGGGGCGCGCAGCTCGGAAGGAACATGCTGGTCGTACGATCGCAGCGAAGCCCCCTGACGACCGGCCAGCCGACTGAGCAGGTCGAGGTCGTCGTCTTCGATGGTTCCCTCCGTGAGCGCCTT
>JAZDDA010000178.1:0-11929 GCA_036679625.1 Gemmatimonadota bacterium | reverse complement strand
CGTACATCACGCCATTCATCAACGCCGAGCGCGATCAAAACGCCAGATACGATCACGACCACCTCGATCAGCGCCCTCCGACCGCGAAACGAACGGCCCATGTCTCCTTCATCCATCTTCAGTTTCCTAGCCTCCGCCTAACGAATATGCGAGTCTGCTGTGCGCCAAAGATGCAGACCGCCAGCGTAGCGCGCGAGCCTCATGATCTCCAGCGACAGTGGCAATTGCTTGTTAGAATGCCACGCTTCCTTCAGCTAGGCAATTGCTTGTTAGAATGCCACGCTTCCTTCAGCTAGCCTCAGCCACCAACAAAGTCCTTAGCGCTCTACTCCGCTGCTCGACCCTCGGAAGGAACTCGTCATCTGCCCTCGCCCATTGGATGATGACCCTTCTAAGCCCATCCGCGAGCTCCACATTGGAGCTTATCCAGGCCACGAACTGGTCTAGGTCAGGGGCTGACACCGCCACCGGACAGCGGAAGTCTCGGGGATTGCACTCAGCGCGAAGCTTCAATTGGAGATCTGGGTCCATGCGGGACCTCACTGCATCCCGGTACTTCGTCGACATCAATTCGTAGACGTAATCCTCGGCGTCGAGGTAACCGTAGTACGAGAGGAGTTCGGCACGGAGATTCGAACTCCGGATCAGCACCATCCGACCGGTCGAGGACAGCTCCCTGAACGTGTGGCTCACCCATGTGGGGCTAGAGGATGGGGTCGCCAAGTACGCCGCCCGGACGACGATCGCCGTATCGAGACCCTCCCAATCACCCCGGCTCACCAGTGGGTAAATCAGACGGGCGCTAGAGAGCTGACTCTGCTGGTTCCCATGCTGTCGCTCGATCAACTCGAGATTGGCGTCAATGTCCGCCACTAACCGAACGAGGTACTCGCGCTCGGCGGCCCGGTCCGCGACGTCACCTCGCCACTCGTCTACTGCGAGGGCCAGCAGAATCGAGAGGACCACGACAGCCCCCTCCGCAAGAACTCGGGACCAGGAAATACTCTCCCTTGCGGTCATCGGCCTCCCTTGGCGTGGCTTTCTAACGGATATGCGCTTCTGCTGCGGGCCTAAGATGCAGACCGCAAGCGTAGCGCGCGAGCCTGATGATCCTCCGCGACTGCAGCAATCGCTTGTCAGATGGCCACGGCCTAGCTCCCAGCCAACTCGCTATCCAGTCGAGCGAGTAGTCGCACACCTCGCTCATGAAGTCTCCGGTACTGCGACGCCTTGATCAAAAACGGTTGGCCCGTTCCCGCAAGGAGTTTCTGCAAGTCGCCCGAAGCACGAATGGCGGCTGCATCCAACGCACGCGCGGCCTCTTCCCTCGCCCTCTGCGGCGCTCCCGCGTCCCCGAGCGAGTTGTCGGCCTCGAAGCCCGCCGAGAGCGCGAGCCCTCCGACCACCTTCGTGGCCAACTCCGCATACATCTCCAGGAAGAGAGCCCGATGAAGCACGTCGAACTCCGCGATGTTCTCGACGCTGTTCAAGTATGCGAGGATGCTCGTTCTGAGTTCTCGATCCCCAATCAGACTCAGTCCACCACTACTCTTCAGCTCCTCAATCGCAGAAGTGTTGGGGTCGAAGGTGGTGTAGCTCGCCACGGCGCCAACATCCCTCGTGAACTGTACGGAGTCGACGATCGGGCTGACCTCTCGCAAGAACGAGGACAGACGGGATCGAGCGCTCTCTTGCCTTACGAGCTCCGGCTCCCAGTAGTCCCCCAGTGATGTGACGTCGCTCCGGATATCTTCTCTCAGGGTTTCGAGCGCGACTCGCGCCTCTTCGCGGAGCCGCCTACGCTCAAGCGCAGAGTCGGCGGCCAACGCGACGAGGACTCCAAGCACGATCATGACAAACTCGACGACCATCGGTGCCCGTTGTCTTGTCACACACGCCGCCGTTGTCTTGGGTCAATCAGTGGCCACCTTGTATGTCGACGAATCGACAGATTAGATAGTGAGAATAGCGCGCGACCCTCCCGCTCACCGCGACTGAAGCAATCGCTTGTTAGGCGGAACCCCCTCATAGTTCACCCGTTGACATTAGTGCGAGTGCCGAATCGACCGCCCGTATGGCCTCTCCTGCGATTGCCCGGGTCACGGGTAGGGCTTGCCTACGAAGGCGGAACGCCAGGGCCGCTTCGTCCGTTGACAACCCCGACAGGATCTTTCGCACGTCTTCTTCGGGGAGATCGACAGGAGGACAAGTGAAACTGACAGCACTCATGCTGGAGCATTCGGCCCGGATCTGATTAATGACGTGCAGTGGAATCCAGCCACGAACTACCTTGAGGTATTCGTCACGGTACGGGGCGAGCTGAGTCTCAAACGTGTCCAGGGAGCGGTAGGCCCGCTGGATCGCCTCTCGGACTTCGATCGGTGCGATGAGGTTGAGTCGTCCCGTCGAGACAATGTCCTCAAACGTGCTCCGGTCAAAGCTCCGCGGATTATCGCGACCCATGTTGTAGATCGCTATGACGAGTTCATCAGGGTCGCCGGAAGGTAGGCCAGTGTTGAAAAAGCTAGCGGCGGCCTCCGAGTACTCGAGTGCACGCGTAGCTTCCCTACCGATGCCTTCCAGAAAGACCCGCGCACTCCGTAGCTCTTGAGCGATCCGAACCTGATACTCGAGGCCGAGCGCGCGGTCACGGACCCCGGCGTACCAGGCCTCAATGCCAAGAGCCGCCAAGATGCCAACTAGAATCGTCAGGAACTCGGTGGCCATTCTCTTCGGTTGCGCCAACGGCATGTCTCCCGGTTCCGCCTAACGGATATGCATTCTGCTGCGCCGCCAGCCCCCTGACAAGCGCGTAGCGCTTCACATGACTTCTTCGGTGTCAGTAGCAATCGCTTGTTAGAACGCACCTCGTAGGCCGTTACCGAGTCAGCAACGCGGCGCCTAGAGTCGATGCGCCCCACTCTTCGACGACCAAGCCCTCGTCATAGCGAGTCACAACGATCGCCTGCCACGTCACCGAGCGGCCTGTGGGAGCGACGCCCATGAACTCGCCTTCGTGTGTGCCGTGATGTGTTCGGCGCCATACCACTTTGTCGCCGTCGACGGCCAGGACTTCAGTCTCGACCTCGAGGTCGGGAAACGCGGTACGGAGAGCTGAAACGAAGTCGCGAATCAGTTCAGGACCCGTTTCGGCACCGGTAGGAGTATGCATCACGTACGATTCCGCGATGAACTCAGGAATACGGTCGAAGTCTCCTTCGTTGACCAACACTTGATTCAAGGTGCGGACGTGCGTATCCCAGTCCTGCCGTATCGACGAGTCTTCGGTGGGTGCCGAACAGGCAGTTGAAGCCAGCACGGCTATGGCGCAGAGGGTTGCACTCCGCATGACTCTCCTCCTCGATGAAGTGCGTTCTAACGTCCCGCGATTCTACTGCGCGGCCAATCTGGTCACCGAGCGCGGAACGCGCGAGCCTCGTGCTCGACCGCGACTGTAGCAATCGCTTGTTAGCTGGCCCCCGGTCGGCGCCGTGGGAACGCTAGAGACTACCAGGCCGGGTGCAGATCCCGATACGCATTGTGGGTCAGGCGTCGGTAGTCCGTGCCGTCGAGGGCAACTGAGCACACCTCAAAAGTCTGGAACCATTCCGGCCCCGGAGGCCCCGGAGCCCGCTGAGTGGGATCCGCAGGGTTGCACTGCATCACCACATGTCTTCCGTCATGCGACCAACGGGGGTTGTTCTGGCTACCGGCCGCAGACGTCAACGCGCGTAGGTCGGTACCGTCCGGTCTCATGACAAAGACGTGCACGGACCTGGGCTCGAAGGTCGCCCCCTGAACAAGGAGTGTTGACCCGTCGGGTGAAATCGAAGGTCCCTCGAAGTAGAGGGAATCGGACGTCAGGATTGACTCAGCTTCCCCGGTCGCTGCGGTCACGCGAATGATGGTCGTGGGCCCCTCTTGAGGACGGCGCACGGCATGGAACGAAAGGCCATCCGGATGCCAAGCCCCGCCTCCGTATCTCCCCGGCTCGAGTGGCACCCGACCGATCGTCCCGTCGTCCAGCCGGACGATGTAGAATCCGCTCACACCGAGTATCGAAGAATCGTTGGTTGCGAAGAGGATGCTCCGCCCATCCGGAGACCACTGCGGACGGCGGGCTGTGACGCTGTCGAGCTGGACAACGATCCGATCGTGCTCCCCGTCCTTGTCCATCACGTGGATCGCCCCTTGGTTGCGGTAGGCGATCTGCCGTCCGTCGGGGGACCACACCGGAAAGTTGCTCGACTCGCCCGGTGCACCGGCCGTGAGTTGACGGACCCCCGTCCCGTCGGGCCGCATGGTGAATATCTCGAGGGTCCTAGAGTCCGGGGAGCTAGCCGACCTCGCGGCAAAAACGATATCACGAGGCTGCGAACAGCCGGTCACAAGCCCGATCAATGCCACCGTGAGTAGGGCCGGATGTTGTGATTTCATCGAACCGCACCTGGGTTGGAGGGCCACCGAACGTCTTTGCATTTCTGCTGCGGGCTACGGTGCCCTCAGCACACGCAGTGTGCGTGCCAGATGCTGATCCCGCCAGCAGCAAATGCTTGTTAGAGAGCCGCCCATGCGGACCGGTCCGTGTTCCGCCACCCAGGTTCCAACCCATGTGCCGGCCTCGGCCGCAGCATGACCGGAGACGCCGACTTCAACCGACTCGGGTGTTCGGACATAAACCATGTCGTCGTACGATTCGAACTCCTGAGCAAATGCGGCGCCCATCGCGTCCACCCCGTCGATCATCGCCCCGGCCCCTCCCGTCGCATGGAACTCGTCGTCGAGAAATGAGAGGATGCCAGGAACGTCGTGGCGCACTATCGCTTCGTTCGACTTCGAACGAAGGATACGGATCGTTTCCGCGTCGTTGTCTTGAGCTCCAACCGGTACCGGTAAGACCAAGACGAACAGCCAGACTAGGGATCTTCGAAGCAAGGTGGACCTCGGACTGGGAGGGCTCTCTAACGGATATGCGATTATGCTGCGCGCCTAAGATGCAGACCGCAAGCGAAGCGCGCGAGGCTGATGAGGGTCTCGAGATTAGCGATCGCTTGTTAGGTGGCGCTCTACGGCACCCAAGCGGATGAGCTTCACGCCGCTTCGACCACCTCGCTGATTTGCACCTCAGGTTCGATATCCGTGTAGTTCGGGACGTCTGCGAGGAGCTCTTCCGCGTGTTCTTCCAACCCCCGCTTCATGCCCTCCATGTCGGAGAATTCTGCGTGCGCAACACAGATATAGGCGGGTCTCTCCCCGTCCATAGCTTCGATCCCTCTCTCTACGTCGATTCGACCCATGCCGAAATCGGCTAGGCGCTCTCGAGCCAACCGCATGTGCGTGTTGACGTAGTAGTCGAAATCGAACTTCGAGCCCTCGAAGCTCCTGTAAACTGCGGTAAGACGAATCATGGTGTGCTCCCCTTGCGGACATGGAAGACTCTACGTGGGAGGAATGCCAAGCGATCTGCCCGTCCCGTCCCTAGCGCCAACAAACGGTCATGCGATTCTTCTGCTGCGGAGCACGATGCCATCCGCGCTAGCGGCACGCAAGCTTACCCCGCCAGCAGCAAGTGCTTGTTAAACGGCTTGGATTCATAAAGTAAGTGCAACAAACGAGGGCTCTCGTTCTCTGATAGGAGTTGAGGCGAGCTGGGATGCCCTAGACCTTCCTTCTCGACGAAAAGGAGGAAGTTCATGAACAGGTATCGCCAGCTCACCTCAGAGGAACGACATACGCTTTCGACGCTGAGGAAACAAGGATTTAATCAGGCACGAATCGCTCGGGCCCTCGGTCGACACCGCAGCACGATCAGCCGTGAGGTGCGGAGGAACTCAAAGGATCGGAGAGGCCTCGTGTATCGTCCGGCCTTGGCCGACGACTACGCTCGATGGAGACGAGGGAGATCGAGGCGGAACCAGCGCTTCGGTCCGGATGACTGGCTGATCGTCGTCAGGTACCTCAACAAGCAATGGAGCCCGGATCAGATCTCAGGCTGGCTGCGAAGCAAGGGGCAGCTGTCGATCAGCCACGAGACCATCTACCGCCACATCTGGGCTGACCGGAAGAAGGGTGGCACCCTCTATCTTCACCTCCGTGGATCACCGAAACAACGTCGTAAACGGTACGGTCGCTACGATTCCCGAGGCCGACTGGCTGGGAAACGTCCCATCTCAGAGCGCCCACCAGGAGCCGAGAACCGGAGCCGAGTCGGTCACCTCGAAGGGGACACGGTGATCGCCACCATCTCCGATAAGCACTGCGCCCTCACACTGGTCGATCGTAAGACCGGGTACCTGATGATCGGCAAACTCGAGACTCGAACCGTCGAGGCGACCAACCGAAGAGCCATCGCCTTGATCCGTCGGGCTCCTCGACAGACGCACACCATCACTGCAGACAACGGCACCGAGTTCCACGGCTATAAGGCAATCGAGGCCGCTACAGGTGCCGACTTCTACTTCGCAACGCCTTACCACTCCTGGGAACGAGGGACCAGCGAGAACACCAACGGCCTGATCCGTCAGTACCTGCCCAAGCGTACCAGCATGGCCCACATCACCCAGCGCGACTGCACTCGTATCGCCCGTAGGCTCAACACTCGACCCCGTAAGCGCTTAGCCTACCGAACCCCCGAAGAGTGCTATGCCCAGATCTAACCCCTGTTGCACTTCAAAGTTGATCCGAAGCAGATCTGGGCCCGTACGCATCTATCCAGCCTCCAAGAAATCACGAATGGTCCTCGCTACCGCCTCTGTCTCCGCGATGGCGTCCCTCCGAAGACGACTGCCGTCCAGAATGCGTCGCCGATGCTCGGCGAGAGCGCTCGCTAGTCGGCCGTCCGCTCCGGTTGAGCCGTCTCGCGGCCGATAGCTTCGGGCGAATTCCGATGGGGAGGCTGGCGGATCCTCGACCTCAGCGTGGAGCTCCTCCGCGATGAGTGGAAACAGAACAGATTCCTGAAACGCCCATTGCGCTCGATCCATGTCACCGGTCAGATAGGTGTATGTGCGCTCGTGGAGGTGGACCAAGGCATCACGAAGATCCGGATCGGAGACGGCATGCATCCCAAGCTGCCGGAGGCTTTCGTACCCGGATACGGAAAGGAACGGACTTGTCCAAAAGAGCGCCCGCCCCAAAACGACATTAAGAGAATCTGGCCATTCGCCGCCCTGACGCAGCTGAGCGAGAGATGTCTCGGCGGCTTCAACGAAGGACTCGTCCCAGGCGATGTTCTCGCTCAACTCGCGGACGTTCGCCCGCAGATTGGACTCGATCGTCGTAAGGAGGTCACGCTCGAGCGCGACGATGCGCCGACGTTCGTTCGAGTTCTCGAACGCGACGGCTAGGGTGATCCCAACGAATATGAGAAGCACCTCGCCGCCGGCATACGCGATATACCGCCACACCCGACCGGCACTCGCTGCATCCTTGCGTGGGTGGCTCAGAGCTCCCGGCATACCAGCCCTCTTCGGTATTCGTTAAGTGATTCGACGAGACAGGCTGCTTGTTGACTCAGGATCTGTCTAACGACTTTGCATTTCTGCTGCGGAGCACGATGCCATCGGCGATAGCGGCACGCAAGCTTAGGCGCCAGTAGCAAATGCTTGTTAGGGCGCCGGCCCGCGTCGGGCGAGATCAGCATCGGCTAGGTGAATTACCTCACGAGCCTGCCGGAGTAACCCTGTGAGCACGGCTCGTTGAAAGCCGCTTGCCGCAACGGACATCGACAACGCGCCTGTATCACCACGCAATCGTGACCGAACCTCTGCCGTGTCGGCAGCCAGGCCGAGCCCATCGAAGTCCAAGAACGACCCCGCCTTCCAAGGATCGAACGGCAACAGTTCCCAGGTGACGGCACGCGCTCGAACTGGTCCTTCCAGCTCCAGTTGACGCATCTGTGGTATCAGGATGTCTATGTCCTGGTAATACGACGTGAAGGCGCTTCGGAACCCGGTATTACGGATGATGCCGAGATTGCCGCTTTGCAGAAGATCGCTGTAGACCGGGGACGTCAATGAGAGAAACCCATCGTCGCCAGCCCGGAAGAGCGCATCAGCGATGTTCTCGGGAGGTGGTCCGCCAGTGGCCCACTCAAACAGGGCCTCGGCAGCCGACGCGCGGGCCAAGATTCCTTCTAGCGACGACTGAATCTGGAGTGTGTCGTCAATGAAGTCGGACCGCAGGCCGAGGACGTATTCGGTCTCGCGCTCGAAGCCCACCCGACGGGAGTTCCAGCGATCGGCAGCCAATGCAGCGCTTACGCCCATGACGATCAGGAGAAATTCACCGGAAACCCGAAGCCAGAAACCACCCTCCCTAAATCGAGTCACTCTACCGACCTCATTGTTTGACAAGGCGCCCTAACGACTTTGGAATTCTGCTGCCGACCACCATGACGACCCGGATCGCGCGCCTCAAGGCGCGTGGTCCGGACCCCGCAGCCTACCCGGACAGCAGCAATTCCTTGTTAGGAAGAGCCATCCCCTAGCAGCATTTCATCCACCGTGGCCACGATCGTGGCAGCAGCACGGTCCATTCGGTCGAGGGCATCCCAAGCGTTTAGGTGCGCCCAGTAGAGCGCCTCAGCGGCGGCGACAGCTTCCCTTCCTCGCAGATCGAAGTCATCGGGCACCAGGGATCGCGAGCTGTACACGTCGGAACCCCGCACGGGTCGAAGACCCCCGCGACCTGACGGAGGGCCCTCAAACCCTCCCATAGCCAGCCGCAAGTCATGGACCGCGCCCAAGTAGTACATCTCGCCCGCAAGCGTCAGGTGCTGCTCGTAGATAAGGAGAGCGAGCTCGAAGTCGGTGAAGGCGCTGAGTAGCGCGCGCTCTCGGATCAGGTTGACGCCACCCGCGCTCACCGCGTTTCGGTAGCTCGCCAAGGACGGTTCGAAGAACGTGAAGTCACCGACGCCCTCGAGAAGGAAGAGTAGAGAGTCGCGGCCCACTTCACGTTGCTCCGCCACCACTTCGAGGAAGCCGCCCGTTCGGGCGACGAAGTTTGCGGCTGTTGCTATCGCCCCGTCGAGTGTCGAGTCGGTCGCGGCGAAGTCGGCGCGGATCGCCGTGAGCAACTCGATGCGACCAGCCTCTTCTTTTCGCCCATCCCACCAGGCATCGATCGCGAACGCCATTAGAATGGAGAGCACAACCAAGACCGCCTCGGCGACCAAGAAGCGCGACCTACGTGCTCCGTTCGTACCTGTCATTCGTAGCGCCTGGTCGTGAAATAAGATCGTGGCAGCCGCGTGACCCGCTTGGGGCTCTTCCTAACTCGTTTTATTTGACGCCCGTCGCGGGGTTGGCGCGAAGGGGGTCAGATGCTTTCAACGGCATAGAATAAGCACGGGGGTTGGGTATTCGCCAGACTCTTGGGCCGCGTTCGAGCTGGTTGGGGCCGACCGTGGGCCGGGATGTCTGGGTTGTCTTGCTTCAATTCGGGCTTGCTTTAGGGCGCAACGCAGCGGTTTTCGTGCGGCTGCCACAGCTCAGTCTTCGGAAGGCAACCCTGCGGGACCCCAGATGGTGTCGAGGGGGCTTCGGATTCCCCGGCCGCCCCGGTTGAGCACATGAGTATAGATCATCGTCGTCTTGACGCTGCGATGCCCGAGCAGCTCCTGAATGGTGCGGATGTCGTAGCCATCCTCCAGAAGGTGGGTCGCGAACGAGTGCCGGAACGTGTGGCAGGTCACCCGCTTGGCGAGTCCGATGGACCGAACCGCCGACTTCACGGCTCGCTGCACCGAGCTGGGGTGAAGGTGGAAGCGACCCCGTGCACTCGTGTTGGGGTCGGGGTTGATTCGCCGAACGCCCCGGGCGGTGGGATGATGCGACGGGACAGGGCCGAGGACTTTGGATCGAGCGGTCCCGCTCACTCGCCAACTCCCGCCGATTGCCGCAGTATGCACCGATCGAAACTCAAATGGAGAAACTCATGTCTCGGAGAATCCTCAGCGCCTTGTCTTTGGTGGTCACAGTGCTCGCCTTCGCCTTCGGTTCCCCGGAGGGGGCCCGGGCACAGGGCCAGGATGAGGGCCAGCCCGCAGGCGCCGGTCAGGGCCAGACCCCCGGTGAGATTCCCTCGATCGCCGACAAGACCGAGGGCATGGAGAAGATCGACGGCTTCGTGCCGATCTACTTTGATGCAAAGGCCGGCAAGATCTGGCTCGAGGTCTCTCGCTGGGACACCGAGTTCCTCCACTACACCTCGCTTCCGGCTGGGCTGGGCCAGAACGACATCGGGCTCAACCGCGGCGACCTGGGTCCGAGCCATGTGGTCGTATTTCAGCGCGTTGGCCCGCAGGTCCTGATGGTCGAGCCCAACTACCGGTACCGCGCGATCAGTGACGACCCGCTGGAGCGCCGCTCCGTGGACGACGGCTTCCCCACCTCCGTTCACGCGGGCTTCAAGGTGGCAGCCGAGACCGAGGGCACCGTCCTGGTGGACGCCACCGACTTCTTCATGCGCGACTGGCAGGGAGTGATCGCAACGCTGAGGCGCAGCAACCAGGGCACCTGGAAGCTCGACAAGACTCGCAGCGCCATTTACATGCCCCGTACCAAGGGCTTTCCGCTCAATACCGAGGTCGAGCTCACCCTCACCTTCACCTCGGACAACGCGGGCGGGCTGATCTCGAGCGTGTCGGCTTCGCGGGGCGCACTCACCGTTCGCCAGCACCACTCCTTCGTTCAGCTGCCCGCGATCGCCGCGTCGAGCGATCCCGACGGCTACACCCCTCGCGCCGCCGATCCGCGGGCGGGCTACGGGGCCATCTCGTACATGGACTTCGCCACCCCCATCGGCGAGCCGCTCACCAAGCGCTACATCCGGCGGCATCGGCTCCAGAAGGTCGATCCCAGCGCGGCGGTCAGCGACGTCGTCGAGCCGATCATCTACTACCTCGACCCCGGCACGCCCGAGCCGGTCCGCACGGCGCTGCTCACGGGTGGCGCGTGGTGGAACCAGGCCTTCGAGGCCGCAGGATTCCGCAACGCCTTCCGCATGGAGATGCTCCCGGCCGACGCCGACCCCATGGACCTCCGCTACAACGTGGTCCAGTGGGTCCACCGCTCCACGCGCGGCTGGAGCTACGGCAACTCGATCTCCGATCCGCGCACCGGCGAGATCCTCAAGGGGCACGTCACGCTGGGCTCGCTTCGCGTGAGGCAGGACTACCTCCTCGCCGAGGGCCTCCTGGCTCCCTACGACGAAGACGGCTCGATCCCATCCGAGATGAGCGAGATGGCGCTCAACCGCATCCGCCAACTCTCGGCACACGAGATCGGCCACACCCTGGGCCTGTCCCACAACTACATCGCCTCGGCCCAGCGGGCCAACGGCGGGCAGTCTGTGATGGACTATCCCCACCCTCGCGCCACACTCGCCGCCGACGGCACCATCGACGTCAGCGATCCGTACGACAACGAGATCGGCGCCTGGGACAAGGTCGCGATCGCGTACGGGTATCAGGACTTCCCGGCCGGCACCGATGAGGCTGCAGCTCTGGACGACATCCTCCGTGAGGCCCGCGAGGCGGGTATCACCTTTATCACCGACCAGGACGCTCGTCCGGCCGGAAGCGCGCATCCCAACGTACATCTGTGGGACAACGGAGCGACGGCGGCCGGTGGCCTCAACGCGATGATGGACGTGCGACGCACCGCGCTCGATCAATTCGATGAATCTGTTATTCGCATGGGGCAGCCACTTGCACTCCTCGAGGAGGCGCTCGTGCCGGTCTATCTGCATCACAGGTATCAGGTGGAGGCAGCCGCCAAGGTGGTGGGCGGGCTCTACTACACCTACGCGTTGCGGGGCGATGGTCAGGAGCCGGTGAGGTTTGTGCCGGCGGGCGAACAGATGGCCGCGATGGACGCTTTGATGCGCACGCTCGACCCGGCGGAGCTGACGCTCCCCGAGCAGA
>JAZDDA010000177.1:0-4848 GCA_036679625.1 Gemmatimonadota bacterium | reverse complement strand
CGTGAACGAGACCTTTGCAGCGCGGCTCTGGCCAGGCGAGAGCGCGCTCGGGCGCACCTTTCAGGCCGTCGCCCAGGCCCCGGCAGGGAGCGAGCAGGCCTTCACCGATAAGCGAGCCTTTCGGGTGATTGGAATCGCCAAGGACGGCACGTACCTCGACTACGACGATCCCCCGACGCCCTACTACTGGACGTCCATCTTCCAGGACTACGCCGCGCGTATCGTCGTAGCGGCCAAGGGGACCGTGAGCGCAGAGGCGATGATCCCGGTTCTGCGGGAGAACGTCGTGCTCGCCTCAGGCGAGGTGCAGTTCACCCCGCCCTCGTCGCTCGCGCGACAGCACTCATACCTGTTCGCTCCCCTCCAGATCGCGTCACGCGTGTTGAGGTGGGGAGGCCTCCTGGGCTTGTTCCTGGCAGTCATCGGCATCTATGGAATCGTCTCCTTCGCGGTAACCCAACGCACCAAGGAGATGGCGATCCGCATGGCGCTCGGAGCCGAGAAGCAACAGGTGCTCAGTGGAGTGATACGCGACGGTATGCGTCCGGCACTCTTCGGGCTCGCCGTCGGTATGGTCCTCGCCTTCTTCGGCGCCCGCCTCCTTACGAGCATCTTGTTTGGCGTCAGCCCGATGGATCCGATGGCCTTCGCGGGCGGCACCTTGCTGCTCGTGGTCGCCGCGCTCGCTGCGAGCCTCGTCCCAGCGCTTCGAGCACTTGGGATCGATCCGATGCAGACACTGCGGGAGGAATAGGGCCAGGTCTGCGCCACCAGGGTCGCAGTTTGGGGGTCGCGGAAAGGATCGTCCGTCACATGCCTTCAGGAGTCATCACCGGGGTGGGCAGCAAGTTGTTTCTCGTGAACTCCTCGATTTGACAGGCTATCCGCAAATTCTCATCTATTATGCCGCTCGTAGTCCATCCACACCCGCCGAAGGCTGAGCTATGCGTTGTCGTGTTGCAGAGTTGATGGGGATCCTCCTCCTTGCCCTGGCGACGGAGAGCTGTGGGGGCGACACAACCGGCCACACCTCGTGGGGCGGAACCGTGGACACGCTCGAGGGCGGCGGCGTCCGGATCGTGAGCCCCCAGGAGGGGCTTTGGACCGCGGAGACCACCTGGCGCCTCGAAGAGGACCTCCGAATCGGGTCCCTGGAGTCGAACGGCCCTGACATGTTTGGGCAGATCGGCGACCTCGCCGTGGACGGAGCTGGACGAGTCTTCGTTCTCGAGCAACAGGCTCACGAGATTCGTGTGTTCGACGCGGCCGGCACCCACATCAGAACGATCGGAGGTGAAGGCAGCGGCCCTGGAGAGTTGAACATTTCCTTTGGAGGCGAGGTGATCCTGGAGCCTTCCGGTCGAATCTGGGTGAACAACTCGCTGAATCGCAGATGGGAGCTCTTCTCGGCCGAAGGCGAACCGCTTGCTAGCACGCCCGTGATGAGCGGGAGCTTCGGGGGCGGAACAGTCTTGGCGCGTGACGGCGCGTTCTACATGAGAGACCGCGTACGCGACGTCGAGGGCGGCACCTCCCGGGCTGTGATCGTCCGCAAGGAGATTCATGCCGACCAGCTTGTCGCCGTGGATACGATCGACGCCCCACCACTCCCCGAGGGCGAGACGGTAACCGCGTCCCTTTCGTCGGGTAACAACCGGCTCCGCATGCTCCTTCCCGTCCCATTCGTGCAGCAGCCAAGCTTCACCTTCGACCCCGGTGGCTATTTCTGGGTGGATCCCGGCGAGGGCTACCGGCTGCTCGCGCTTAGCCCGGAGCACGACACGCTGCGCATCATCGAACGCCTCTACGACCCCGTCCGGGTCACGGCCGCCGAGATCGACAAGGAGATGGGGCGCTTTTCCACCGGCCCGCTCGCGGGTAGCGGGACTACGATCGACCGCTCCCGCATCCCCGACCATCACCCAGCCTTCAGCCGCTTCCGAACCGACGAGGCGAATAACCTCTGGGTGCGACGCGCACTCGGCCAGGACGTTGTGGCGTGGGAGGTGTTCGACCCGGACGGACGCTTTCTCGGAGCGGTCGAGAGCTCTCTCGATCTGGCCCGGCTGACCGTACACGTCATCACCGCCGATGCGGTCTATGGCGTCTTCAGGGACGAGCTCGACGTGCCCTACGTCGTGCGGTTGAGGATCGTGAAGGGGGTGTAGAACGGGGACCACTGAGGCAGAGAAAATCCCCGCCCGGGCCTCGGGGGTTCTACCCCACCATAAAGCGTGGCGGTCGGTACATCCGGATCAACCGGACGCTGAGATCAACGTCCTCCGGGAAGTACGTAGTGCAACCCGACACCGAGCATCCACGGCCCGTCATCCACAGCGAGGTAATCGAGAGCCGCATGGATCCCAAATCCGCCTTCGCCGGTAATGGCGATTCCTCCTGAAACCCCCACTTCTGTGGTGGTATCGCTAAATCCACTATCCGAGGCGCGGACGATGTTCAGACGAGGCATGATCCAGGGTGTCACGGGGCCTCCCTGGGCCTTGAGGGCAAGCCCGATGGGGAACCGCCACAACGTAATCGGAGCAAACCCAACCGGATCAATCTCGATCCAGCCAACACCGGCCTGAAGCGTAAGCTGCACCGGTGCGCCAGGGGCCTTTATGAGGTCTACCCCGATCGCGCCTCCGAGCGTGACTTCATCATTTGCACCGCTGATGACGCCCACCCCCCCCATAAACGAGACAACCGAGGTAGACACCCCCGCCATCACTGCGAATCCGTCCGTCTTCCCCGACGAAGCGTTCAGCCCGCGCGCGTAGGTACCCGCAATAAATGTCTGAGGCAGACCGCTGTTCGACGGTACAGCGTAGTCCGGAAAGAACCAAAGTTGAGCCGCTGCGGGCACCGCGCCCAACAACGAGAGTCCCACCGCCAACGAAACACACTTCACGAGATGCTTCATCCAAGGTCTCCCAAGTAGAGTGTACACCTTGTCCACATTGCATCGCTCTTGAATTCTTAAGGCGTTGGTGCCGCTGTCAAGCAAAATCGTTGGGGTGGCAGCAGCCTATCTGACGCCCTGCGCCACAACCATCAATTCACGGCCTCACCTCACGACACCGGCCGCTCCCCAGAGGTACGAGCGATGAACGCGTCGAGCGTGGTCTTCCACTGCTGAAGCAGGGACTGCTCGACGTACATCATGTGCCCCGCGAGAAAGTCGGCCCGTTGGATGTTGTCCCTCAGCTCCGGCGGCAGGCCCATGTGATCCATCGTCCACACGGCAGCGAAGTACGGCGTCGCAAGGTCGTAGAGGCCGTTGATGAGGAGCACCTCGAGGTTGGGATTGCGTCGGATCGCATCGGCCAGGTCTGGAGCCACATTCGTGACGCTTGGACCAAATCCACCACCGCCTGCACCCCGGCCGCTCCGGTCCCAATTCCAGGGCCTCGCCATCCCACTTGGCACATACTCTCGCGCGCCATCGTACCCGAGCTCGTCTCGCAGGTAGGTGTTGAACGCCGAGGTGTAGGCCGAGCTGATCGCCGACGACTGCGGGTCGAAGTCCGGGGTGGTCTCCATCAGATCACCCGACGGGCCGGTAAACCGCGCATCGAGACGGCCCAGGGCGATCCCCTCGTCACGCAGCAGCTCCTTGCGGAACTCAGGAGAGGTCACCCGAAGGTCGGCCCTGTCGAGGTAGTCTTCGCTAAGGCCGGTGTAGGCGTGGAGCTGGCTGAGCACCCGGGCTCTCTGAGCAGGATCGACGGTGCCGCCCGCGAGCAACGCCGTCGCGTAGTCGGTCAGCGCCCACGCCTCGACCTCCTCCAGGAAGGGTGCGAGCTCCGCAGGCCGCACTCCTGGTAGAGCGTCCATGTACCACGCCACGGCCGCATAGGACGGGACGTTCGTGATGTACGGGATGTCGGCGTGGGGCGGAAAGCGCAGCGTCTGAAAGTCGAGAACCGCAGACACCAGGACGATTCCGTTGAGGTCGATGTTGGCGTTCTGAAGATGGCGGGACAGCACCGCAGACCGCGTGGTGCCGTAGCTCTCTCCGAGCAGGTACCGCGGTGAATTCCACCGTTCGTTCTCGCTCAGAAACCGACGAATGAACTGGGCAATCGAGCTCGCGTCTTCGTCGAGCCCCCAGAACTCGCTACCCGGCGTATCCCCAATCGGGCGACTGAACCCGGTCCCGATCGGATCGATCATCACGATGTCGGCTTTGTCGAGCAGCGTGAAGTCGTTGTCCACGATCGGGTAGGGCGGCGGCGCCTGCTGACCGACGTTGGGAGTGACCACGCGGCGGGGGCCCATGATTCCCATGTGCAGCCAGAACGAAGCCGATCCGGGCCCACCGTTATAGCTGAAGATGATGGGGCGGGCCGCAGAGGGGCCATCGTTGGTGCGTCGATACGCCGTGTAGAAGATCTCCCCGGTGGGATTCTCCTGAGCATCGGTAAGGATGATGCTCCCCACCGTGGCTTCGTAATCCACCGTCTGTCCGCCGACCGAGATGGAGTGGCTGGTCTGCCAGTGGCTCGCCTGGGGTGGACTCTCAGCCTCCTGCGCGCGGATGGGCGTGTAGAGCAAGGCAACGCAGGCAAGCAGACTGAAGGAGATCATTCTCCGCATAGCGTAACTCCTGAACGGTGGCGCGCACTTCCTACGATCGATGGGAATCCAAGGTGCGTGTGGAGCGACGGGCTCGCCAGCCCGGGACGGCGTACCCCCGGTCGCGTGACAGCTGATCACGGTTTCAGACGCGGGTTTTCCCTCTTGTCACCCCCATCGTCCACGTCTACGCTTTTTCAGTTCAGAATCCAGAATTCAGGAGCATCGACCATGAAGCGTGTCCCCACCATCCTCGTCCTCTCCCTTATT
>JAZDDA010000176.1:0-47019 GCA_036679625.1 Gemmatimonadota bacterium | reverse complement strand
GCCTTACGGGGCTTCATGTTTTCAGCGTCCCCGGCAGGAATCGAACCTGCGACCTGCCGCTTAGGAGGCGGCCGCTCTATCCAACTGAGCTACGGGGACCTTGCTGCGTGGCAGCACGCCGTGAAGATCGCCGGCCTTTGCAAGCATGTCCATCCTCGGTGACCCTGGAACTCAGGTCGCCTTGTAGTATCGCTCGCTGACGATCTCGCCGTCACGCCAGCGCTGAACAGCGACCTGGTCGTAGTCCATGTCTCCCCAATCTCCGTGAGTGTAGTCGAAGTGCCATTCGACCATCGTTACACCGTCCCCCACCGCCACCGAGAGGACCTCGGCGCCACGGAATTCGGTCACCTTCCCAAAGAACTCAATCTCTCGCTCACGGTTCGCTGCCTTCCCGCGAACCGGCTCCATGTTGTCTTCCTGCATCACGCAATCTTCGGCGTAGTACTTCTCGAAGGCTTCCATGGCCTGCCCCTGAAGCACCATCTGGTTCAGGTCGTCGATTGCTACTCTGAGGTCGCTCATGCTGCTCTCCTATGGTTTATCAGAATCCTGTCTATGGAAAATGCGCCGCCCCCGCGGATCGCGATCAGTGCAGCGAGTCCAAGCGCGAGCAGGTGAAACTCGAAGCCCTCACCTGGCTGTGTCCCGTACCAATTCATGAAGAATCCGTTGGATCCATGCACCTTGGCAATCGCCCCGATCATTACCCCCGCGATGGCCAGTGCCGCAATGCGGCTCCCTGCTCCCAGGAGCAGTGCTAGACTGGCGAACAGCTCGGCTCCGATTACGATGGCCGCGACGAGGGCGTTGATCCCGATGCTCTCGAAGAATCCCACTGTACCTCCGAATCCGCCTCCGCCAAACCACCCAAACATCTTCTGAGCCGCGTGGGGAAACATCACGGCCCCGATGGCGATCCGAGCGATGGATGTGGCTATATCTGCCTCGGTGGCCAGCAAACGGGTGAGGTTGGACCTCCGGGGCGGCGCGGAACCCTCGTCCGTCAAACCCCTTACTTGCTTACTCATTTGTTGATTAGTCATTTGTTTCTCCAAAAAAAGGTTTGGTTCCTAATCCATCCCGACCTGGATCGCCCTACGGATCTCGGCAAGTGCGCCGAGAAGACCGTCGAGCTCATCCTCAGCCAACCCTGACAACGCGCCCGCGTCCACTCCATCCGCCAACGGGTCCATCTCCTTGAGAAGCTTCAACCCCGCCGGCGTGATCGTGCAGAACACGCGCCGTCGGTCCTCGTCACATCTGCGCCGCTCCGCCCACCCGCGCGCCGCAATGCGGTCGATGAGGCGTGTCACACCCGGAGTCCGTTCCATCATCCGCTCTGCGATGGTCAGCGTTGGCACCCCCCCCTTCCCTGCACCCCTCAGGATACGGAGCACGTTGTACTGTTGCGGGGTGATGCCATGCGGCGAGAATGCCTCCACCGACATGCGGCGGATCAGATCCGTGGTTCGCACCAGCGCAACCAATGCCTCCTGTCGCTTGGAGCGAAAGGGCTTCGTCTGAACGATTTCCTCGGCGATTGTGCGACTCGGCTTTGCCTTCATGAAGGTAGTCTAGCCTCGTATCCGTGTCGCGTCAACTATTGACCAATTGCATTGTTCGTGAGAATGCCCGTGAAGGTCAGAGGGTCCAGGGCCTCCACACCAAACAGAAAGGAGGACCTCGTCCCTGCCTGCCTCGGCGCTTCTTATCTGGCTGAGGAGTCCTCTTTGGTCAGTCCGTCACCACTTCAGTTGCGCTGAGAAGTATCCCTTCAGGTAGGCCTTCAGGACCGCCTCGAAGTGGGAGGTGCCGGGCCCAACCTCGAGTCCCGCCGCGAAGCCATCCTCGCGCAGGGTGCGAGCGACCGCCTCGAGAGTAAACGCAACAAAGGTAGGATCGAGGAGCACCCCGGCATCAGAGCTTGCCGGTTGACGGCCACTCATCCCCACCGCAACGCTGCCGTCGGTGGAGGCTTGGCGCCTAACAATCGGGTCGTCAGGTGAGATGAACGCGTCATCCGGGACGTGTCCACGGGTGATGGGTTCGTCGGGAGAGATGAACGCATCCTCGGAAACCTGGGAAGCGTCTTCGTCGGATGGGTTCTGTGGCGGTACGACATCAGAAGGGCGGTCGCTCATGGGGGGACCCTTTTGGATAGCGTTGGGCTTCGTCGGATTAGCACCAGACTTAATATACGGGGCGAGTCAAGCAAGCGGCCCGGGGCACACGCGCCTGGGTTTCCCTAGAGGACAAACTTCACAGCGGCAAACCCGATCCCGACCAGCGCAACAAAAGCCACGGTCAGGAGATTGAAGTATCGATCGATGAATGCTGCGATCGGCTCTCCATATTGATGGATCAGCCCCGCAACCACGAAGAATCGCAGCCCGCGACTGAGGGCACTCGCCAGGACAAACACCGGGAAGTTGATCGCGAACACGCCCGCCGAGAGAGTGAATACCTTATAAGGGATCGGCGTGAGGCCGGCCGCAAAGATCGCCCAAAAATCCCAGCGGTCGTACAGCCCCTGAACCCGTGCAAATGACTCAGGCGAAACCCCGGGGACCACTGCAAAGAACCAGTCCCCGACGGCGACCCACGCGCTTGCACCGATCCAATACCCGATCACGCCTCCGACGACCGAGCTGGCGGTCGCCACGGTGGCAAACCAGAACGCTCTTCGCGCGGCCCCAAGGCAAAGCGCCATGAGGAGCGGGTCGGGAGGAATGGGGAAGAACGACGACTCTGCAAGGGAAAGTCCACCGAGGGCAGGCACACCCCACGGCGTCTCTGCCCAATGAAGAACCCAATCGTAGAGTCTACGCACCACCCCCCGACGGGGGGGCGCCATGGTTGCGGACACTTCCTCGGACTCGGCGACCCCATCCTCTCTCATCGGGTCCCCTCCGCTCCATCCGTATCCCACGCGAAACGCCCAAGCAGCGGAACGAAGCGGCACTTCGTCTCAACCTCACGCTCGGTCACAGTGTCTCCGGTCTTCTCCACGAGTACCAGCTCCTGTTCCTCTCGGCTCCCGATCGGAATCAGCATTCGGCCCCCATCCGCCAATTGCTGAACGAGGGGTTCAGGCACGGACGGTGACGCCGCAGATACAACGATCACGTCAAAAGGCGCAAACTTGCGCCACCCGATCGTTCCATCCCCCACCATCAGCGCGATGTTTTGAAACCCCATCAGGTCCAAGGCGATTCTCGCCCGTGCAGATAGATCCCTCACCCGTTCAACCGAGTAAACCCGTTCCGCTGCGAGGGCGAGAACGGCGGTCAGGTACCCGCACCCCGTCCCGATCTCCAGGATCTTGTCTTCGGCCGTGGGTTTCAGGATCGACAGGTACAGAGCCTGGAGCGACGGCTGCGACGCGGTCTGGCCAAACCCGATGGGAATCGGCCCATCCTCGTATGCCCGCGGCCAAACGCCCTCTGGGAGAAAGTGATGACGCGGGACACGGTCGAAGAGTTGGAGCACATCGAGGTCGGTGACCCCCTGGTCACGAATCTTCTCGATGAGGCTTCGACGGTACCCGACGAATCGGTAGTCGTCTAGAGGGCCAGATCCCACGAGCGGATTTCCTCCAGGAGTGAATAATTGGTCAGGTCGAGGTGCAAGGGCGTCACCGAGACGTAACCTTCTGCCACCGTATGAAAATCCGAACCCTCGGTCCCACTCCAACTCATCTCCCCACCACCAATCCAGAAATACTCCCGCCCCATCGGATCATTTGCTCGAGTAATGGACTCGGCATACCGTCGCTTACCCAGCGAGGTAACCCGAATGCCACGCACGTCTTTGGGGTCGATTGGTGGCAGGTTCACATTGAACAACGTATCTGCGGGGAGATCCGGCTTCGTCAGGATCCCGCGAAGAATCGCCTGCAGGACATCGGACCACGCCGCGATTCCCTCGAATCCGTGTCCAGCGTAGGAAAGCGCTACGGCAGGAATCCCGAGGACCGTGGCTTCCATCGCAGCCGCGACCGTTCCCGAATAGAGGACGTCTTCCCCCATGTTTGGACCATGGTTGACGCCAGAAAGACACACGTCGGGTCGGTCCTGTAGAAGCTCGCTCACGGCCAGCAGAACGCAGTCCGTGGGAGTTCCGTCCACGATGTACGCCCCATCCATGGCTCGACGAGCCCGCAACGGGTTGTGCAGCGTTAGCGAATGACTCGTAGCGCTCTGCTCCCGGTCGGGAGCTACGATGGTGACATCACCGTAGGCACGCGCGGCCTCAGCCAGCACCTGGAGCCCGAGCGCGAGATACCCATCGTCGTTTGTGCAGAGAATTTTCATCAGAACAGTGACACTTCAGCCCGGGATCGGAAGGGTGAGGACATCCTTGAGCTGAAGAAGCTCATCTCTCATAGTGCCAATGACTTCCGTTTCCGTCACATCTCCACGAGTGTCCCCTGCATCCCCCGTCTTCCGCATCTCTTTCAGCTTCCGATTCGCGCCTTCAATGGTGTACTTCCGCTCGTAGAGGAGGTGCTTGACCAAAAGCACGAGCTCGATGTCTTTGGGTCGGAAAACGCGGTTCCCCGCTCGATTCTTGGACGGATGAAGGAGCGGAAACTGCGTCTCCCAATATCGGAGAACGTGGGGCTTGAGCCCGGTCAGCTCACACACGTCACCGATCGAGTAGTACGCTTTCTTGACGAGGGGTTCATCGTCCCGTGGACGAGCAGCATCGTCATTCACGACCATTCCTCCGGTTTGGGATCTCTGAGCATCAGGTTCCGAAGGGCGTCTCTGGGCTGTGTCCCGAGGACCAGCATTCCGTAGACCTCACGGCTGATCGGCATTTCGACGGAGTGCAGCTTGGCAAGTTCATGAACAGCCTGCGCAGTCTTCACGCCCTCAGCCACCGCGTGCATCTCGCCCAGGATGGCGTTGAGCGTTTCGCCCTTTCCAAGCCGAACACCCACCGTCCGATTCCGGCTGAGATCTCCCGTGCAGGTAAGCACGAGGTCTCCGATACCCGCCAGGCCGCTGAACGTCTCGGCGCGCGCGCCCATCGCCAGCCCAAGGCGGCGAATCTCCGCAATTCCACGGGTGATCAGCGCCGCCTGCGTATTGTGACCGAATCCGAGGCCTGCGGCCACCCCCGCGCCAAGGGCGATCACATTCTTCAGCGCCCCACCAAGCTCGACCCCTATCACATCTGAATTCGTGTACACACGGAAGTATTCGTTCTGAAAGAGCCGCTGGACCGCGCACGCCGCATCTTCTGACTTGGAGGCGACGACAACCGCAGTCGGCAACTCCTGCGCGACCTCCTTGGCGAACGAAGGCCCTGAAAGTACGCAAAATCCCTCTAATTGAGCCGGCGACAGTACGCTCGCCAGGACCTCATCCATGCGAAGCAGCGATGCCGTCTCGATTCCCTTGGAGGCACTGACAATCAGTGCGTCGGGTCGAATGTGGGGAGCGGCCACGGCCATTACCGAACCCACGAACTGGGAGGGACTGACGGACACGATAATGTCGGCGCCCGTCACAGCGTCCGCGAGATCATGTGTGGGCACAAGCGAAACGGGCAGCTCGACGCCGGGAAGGTAGGTCTCGTTCACGCGTGTCTGGAGGATCTGCTCCACTACCTCAGACTCCAGGGCCCAAAGACGGACCTCGGCACCAACCTTGGCGAGGTGCCCAGCAATCGCGGTCCCCCAACTGCCCGCTCCAACGACCCCGACACGTGTTGCCTGACTCATGGGGATTCCTCCACACTCACGTCGTCGTCGCCGGAGCTGGGCGCTCCTCCAAATCGAGGCTCCTCACCCCGCACGAGGCGACCGATGTTGCTACGATGTGCCCAGATCACAAACAAACCCAGACCTGCCGCGAACCAGACCATGGCCGTCCCCCCAGCATGCGGTGTGAACCCCACCGCAATCGGTACGATCAGCGCGGCGGCGATCGACCCGATCGAGACCGTGCGGGTAATTCCCACGAAAACGAGCCAGCCGAGGAAACCGGCCAGCACCGCACCCGGAGCCAGCGCGAGGAGGGCACCGGAAGAGGTAGCGACCCCCTTCCCCCCCCTGAACTTCACCCAGAACGAGGAGACATGCCCCACGGTGGCCGCGCCGGCCAGGGCGAGCACCATGCCATCAGACAACTCGGCACCGCCCAGGCGGACGGCCAGCAAGGGCAGGAGCGCCACCGGGGCCCACCCCTTGAAGATGTCGAAGAGGAGCACCGGGATCGCTGCACGAGCGCCCAGAACCCGGAATGCGTTGGTGGCACCAAGGTTGCCGCTCCCTTCATTCCGCAGATCCACGCCATAAACCACCCTCCCCACCCAGAAACTGGTGGGGGTCGCACCGAGTGCGTAGGCAAAGGCAATCAGGACCCAAGGGCTCAAGGCTTCTCCTTCTCCTGTCGACTGGACCGAACGTGGATACGCAGCGGTGTGCCATCGAAGCCCCAGTGGCTTCGGAACACGTTGTGGATGTAGCGAATGTAGTGAACCGGTACATCCTTCGGGAAGTTCGAGAAAAGAACGAACGTCGGTGGTGCCACATCAGCCTGGGTGGCGTAACGGAACTTGATCTGACGTCCCCGGGCGTGGGGGGGAGGCTGGCGGATGACGAGGCGCTCGAGCACCTCGTTCACCTCGTGCGTCGGAATGCGCCGGTGGCGCTGCGCCTGAGCCTCCAGGATGAGGTCCAACGTCTTCCGCACCCGCTGTCCGGTGAGCGCAGACGAAAACACGAACGGGACCCACTTGAGAAACGGCGCACGGAGGCCTGCGGCTTTCTCAAACGCGGGAGCCGTCATCGTCTCCTTCTCGACGAGGTCCCACTTGTTCACCACCATGATCACCCCGGCGCCGGCTTCCCACGCCTGCTCGATGATCTTGAGGTCCTGCAGGTGCAGCGGCTCGGTCGCGTCTACCAGAGCCAGGCAGATATCGGCCTCTCGCACCACCCGGGCCGTGCGTAACGCGCTGTAATACTCGAGCGAGTCCTTGATCCGTGCCTGACGCCTCAGCCCGGCTGTATCCACGAATATGAGGGACCGATCGTGGTACTGCATGGGCGTGTCGATCGGGTCGCGTGTGGTCCCGGCGATTTCACTGACCACCGAGCGGTCCTCACCAAAGAGCCGATTCACAAAGCTCGACTTGCCCACGTTGGGCTTCCCAACCACAGCAACCCGGATCGTGCTCTCGTCGTCTTCCCTGATCTCAACCGGTGGAAGTCGCTCTACCACGGCGTCGAGCAGATCCCCCGATCCCTTTCCGGATATCGCGCTCACCGGTAGCGGATCACCCATCCCCAACGACCAGAAATCGAGGTGGCTCGAATCCTCGGGGAGGTTATCCATCTTGTTCACGACCACGATTACCGGGGGGCCGCTCTTTCGCAGGATCTCGGCGAGCTTCTCGTCCAATGGATGAGGGCCGGCCTTCCCATCCACCAGAAAGAGAATGACGTCTGCCTCCGCCACGGCGTGGTAGGCCTGTTCGCGAATCGCCCGGTCCATCGGCTCATCGCTATCCTCGATGACCCCGCCGGTATCGACGATCATGAACGAGCGCCCGGACCAATCCGCACGGGCAAAGTTCCGGTCGCGGGTCACCCCAGGTTGGTCGTCGACGATCGCAACCCTGCTACCGAGCACTCGATTGAAGAAGGTGGACTTGCCGACATTGGGCCGTCCCACAACTGCTACAACGGGAAGCCGCTCACTCATTCTACTCGTGCCTTTCGGGTCACAGCGCCTGAAGGCACTCGATAAGTTGATAGCCCGCAACGACGCGGGCCGGTGCTACCCTGGCCTTCATGTCTTCAAGGCTGACGGAGTCGATAAAGAGGTCGTCAGCATTGAGGGCCTCAGCCGGAATCAGGATTACATCGACCTGCGGCTCCCCGACCGCCGCCTCCATCAAGTCCTTCCCGCCGAGGAGTCCTGCGATGGTGACCGACTCTCCAAAGAACTGGTTGACGACACCCTTCAGCGCGACAGTCGCCCCCGTAGCCTCTTCGATCCGCGGAACTCGCTCGGTGAAGAACGGCTCCATCGAGGCCCCCGTCAGGATGAGGATACGCGTTCCCGACAGCTCCGGAAGGGCCTGGAGACCCTCCTCGAAGTCCGAGACGAAGCGGTTTAGCGCACCCACCCCATTCTCGGTCAGACTCCAGGGCTCGTAATAGGCGTCCTCGGGAAACGGCCTCTCCGCCACCAGATACATTTCATCGGCAGAGTACGCCCACGCCTCACCTCGCTCTGCAAACGCCCGCACGCGCGCACGATCCACCTGATCAATCGCCTGACAACCCTCAGCAACTGTAAGGTGCCGCACTGGATTGTTGAGGTTGTACCGCGTCAGCCCCACCGGAACCACCGAGAGGCTCAATACACCCTCGCCTAGCCCATACAGCTCATCGATCGTTCGATCCAGGTGATGTCCATCGTTCCACTCAGGGCAGAGGACCACCTGTGTGTGGACCTCGATCCCGTTCGCCAGGAGGTGCTGCAACTGATTCATGATGAGCCCGGCGCGGTCGTTCACCAGAAGCCGTTCGCGGACGGCCGGTTCAGTTGCGTGAACACTTACGTAAAGCGGGCTAAGGCGTTGATCGATCAGCCTTTGCAACCCCTTCGGACCCAGGTTGGTGAGGGTGACATAGCTCCCATATGTGAACGATAGCCTGAAGTCGTCGTCACGTAACCAGAGCGTCTCGCGAACGTCTTTGGGGTTCCCATCGATGAAGCAGAACACACACTTGTTGGCGCACTCGCGGATCGCGTCCGGAGCCGGGATGATGCCCACGGGCTCCCCCGGCTCGCGCTCGATCTCGTACACCACCTCTTCACCCGACGGCGAAAGGGTCTCCAGCTCGAGTTGTCCTTCGGCGAGAAGGAAGGTAAGGTCGATGCCATCGCGAACACGCTGCCCATTGATGCGGATTACACGCGTACCGATCTCCATGTGGAGATCCTCCGCGATGCTTCCCGCTTCGATTTCGGCAATTCGAACCACAATGGACCCCAGGGCGTGCGATGACAGCAGCGAAAATATAGATGCCCGGGAACATGAAACGAACCCTACCGGTAACCGACCAGATGATGCTGAGGCTATGTAAGGGGGTCCCTGGGCGGACACGGTGGGCAAAGGAGGGGCGTCGATACGCCGCACTCGCTGCCTTTCTTGGGGTGTGGGCCGGCTGCGATTCCGTAGATGCAATCCGCAACGAGCTTCGCGATCACACCCCTCACGAGGCATACCGGGCATCGTTACAGGCGGCTGGGCTCAACGGGACCGCGCTCACAACGCAATGGATTGAGGCCTCCTCCCGTGCCCTCACCAACCCAACCTCGATCGCGCTGCCCTACCGTGAGGAGGGATTCCTCTTCACCGATGATCCGGGGGCGCCAAGCTTCAGGTTTCATATGCGGCGCGGTCAGACCGTCACCATGGACCTCTCGCTGGATTCACCCGATCCGGCACGGGTCTTCCTGGACCTCTTCCGAATGCCAGAGGACTCCCTGCGCGCCCCCCTTCCGCTACTGTCCTCGGATTCGATCCTTGGGGACTTCGAGTATACCGCGGGACGAGAAGCTGACTACCTCATCCGCCTCCAACCCGAGTTGCTACGCGGCGGACGCTTTACGATCACGCTGCGACTCGATGCATCCCTGACCTTTCCGGTGGAGGGCCGGAGCACCCGCGCCATCCAGAGTGTCTTTGGGGATCCACGAGACGGCGGGAGTCGGCGCCACCACGGGGTCGATATCTTCGCCCCGCGGGGAACCCCTGTCATCTCTGCAACCGGTGGACGGGTCACGCGCGCCAACACCACCAACATCGGTGGCAAGGTCGTGTGGGTCCGGGACACCCGGGGGCAATCCCTGTACTACGCGCACCTGGATAGCCAGGTAGTCCGGTCGGGAGCGCGGGTCCTCGCAGGAGACGTTCTTGGGTTCGTCGGAAACACGGGGAACGCCCGTACGACCCCTCCACATCTCCACTTCGGAGTCTACAGCCGTGGACCGGTCAATCCCTGGTACTACCTGTACCAGCCTACTACGGCACTCCCCGATCCAACGGCTCCCAGAGAGATGGTCGGAGATTGGACCAGGACCCGAAATGAAGGAATGCGTCTGAGGGATGGCCCGGGGAGCCGCGCCACCGTCATCGGAGAACTCGCGCAGGCGACCCCACTCAGGGTTCTCGCGGCCGTCGGTGCCTGGTACCGCGTGGAGTTACCCGACGGACGGGTGGGGTTCGTGTCGGCCCGGCTCACCGAGGCTCCGTCCGAACCACTACGCACCGAGATGGTTACTGCCGTAGCGCCAATCCAGACTGAACCCAGAAGCTCCGCTCCCGTCATGCAAGATGTGGCACCAGGAACGGACGTCCCCGTTCTCGGCGCGTTTGGGGACTACTTATGGGTGCGATCGCCCAATGGCCGGGCCGGATGGATGGCCCTGCCCGGGACGGTGCCCTAGCCCCTCGACTTTCCGGCTCGATGGGTGAAGTATGCATTGCGAATGGACTCCAGAATGATCGCCACCCTGGCCCTGTTTCCTGCGGTCCCGTCGTCAACAGGAGTACGAAGCATGAAGAAACTGTCGCTGTTGTTTATCGCCCCCCTCGCGCTGGTACTACTGGTTGCGTGCTCGTCCACGGGCACGTCTTCGGGCACCTCCAACTCAGGTGACGCAGCCCGGACCACCACACGACGTTCGCCGAATCTGCTCACGGCGGACGAACTTTCTGAGGCACCGGAGTTGAACGTATTCCAGGCAATTGAACGCTACCGTTCCACCTGGTTGCGTTTGCGCGGCCAAACCAATTTTGGCGCCGGCTCCGGCGGCGGCGTGCAAGGCATCCGGGTCTACGTCAATGGGGCGCGGCGTGGAGACGTCGAGGAGCTCAGACGTTTTCGTGTAACCGATATCGCACGCATACGTTTTCTCAACGGACGCGATGCTACGACGCGGTACGGCACCGATCATTCGGACGGCGCGATCCTGGTGACGCTGAAGAGCCGGTAAGGCCAGGAGGGAGCCATCCTGGTGACGCTGAAAGGCTGACGAGCAAGAGGTCCCTCAGCATCCCATCGCTGAGGGACCTCTTGCTCAACCAAAGCGGGCGACCGGACTCGAACCGGCGACCCTCAGCTTGGGAAGCTGATGCTCTACCAACTGAGCTACGCCCGCGGTGGGTGCCGGGTGACTACTTCATTCTTCGATCCCGGCCCGAGGAAGATATACGATCAGGGAACCTCCGCAATCGCGGCCAGAACAAGGTCCAACTCAAGGCGGATGTCGTCTGTTACGCTGAGGAGCGCGGCCATTCGGGGAATGGTCATGTTGAAGGTATCGAAGCTGAAATGGGTGCTTGCGCTCCCCCGTGCCCCCTCCGGTGAGAACTCCAGCTCTACCTCCCAGACGACCTCCTGGGTTACTCCATGGAGCGTCGCCTGCCCCAGCAGACGAAGCATGTGCGTCCCCGACGTGGGTACCGGGTGCGGGAGCCCATCAAGTGCCGTGGGCACAAACGTCATGAGCGGATATTCGGCGGTCTCCAGGGTGTTCCTCTGGAGGTAACCGTCCCGCCGATCCCTATCGCTCTTCAGGGTACGCAGATCAATCACGAAGCTGGATTCCTCCTCCACCACCACACCATCGGTGAGAGTGAGCTGTCCAGTGATCGCCTGAGTGACACCCACCGCGTCATTTGGAAACTCGAGGCGGGCGAGTCGCTCGCGCACCCTGTAGCGAGCTTCAGATTCCTCCGGAACAATACGATATCGGACGGATTGCGCGGCCGTCGGCCTCGAGCCGGTGGCGATTGCACCACATGTCAACAACAGAATGGCGCCTGCGGTCTTAAACGATGCGAGTCCTGACAAAACTGGGTCTCCCTTGGTGATGTAAGAGGATTCAGGCCTAGGACACACGCCAGCCGGAGAGCGTTGGAACGGAAGAGGCCGGACGGCCTTGCGGTCGTCCGGCCTCGATTGCTATCCCGTTGACGGCTTAGCCGATTATCTCATAGCTGTAGCCGACGGCGGAGGCATCTCCCACGAACCCAAGGGAGAAATCAGTGACCACATCTGCGGCATCGACCGAGATCACGACATCCTGCGTACCGAGCTCCTGCTGATCAGCCCCGTAAAAATGAAACCGGAGCGTGACCTTGGAGGCAGGCTCGAGCAACCGGTTCAGGACACCGCCCACAACCTGGGCACCGGTCCCGTTTGGCCGGAGCTGGAGGTAGTCGAGGTAGAACGGGAAGTTCACCAGTTCGTCGTTCAACTCCTGGGCCCGCTGGTCTTCGTGCAAATTGAGGACCGCTGTGATCAGGAAACGGTACGCGAATTCATTCCGCGGATCCAGGTCGACAAGGCTCTCGGCGAAGGGCATCACCTCTTCCCACTGCTTGAGCACGATCAGCGACTGGACCAGGTTTACGAGGGCGTCGCGGTTGTAGTGATTCCGCTCGACGACAATTCCAAAGGCCACCGCGGCGTCTTCGTAGGCTTCAGCCGTGTACAGCCCGACGCCTGCGTTGAAGACCTCCATGTCGCCGGCTACCGGGTTGGCGATGATGTCGGTATACATCGACAGCGCATCTCCTTCTTGCCCCGACTCCGACATGGTGAGGGCAAGCGCGCTCCGCGCTCCGGTATCATCGGCATCTTCCTCAAGCAAACGCTCGTAGACCGTGATCGCCTCGTCGGACCTATCATCTGCCCGGAGCATCTGCGCCATATTCATCATGCCGATCCGCCGCTGTTGCGCCCAGCCAGCCAGCGTTTCCGGGTCACGATCCTGGTTGTCGATTCGCTCAATCACGTCGATGGCGGCCTGATAGGCCAACACAGACCCGGCAGGATCTCCACCGTTCCCCAGAATGTTGCCGAGTTGAAGGTGAGCCTCAGGCCGGGCGTCATAGAGCGCGTTTGCCCGCTCGAACGACGCTACCGCACCCGGGGTATCCCCAGAGTTGAGCAAAGCGAGTCCGGCGTTGTACTCGTTGGCCCAGGCATTCTCACGCAACGGCGCAATATCGGCCTCATATTCCGACCACATCGAGACGGCGGTGTTGAGCATGGAGTCCGCCATCTCATACTGCCTGAGCATCAGATAGGACACGCCAGCATGGTAGTAGGAACGCGGGTTCCCCTCATCATCAGCGATCCCATCGAGAGAAAGCTCTAGAGCCCGTTCGAATGCCTCGCGAGCACCCAGGGTATCCTGGATATTCTGCGCTGCCTGAGCCGCCTGTAGCTGTATCCCGGCAAGCGTCGTGAAAGTGTTGTCTCTGGGCTCAGTATCCTGGGCGACGGTGGCCGTAGCACCGAAGAACAGCACTGCTAGTGCGACGAATCCTGATCGGACATGCATCCGAGGTAACCTCCTGAAAATGTCTTTGAAATTCACAAAAAAAACTACCATCGAGGCATATCCGAGTCAAAGCCCTGCACCCTCGAATTTCCTCTCAAAAAACCGCCTACTTATAACGGTTTATCCTCCACTTGCAACTATCACGCCCTATTAGCCGGCGTAACATTCGATCTCAACTTCCGAGATAGGTCAGAATCCGGATCGCCAAGGCATCGGAAATCCCGCTGACGCGAGCGATTTCGTCTACACTTGCGCGCTTTACTCCACTCAGCGATCCAAAACGCTTCAGCAGCGCCCGCTGCCGCTGCGGCCCCACCCCTGGCACTTCCCCGAGGCCACTCGAAAGCGTTCTCTTGCGCCGAAGCTTCCGGTTATACACTACGGCGAATCGATGTGCCTCATTCCGCATCCGTTGGAAGAGATGGAGGGTCCGGTCACGCCGACTCAGGCGGATGGGCTCCGATCTTCCAGGAGTGAACAGCAGCTCCTCCTTTTTCGCAATCGCGACGACTGCGGGGTCCGCAAGCTCCAACTCCCGCAGAGCCTCAACGGCCGCTCCCAACTGACCCTTCCCTCCGTCGATCACCAACAGGTCAGGGATCGGCTTCTCTTCTTCTTTACGTCGCCTGAGGTAACGCGTTACCACTTCGTTCATGGAGCGAAAGTCGTCGTTCCCCCACCCGCCCACAATTTTCATCCGCCGGTACTCGGCCTTCTTGGGTTCACCGTTCTCGAACACGACCGCACTCCCCACATTCTCGCTCCCCTGAGTGTGTGAAATGTCGAAACACACCATGAGCCGGGGCACGATTTTGAGGTCGAGTTTTTCCTGCACGTCGTAGAGAACGTCCTCTGCCCGATCTCGAGTGGGGTCGAGTCCGGTTGTGACGTCCTCAAGCGCGTGGCGGGCATTCTCATTCGCAAGATCCGCAAGGCGTCGCTTCTCGCCTCTCTGTGGCACCAATGTCGAGACACGCCAGTGAGCAGAACCGCTGAGAATCTCCTCGAGCGCTCCGAGATCGGCGAAGCTCGTTGGCAGCACAACTTCTCGTGGCAGATCCGTACGTCCCTCAGCGCCACGTCCTACGTAATACCGGGACGCAACCGAACCGAGAAGGTCCGCGTCGGTTTCCTCGCCCACATCCTCGAACCGCAGCGTCTCGATGCCAAGCAGCACGCCCCGACGAATTCTCATGACAACGGCCGCCGCCCTGCCGCCATCCCGAGCCAGGCCGAATACGTCCAGATCGTCGCCCCGCACCCGCTGCACCCGCTGTTCCCTTGCCAGGCCATCCAATCCAGCAATCGCGTCTCGAAGGCGGGCTGCACGCTCAAAGTCCAAACCGCCCGAGGCCTCCTGCATCTGCCGCTCAACTGCTCCCCGGATGGCCTCTGTCTCTCCCTCCAGAATGTCCAGAATTTCGGCTACCATTCCCCGATACGAGTCCTCACTCTGCAGCCCAACACAGGGGGCGAGGCAACGGCCGATGTGATAGTCCAGGCAGGGCCGCTCAGGGTGTTCGGTAGGCAGGGCGTAACGGCATGAACGAACGGTGTACAGCCGCTTGATGACCTCCAGCGCCTGACGCATCGTGCCAACCGACGTATAGGGGCCGAAGTAGCGATTTCCGTCGTTGGTCACCCGTCGAGTGACGTACACCCTTGGAAAGGGCTCCCTGACCGTCACCTTGATGTATGGATACTGCTTGTCGTCACGCAGCTGAATATTGAAGCGTGCCTGGTGCTCCTTGATGAGGTTGGCCTCGAGGATAAGGGCCTCTACCTCACTCCCCACGACGATCGTCTCGAGATCTGCGATGTGCCGGACCAACTCACGAGTCTTGAGCGAATGCGATTTCTGACCCCGGAAGTAACTACGCACGCGTGCACGGAGTGAGTTGGCCTTGCCGACGTACAGAACGGTCCCGGCCTCGTCCTTGAAGAGGTAGACGCCGGGGCGGTTGGGGAGCCGCGCAAGGCGTTCCTCCACGGCGGCTCGCGCCTTGGTCATCAGGGTTTCCGTTCAGCAAGAACGCCAACGCCGAGCGCGCGCGTGAGAGCCAGGTATGTGACACCGAAGAGTCCCGCGACCACGCCTGCGAGGACCGGTGCGACCAACCACGGCGTGCCGGTCAACGCTACGGTGAGCCACCCTTCCCGGGCCGGATAGATGGAGCCTAGCATCGCCTTTGCTCCCCAACCCACGCCTCCGGCAGCGAAGGCGGCTCCCAGGATCTTGACCAGGTCCCCAGCCCGCGGCCCATGGGATCGCGCAACCGCGGCGAGGCGATATCTCAGGAGGCCGTATTCAAACCATGAAGCTATGGTCGCACCCACCGCGAGCCCCAATGCCCCCAGCCGCTTGTCGCCGATCGCCACCGAATCGAGGGTAAACATCAGCGACACGCCGATCGCGATAGAGAGGATCACCCGCGCCACCGCAATCGTGGCCGGCGTTCGGGTATCGCGAACGGCATAGTACGCTGACGAGAGCACCCGCGAACCCGCGGCCGCGTAGAGCCCGAGCGCATAGGCGCCCAGCACGGTGTAGACCAACGCCACGGCACTCCTCGAGAATTCGCCACGCTCGAAGAGCGCCGCTACGAGCAGATCACCGAATACGAGAAAGGCGAAGGCAGAGGGAATCACGAAGAACGCCATGCGTGTGAGGCTTTGCGAGACGCGCTCAGCCAACGCAGTACTCCCCTCCCCCCTCATGCGAGACAGCTCCGGCAGCTCCGATGCGGCAATCGACATTCCGAAGAGGGAAATCGGCAGCAGGTAGAGCCGCTGGGCGTAGAAGAGGGCGCTCACCGCTCCGGTCGTGAGGAGGGCAGCGAGAATCGTGTCGATCCATCCGCTCAGGCTGAGTACCCCACGCGCCGAAACGACGGGCACGAAATTCCGAATGGCCTCCCTCATCCCCTCCACACGGGTGCTGACACTCAGGCGGAAGTGATCGAGCGCAGGTACAACCCACGGGAGTTGTACAAGAAGTTGAAGCGCCCCACCCATAAACGCCCCCCAGGCCAACGCAACCAGAAGGTCCACGCTCCGGCCGGCAGCGTGCCAACCCGCGTACCCGCCGAGGCCGACAAGCACCGTGATCATCGAAAGATTCCAGAACACCGGCGCGAGGTAGGACACAAAAAACCGACGGTGACTGTTGAGAATCCCAAGAGCCCATGCAGACATGACCAGCAGGGCGATCATCGGGAACAGGATGCGCAGGAGGTGAATCAGGAGCTCCTGCTGCGCCACGGTGAATTCGGGGTAGAGTCCGTAGGCGATCGCCGGCGCGAGGAGCATCCCGACCAGCGCGAGTCCCCACGCCGTCACCGACAGCAGCCCAAGGACGGCACCTGCAAAGCGTCCCGCATCCTCTGTGCGTCCCTCTTCGAGGAACTCGACGTACACCGGAATCATCGACGCACTCAGCGTACCTTCGCCGAGGAGGTTCTGAATCAGGTTGGGAGTGCGGAGCGCCGCCACCCAGACGTCGGTCAACCCTGCGCCTACCCGAAAGGCAGCGCGGGGTTGAGGCTGGTCGGGGCGACCGCCCTCAGTCGTCGTCGTCACCGGCCGTCAGAGCCTCGGGAGCCGGGCGCTCCTCAAGAAGTTTCTGGAGGAACTGACTCTCGTCCTCGAGCCGCCTCATATCCGATGCGAGCCGCTCAACCTCACCCTCGAGAAAATTCAGCCGCTCGCTACCCACCTCGGAACCCTCCGTGAGACTCCGCCGCTCAAGACGCCCCGCAAGGGCGCGCCCAACCGGCGAGTCCAGGATGATCGCCAGAATCGGGATCAGCAGAACCAGAACAAAGATCAAAACAAACATAAGCTGAATCTATCCCGTGCTTACACCCAAATCTACCTCGAATTCCTCAACGAGTCGCTCCAGGAAAGGGTTTCCATAGCGGAACAAGTAGTAAAACGGATTGAGGACCCGCTCCTGAGGTTTCCCTCCGGGGAACAGGTGCAGCTGAGCCTTCTCCAACTGTCCGAGTGCGATTTCGTTTTCCCGCTTGACGCTGTGAAGGATCTTCCGCTCCGCGTCCTCGAAGGCCTGGAACGCTGCGGTCCGGGCATGGGACACGGGGCCTTTGAGCGTGGGATCCACGGCTCGAGCCGCTGCAAGGAGCTTGCCGGACCCTTCCCCAACGGCAGACCGGATCTGCGCCAACGCCTGTCGGACGTCGTCCGGAACCTCGTCGCGCGCGATCTCGGTTGCCAGTTCGTGATGCGGCCGGCTGAGTTGATCGAGCTCCAGATGGAATTTGTCGATCACCTTGCGAATCTTCCCCTCCACCACGAGCGCAGAGTGACGAGGGTAGATCACGGGCATCTGGATACCGAAAGCCTCAAAGTACTCACGGAGTTGCCCGTAATACGCCATCTCTCCCGGCCCGGCCACGTAACCTACCGTGGGGAATACCGTGCTCTCAACTACGGGCCGGAGCAGGACATTCGGGCTCAGAGAAGCTGGATCCTCGGCGAGTCGCGCCGCGATCCCATCTCGGGAGATCGCTTCTTCGGAGCGATGAAGCTGAAACCCGTCGGCGTGTCGGTAGAGGCGTTCCCTGCCCCCCGGGCCCTCGAGAAAGAGGTTTACGCCACCGGGCATCACGTGCACCTGAGTCTCGTACCCGGCGCTCTCGAGCGCCTCAGCGTTCCGCTGAAGGATCGCCTCCAACTCTTCGGCTCGGTCCACCTCCTCGAGGAGTACCTCGCTCGAGGCCTTCTTCAGGGCCGGAAGAGCCGCGTCGGTGAACCACATTCCGTGCGGGCCGAGGAGTCCCTCCATGACCGTACGGAAGGCCTCTGGCATGGTGGACTTTGCGTCGAAGCCGGCCCTGAGAATCTCGGCAAACCCCTCGCTGAAATCACTCCTCGGGAGCGTCGCCAGAAAGCCATCGAGGGTCTCTTGAGCCGCAGCGCCGAGGGGGAACCGATGCAGTGCACGCTGAGCCGCCCCGGGATCGGGCATCACCAGCCGCTGCAGCTCGTTCTCCCGGTCGACGGAGAATGTGTGATCCGCCTCCTCCCAGTCATGGTCCTCGGAGGCGATCCAGAACACGGGAAGCACCGGGCGCTCCAGGCGTTCTTCGAGCTCCCTAGCCAGCCGGATCGCGGTGATCCCCTTGTAGAGGCTGTAGAGCGGACCGCCAAACAATCCGGGCTGTTGTCCCGTGGTGACCATCAGGCCATCGGCCTCTACCCACCTCTGCAGTCGCTCCTCACCTCCCGCGAGCACCCCCGGCAGGAGGGCCCCTGCGGCCCGCTCTCGGGCGGCCCGATCGAAGCGACCGTCGACCTCTGCAGCCTTGGACTCAAACGATGAAAGCTCATTCCAGACGCCTTCGTAGAACCCTGCTGCAGGACTCCGCCCCGCGAGATAATCCTCTACGAGCGCGTTTCCCTGAGGTCGGCTCACATGCACTTCGAGCTTCAGACGTCCCTCCCCTGTTTGTGATACGGTTCGTTCCTGATGATCGTGCCGGCTCGGTAGATCTGCTCGAGGAGTACGACCCGTGCAAGATCATGCGGGAGCGTCATTGCCGAGAGCGAAATCTCCCTGGTCGCTCGCGCGACCACAGCCTGGCCGTGGCCGAATGCCCCTCCAACGACGAACACCACCTCCGGAGTCGACTGGACTGCCTGTTTCTCCAGGTAGGCCGCAATGTCGCGGGAACCCATGCTCCGCCCGTCACGAGTGAGCAGTACAACCTCGCCCTCATCGGGCAGGCGGGCCAGTACGCGCTCCCCCTCGGCATCACGCACCGCCTGCGGCGAACGATCTCCACGCTTCACGCCCGAGGCGACCTCAACCACCTGGATCCGCCAGTAGAATCCCGCCCGTTTCAGGTAATCTGCGGCGACCTCAGCGAGAGGCCCTTTGATGTCGCCGACCAGGAGGATCGTGATCTTCACTGGAGGGAGAACTCCGTGGCAACGCTATCGACGCGAAACGACTCGACCGTCTCCGGATGATCTGAGTTGTAGTGGAGCCCCCGGCTTTCCCTTCGCCAGAGCGCACAGCCCACGATGAGCTCTGCGCTGGTGACCAGGTTCCTGAACTCGACCCCGTCTACGGTCCACGGCCCGCTCACGAATTCCTCGCGAGCGAGGACGGCGAGCTCGCGGAGCCGAGCGAGAGCCACCGCGAGCCGTTCGTCCGTTCGGGCGATGCCCGCCAGCTCCCACATCAGCGCACGCAGCTCCCGGCGTGGCCCGTGGAGCGCGGTGTTCTCGCCGCTGGCACCCGTTGCCTCATGATTTGGGTGGGAGGGAGCTTTCTGCCCCCTCCCTGCAACTTCGCCCGCGACCTCTGCCGCCGCTCGGTGGCTATAGACGAGCGCCTCGAGGAGCGAGTTGGATGCGAGCCGGTTGGCACCGTGCACCCCTGTGCACGCCGCCTCGCCCGCGACGAACAGCCCCGGAAGGCTCGTACGCCCAACCGAGTCCGAGAATACGCCACCACACACATAGTGCGCCGCCGGAACGACCGGGATCTCGGTGAACGGATCGTACCCCGCCGCCTCGCACCCCTCCACCGCAGAGGGAAACCGAGCCCGGAAGGCCGTCTCTGGAATCGTGCGGGTGTCGAGGACCGCAAAGCGTTCGTCACGGAGCTTCAACTCGAAGTCGATCGCTCGGGCCACGATGTCTCGCGGCGCCAGCGAACCCCGCGCATCATAGGCGTCCATGAGCGGGGTGCCGTCCTGCCGACGTAGGATTCCGCCTTCCCCGCGTACCGCCTCGGAGATCAAGAGCGCCGGATCCGCGGTCGGGTAGAGAGCAGTGGGATGGAACTGGATGAACTCCATGTTCCCCACCCGGGCTCCGGCGCGGTAGGCCATGGCGATCCCGTCGCCGGTCGCGATGGGGGGGTTGGTGGTATGCTGATAGACCTGTCCGCACCCCCCCGTCGCGAGGAATGTCATGCGGGCCACCACCGACATCACCTCACCGGCGCTGTGGTCGAGAACGATCGCACCGGTGCAGCGGGGTGTCCCGGTGGTCGCGTCGGGCACCACGATCAGGTCGACGGCGAGATGGTCTTCGAGCACCGAGATGTTTGGGTCCGCCTCCACTGCAGCGAGCAACGCCCCCTCGATCGCTCGGCCTGTACGGTCGGCGGTGTGGGCGATGCGTCGTCTTGAGTGCCCACCCTCCATCCCGAGAGCGAGTTCGCCTCCACTCCGGTCGAATTCTGTGCCCCAGGCAATCAGCTCACGAACCCGCGCCGGCCCTTCGTGAGCGAGAGCGTCTACGGCTTCGCGATGACCCAGCCCCACTCCAACCCGCAGCGTGTCCGCGATGTGCAGCTCCGGCGTATCGTCGGGGCCCAGCGCCGCGGCGATGCCGCCCTTCGCCCAGTTGGTGTTTGAGGCCGCGCGGCCCTTCTTCGTCACGAGAAGGACCGAGGCCTCGCGTGCAGCCTTCAGGGCAAAGCTCAGCCCCGCGATGCCGCTCCCAATTACGAGGACCTGCGCGTCGCACTCTGTCATGACCGGGGCCAGCCCTCCAATGAATCTCGAATGCACTCCCTTACGAGCGATTCCCCCGCTTCCCAGAGCAACTCAATCGGTAGCACGCGGACACCCGGATCATGCCCCTCGAGGTCGGCGAGCTTCACGGCATCCTTCTCGGTCGTCACGATCACACGTCCTCCCGCGCGTCGCTGAATCCTCTCGATGTCGCTCAGGTCATACGGATGATGATCAGGAAACGCCATCGACTCCACCCCTCCCCGAATGGAGTCACTAGCCATCGCCAGGAAGGCGTCGGGCTCTGCCACACTGGAAACCGCGAGGACCTCGCCATGGGGGGGCGCGGCCGGCACGCCGGCAAGGTCGGTCCACCGCCCGGTGCGGAACCTCACCCGCGCCACCGGCAGATCCGGAAACTGCTCCCGCACGGAGTCTGCGAGCATTTGGGCGCTACCTTCCGTCGCCGTTCTGCGGCTGACGATGACGAGATCAGCTCGGCCGAGTGCGTCTGATCGCTCCCGGTATGGTCCACGGGGCAGGCACCGGCCCCTCAGCCCCTGCTCGCACGACACGACGACCACGTCCAGATCCCTCCGCACGCGAAGGTGCTGAAACCCATCGTCCAGGACGGCGACATCGGCTCCCTGGCTGACTGCATCGAGGATACCTCGAAGTCGATTGGAATCCGCGACCACTACCGCGCCCGGACTCCAACGCCGATGGAGGAGGGTCTCGTCGTCCCCGTACGGACGGCGGACCACAGCCGGCCGCCAGCCCTCTTGCAGGAGTGTCCTTGTGATCCAGCCGGCGAGAGGCGTCTTCCCCGTGCCGCCCACGGTTAGATTCCCCACAGAGACCACAGGGACCGGCGCAGCGGCGGCGCTCAGGAGTCCAGCCCGGTACGCCTGGGTCCGAGCGCCCGATGCAAGGCGGAACTTCCACTCAAGTGGGAGCGTCACCACGGAGAGTACAGCGCCGAACGCTCCCCCTTCGCCTCTCCACCAACGAGCCACCCAACGCCTTACCCTGGTCATACGTCTGGTCCTGGGGGCGGTGCAGCCTCCGCCTCGCCCACGCTGTCGCACAGCTCCGAAAACTTCGCATCGAGTTCACGCGCCGTCGCGGCTCTCCCGGCTTCACCGGATCCTCGAGCAACCCTGCTCGGTGTGCCGTAGGCGACGTTGATTCTGGTCAGCGGCGCAGGCACCATGAACCGGTCCCAGCTGCCCAGGCGCCACGCTCGGCTCGCCCCTACCGCAACTGGAATGATGGGAAGGTTCTCCATCTGGGCGACCAACAGAGCTCCCGGCTTCAACACGCGCCGCGGACCTTGTGGTCCATCGGGCGTAATGGCCAGGTCCCGTCCCGCTCGGGCTGCCCTCACGAGTCCCCGGAGCCCCCCTACCCCCCCCCGGGTGCTCGAGCCCCGGACGGTGCCATACCCGAGACGGCTCATCACTCGGGTGATGTACTCCCCGTCTGCGTGTTCACTCACCAACACGACGGCTCCGGTACCGCGGTGCAGGTAGATCAGCGGGAGCTGGTGTTCGTGCCAGAGAAGGAACACGACAGGCCGTCCCCCGCTCCGCCCTTCCCTCACATGCTCCAAACCGACCCGTTCGAAGCGCACGGTGGAGCAGAGCGACCCTACGAGGCCCTGCCCCAGCACACCCGCCACCGAATACCCGAGCTCACTCCGCGCGAGGCTCATGCCGAGGGAATCAACTCGGCCGCCAGCGCTGCCACACGCCGGGCGGCACCGGGTGTGCCAAGCGCATGCTGGATCCGACCGAGGCCCTCGACCTGACGTATCCTCTCCTGGGATTTCAGATCCAGAAGAGGCAGCAGGAGCCGCACCAACGCCTCCGGCGTAGCATCACGCTGAAGCACCTCCGGCACGACCTGCTCCCCGGCGACGAGGTTTGCGAGTGCGACGGATTCGATCCTCAGGAGCCGTTTCGCCAGAAACGCCGTCAGAGGGTGAGTCCGGTAGGCCACAACGAAGGGCGTACCACAGAGGGCGGTCTCCAGAGTTCCGGTGCCGGACTTCACCAACGCCGCTCGCGCGGCTCGCAGGAGCACCTGGGCATCATCGACCACCACCAGGCCCGTCGCCGCGAGAAGGTGTCGGTCCACCCCGGGGGCCCGCGCAAGGGCGATCTGTACCGATTCTCCCAAGGTGTGCTGCACCCGACGAGCCACCTCGACGAAGAGATCCAAGTGACGGTGGAGCTCCTGGGGACGCGACCCAGGCATGAGCGCAAGCAGGGCCTTCTCGGGATCCAGTCCGGCTCGGACGAGTGTCCCCCGATCGCCATCCCTGGGCACGATATCGTCGAGAAGCGGGTGCCCGACGAACGTCACGTTTGCCCCGGCTTCTCTGAAGATGTCCGTCTCGAATCGGAGAATGACAGCCAACCGGTCCGCGTTCGCTGCCAAGGTCCTGGCGCGGGCCGGCTTCCATGCCCACACCTGCGGAGCGATGTAGAACAGGGTTGGGATTCCTCTTTCATGCGCCGCGCGCGTCACGCGAAGGTTGAACCCCGGATAGTCGATGGGGATCACCAGGTCGAACTCCCCGGCATCCAGACGCCGAGTCACCGTCCTGAACAGCCTCCAGAAGAAGGGGAGATGGCGCACGACCTCTGCAAATCCCATGACCGCGAGCTCGTCGAGCCCGGCGAAGAGCTCAACCCCCTCCGCCTGCATGAGGGGGCCGCCCATCCCGCTGAGGCGGGCCTCGGGCCAGCGCTCCCTGAGTGCAGCAGCGAGCTGTGCCCCATGACGATCCCCCGAAGCCTCCCCGGCGAGAAGAAGGATCCTGGGCGCCTCGGGCACCCTGAGCGCCGAATCGCTAGAAGCGGGAGCCAAGGTACCAAACGGCGAGCACAATGGCCGCGAGCAGCATGAGGAGCTTGCGCGAGGTGGTTCCCTTCTTCGCGTCGATCCAATTTTTCTTTCGGTTACGCCGAACGCGTATCAACGACATGGCTCTTGATCCGGTCTTGAATGGACAGTGAAAGCTCCAGAGCGGCACGCCCCTGAGCGCCGTCGACCACGGGCACTCCCTCCCCACAGACTGCGTCGCGGAAGCTCTGCAACTCGCGCAGCAGCGGCTCCGCCCCATCTCCCCTCAGCGGGATGCGCTCCACCAGGTCCTCGAGCCCACCCACCGGCGGCCCCTCACTCAGGCTTTCGGGTGCAAACGCGGGGAGATCTCGCTTGAGACGTAGGAACTCTCCGGTCCCGTCCGCAAGGTTCAGGCTCAGGTATCCGGAGCGCTGGAAGATTCGGAGTTTCCGCAGCCGCTCAAACGAGACCCTGCTCGCAGTCAGATTGGCAACCGCCCCGCCGCCAAAGCCGAGCCGAGCGTTGGCGATATCCACCTGCTCGGTGAGGACTGGAATTCCTGTGGCAGAGATCTCCGTGACCTTCTGCCCCACGATCGTCTGCACGAGGTCGACATCGTGGATCATCAGGTCGAGGACTACAGGTACGTCGGTGCTCCGTGGCACAAATGGCGCCATTCGATGCGACTCAACGAAGAGTGGCTCTTCGAGATACGGCTCCGCAGCGATCACTGCGGCGTTGAAACGCTCGATGTGGCCGATCTGTACGATCGCTCCCCCACGCTCTGCCGCAGCAAGAATCCGATCCGCTGCTTCAAGGCTTGGCGCGATGGGCTTCTCGATAAGCACGTGTACACCGCGCTCCAGCGCCGCGACGGCTACGTCTTCGTGCGCATTGGTCGGAACCGCCACCACGACCGCGTCGGCAACATCCAGGAGCGCCTCCATGGACTCGCGGGGAACGACGCCCAGATCGCTGGCGACGAACGCCTGGCGCTCGGCGTTGGAGTCGAAGGCTCCCGCCATGGATATGCCTTCGAGGGAGGCGAGAATCCGGGCGTGATGGTACCCCAGGCTGCCCACGCCGACGACGCCGATCGAGGGAACCTGAGCCCGACCCGCCATCAGGTCGTAATGCCCCGCTCACTACCCCGGATGAACGAGATCAGCTGCCGCACCTCGGGGATGAGCTCTACCTCTTCTTCTGCCCGGTCCAACGCCTGGGTCAGCGGCAGCTTCGACAGAAAGAGGATGCGGTACGTCTGCTTGAGTGCACGACCAACCTCCTCAGACAATCCTCGGCGTGCGAGTCCGACCTTGTTGAGCCCGTACAGGCGACATGGGTTCCCGGCCACACGGATGTAGGGGGGGACATCCTGCGGGACCCGCGAACCCCCTCCTACGAAGGCGTGGGCACCGATCCGAACGAACTGATGGATCGCCGTTACGCCCCCCACGATGACCCAGTCCTCGATCGCGACATGGCCGGCCATGTTCACCGCGTTGGCGAGCACCACATGGTTTCCGATCTCACAATCGTGGGCGACGTGAGCGTAGGCCATAATGAGGCAGTCGCTCCCAACGATCGTGCGGCCCGAGGCCTTCGTCCCTCGATTGAGGGTGGCGTACTCCCGAACAACGGTGCGATCCCCTACGGAAAGCGTGGAGTGCTCGCCCTCGTACTTCAGGTCCTGCGGGTCTGTGCCCAACACGGCTCCCTGAGAGAGTCGGCACTGCTCCCCGACGATGGTGTCCCGCTCGATGAGCACGTGCGGCCCGATCGTCGTCCCGTCACCGACACCCACATCCGGTCCGATGATGGAGTACGGGCCCACCTCCACACCCTGTCCGAGCTCTGCCTCATCATCCACGATCGCGGTGGGGTGGATGGTGGTCGCGGTGACGACCGCGGCTTCTGGGTGAAGAACCCCGCTCATAGATCCATCACCCGCGCCAGGAGGTTCCCCTCGACAACAACCTTCCCGTTCACCCGTCCGACCCCCCTGATCTTGCATCCACTCCGCCGATACTGCACCATCGTCAATTCAAAGAGCACCTGATCTCCGGGTACCACGGGCTTTCGAAATTTCACCTTATCCATCGCCATGAAATAAACGACCTTGCCCTCCCCCTCCTTCTCCATGAGGAGTAGGCCGCCTACCTGAGCCATAGCCTCCACCAGGAGAACCCCTGGCATGATCGGATGTCCGGGAAAATGTCCCTGGAAGAACGGTTCGTTGATCGTGACGTTCTTGACCCCGACGATCCGTTTCTCAGGTTCGAATTCCAGGATACGGTCGATGAGGAGCATCGGGTATCGATGGGGCAGGTATTCCATGATTCGTTCGATGTCCACAACACCCTCGCCTTTTTCTCGGCTTACCTGCGCCCGAAGCTTCCTTGCCAGCTCGAGGTTTCCCCGATGGCTGGGACGCTCCGAAATAATGTGACCCTGAAAGCGGGCACCCAGGAGCGCCAGATCCCCAATAATATCGCCAGCCTTGTGGCGAAGAAACTCATCCGGATACCGGAGGTCGTCGTTCAAGACGGAATCGCCGTCGAGGACCACCGTGTTCTCAAGCGAAGAACCGAGCGCAAGCCCTCGAGCGTGGAGCGCCTCGGCATCTTGCCTGAAGCCAAATGTCCGAGCGCGCGCCAGATCCTCCCGAAAGGCCTCGGGCGAAACTTCATACGAGCCATGTTGGCGTCCGATCGCCGGATGATCGAAGTCGATCGTGACCGAAAGCCGGTAGTCAGAAGCGGGAACCACGTTGTAGGTAGCGCCCTCCTTTACCGAAACCGAGAGCGGCTCGCTGACACAGATCACGCGCGCGGGTGCGTCCTGTTCCTCGCTCCCGGCGTCGTCCAACGCATCGGTGTAGTCCCCGAAACTCCCATCGCAAATCGGCAGCTCAGCCGCTGTGATGTCGAGAATCGCGTTGTCGATCCGAGATGCGGCGAGCGCAGCCATCGCATGCTCCACCGTGAGCACCCGCAACTCCCCCTCGCCCAGCGTCGTGCTCAGCTCAGTATCGGCAACGTGGTCGATGTCCGCAGGAATTACTGGGGCCCCGTCCAGGTCCACCCGCCTGAATGAGATTCCCGCGTCCACGGGCGCCGGTCGGATCGTCAGCGTTGAAGCCTCACCGGAGTGGAGCCCTACGCCCTCGATCGACACGACACGTGAAACCGTCCGTTGGTTCTCTGGGTTCATCGATTCTCTGGGTGGATTGAGTGGGTGAGTCAGCGAAACAATCTAATCATTCATTCGTACGAGAATCATCCGCGCTTGCCCGGCGACGAGTTCTCTCGGAGATCGGCCACCAATTTTTCCAGCTCTGACACCCGCCTTCGCAGCTCATCCAGTCGAAAGGTCCCAGCGAAGGCCTTCATGTAATCGTCTTTGGGCCGAGCCGGGAATCCCATCATGGTCTGCCCTTCCGCAACGGTCCCGACCAGGGCGGCCATTCCCGTCACCCTGACGTCGTCTCCGACCGTCGTGTGCTCGACCGCCCCTGAGTGTCCACCCCACATCGTGCGGGCACCGATTGTGGTCGATCCGGCGATTCCGACAAATGCCGCCATGAGGGCACCTGGCCCCACGGTCACGTTGTGAGCGATGTGTACCAGGTTGTCGAGCTTGCTCCCTGCACCCACACGCGTCTCTCGAATCGACCCTCGGTCGACGCATGAATTCGCGCCAATCTCGACATCTGCCTCGATCACACAGTCTCCCACATGCGGAATCTTCAGAGCCCCGTCGGGTCTCGGCAGGTATCCAAACCCATCAACTCCGATTCGGGCCCCCGCGTGGAGGATCACGCGGGGGCCGAGCTCCACCCCTGGATACACGACCACGTGCGGATAAAGGATCGAACCCGCCCCGACACGCGCACCCGCCCCGACAACCACATGCGCCCTGAGGATGCATCCATCACCAAGCGAGGCCCCCTCCCCGACGATTGCATAGGGCCCGACATGAACTCCGACACCCATCTCGACCCCGTCGCCCACGACGGCTGTGGGGTGGATCCCGGGCTCTTCCCGGAAGGGAGGGTGGAAGTGATTCAGCAGGGTCACCATGGCAACGCGGGGCTCGTCGACGACGAGAAGCGGGGGATGCGCACCTGCGGCCTCCGCAAGCTCCTCGGATACGAGCAACGCTCCAGCCGAGGACGTGGGAACCAGATCGAGATACCGTGCATCCGTCAGCAGCCCCAGTTCGGTAGGAGAGGCCCTGTCGATAGCCACCACGCCAGTGATCGGCACATCGGGGTTCCCCTCTACTCGACCACCCACCAACTCTGCGAGTGCGGAAAGGGCAAGATCCGCAGTCCCCGAATTTGGGTCGAGTTCCTCTGCCATTTCGTCACTCTCCTGGGTTAACACGGAGGCGGGACGTTCCTCAACCTCACCCGCCCTGTGGGTTTCCACGCTGGGCGCTCAGCCGCCGCACGACTTCCTCCGTCAGGTCGAAGGCCTCGTCGGCTGCGATAAGGCCCCCAGCCGACGAGTCGAAGATAAAGGTGTAGTTCCCCTCTTCGAGTATCGCCTGAATCACCTCGTTCATCCGCTCCATCACCGGTTGAATGAGTTCCTGCTGCCGACGCCCAGCCTGCTCCTCGATATCGACCATCCGCTGCTGATACTGCTGCTGCCGTTGGAGGATGACTCCCTGGCGCTGGCGACGAGCGTCGGGGGTGAGCGTAACCTCTTGCTGCTGATAGGAATTCATCAGCGTCGAGATCTCTTCTTCCATCCGTTTGAGCTCGTTCTGCCAGGGAACCATCTCCCGGTCGAATTGAGCCTGGGCCGCCTGGGCTTCCGCATCCTGAGCGATGATGGCCTGTGAGTGGATATAGCCAATCTTGACGACACCCTGTGCAGCTACCCCAGGGGGAAAACTCGCGAACCAGAGCGCCACCGTGAAGAGAAAAAGTCGTCGCATTTCCATACCCCCCTTAATTACCAACCCCACCGAGATTGAAGTGAAGCTGCCAGCCCGGTATCGGCTTGTCGAAGCCGTACGCGTAGTCGATGCCAATCGGGCCGAACGGTGTGATGAGCTTTGCGCCGAACCCTGCGCCGCGGAAGAGCCTGGTCGGGTCGATGTCCTTGACGTCGGCGTAGACGTTGCCCGCATCGAAGAACCCAGAAATCGAGAGGCTTCCACCCAGCCGAACGGCAAGTTCTGTCGAAACTGTGACGAACGCGTCACCCAGACGGTCGATGTCCGCGATTCCAGGTGCATTTTCAGGGAAGAACCCAAGTGGGGTAACCGACGTTTCATCGTACCCGCGGAGCTGCTCGCCAAATTGCACTCCACCCATCCAGAAACGGTCGAAGGGGAACCGATCCGTATCCCCCGACACCGCTCCGAATTTCGTGGCGAATCCAAGCGCGATCCGCGTGCCTCCAAATCCACTGGCATCTCCCCCAATACGCCCCACTGGGAGCCACCAGGAACCGTCCGCCGTATACTTCAGGAAGTCCCCGTCTCCGCCAAGGGGCCCCCCGTTGATGTCGATGTTGAAGTTCTGGCTCGACCCCTGGGTCGGAAACAGCGGATGGTTGAGGGTCGTCCGCGTGATCCCAACGGTGAAGGTACTCTGGGTCCCGGACTGGGTGCCGAACAACGATTGGTCGTCCTGACTTCGGTTCAGTTCAAAATCCGTGCGGGAGAGCCCGTATCCAGCGAAGAGCCTGGTAAACCGCGCATTCGGGAGTGGAATGCCGAATCGGACGGACCCTCCGATCCGGTTGCGACGCCCCGACCTGAAGCTGATGAATCGATCGCGCGCATTAAACAGGGATATCGAACCTGACACCCGTGATTCGCGAATCGCAGGGTCGGTGTAGGTGAGCTGCAGGTTATTCGTGAATGCCCCGAAGTCCCAACGGAAGCTTCCACTCTTGGCCTTGCCGAAAAGGTTGGGCTGATCGTATCCGATGAATCCCGAGAGCCCTCCCCCTCCACCAATGGATGTCCCAAAATTCACCGCCCCCGTGGGCTTCTCCCTCACGTGAAACGTAACGTTGACGTCACCGGTTTCGGTCGGATCAATACTCGGCGCCTCGAGCGGCACCTCGAAGAACCCCAACGAAGAGATGTTCTGGTAGCTCTGCATGATCTGATCCTGACTGAAGACATCCCCAGGCAGGAGGAAGATCTTGTCGCGAATCACCCGGTCATGCGTGAACTCGTTTCCATCGATGTCGACTCGGGCTATGAAGGCCCGGGTGCCCTCCTGCACGATCCAGGAGACGTCCACGATGTATTCATCCCCAGAATTGTCGGGAGGCCTTCGTTCGAGTCGCGGTGCGATCGTCGAGTAGAGGTACCCATCGTTCCTGTAGAGCTCACCAACCTGTGCCGTCGCCGCTGAGAACTCGTCCTGATCGAACACCTCCAGCTCGTCTGAAGAGCCAAGGAGACCCCGCCGCTCTGGAATAAAGAAGCCTTCGAGTTCTTCGGACGAGAAACGTCGGTTCCCTGAGATCGAGAAATTACCCAGACGGTACCGTGGCCCCTCGTTTACCGTGATCTCGACCCGTGACTTTCCCGTCTGAGGGTCGATAATGAGCGAGTCGCCGAGCACCTCGAAGTCCAGAAACCCTTTCTGGGCATACATTGCGGGAAGGTTCCGGAAGAGATCTTCGTCGAGTTGAGCTTGATCGTACTTCCCCGGGCTCCACCAGAAGAACCCTTCGGCCCGGACGGACATTGCCCCCTTCAGCTCATCGTCGCTCATGAGCTGGTTCCCCACAAACGAGACATCGGCGACGGTGATCCGGTTACCCTCCGTCACCTTCAGGCGCAGAATGACTTCCTTCGGGCGGTTGGGAATCGGCTCCAACTCAACATCAATCCGAGCGAAGGGAATCCCTTTGGCCCCGAGCTCGTCACGGATGAACTGCTTCGCTGCATTCACCCTCCCAGCGGAGTAGGGGCGGCCGGGCTTGAGCCCCGTGGTGTCCTGTACCGTTCCAGCGTCGAGATGCTCAAGGCCGGTAATCACGACGTTGCGCAGCAGATCGGCTTCCTCGATGTGGAGCGTGAGCGTTACACCCTGCCCGACAAGTCCCTCAACCTGAAAGGTGATGTCCACGAATTGTCCGGTAGCCCAGAGATCCTTCGCCGCGCGTTGAAGGTCGAAAATCGAGTACTCGTTACCGGCGGCCAGGCCGGCAAAAGTCAGGATCCCTTCATGGGATTGGCGTACGCTACCAGCCACCACGATGGAGTCGATGAGAATCGGTCCCTGGGTGCCTGCAGCCGGAATCGCCTGCTGTGCACTGACGTTGAGGGGCGCTAACAAAGCCAGCGCTCCGAAAAGGAGATGTTGTCGGAGCATTTTCATGTGCGGGAGGGAAGGATTCACGATCACGTCTTAGAGGGAGAGACCGCTTCCATGGAGAGTCCTTCGCCATCAGGCTGGACATCGACATTGATTTCGTCTCCGGGACCGAACTCCGTCATGAGGATCTTTTCGGAGAGTGTGTCCTCGAGATGACGCTGGATGGCGCGCCTGAGTGGTCGCGCACCGAATTTGACGTCGAATCCCTTCTCGACGAGAAACTCAACCGCACCATCGGTCAGGTTGAGACTCAATTCTTCTTCTGCAAGTCGAGCGTTCACATCTTCTAACAGGATCTGGACGATCTGACTGATCTGTTCCCTGGTCAGAGGGTGGAAGACGATCGCATCGTCGACGCGGTTGAGGAATTCAGGATTGAAGGCTCGTTCGATTTCTTCCTTGACCTTGGCTTCCATCATCTCGAAGCTGGTCTTCGGATCTGCCTTCTGGAATCCAAGACCTCCACCCTTGGAAATGTCTCGCGCGCCCAGGTTGGAGGTCATGATCAGGACTGTGTTCTTGAAGTCGATCACACGCCCGTAGTTGTCGGTCAGGTGACCCTCATCAAGAACCTGGAGGAGGATGTTGAAGACGTCTGGATGCGCCTTCTCGACCTCATCGAGCAGCACGACCGAGTAGGGGCGGCGGCGCACGGCCTTCGTGAGCGCGCCGGATTCTTCATACCCTACATATCCGGGAGGGGCACCGATGAGACGGGATACGGAGAATTTCTCCATGTACTCGCTCATGTCTACCCGAATGAGCGCATCCCGGTCGGCGAAGAGAAACTCCGCCAACGCCCTTGCCAACTCAGTCTTCCCGACGCCCGTGGGTCCCGAAAAAATGAAGGATCCGATGGGGCGGTTAGGGTCTTTGAGCCCTGCCCTGCTCCGCCGAATAGCTCTCGATATGGCATTGATCGCGGCATCCTGGCCCACGACCCGCTTGTGGAGCTCATCCTCCATGTGGACGAGTCGATCCGTCTCTGCCTGTTGGAGCCGCGTGACGGGAATCCCTGTCCAGCGACCCACGATAAACGCGATGTCCTCTGGGGAGATGTCTGGGCGGTGCCGCTTGCGCTCCTCTTTCCACTCATCCTGTTCGGCCCGAATTCTCTCCTGAAGCGCCCTCTCTTCGTCGCGAAGTTCCGCAGCGCGCTCAAAATCCTGATCCCGAATCGAGCTCTCTTTGCGCCCCGCAAGCTCCGACAGTTCGTCCTTGAGCTGCTCGACCTCGGGTGGCGGGACCTGGCTTGCGATCCGCGTCCGTGCACCGGCCTCGTCTACGACGTCGATGGCCTTATCAGGGAGAAACCGGTCGGTGATGTACCGATCCGCGAGCTTTGCCGCCTGCAGTAGTGTCTCGTCGGGGATCGTCACCTTGTGGTGGTCTTCGTAGTGAACCCGAAGCCCTTTGAGGATCTCTACCGTCTCCTCGACGCTTGGAGGATCGACAATCACCGGTTGGAATCGGCGCTCCAGGGCCCCGTCCTTTTCGATGTATTTTCGATACTCGTTGAGCGTGGACGCACCAATACACTGGAGCTCCCCTCGCGCTAGCGCCGGCTTCAGCATGTTGGAGGCGTCGATCGCACCCTCGGCCGCACCCGCGCCGACGAGCGTATGCAGCTCGTCGATGAATAGGATCACGGTCCGATTCTGCGAAATCTCGTTCATCACCGCCTTGAGCCGCTCCTCGAACTGCCCACGGTATTTCGTGCCGGCAATCACAGCGGCCATATCCAGCGCCAGAACGCGGTGATCCTTAAGCGACTCTGTCACCTCATTGCGGGCGATGATCTGTGCAAGCCCCTCGACGATGGCCGTCTTCCCCACACCCGGTTCCCCAATGAGGACCGGGTTGTTCTTCTTTCGCCGGCAGAGGATCTCGATCACCCGCTCGATCTCGGCCGATCGCCCGATCGTCGGATCGACCTTGCCCTGCCGGGCAAGCTCCGTCAGGTCTCGGCAGAAATGATCGAGGGCGGGCGTCTTCGATTTCTTATCGCCCTTACCAGTCGGTGTCGGGCTCAGGCCTCCGCCTCCGATACCAGCGGTCTCGGAGGGCGCGACGTCGGAACCCAGGACCTTGAGGGTTTCAGACCGCGCCTCTTCGAGGGTGATCCCAAGCGTATTCAGCACCTGCGCGGCGATCCCCTTCTCCTCGCGAAGCAAACCGAGGAGCAGATGCTCCGTGCCCACGTAGGAGTGGTTGAGTTCACGCGCCTCGGCCATCGCGAACTCAAGCACCTTCTTGGCCCGCGAGGTATAGGGAAGCTCGCCGAGGGCGATCGTAGCCTTCCCCTTCTTGACCGAATCTTCCACCTGCCCGTGAATTTGATCGAGGTCGATGCTGAGCTTGGTCAGGACCGCAGCTGCGACACCTTCCCCCTCCCGGATCAGGCCCAAGAGGATATGCTCGGTGCCCACGTAGTCGTGCTGAAGGCGAATCGCCTCTTCGCGCGCCATCGCGAGCACCTTCCGTACCCGATCTGTGAAGTTGTAGTTCATGCTGATCGATCGCCTTATTGTGCCATCGAGGGGCCGGAACCGGACGCATCGTCGTCCGAGGAAACAGCCCCTTCCGTAGCCAAGACCCGCCTCACATAGGCAGCTCGGTGCGCGTCGCTCTCTGCCTCGGTCAGCTCCCGCCCAGCAGCCTGTTCAAGGTGTGCCGACTGCGTGAATATCATCAACTTGTTCAGCGTGTATACACGGAGTTCGGGGAGTAGTTTCAGACTCACCCCCAACCGCACCCCCGAAAGAAGGTTCATCAGCTCCTCGAAGGAAAGGGACCGGGCGTAACGAAGCAGTCCGTAGGCTCTCCAGAGCTTGTCCTCGGTAACCTGGGGAGCGTCCCGGAGGAGCACGACACGAGCCTGCTTCTCGTATTGGATCACCTGCCGGATCACCTTATCCAGGTGCTCTACCAGGTCCTCCTCCGTCTTTCCAAGCGTCATCTGGTTGGAGACCTGGAAGAAGTTCCCGATAACCTCCGACCCCTCGCCGTAGAGCCCGCGAAAGGTAAGCCCCACCTGGCTGAGTCCCTGAAGGACCTTGCCGATCTCCTTGGTCAGGACGAGCCCCGGGAGATGAACAAGCACCGAGGCTCGCAGGCCCGTACCGACATTTGTGGGGCAACTCGTGAGAAACCCAAACTCCGGGTGATACGCATAGGGGAGCACTGCACCCAACTCCTCATCGAGCCGGTCGACGAGCGCCCACGCCTCCTTCACGCGAAGCCCAGAGAAAAGTGCCTGAATGCGGAGGTGGTCCTCTTCGTTGATCATGATGCTCAGCGGGTCGCGTCCTCCCACCAGGACTCCGGTCGCCCGCTCAGGTCCCTTCTCGGGATCCCCCAGCATCTCCCTGGAGGCCAGTCGACGCTCAACAAGCAGCCGCCTTGCACGCTGATCCAGTTTGTGAAACTCGGCCAGCACCGAGCCCTTCATGATCCCGACCTCGGGCAAACCCTTCTTCAGTTGGGTGAGGACCGCCTCCCGGTCGTTCACCCTGGCGCGTGGCCCAAACGCCTGGCCCTGGAGGTTTCGCGCAAGACGCACTCGAGTAGACAGGACAACGTCCGGGTGATCTCCGGATGCGTCGAGCCAGCTCAGGCCGAAGTCGGCAATCGTGGTAAGCTCATCCATCAGACGACCTGCTCGAGGCCACGGATCTCGTCGCGAAGCTCTGCAGCCCGCTCGAAGTCCTCGACGCCCACCGCACGGGTCAGCTTCCTGCGTAGCATCTCAAGCCGCTTTTCCATGTCCGACGATGTTGGATCGGGCGGCAGATAAACCTTGCCGACGTGTGCGGTACTCCCATGCACACGGCGCAACAGGCCCCTCAAATACCCCTCAAATGCGGTGTAGCACTGTGGGCACCCCAACCGTCCCAACTCTCTGAAGTCCTTGAACTGCATCCCGCAAAAAGGGCAGCCCTCGGCCTGGGAGCCCGTGACCCTGGGCTCGTCTCCCATGTTGGCAAGGAAGTCGTGGAGCGGAGTGCTCGGGGGACCCACGTTCACATTCACACCCTTTTCCTCTGCACATCTCGAGCAGAGGTGTTGGGTCTTCATTTCGTCATTTTCGACCTGAGTAAGGTGAAATACAGCACCCTCCTCCCCGCAGACATCGCACGGATTCTCGGGCAAGCCGCTCTTCTCCTTGGCCTCCATCAGTCGCCCCCAGACTCGTGCAGGACCCCATCTTCCAGCTTGAGAATCCGATCCGCCCGTCTGGCCAATTCACGATTGTGCGTCACGAGCACCATCCCGAGTCCGGACTCTTCCTTCAACTGGAAGAGCAGGTCGTGGAGTCGCTCACTCGAGTGGATATCGAGGTTCCCGGAGGGTTCGTCGGCGAGCAGTACCAACGGCCGGTTCACCAATGCCCTCGCAACGGCGACGCGCTGCTGTTCTCCACCGGAGAGTTGCGAAGGACGGTGCTTGAGGCGCTCCGACAGCCCGACCGCCTCGAGGAGCGCCAGGGCGTCCCGTTCGGCCTCAGGGGCATCCGTACCCGAAATGAGCGCCGGCATCATCACGTTCTCCAGCGCCGTAAACTCACGAAGCAGATGGTGGAACTGAAAGACGAACCCGACATGTCGATTCCTGATTTCGGCAAGCTCCTCACCCTGAAGGCCGTCCATGGACCGGCCCCCGACCAACACCTCTCCACCCGTCGGTCTGTCGAGGAATCCAAGGATGTTCAGAAGCGTTGACTTGCCGGCGCCGCTGGCGCCCACAATCGAGACAACCTCACCCGGACCTACGGAGAGATGTACCCCTCGAAGCACCTCGAGTTCTCGACCGTCGCCGCCCATGTAGTTGCGGGAAACGTTCCGTGCCTCCAGAGGTGCGCCACCCGTCGCGAGCACGCCGCTACTCATGGCGGATCGCCTCAACCGGCTGTAGGCCCGAAGCCCTCAGCGCCGGATAGATCGTCGCGAGGAAGCAGACGGAGACACTGATTACCACGATCATCACGATGTCGGCAGCATGGATGGAAATTGGGAGCTTATCGACGAAGTAGACCTCGGCGGGGATCTTGATGATCTCGAACCGGTCAATCGTCCAGGCCACCACAATGCCGAGAAACACCCCTACCAGCGTTCCAATCACTCCAATCCATAGGCCCTGAAGCATGAACACGCGCATGATCCTCGAATCGGTCATCCCCATCGACTTCAGGATTCCGATCTCGCGGGTCCGATCTACCACCACCATTACGAGTGTGCTGACGATGTTGAAGGCAGCCACGATCACGATGAGGAGGAGAATGAGTCCCATCGCGAGCTTTTCCAGCTTGAGGGCAGAGAAAAGCGTCCGGTTGGTGGTAATCCACGCCTCTGGGTAGTACCCGAACCCGAGCGTTTCGCCGACCGCCGCCGCGATCGCAACCGCATCGTCGGGATCAGTCGTTCGCACTCCGAGGCCCGAAACCTGATCGTCGCCGACGACCCCAAGTATCTCCTGCACTGCGGCAAGCGGTGCGTATGCGTTCCGGATGTCGTACTCGAACATACCCGTCTCGAAGGTACCGGCGACCTCGAACTCCCGGATCGCGGGCATCGGCATACCCATCGGACTCATCATCAAGTTTTCGAAGGCCATGAGCTGAACGGTGTCGCCGGTAAAGAGGCCCATGCGGGCTGCGAGACGGCTGCCCAGGACGACGGGTTCCAACCCCGACGCCGTGGGCCCAAGGTCAAGGACACCCTCCTGAATCTGCGCTTCGAGGTCGGTGACCGGAGGCCCGTCGGGATCCAGAGCCACCCCGTACAGGTCCGCGGGCTGAGTGTACCCCAGCCGGAGAACGTTGACCTGCGTCATGAGGAAGGGTGCCGCGCCGGATACACCCTCCACCGACTTCACTTCGTCCATCACACGCCGCCAATCGTCCATGCGCAGCGAAGATCCCTGCTGGAGGACGACAATGTGCGGTGTGGACCCAAGAATCTTGCCCTGCAGGTCCTCGTGCATCCCGGTCATCACTCCAATGACCACCACCAACGCCGTCACGCCGACGATGATGCCGCCGAGCGCTACCCATGTGATGAATGAGAGGAAGCGGGCCCCGCGACTCGAAGACAGGTAGCGACGCGCAATGAAGGCGTCGAGGGCGATTTTACTGGCCACAGAAGGCGCCTACTCGTCCCGAAGCGTGGGAAAGAGAATCACGTCTCGGATGGAGGCACTGTCGGTGAGGAGCATGGCGAGGCGATCCACTCCCATCCCCAGTCCTCCCGTCGGGGGCATCCCGTACTCCATGGCCCTGAGGTAATCCTCGTCCACCGGCATCGCTTCGTCGTCTCCACCCGCTCGCAAGGCTGCCTGCTCCTCGAACCGCGCACGCTGGTCGATCGGGTCGTTCAGCTCCGAAAAGGCGTTCGCAAGTTCCTGGCCTGCGACGAAGAGCTCAAACCGCTCCGTAACATCGGGCTGACCGCGCTTGAGCTTCGCCAGTGGACTCAACTCGACCGGATGGTCGACCACGAAGGTCGGCTGGATCAGTCCAGGTTGGACTAGTTCACCGAAGAGCTTATCGATGAGCTTGCCTCTTCCTGCTCCCTCGAGGTCTCCTGCATCAAGGCGTTGGGCCGCCGCCATCAGCTCCTCGTCGGAGTGATCTCGCACCGGCTTGCCGAGAGCGTCACCCAGGCTCTCCATCATCGGCACTCGGGCGTAGGGAGCCGCGAACGATATTTCCTGTCCCTGATATACGATCGAGGTCGCTCCAGTGACCTCCCCGACGACGCGCTCGAGCATGCGTTCGGTAAAGTCCATCAGGCCATGGTAATCCATGAACGCCCGATAGAACTCGAGCATCGTGAACTCGGGGTTGTGGAAGCGATCCACACCCTCGTTCCGAAAATCCTTGCAGATCTCGTACACCCGCTCGAATCCGCCGACGATCAGCCGTTTGAGATACAGCTCGTCGGCGATGCGAAGAAAGAGTGTGCGGCCGAGAGCATGGTGCTCGGTCGTGAAGGGGCGTGCGGCTGCACCGCCGTAGAGCGGCTGAAGCGCTGGGGTCTCAACCTCGAGAAAGTCCTCACCGTCCAGGAAGGCACGAAGCTCGGCGATGATCTTGGAGCGACGCCTGAAGACGCTGCGCACCTCCGGGTTGACCGCGAGGTCAGCGTACCGCTGGCGATATCGAGCCTCGGTGTCGACGAAGCCGCTGAAGGTCCGCACCTCGCCGGTTTCCTCGTCTGTCTCGGTCTTGCCGATCGGGAGGGGCCGCAACGACTTCGCGAGCATCTCCCACTCGGTGGCCTGCACGGTCACCTCGCCCGTGCGCGTCCGAAAGAGCGGGCCCTTTACTGCGATCCAATCCCCGAGATCGGAGAGGTCCAGCGACTCATAGACCTCGACGCCGAGCACGTCCCTCTTGAAGTAGACCTGGATGCGTCCGTCGATGTCCTCGAGGTGGGAGAAGGCGCTTTTCCCGTGCCCCCTGAAACTCACCACCCGGCCACAGATTGCCACGACGTCACCGTGTCCCGCCTCGGAGAGTGTCTCGCCCGCCTCAGCGGCATCGAATGAAGTCCGCGCCTCCTCGGAGGTATGCGTGCGATCATAGGAATACGCGAACGGTGGAATCCCACGCTCCAGGAGCGCGTCCACCTTCTCGCGGCGAATTTTCAGCAGCTGCTTGAGATCTTCGGTCATTTTCGCGGAGGGGGCTGGACGCTTGCTCATCAGGCGCCCTGCCCGCCGAATTTCTTGAGGAATTCTTCGATGAAGGGGTCCAGGTCCCCATCCATCACACGATTTACATCACCTACCTTCATTTCCGTTCGATGGTCGTTCACCATCGTATAGGGCTGGAACACATAAGAGCGGATTTGGTTGCCCCAACCGATCTCGGTCTTGGTCGACTCGAGGGCGCGTCGCTCCTCGTCCTGCTGCTCCAGCGCACGCTGGTACAGCGCCGCCTTGAGCATCTTCATGGCAGTCGCGCGGTTCTTGTGCTGCGAGCGCTCCTGCTGACACTGGACGACGATGCCCGTGGGCTGGTGTGTGAGTCGTACGGCAGAGTCCGTCTTGTTTACGTGCTGACCCCCGGCGCCCGAGGCGCGGTAGGTATCCACCCGGAGATCCGACTCGTCGATCTCAACCTCGATCGTGTCGTCTACCAGAGGGAATACGAAGACGCTGGCGAAGGATGTATGCCTCCGCGACTGGGCGTCGAACGGAGAAATCCTGACCAGCCTGTGGACGCCCTTTTCGGCCTTGAGGTAGCCGTATGCGTGATCACCCTCGATCTCGAGTGTGGCGCTCTTGATGCCCGCCTCATCTCCCGGCTGCATGTCCAGCACCTTAATGCTGAATCCCCGGCGCTCAGCCCACCGCGTATACATGCGCGTCAGCATCTCTGCCCAATCCTGGGACTCCAGTCCGCCCGCGCCTGGATGTACCGTGAGGATCGCGCCTCGATGGTCCTCGGGGCCCTGCAGCATGGTCCTGAGCTCAAGCGAAGCGAGCGCGGGACCGAGCGCAGCAACCTCGGCCTGTAACTCGGCCTCGAGATCCTCGTCGTCCTCTTCCTCCAGAAGGGATCCCAACTCCTGTAGTTCTTCGGCCTTCTGGTGGAGCGTCGTCCAGGGTTTCACCCATCCATTGAGCCGCTTCGACTCTGCGATGACTTCCTGGGCCCTCTCCTTGCCGTCCCAGAACCCGGATTCGGCCATCTCCTCGTCCAGTTTCTGCAGGCGTTCCTCTTTGACCGTCAGGTCAAAGATACCCCCTGAGTTCCTGGATTCGAGTCGTGAATTCCCCCAGCGTCTGGAGTGATTCCTTGCTCATGGGTACGACCGTTCGACTTCGGGTGAAGAAAGTCGAGGGGTCACCCCGCTGGGCGACCCCTCACGGGGAGAATATATCTGGGAAGATTTGCCGTATCAACAGGTAACGGCTGAAGTATCCCCGTGGCTCAGCGCTTACCCATCGTGATCGAAGAGCTGCGCCCCCTGTGCGAGAATGTCGTTCAGGGCATCGTTGAAGAACGACTCCGCCTCGACCACTTCCTTGGGCACCTGATCGCAGTACTCCTTCCACGACTTCTCGACCTCTTCCGCGAATTTTTCTTTGAGGTTGCCGGTCGCGAGTGCGAGAGTGTGCTTCTCTGCGTGGTAGGCGGTGATGTCCGATACCAAACTCCGTGCCAGACTTCTTGCCCGGTCAGCAGGAGACCGTTGTCCGAAGGGATTGGTCGCCCCTGACGGCGCTGGGGTGGGCTCCGCGACCTCAGCGGGCGCGGGTTCCGGTTCCGGCTCCGGTTCCGGCTCTCGCGATTCATCCAACTCCACCGCTGCATCGGGTTCCACAGCTTCATCAGCGCCGACCACGCCTTCGTCCGAAATCACATCGAAGGTGAGTTCCCGCTCGCCGAATTCATTCGTGTTGACGTCTCGCGGCACCTCCATGTCAACCGCCGAGTCCATCGCGTCGAATTCGACGGCCGGGACGGCGAGGTCCGGAACCGCGGCGGAAACGAGTGTCTGCGCGTCGACGCGGAATACCTCAGGACAGATGGAACAGCGTGCGAGTACGCCGGAATCTGGCACCTTCTCCGGGTCCACCGGAAAGTCGGTGCTACACTGAGGACATGTGACGATCATTCGCATCTTGATTCGGTACTCCTCCGAGCCGCGGGGTGGCCCTATCAGCCACCCATCGCCTTCACCTGCAACGCCTGCTCCCTGCGATCGACAACATACAATGATCCCGGCAGGGTCTTCGCGTAAGACTTCATCTCTGCAGCCAGCTCACTGACCTGCACAGTATGGGTAAACGGATGCGTCTGGTTCGTGACGACGCCAATCGAAAGTGTCATCAGAGGCACCTGCTGGATACTACCTCGCCGGTCCTTCCCAAGGAAGTATCCCGCCTTTCGATCTTCGGCACTGTACTGATACGGGATCAGATCGTCAAAGAGCATGATGATCTCGTCACACACCCGTTCCAGGTAGGCCATCGGAACATTGAAGATGAAATCATCCCCGCCAATGTGTCCGACGAACCCGCCCGGAGCGAGGCCAACTACCAGATCCCGAAGGATTTTGGAGAGCAGTCGAATCACTCCGTCGCCACAGTTGTATCCGTACCGATCGTTGAATTCCTTGAACGAATCGAGGTCGGCGTAGCACACGGCGAACTGTTCACCGGACGCCAGGCGGGCTGCGATGTCGCGCTCGATACCCACCGTGCCGGGCAGCCGAGTGGTGGGGTGTACGCTCACATCACGCGCGGCGCGACGCATGACCAACTCCAGACGGAGTCCAGCCTCCTGATCTGAATCGCCCTCCGTGACGACGTCATCCGCCCCCGACATGAGGCTCTGGGCGACCAGATCGACGTTGTCGGGTGCCAGTATCACCACAGGGACGATGGCGGTGAATGCCTCGCCCTTGAGATCTCGGCAGAGCTGCAGGACCGCGTCCGGGGCCACCGTTGCGTCCAGAACCAGACAGGCAGGCGATGCTCGGTTAATCATGGAGTTGACGCCTTCACGATTCTCGACGGCCTCAAGCTTGAGTTCGTGAGAGGCGCAGAAGCGGCGCACCCGGTCCGAAACGTCGTCGCGTCCTGGGCCGTAATAGACCACGGTCCGTTCGGCTGCCATGGTCCTCCAGGCGTTGGGGGAAAAGCACTTCCGGCAGGTTAGGGCCGGGACTTTGGAGTGTCAATCGGAAACACGAAGTCCACGATCCGACGCTCACGATCTGCGCGAGCCACGACGACCGTGAGTACGTCGCCGAGTGCGAATCGTTTATGCGATCGTTCGCCGACGAGCGTCTGGTTCCGTTCCTGAAAGACGTAGTAGTCATCCGTCAGGGTGTTCACGTGAACCAGGCCTTCAACGAAGTATCGATCGAGGAGCACAAACATGCCAAAGGCCGTCACCCTCGAGACTGTGCCTATGAATTGGTCCCCCAGGTGCTGCTCCATGAACGTGACCTTCTTGAGGGCGATCGAATCCCGTTCGGCCTTCTCAGCCACCCGTTCCTGATAGCTGCACTGCCGTGCGACCTCCTTGAGGTGTTGTTCTTCCCAACCCTCCATGGCTTCGCCCCCCTCTACGAGGGTCCGCACCAGCACACGGTGAGTCCAGAGGTCCGGGTAACGGCGAATCGGCGAGGTGAAGTGACAGTACCACCTGGACGCTAGTCCATAGTGCCCAAGGTTGGCTGGGTCGTACCGGGCGCGGGACATCGATCGGAGGATCATCGAGGTGACGAGCGCCTCGCGTCGCGTACCTCGAACGGCTGCCAGCGCCGCCTGCAGATCGCGGGGGGCGATATCACCCTTCCCCGGCACCCGCTGGCCAACGCGGGCCAACAGACTTCGCAGGTCTCGGCGTTTGTCGGGAGGCGGGGGCTCATGTGCGCGAAACAGGATGGGCAACCGACGATCCGCCGCATCTTTCGCGACCAGCTCGTTGGCGAGGAGCATGAAGTCCTCAACGAGTCGATGGGCCTCGAGGCGCTGGGTCCGCTGGATGTCGACGGGCTCGCCATGCTCTCCAAGGACGACCCGTGCCTCTGGAAGGTCGAAGTCGAGCGCCCCCCGTTCGTGCCTCCGCTCGCGGAGAATACGCGAGAGCCGGATGAGCGCGTGGAGGTCTGCGTCGGTCTCGGGGTTGATGGACTCCTTCTCGTCGATCACTGCCTGGGCATCCTCGTATGCCAGGCGATGACGGCTTCGTATGACGGTGCGCTCGAGGCGATGGCGAAGCACACGCCCGTGCTCGTCGAGCGCCACAAACAGCGAGAGCGCGAACCGCTCCTCGCCGGGTACGAGGGAACAGGCACCCGAGGAGAGCGCATCGGGGAGCATGGGAATGACGCGGTCTACGAGATAGACACTGGTCGCGCGTCGGAGCGCCTCAAGGTCGAGGACACCCCCCTCCTCCACGAAGTGGGACACATCCGAGATGTGGATTCCCACCTCCCAGATGCCCTTTCCCACCTCGCGCACCGAAAGCGCGTCATCGTGATCCTGGGCGTCCGCAGGGTCGATCGTAAAGGCATTCAGATCGGTGCAGTCGGAGCGCGCCGAATCGGCAGCTGTGTCCGCCGCGACCGCTGCGGCAGCCTCAACCTCGGGGGAGAACTCCAACGGGAGGCCGTGGGCAAACACGATCGAAAGCACATCCACCCCGGGATCGTCAGGCCTCCCCAATACGCGGACCACCTCGCCGGTAGCGTTGGTATGGCCCGAGGCGAACTGGGTGATCCTCACGACCACGACATCGCCGTCACTCGCCCCGTTCTCAGAACCCGTCGGGACAAGCACGTCCCGCCCCAGCTTCTCCTGGACGGGAACGACCATGGCGAAGCCTCCACCGTGTTGGTACGTCCCGACGATCGAATCATGAGCGCGCTCGAGAACCTTGATCACCCGGCCCTCCGGAGCGCGGCCCCGCGGGCGACGCTCGATGCGGACCACCACCTTGTCCCCATCCATCGCCGACTCGAGGAGGGATGATCCAACGAAGAGATCCGCCCCTCCCTCGTCGGGCTGCACAAATCCATCTCCTCGTCGCGTCAGCGAGATGCGGCCCACCACAAGGTTGATTTTCGAGGGCACCGCATAGCGCTGGCCCTTCACCCGGTACAGACTCCCCTCCTCGACCATCTCAGAGAGCAGCTCCTTGAAGGCGCGGTAGTCACGACTCGGGACGTCAAGTCGATTCGCAAGCTCCTTGGCCTTGAGTGGCCCCTTTCGGGACGTATGCAGCGCCTTGATAAGGCGAGCTGCCGAAGGGAGGGAGAATGAGCGAGCCATCAATGCCGCACCGAGAGCATCAGATCGAAGCGTGCGCGATCGGTTGTGGCTCCAGCACCGGGACCAAACGAGATAGAGATGCGCTCCAGTCTTCGAGATCTCGCAGTGAGGTACGCGTCCAACGCACTCACGAGGTGGTTGCCAACGACAGCGCCGAGGAGGAGAGACGCGTCCTGGGATCGGTCATCGGATTCCCGAATGAGTCCCTGAAAGTTGGAGCGGTCGGCAGAATTTCCATCCCAATCCCAGAGAAATATCTCTCCGGCGGCACGCTCCCGGTAATAGTCCAGCGCCTGCTCCCAGGCCGGGGCGCCAGGCACCGGATTGGAACCAGCTGGGAAGAAAATTTCCATGGCAAGATTCCAGATTCGGCCGTTGAAGGTGCTGGCATCCAGTTCGGGCTGAAGGCCCACTGAAACCGGGTCGCGGTCAAAGGCGCCCGATCGTTCAAACTTGGCGAGCGCCTCGTAGTACTCGAACCTGCCATCCTGCCTAGGCTCCGGGCGGGCTCGTGCGACCTCCCATGCGAGGTCCCGGTACTCGCCACGGAGGCGGCCGACATCGGTCCGAGCGTCGGCGTAGAAGAGCCATCCCACGACCTCCACGGCGGCGTATGCCACCCACCGGCGGGATCCCATCGCGGCCTGGCCAGACCCTGGAAGAACCGCAGAGTAGAGGAAGGCCCGCCCAGGCGACAGGTCCTCTGAAAGCCCCAGGAAATTGGAGGTGCAGCTCCGCACTCCAGCTCGGGACTGAATGGCAAGGGGCGCTCGGCGTCCGGTCTCAGGCAAGGGACAGTCGAGGCTCACCAGAGACCCCTGACCAGCGGCTGAGAGAGGCAGAAGAGCAATCAGAATGAGGGGAGTCAGCCTTGTCACCGGGCCGCAGACCGACTCGGATTAGAACGCGAGCCCAAACGACACATGGATTGGCTCGGTGTCACCGGTAATCGACCCCGCAAGGTTCTTGGCCAACCCGATATCGAAGCGGTCGAAGCGTAGCCCAACCCCCACTGCGAATCCATCAGCCTGGCCCACCTCTCCCTCCTGGTACCCAGCCCGAAGCATGATCTGGTCGTCCGTGCCAGCGATCAGTTCCGTACCGAGGTGATAAATCCGACCTGACCCAGGATCCTGAAATCGGTCTTCCAACTCCACGTCGACCCAGAGTTGGAGTTCGTCGCGCGCAACCAACCTGTCCAGGAAGTCGTACCCCGCAGAAAAACGCATCCGACTCGGAAGGGGATCCGCCTGGGCGGCGTTTTCGATCTGAAGGTCCGGCCCCAGGTGCGCCACCATTGCTCCGAACCGGAGCGGAACACCCTCGAATGGGCGGGCCTGCAGTCCCGCATCGATCGCCCACCCCGTAGAGGAGATCTCTCCGTTGGTGCACTGCCCGCGACAACCCAAATTGAATTGAAAGACCTTTACGTTCATGCCGACATCGAGCCAATGCGTGATCCCGGTAGCCACCGAAGCAATCCCAAGGTGGTTCCGCGCCGTGAATTCCCCAGTCTTGTTTCCCTGCGAGTCGGTCTCGTCGAAGCTGCCACCGTCGAGGAGCTGATAGGACAACGCAAAGACTCCGAGGGGATTCCTTGAAAGAATCCCGGTCAGAGCGGTCGACTCTCCAGCAAGCATGTCTCCCCGGTATGCGAGAAACCGGCTCTCCTCGACAGCTGCGAGTCCGGCTGGGTTCCAGAAGGCCGACTCCGGCCCCTGCACACCGGTCATCGTTCGGCCGACGGAAATCGCCTGCGCCCCGACGGGTAGAAGAAGGAAGAGAGCGCCCTCGTCTGCCTGAGCCACAAGCGGGCGGCTCCCCAAGGTGCCGAGAAGAGTGGCGCAAACCAGGCCGCTGAAAACCACCTTATGGATCATTTCAGGACTTTTCATGAGGCACCTTCATCCCGAAGTCACGGAGATGTTTGGATTCGCGTCGCCATTTTGGTAGCACCTTCACCCAGAGGTCCAGATACACCGGAGCTCCGATAAAGTGTTCAATCTTCCTCCGCGCCGCACTCCCCAGGTCTCGAATGGCAGCGCCTTTCGATCCAATGATGATCCGCTTCTGTGATTTGTTCTCAACGAAGATGTTCGCCTGGATGTACACAGGGTCCTGTGCCTCGCGATAGTCCTCGACCTGACAAAAGACAGCGTATGGAATCTCCTTATGAAAGCGCTCGAATACGGTTTCCCGAATCAGCTCTCCAACGAAGAACCTTACCGGTGCCGAGGCGATTTCGTCCGGCGGGTACAGGAATGGCCCAACGGGCAACGCGCTCTCGATGGACGACCGAAGGGCATCGACGCCCCCCCCCTGGAGGGCTGAAATCGCGTGCGGCTCTGCTCCAAGGATCATCTTCACCTCCTGGGTGAGGCGAGCCACATCACCGTCGGGGATCGTATCCATTTTGTTCAACGCCACGATGACCGGTGCGTGGGTAGCAGATAGCGCGGTAACGAGGGATCTCGCCTCAGTCGCATCAGGCATTCGCCGCGCATCGAGAACCAGGACTGTAACGTCGGCGTCGGCAAGCGCGTCCATCGCCTCCTGCACCATGGACTCCTGCAGCAGATCCCGAGCCTCCAACAGGCCCGGCGTATCGAGAAAGATCATCTGGGTGTCTTCTGAGGTGACGATCCCGGTCACCCGCTGCCAGGTGGTCTGCGCCTTGGAGGTCACGATGCTGAGCTTCTCGCCAATGAAGCGGTTCAGGAGCGTGGACTTGCCAGCGTTCGGTCGCCCAACGAGCGCAACGTATCCCGCGCGTTGAGCTCCTGACGATTCTGTGGAGGATTGCAACTCACTCATGGAAGCTGAAGATCGACGCTAGGGCCTCTCCACGCAATCACCAACCCCCAACAGCTGTCCCGAGTCCTTTGTGGCAACTCATCTCCTCCGATATCTCTGTATTCTGATGTCACTTACGCATCCGTATCTCATCTTCTTTCGAGACGTACATCAGCTGATACTGCCTTGCTCCCTCTTCTGCCCTGGCTCCCCTTGCCGAAGTTTGGAGGGGGAACAAGAAGAGCCCACAACACGGTGCGTGTTGTGGGCTCTTCAGTAAAAAAGCTGGCAGCGACGTACTCTCCCACCAAGTCCCCTCGGCAGTACCATCCGCGCTGCAGGG
>JAZDDA010000175.1:0-10449 GCA_036679625.1 Gemmatimonadota bacterium | reverse complement strand
GGACTCACGATCGAGGATCTGACCTCGGTGCTACATCCTTACCTTACCCTCGCCGAAGGCATCAAGCTTGCGGCACTCACCTTCGACAAGGACGTGGCGAAGCTGTCCTGTTGCGCCGTGTAACCTGGAGACCACCTCAACCCGCTCAGGCGATTAACGAATTGGAGATGACGAAGATGACGACGAGATCAGCATCCGCACCACCCGCAAATCGACGGATCAGGGCCGCCCGCTGGATCCTCGGCATCACGGCTACCGCGCTGGCGCTTTTCGGAGGCCCCCTGGACGCGCAGATGACGCCCCCGCCCGAATTCCTGATCACCGCGCCCTCGAGCCACGACTTCGACGAGACGCTTGCGCTCTTGAAGCAGGCGATCGAAGGCCAGAACCTGATGATCGTAGAAGAGGTCAATGCGCAGCAGATGCTCCGAATGGTTGGCGTGAGGACGGGTGGAATGGTTCAGGTCCTCTTCTTCCACCCTCGCTTCATGAAGCAGATCATCGAGACGAACCGGAACGGAGGCATCGAGCCGCCGCTCAAGATTCTCGTGATGGAGCGACCCGACGGGACAGTGATGGTTCGCTACCATGATCCCGTGCACATGTTCGCACCCTACGAGGGTCTGGACTCCGTGGCGCAGGAGTTGAAGGGCGTCGTGGAGCAGGTCATCGCGGCGGTGCGGTAGTGACCCACTCCGAGGTTGACCGGCGGCGCGCTATCCTCGTGCTGCTCGCCTTCGTTGCCGGCGGTGCGGTACCGATTCAGCTGGTCACACTCTCGTTCGGGTACGCACAGTACGTGAAGGGGATCGCGATGGGTCCGCAGGTTCTGAGCGTCGCCCATGAGTTCGCTCGCTACTACGTCCCGTTCGTGTGGATCCCGGCGCTGGTGATTCTTGCCGGAATCGCCCTTTACGGGTGGAAGAGGTACCCGGACCTCAGCCGACGTATCGTGGTGGGGTTCGGCATGGGAGCGGTGGCCACAATCGCTCTCGACACCATCCGTCAGATGGGCGTGATTCATTCGTGGCTGCCGGGCGACACTCCAGTGATGTTCGGGAAGATCGCTACGGGGAGCCCCAACTTCGCCGTGTACTGGCCGGTCGGCCTCCTCGTCCATGTGTTGAACGGCGCGAACTTCGGACTTTTCTACGCCTTTGTCTGGGGCAAGCGCTCTTCCTACCGATCTGCGGTTCTTTGGGCGACCTCATGGGCCCTCATCGTCGAGATCCACACATCTTCTTTGGTGTGACGCTGGGGCTTCTCGTCCAGCACTTCCTGAAGGAGGAGGACAAAGGCGGTATCTTCGCTCTGATGCGGGGTCCGCAGTCGGCGTGACTTACCGGTCCTCGATTTCTTCTAGGATCGGACAGTCGCTGGTCGGCTCACGTGCGACACACGCTCCCACCAGCCGCTCCAGCGCGCGCTTGAGGCGGCGAAGTTCGTTCAGCTTCTGCGTGATACTCTTGAGTTTCTCTCGTGCTCGCATCTCCACGGCTCCGCAGGCCGCGACCTCGTCGACGCGGAGCTCCAGGAGGTCACCGATTTCCTCCAGGGTGAAGCCCAGCCCCTGAGCCCGGCGGATGAATTTGAGACGCTCTACCGCCTCGGGTGAGTATTGGCGGTATCCCGCCGCCGTGCGCGGTGGCTCGAGGAGGAGTCCCTTCCGCTCATAGAAACGAATGGTCTCGATGCCGACACCCGCGGACATGACTCAACAATAGACCCTGTAGCTGAGTACGGAGTCAAGCGATCCTCGAAAGGTCGCCAGAACACCCACGGAAACCGTTGCACCACGAAAAGTGTTAGCGTTATCAATGATCGCTTCCAGATTCCTGATCGTGCGCCGCCTGATGGCTCTGCCTCAGCTCGCAGCGCTCACGCTGTCCTTCGGATTGGCGTTCGAAGCATCACTGTGCCCACCGGGCATGGACACGGGCATGGAAATGTCTATGCCGATGGGGGCGGGTTTGTCGACGGGCAGCGATCGCTTCGCGGGACAGCAAGCCGACTTGCATTGCGTATTCAGCGCGTCGACCGACCAGGATGGACGCACCACCTGTCCATTCGCGGTGGGCGGAGTCGGGCCTTGCGGCACGACAATGCCAACTCCAGGAGTGGGGCTCGCCGTTCCCTCGCCGATTATAGTGAGCGGGATGCGGTTGGTGTCCAACCCACACACGCATACCGACCCCTTCACGCCGATCCAGCTCCCCCCTCCGCGGGTCTGATCCCGCACCTGGGCCCCCCTTCGGGGCGCTCTATCCCCAAGTAGTCCCAAGCGAAGCGCTCGCTCCGCACCCGGTATGGCACCTGTGCCCCGGTGCGTAGTGAGGAGCCGCGTGTAGCGGCTGTGAACTCATATCAATGTCGGCTTCTGGAAGCGTCGCAGGTGTTCGATGCTCTCGGGTCGGGAGGTTACGTAGCACCAATGAACAATCTCGGAATCCTGGCAGCCACGGTCCTGGCTATGGCGAGCTCTGGACAGACTCACGATCCAGATCCGCTGGATCCGCTGGATCCGCTGGATCCGCTGGATGCGCTGGTCCAGATAGCGCTGGAGCAGAATCCCGGCCTCATCGCGGCGCGGCAGCGCGTAGCCGCAGCCGAGGCCCGTATCTCTCCCGCGGGTGCTCTTCCCGATCCCGTTTTCTCCCTGTCGCTGAAGAACTTCCCGGTGTCAGATCCCGGCTTCGGAGATCTCATGACGATGAAGGTCGCAGCACTCTCCCAGCGAATCCCCTTCCCCGGGAAACGCACCCTTGCAGTGACGGCAGCCAGGCGGAACGTCGAGGCTGCCAACGCGGCCAACGAAGATCTGCGCCTGGCTATTGTGCGGGACGTGCGGCAGAAATACTACGAGCTCGCCTTTCTGGACCGTGCGCTGGAGGTCGTGGCTCGCCACGCCGACGTCCTGGCCGGGCTCGTCCTGACCGCGGACGCCCGCTACGGCGTCGGTACCGCCGGTCAGGAGGATGTGCTTAAGGCCCAGGCCGAGACGGCAGCCCTGGCAGGGGAGGCCTCGAGGCTGACCGAGCGTCGGCAGGGAGTGCTCGCTGAGCTCAACCAACTCCTGGACCGACCAACGGCCACACCCATGAACGACGGTGTGATCCCCGAGCGCGTGGTATCGGCAGCGGTACGGCCGCCGTCACAGGTCAGTTTCGTATCCCTCGATCCCGGTGCCAGGGTGGCCGACTCACCTTTGCGGCCCCTGGAGGACCTCCTGGATGAGGTGGTTCTGAACAACCCTACGATCGCGGTGCATCTGGCCGAGATCGAAACCCAGAGGGCCATTCTCGCGCTAGCCCGAAAAGCCCACCTCCCCGACATCGATGTGGGGCTCAGCTACGGACAACGGAACGGGCGTACCGACATGGTGAGCCTCGTCGTTGCCGTCCCCCTGCCTCTGCATCGCCGCGCCAACCAGGACGCGAGAAGCACGCAGGCCGAAGCAGAGCTGTTCACACGGGAGGCGGAACATCGCGATCACGTGAACGCGCTGAAGGCCAGGGTCAGCGAGATCTACGCCGATCTGGAGCGAGACCGAACCGGTCTCGCCCTCCTCACAGCGGGCATGCTCCCCCAGGGAACCGCAGCCCTCAAGGCTGCCACAGCCGGGTTTCAGGTCGCTCGCATCGACTTCATAACCGTCCTGGCCAACCAAACCACACTCTTCCGTTACGAAACGAACTTTCACCGCACGCTCACGGACTTCGCTCAGAACCTCGCGGAGCTCGACCGGCTAGTCGGTGAGGAGGCCCTGAGATGAACGAGACGAATTCAGAGCGCAGCGCCCGCATGCGGTGGTTTGCGACCGGTGTCGCATTGGGAGCCCTGGCCTTCGGCACGGTCGTGTGGGCCCGAGGCCGGATGGCCCCGAATCCGACCGCGAGCGAGATGGCACCGCCCGCCTCCATGCAGATGGACGGCGAGGAAACGGACGGCGAGGCGATGGCGCGGACTCCGGAGACGGAGCCCGTCCAGATTACGCCCGCACAGGTCCGCCAATTCGGGATCACCTTCGGCACGGTCGAAGTGCGGCAGCTGGAATCCAGGCTTCGGACGGTCGGGATCGTCAAGGTCGACGAAACCCGTTTGGCCGCAGTCACCACGAAGTTCCCAGGGTACGTAGACCACCTCTACGCCGACTACACAGGCAAGATCGTCCGGAAGGGTGCGCCCCTCCTCGACATCTACGCTCCCGACCTCGTTGCAGCGCAGGAGGAGGTCCTTCTGGCCCGCAGCCTCCAGGCGATGGTGGGTGAGGTGCGCCTACCCGGTGTGCCTTCAGACCCCGTTGACCTCGAGGCCACGGCCCGGCGGCGCCTCAGTCTCTGGGATATCGGGGACGATCAGATCGATGCCCTGCTGGCAGAAGGAAGCCCCAGTCGCACGCTCAGCCTGAGTTCCCCGATCTCCGGGATCGTCCTCGAGAAGAGCATCGTGTCTGGTGCGGCCTTTGACGCCGGCCAGGCCCTCTTCCAGCTCGCAGACCTATCCGAGGTCTGGATCGACATCGAGATCCGCGAACGGGACGCCGCCTTGGTGCGTCCCGGATCGAGGGCCGAAGTCCGGCTGGCCGCCTATCCGGGTGAGACCTACGCCGGCACCGTGGACTTCGTCTACCCGACGGCGGATGAGCGGACCCGGTCGGTCCGGGCGCGAGTCGTGATCTTGAACCCCGAAGGACTCATTCGTCCCGGCATGTACGCCACCGTGCAGGTGATCACGCCCCAGCGACAGGCTCTTTCCGTTCCTCTCGACGCCGTCGTGTGGACCGGGGATCGGAGCCTGATCTTCGTCGACGAAGGAGGAGGGCGCCTTCGGCCCGTGAATGCTCAGCTGGGCGCGACGGTCGGGGAGTACGTCGTGGTCCTGAACGGGGTCGAAGAGGGACAGCGCGTGGTGAAATCGGCCCAATACCTCATCGATGCCGAGGCCAACATCGGCGCGATCATGCGCAGCATGATGGGCATGATGGGTGCCGGGGACATGGGAGGCATGGAAGGTATGGACATGGGAGGCATGGAAATGCCCGCTGACTCGAGCTCCGCCGACACCACAGGGGGGAGGTAGACCCCATGCAAGCAAAGCTGATCGAGTGGTCGGTCAACAACCGATTCCTGGTAGTACTGGCAACGATCGCGGTCACTCTGGGCGGAAGCTGGGCGCTGCTGCATACCCCCGTCGATGCTATCCCCGACCTGTCGGACGTCCAGGTCATCGTGATGACGGAGTGGCCCGGGCAGGCACCGGACGTCGTCGAGGACCAAGTTACTTATCCGATGTCCACGGAGATGCTCAAGGTGCCGGGCGCTCAATGGGTCCGGGGCATGAGCCAGTTCGGCCTCTCGGCCGTCTTCGTCGTCTTCGATGACGATGTTGACCTCTATTGGGCAAGAAGCCGAGTGCTGGAGTACCTGAGCAGCATTCGGGAGCGCCTCCCCGAGGGAGCCCGCCCCACTCTGGGGCCCGACGCCACAGGGGTCGGATGGGTCATGCAGTACGTTCTCACCGACCCGACCGGGACGCTCGACCTGGCCGAGCTGCGGAGCCTGCAGGACTGGACCGTGAGACCGGCCCTCACCTCTGTGCCCGGCGTGGCTGAAATCGCCACGCTCGGAGGGGTAAAGCGACAGTATCAGGTGGTGGTCGACCCCGCCCGGCTCCTGGGATTCGGCGTGTCGATGGAGAGCGTCGTGGACGCCGTCAGGAACTCGAACCAGGACGTCGGCGGACGCGTGCTCGAGCTCGGCGGGACCGAGTTCGTCGTGCGCGGGAAAGGCCTCTTCACCAATCTCCACGACGTGCGCTCGGTACCGGTAGGTCTCGGACCCGACGGAACCCCGATCCTCGTCTCCGACGTCGCCCAAGTTCGCTTCGGGCCCGAGATTCGTCGTGGAATCGCCGATCTAAACGGCCGCGGGGAGATCGTCACCGGCTTCGTGGTGATGCGCTACGGCGAGAATCCGCTCGACGTCATCGAGGGGGTCAAGCAGCGCATGACCGAGATGAGGTCGACTCTCCCCGATGGAGTGCGCTTCGTCATCGGATACGATCGGTCGACGCTGATTCGCGCCGCCATTCGGACTCTCGGTGAGAAGCTGATCGAGGAGTCGCTGATCGTGGCGGTGGTGACGCTGCTCTTCCTCTTTCACGCCCGCAGTGCGCTCGTCGCCATCCTCACGCTTCCCATCGGGATCCTCATGGCGTTCCTCGGCATGAGCTGGCTCGGCATCGAGGCGAACATCATGAGTCTCGGAGGGATCGCGATCGCTATCGGAGCCATGATCGACGCCGCGATCGTAATGGTGGAGAACCTCCACAAGCACATCGAGCGAAACGACCGAGACGGTACCGGAATCCCACACTGGAACCTCGTGATCGATGCCTCGAAGGAGGTGGGGCCGGCACTGTTCACGACCCTGCTCCTGATCACGCTGTCGTTCGTGCCCGTCTTCGCTCTCGAAGCGCAGGAGGGTCGACTTTTCACGCCTCTCGCGTGGACCAAGACGCTCTCGATGGCGTCAGCCGCGCTCCTCTCGGTCACGCTCGTTCCGGTACTCATGGGGATCTTCATCAGGGGTGGCGTACCCGCCGAGGATCGAAACCCCCTCAACCGCGTCATGATCGCGGCCTACCGACCCCTGCTCCGCGGAGTCTTGCGTCGGCGATGGTCGACGCTGATCGTGGCCGCCGCCGTATTGGTCGTGACGCTCTGGCCCTGGTCCCGACTGGGAAGCGAGTTCATGCCCCCGCTCAACGAGGGGTCCATCATGGACATGCCGTCGTTTCAGCCCTCCATCGGCACAGCGCAGGCCAAGGCGATCCTCCAGCAGCGAGACGCGGCGATCGCCGCGATTCCAGAGGTAGCTTCGGTGTTCGGAAAGGTCGGGCGGGCGGAGTCGGCGACGGATATGGCGCCCATGTCCATGCTCGAATCCATCGCGATCCTGAAACCCGAAGACCAGTGGCGCGAGGGAATGACCTACGACTCCCTGGTTGCCGAGATGAACGCCACGGTACGCACGCCCGGCGTCGCGAATATGTGGTCGATGCCGATCAAGAATCGACTGGACATGCTCGCAACCGGAATCAAGACCCCGGTCGGGATCAAGATCTTCGGACCCGACCTGGCGACGTTGGATAGGCTGGGGCGGGAAATCGAGGAGCTTCTACCCCGCGTCCGGGGCACCAGCTCCGTCTTCGCGGAGCGCACGCTCGGCGGCCGATATCTGGACATTACCGTGGATCGCGAGGTAGCCGCGAGGTACGGGCTCACATCCGGAGCGGTTCAGGACGCGCTGCAGGCTGCGGTTGGCGGTATGCCGGCCGGAGAGGTCATCGAGGGGCGGGAGCGCTACGGCGTTCTGGTTCGATACCCTCGTGACTTTCGAGACGATGCCAGTCAAATCGCGGGGATTCTCGTGGCGACCCCCACCGGCGCTCAGGTGTCGCTCGGCGAGATGGCGCGGATCGAAACTGTGCAGGGCGCGACCCTCATCAAGTCCGAAAACGCGAACCTCAACAACATCGTCTACGTCGACGTTCGAGGCCGTGACATCGGTACGTACGTGCAGGAGGCCAGGACGCTCCTGCAAGACGAACTGGAGCTTCCCCAGGGGTATTCGCTGGTGTGGTCGGGGCAGTTCGAGGCGCTGGAGCGCGCCAAGGAACGTCTCGCCTACGTGGTCCCCATCACGGTGGCCATCATCTTCCTGATCCTCTACCTCCAGTTCTCGAGCGTGGTCGAGGCGAGCCTCATCATGATGTCGATCCCCTTTTCGCTGGTCGGGGGTGTGTGGATCATGTGGGCGCTCGGCTACAACATGAGCGTAGCCACCGCCATCGGATTCATCGCTCTCGCAGGCGTCGCGGCCGAGACCGGCGTAATCATGCTGATCTATCTGGATCTGGCCCAGAAGGAGCGCCGATGTGACAACACGCTCAACGAGCGATCCGATGTCGATGCAGCGGTGGAGTCTGGGGCTGTGGAACGTGTGCGGCCGAAGATGATGACAGTCACTGCGATCATCGCGGGCCTTCTGCCGATCCTCTGGGCACACGGGGCCGGAGCGGACGTCATGAAGCGGATCGCCGCCCCCATGGTGGGCGGGATGGTATCCTCGACCGTGCTCACCCTGTTGGTGATTCCGGCGGTCTATTCGATCTGGAAGGAGTGGGAGCTGAAGCGCGCGCGCGGGTGAGCGTCTCTACCAGTGGATCTCGCTGCCCCCCCCGGGCGGGGCGCCGCTGCCCCGCCCTCGCGTTATCGATCGCCGCCGCGTTCCGGCTCGTAGTCCGGGAAATCCGACTCGAAGCTGCGCAGGATTCTGGCGACCTCGAAGCCGGCGTCCTTCACGGTCCGGATCAGCAGCTCGTTGGAGACGTCTGCGCTGTCGTCCATCGTAATCGTCGCGAGCCCCGTGTCGAGGTCGATGTCCAGCTCGGAAATGCCGTCGAGCTTTTTCATCTTCTGCTGCACCCCATACGAACAGAAGGGGCACACCATGCCCAGGATCGTGACTTCGATGATGCGGGGCCCGTCGTTTGCAATAGCAGTCTCTTGAGCCCCGGCAGCGGTCGCCGAGAGAGTGAGTGTGCCGGTCAGAGCCAGCACCATGGCGAGAGTTCTCATCTTCTTCCTCCTAAGTTTGTGCACTGTGTGCGTGTGATACTTCTTGGCTTCTTGTCTTGGACCTCATCCTGCGCATGCTACATCCCGGGCATGCCGTTGGGCTGGAACCAGTTATGGAACCAGGGCACGTCGTTGGGTCGGATGGTGGAGTGCATGAGAGCCTCGAGCCACTCACGCACGCCGACGACTCCAGCCAGCCAGTCCAGCCCCCACCACCAGGCTGTGGCCACCAAGGCACCCACGAGCACCGCGATCACCAACCAGACCAACACCTTCTTCGCTAGTTCGACTCCCAGGAGCGAGTAGTAGCGCGGGAGTACGAACGGGTTGAGCATCGTGCCCATGTAGAAGGCTGAAAGCCCCGCGTAGGTCAGGAACTGTGCCTTCCAAAGCCCCGCAGCGATCAGAGCGTTTCCCACGAGGGGCGCACCGGTCACGAACGCGAGGAGCAGCCCGACGACCGCGTTGCCGAGCTGAACGAGCGGGCCGCGGCTGCCCTGGAGCGAGAGGTAGGCGTCGGACTGACCGAGGGCGAGAAAGAACCCGATTCCTACCAACCCGAATACCATGGGCCACCAGAGGGAGTAGGCCTGCCCAGCGACCGACAGACCCAATCTGATGGGCAGGGCTCGGGTCGGCCGGGACACAGTCCCTTCACCTGCCGTGTCGTGCCCAGCCGCCCGCACGGCGCCCTCCCACAGCGCCGGCGAGATGAATCCAACTCCGTAGAGCAGTACCGCCAGCACGGCCAGCACCGCGATGATCTGCCCGAACGCCGGCTGCGGCCCGTCCAATTCGACGATGAAGATGAGCATCCAGAGAAGGAGCGCCTGGGCCGAGACGAGGTACGTCATGACGGCGCGAGGCGACACCCCGGCCGAGAGCAGCTCGCGGGCCTGGCGAAAAATCCGGGATCGGCTGGGAGGGCTGAGCATACCGAGGGCGAGGGCGAGGGCGAGCGACCGCCAGCCCCGGTCCCCACCCTCGACCAACCGCCGCCGCACCGGACCCGCGATCGCGGACTCCGCCACCGCCGTCACGACCACCGCGCTCAGCCAGATCCACCAGAACATCACCAGAAAATGCCGTCCGCTGAAGGTGGCCCACTGAATGACCTCTTGGATGAACGGGGGCATTCTATCGGCTCCTAGGTCTGGTGAAGGTCATGAGTCCTGGCGGAGGAAGGAGAATCGGATGCGACTTCCCACCTGCAACCGCGTGCCGTAGTCGAGCTGTGTTCCGTTGAGGTCCTTCACCACGGGGACCTGCACCGAGGCCTCGAAGAGCAGCCACGGCGTGGGAATCCACTGCACGTCGGGACTCAAGAACAGAAGGTGGCCGCCAGAGTTGGGATCGCGGCCCGTCGCGACCCCGTTCCGCTCGGCTACACTTCCGTTCAACTCGAGATAGAACACGAAGGTGTCGTCGTCGATGCTCCTATACCGCTGCGGAAGCAGCCGCAGTCCCAGCGCCAAGTCATAGCTGAAGACGTCGCCCGCCGCAAAGCCGTCATTGCTCGTATTGATGCGGTATCCGGTGTTCGCGATGACGCCGTATCGACCCTGGGTGAGGGTGAACAATGCCTTCAGCGGAAAGTCCCAGGAGCCCGTTCCGGCCTGGAGCGGTCGTGGTGCGACCGCGCCACTCGGGAGGAGGGCCCCCGTGCCCCCCAGCGGAATCTTGACCCCCCCCTCGATCCCCACGCGCAGCGTGCCACCGAGACGGTTTCTGGTGAAGAAGATCCACTTGGTATCGACCAGCGCGTCTCCTACCCCTGTGCTGGTGTAGTTCCGTCGGGCTCCACCCGG
>JAZDDA010000174.1:0-4378 GCA_036679625.1 Gemmatimonadota bacterium | reverse complement strand
CGTTGCTCAGGACCAGGAGACTCACCACCTGTCTCTCGAGCATTACATGGACATGGAGTCGGTATCCAACCCCTGGATTTCGCCCGACGGCTCACGGATCGTCTATACTCGTGGCTGGATCGACAAGGTGAGCGACAGCCGGAAGTCCTCACTCTGGATCATGAATACGGACGGTTCGAGGAACCGCCATCTCGTGGAGGGCGGCGGAGCCCGGTGGTCGCCCGACGGCACTCGGATCCTCTACACCGCTCCCGGCGAGCCGAACGGCCGCCAGATCTTCGTCCGGTGGATGGACACCGAGGGCGCCATCTCGCAGATCACGCGGCTCGAGAACGGACCCTCAAACGCGCGCTGGTCTCCCGACGGCGACTGGATCGCCTTCACCAGTCGGACCGACGACCGAGCGGACTTCGCCGGCGTGAAGCTCCCCAGGCGGCCAGAGGGAGCGAAGTGGACGCGAGAGCCCAAAGTCGTCGAGCGCCTTCGCTACAAACGCGACCGAGCCGGTTACATCGACACGGGTTGGATGCACCTCTTCGTCGTGCCGGCCGAGGGAGGTAGCGCGCGGCAACTCACGGATGGGGAGTGGAACCACTCAGGGGTGGTGTGGAGCCATGATGGCGGCGAGATCTACTTCACCTCCCATCGGGCCGAGGATTGGGACCGTCCCGAGAACCGCCAGGAGTCCGAGATCTATGCTGCGAGCGTCGCCAGCGGGACGATCCGTCAGCTCACGCATCACCCCGGTCTGGACGGCGGACCCGTGCCCTCCCCCGACGGACGCCTGATCGCCTACGTCTCCAGAGACGAGCACCGCGACTCATACCGGAACCAGCAGATCTTAGTGATGAACACCGACGGATCGGGCTCACGCCGTATCTCGGGCGACTATGATCGGCAATCAGGGGGACTTCGATGGGCCCCGGACGGAAGCGGGCTCTACTTCAGCGTTCGTCGCGAAGGCTACCAGAGCCTGCACTTCGTGTCGGTCGATGGGGGTGTCACACAGCTCACCGAGGGGAAGCGGTTCCTCTCGTTGTCCTCGTTCTCCGACGACGGTACGGCGGTGGGAATCATCTCGAGCGCGCACGAGCCCGGGGACCTGTACCGGTTCGACCTCTCGAATCCTGACGACGCCACCCGTCTCACCGACGTGAACGCCGACGTATTGCACGGACTGACGCTCGGAGAGGTCGAGGAAATTTGGTACGAGTCGGCACCTTTCGACGTCCAGGGTTGGATCGTGAAGCCCCCAGATTTCGACCCGTCGCGCCAGTATCCGTTGATCCTCGCCATCCACGGGGGGCCGCACTCCATGTACCCGGGCGTCTTCAACTTCGCGTTTCAGGAGCACGCCGCAAACGGCTACGTGGTGCTGTACACGAACCCACGCGGCAGCACGGGATACGGCACGGAATTCGCCAACGCCATCAACCACGACTACCCCGGGATAGACATGCAGGATCTCATGCGCGGCGTGGACGAGGCCCTCGAGACGGGCTACATCGATGAGGACAACCTGTTCGTCTATGGCTGCTCGGGCGGCGGCATTCTCACGACCTACATCGTCGGCAACACGGACCGCTTCACGGCCGCTTCGGCGAACTGTCCGATCGTGAACTGGATGTCCGCGATGGGCACATCCGACATCGGTGACGTTACGCGGAGATTCGAGAAGCCATTCTGGGAGGATGTCGAGGAGTGGATCGACCAGTCGTCGATCTTCTACGTCGAGAACGTGACGACGCCGACCATGCTCATGACCGGCGAGAACGACCTGCGCACACCCATGGGACAGACCGAGGAATTCTATCAGGCCCTTCAGTACCTCGACGTACCGACGGTCATGGTCCGCTTCCAAGGCGAATGGCACGGGACCACGTCCAAGCCCTCGAACTTCATGCGGACGCAGCTATACCTGCGGAAGTGGTTCGAGAAGTGGGGAACGCACGACGACCGATTGGCGAGCTGACGCCTCTGAACGCCACGACCCTCCTCGGGAATCAGTAGACGTCCAGCCTCGTCGCCCAAGCTCGCAATCCGCAGGAACTACAGGCACACCTACCAAGAAGTCATGTGAGCCCATATGCAAGGCGAGCCGAGGGCCCCACCGGGGCCCGAGACGGGCGAGCAAAGCTCGCCCACCTACTCTCCGTGATGTACGCCGGAACGGCGTACATCACATGGGAGAGTACGCCGCCGCCAAATCGGGATAGGGGGTAGCCGGGAAGGTCCCCGGCTACTCCCCTCCCACACCACCGGACATGCGGGTCCGCATCCGGCGGTTCAGTGAGTTGAGGTCTGTCCGGCCAGCCGGGGCACTCCGAGCCGCTCGAAGTAGCTCCCCGGCAGAGCGGTATGCATCGCGCCGAGACCCGCCGCCCACCACCAGCGTCCGCCGTGTCCGGCTCCTTTCCGGGTCAGCCAGTCGGGAAGGCCCCGAGCATGCAGTTCCCGGTAGGTGGTCCGTCCGCGCTTCCACTGTTTGAGTTGCAGCGTCCTCAGTCGACGGTGGATCCATCCGTCCAGGTCTCGGAAGATCCCCGGGGTGTCGGCCAGCTTGAAGTACTCCCGCCAGCCGCGTAGGTACGCCCCCAGTTCACGCGTGACCTGTTCCATGCTCCGCCCGCCGTTCCGGCACGTGATCTGCCGGACACGATGCTTCATCCCTTCAAGGGCCTTCGGCGCGACGCGGCGTCGGACCTGTCCCCCTGCAGCCACCCAGAAGCTGTAGCCCAGGAACTTCCGGCCCCACACCCGCGCCACCGCGCTCTTTTCCTCGTTGACCTGAAGCCGGAGCTTCGCGTACTTTTGCCGCAAAGCAGCCAGCACTCGTTCCCCTGCCCGCTTCGACCGCACGTACACATTGCAGTCATCGGCGTACCGGACAAACGCATGCCCGCGTCGCTCCAACTCCTTGTCCACTTCGTCCAAGAGCACGTTCGCCAGCAACGGTGAAAGAGGGCCTCCTTGCGGAGTCCCCTCTCTCCGCTCCACCACCACCCCATCGGCCATGATGCCGGCCTCCAGGAAGCGGCGGATCATCCTGAGCACCCGTTGATCCCCGATCCGGTTGTGTAGCTTCCCCATGAGCACGTCGTGGTTCACGCGGTCGAAAAACTTCTCCAAATCCACGTCCACCACCCAGCGTCTTCCGTCCTGGATGTACTTCTGCGCCTCCCGCACCGCATCGTGCGCTCGACGTCCCGGCCGGAAGCCGTGGCTGTGCTCGCTGAAGGTCGGATCGAACATCGGCTGCAGCACCTGCAACAGCAGTTGCTGAACGAATCGATCGAGCACGGTCGGGATACCCAACTCCCGCATCCCTCCCCCGCTCTTCGGTATCGCCTGTCGCTTCACCGCACTCGGCTGGTAGCTCCCCGCCAGCAGTTGCTCTCGGATCGCTCCCCAATTCTCGCGCAGATACGGCTCCAGTTCCGCTACCGTCCGACCGTCGATGCCCGGACTGCCCTTGTTGCGCCGCACGCGTTTGAACGCCTCCACGGCATTCGCACGCGCCACCACCTGTTCCATCAGGTTGTGGCTTCCTGAGCGTTCTTTCCCTTGAGTCGCCCGTCCGGCTTCACCGCTGCCCTGGTCCCTCGGGGCTTCACCCCTACCCCCCAGCGCGAGCTCCATCTGCATGGACTTCTGGTGCCTGGCCTTCCCACGACTCATGGACGATGCGCTCTCCTCTCTGTTCGGCCCTTCGTCCGACGAAGCTGGGCCCAAGCGCATAATGCACTCCATCGGCCTACTATGGCCTCTGCTGACTTCTCGCTCCGGTACGGCTCCGTCGCCCTTTCAGGCGTGAGGCGAGATCTCCCCAGGTAAGACATGTGGCCTTCTCCGCACAGCCGCCGGATTTACACCGCCTGAGCCTTGGTCGTGAGAGCTTCGCGGTTGTCGGCCCGCTCGCCCTGCTCGACGATGCCTCCTATCCGATTCCTGTTCGTCGACTCGCGGATGCGCTACCCCCTGCTTTCAGCCCTCCCCTCGCGGTCGGGACCTTGGGGTTCACTTGGATCGCTACGACCTACTCTCCGGGGGACTCCCACCCCCAAGTCACATATCATGCTGGGCACACCGACAAAGCGCAAGCGGCTGTACCAGTGCCACTTGCGCCTAGTGCCGGGAGCGGGACTCGAACCCGCAAGGGCCTAAGCCCGCCGGATTTTGAGTCCGGTGCGTCTACCAATTCCACCATCCCGGCCGGCCCTAATTGTATACGCCAAAGCGACGTCCCCCAAGGTTTTAATCAATCCCTAAACTGAGCGATTTTGGTGGTGGCGAGGAGGCACCCTTTGGGCTAAGTTACTGGTGTCAAATAAGTTAGGGCCAGTGACGGTTGCTGCCGCCCTCAACCCAAAGGGTGTAA
>JAZDDA010000173.1:0-3105 GCA_036679625.1 Gemmatimonadota bacterium | reverse complement strand
GAGCGGACTCGAAAGATGCACTGCCCTCGCTTCCCATCTTTTGGGCGAGAGAGTGGAGCCTGCGCTTCGCCGCCCTGCTCAGGCCGCCGAATTCCCTCTCTTGTATTTGATATGCGGCGGCGCGGATCAGGAGATCCTGGCTGATCCTGGCCGGTGGCTCAGCCCGGTTAAAGCGCCGCCACCCCTCCCGCAGCTTGGATGTTGCCAAATCAGCCAGCTCAGCGAGCTCCTTGGTGATGTCCGTCATGTCCGCCTCCTCCGGTGATGGGGGATGGGCTCGAAACAAACCTTTCGGCCCAGGATTCAGCCTCACCCATGGACGCTTCCTTTGCCGGGAGAGTCAAGTTGTAAACGGCGGTGTAAAAATGTACCCCCTTGGCGGCCATGAACACCGGCTCCGCCGGTGTAAAAGTGTCCCGCCTTCATGCTCTTCTGTGATGTCCGCTCGTACGGACCTAACGGAAGGCGGGGGGAATGTACAAAGTGGATCTTTACGCACGCGTTCGGTACGCCTGTCACGTGGAGGGGAAGAGCATCCGCGAGGCGGCGCGGGTTTTCGGATTGCACCGCTCGACGGTGCGCAAGATGCTGCGGTACGCAGCGCCGCCCGGCTACCAGCGTAGCCATCCCCGCTCCCGTCCCAAGCTGGACCCCTTCACCGGGCTCATCGAGGAGATCCTCGAAGCGGACCGCTCGGGTCCGAAGAAGCAGCGCCACACAGCCAGGCGGATATTCGACCGTCTGCGCGAAGAGCACGGCTTCACGGGCGGCTACACGATCGTGAAGGACTACGTGCGTGAGCGAAGGCTTTGCCTGCGCGAGATGTTTGTTCCGCTCACGCACCCGCCCGGCCACGCCCAGGCAGATTTTGGCCAGGCGGTGGCGGTAATCGGGGGCGTAGAGCAGGCGGCCCACTTCTTCGTCATGGACCTTCCCCACAGCGATGCGTCCTTTGTGAAGGCATATCCGGCCGAGAGGACGGAGGCTTTCTGTGATGGGCACAACGCGGCGTTTGCGTTCTTCGGCGGGGTTCCGCTCTCGGTTCTCTACGACAACACGAAGATTGCGGTGGCGCGCATCCTGGGCGGAGGGAAGCGCCAGCGCACGCGGGCGTTTACGGAGCTTCAATCCCACTACCTGTTCGATGATCGCTTCGCCCGCCCGCGTAAGGGCAACGACAAGGGCAAGGCGGAGAACCTGGTGGGCTATGCCCGGCGGAACTTCTTTGTCCCGCTCCCGCGCTTTGAGAGCTTCGGTGCCCTGAACGCCCATCTTGAGGCGCAGTGCCGCAAGCGCCAAGGAGTGCGTCTGCGCGGCCACACCGAGACGATTGGAGAGCGTCTCGAACGGGACCAGAGGGCGCTCTCCCCGCTACCTGGGAGCCCATATGATGCCTGCGAGAAGGTCGCCACCCGGGTGAACTCGCTCTCGCTCGTTCGCTACCGCACGAACGACTACTCGGTTCCTGCCTCCTATGGCCACCGTGAGGTGCTGGTTCGCGGCTACGTGGACGAGGTGCTCATCAGCTGCGGCGCGGAGGTGATCGCGCGCCACGCGCGCTCCTATGAGCGTGAGGAGTTCATCTTCAATCCACTCCATTACCTGGCGCTCATCGAGAAGAAGACCCGCGCCCTCGACCAGGCGGCGCCGCTTGCGGGCTGGGAGCTGCCCGAAGCCTTCGCCGCCCTCAGGCGTCTGCTCGAGGCACGAATGGCAAGCGCCGGAAGGCGCGAGTACGTCCAGGTGCTTCGGCTCCTCGAGACGTTCCGCCTCGAGGAGGTCCACGCCGGGGTGCGCGAGGCCCTTCGCCTGGGAGTGATCGGCTTTGACGCCGTCAAGCACCTGGTTCTGTGCCATATCGAGAAGAGACCGCCCCGGCTGAACCTCGTGTCCTATCCCTATCTGCCGCGCGCCCGCGTGAAGACAACCTCGGCCGGGGCATACATGGGCCTGCTCACGGGGGTGGGGTCATGAACGAGACCCCCCAGGTGCTCCTGGCCCATCACCTCAAGGCGCTCAAGCTCCCCACCTTCCTGCGGGAGCACGACAAGGTGGCGCGCCGGTGCGCTAACGAGGGCACCAGCCACACGCGCTTCCTGCTGCGCCTGGCCGAGCTCGAGCTCATCGACCGAGAGCGCAGGATGGTCGAGCGGCGGATAAAGGCGGCGCGCTTCCCGGCGGTCAAGACGCTTGAGAGTTTTAACTTCCCGGTGCTGCCCTCGCTCAAAAAAACGCTTGTCCTGGAACTCGCCCGCTCGGAGTACATCGAACGCCGCGAGAACATCATCGCGCTCGGCAACAGCGGCACGGGAAAGACCCATATCGCACTCGGTCTGGGTCTCGCCGCCTGCCAGAAGGGCCTCTCCGTTGGCTTCACGACCGCAGCCGCCCTCGTCCACGAGCTCATGGAGGCACGCGACGAGAAGCGCCTGCTCAGGCTTCAGAAGCAGCTCTGCGCCTATAAGCTGCTCATCATCGATGAGCTGGGCTTCGTGCCCCTTTCAAAAACAGGGGCCGAGCTTCTCTTCGAGGTCTTCAGCCAACGCTATGAGCGGGCCTCCACCCTGGTGACAACCAATCTTCCCTTCGATGAGTGGACCGAGGTGTTCGGCTCAGAGCGCCTGACCGGCGCGCTCCTCGACCGCCTCACACATCATGTCCACATCCTTGAGATGAACGGGGAGAGCTACAGGCTCAAACAAAGCGAAAAACGGCACCGGAATAAGCAGAATGAGGCTCGGAAAACCGCTGAAATGGAGTGAAAAAGACCAGGAAGGGGGCCCTCGGGCCCCCTTCTTCTCATACCCGGTGGTACACTTTTACTCCGCCACGCCGGTACACTTTTAGACTGCCCTTTACACGGTTGGCATGTTTGGCAAGATTCATAGCGAGTAAGGTCCCCCTGATGAGGTTGTCCCGCAGGCTGAGAACGATTTGGTCAGCTCAGGTATCTGTTCCTTGTCTTTTTACTGCCCGAATTCCAGAGATTCCAGTATGGAAGAAAAGAAGCCAATTCCGGGGTCGGTGGGTGTGCCGACTACGAGTGCCCTGTCGAGAAGCCTGTTTCCTTCCTCGCACGAGGTTTCGGGAAGAAGAATGCATCCA
>JAZDDA010000172.1:0-2018 GCA_036679625.1 Gemmatimonadota bacterium | reverse complement strand
GATGAAATCAGGGTGGAGGGTCCCGGTCGTGAAATGCAGCAGATGGTAGACGACGAAGAGGAAGATGATGATCCCGCCCCAGCGCATCGTGCGCGAGGCGTAGCTCAGCTCCTCATGCGGAGTACGTCCATATCCGACCGGTCGCGCGGCCCGGCTCTGGCGCGCCAACTGGATGGCCGCGGTCACGTGGATCAGGACGGCGGCCAGCAACACGATCCTCGCGATCCACAACACCTCGCCCCGCCCGAGGGCCGGGGCTCCGGCTTCGCGCAGAAACTCGGCGTATGCGTTGAGTCTGTCGGGTCCCTGGTAGAGCTTGAGATTCCCGATCATGTGGACGATGACGAAGAGGACGAGAACGATGCCCGTGGAGGCCATGGCGATCTTCTTCCCCACGCTCGTCCTATACTGCCCCAAGACTCTCTTCATCCTGCCATCATCCTGCGATCCGCGCTGAGGGAACTTTCGATACCTGGTTTCGGGACGAGCATCTTACCCGCAGGGGAGGGACTCCTCAACCCGAGGCACCGGCCGACCGCTGAGATGGTACGTAGTCCTCGAGATTCGCGACGGTCATTCCCGCGATCCTCCGCAGACCCGAGCCCTGCGTAAGGTAGATATCGGCGCCTGCAACGAGCGCCGTAGCGATCTGAATCGCACGCTCCGGCCGGCCTCCGAGCTGCGCCCTTACCTCTGCGGCCTGAATCGCGATTTCTGTAGAGGTCGAAATGAGATCCAGGCCGGCATACACCGTAAGATCGCGTGCCAGCGCAGCCGCCGTCGCGGAGTCGCCCCGCCGGTACACCTCGGCGAGTAGCTGATAGAGGGTGATGACAGACGTTTGAGCCCGCACGCGACCCTCTCGCATCGCGGTCTGCGAGGATGCGCGCGTCCAGGTGGACGAGGTGGGGGCGGCCGAGCCGTTCGGTGATCGAGCCGGTGGACATCAGCGTTCGATCACCCGTCCGTCAACTCCGGCCATAGATCCCCCTCCGGAGCGAGACCTCGCAACGTGCCCTCGAGTCGATCCTCGAGATCCGCCGGCTGCTTCTCCATCTCGATGACTCCGCCGTCTCGAATGGTCACGATGAGCCGATCCCCCGCCTCCAGCTCGAGGGCATCTCGAGCGACCTTCGGGACGACGATCTGGTTCTTGCTGCTCATCTTTACAGAGACGGACACCTGGCCTCCTGACGGGGAGGGAGTCCCGTCGAACATAGGCTTTACGGATCCCCTTTACAACGGATGCAAGGGGAGGAGGATCCAGATGATGAAGCCGATGTAGGCGGTGAGCAGGAGGGCCCCCTCGAAGCGGCCCACGCGCTCCTTGGAGAGTGCGAGAGGAATAAGCATGGCCGAGAAGATCAGAGCGGGCAGGACCTGGCTGACCACCAAACTGGGCGGCAGGTCGAGGGGGCGCAGGAGAGCGGCAGTGCCCAGGACGAGGCCGAGGTTGAACACGTTGGAGCCGATCACGTTGCCGATCGCGAGGTCGCCCATGCCCCGGAGGGCCGCCGCCACGGTGCAAGCTCGGGCAGCGAGGTGCCCACCGCGATCATCGTCGCGGCGATGACTGCATCCGGGACGTTGAAGGCCTCGGCCAGACTCAGGGCGGACTCGATCAACGCGTGGGATCCCGCCAGGAGCAGCGGTAGCCCGATGGCGATCTGACCGACCGCCCACTGCGTGCGGTGGCGATCACGGACCCGGCAGAGGAAGGTGTCTTTCGCCGGGTCCATGCGGCATGAGGGGTCCTTACCGGCGGGCACCTCCTCGTCGTCCTCGTGAGCGGAGGCATCTCTGGCGGCGCCTCGCGCCTCCATCTCGTGCGCCAGCCTGTCGAGACCTCCTCCTCCCCATTTGAGGAGAAACAGGATGTAGATGGTGAAGCACGTGACCAGTAGGAGACCGTCCACTCGCCCGATGGAATCGTTGAGAGACAGCAGCATCACGGAGGTCAGGACGATCATGACCAGCGGCGTTTCGCGAACGAGGAGACGCCGGTGGACCGTGATCGG
>JAZDDA010000171.1:0-8128 GCA_036679625.1 Gemmatimonadota bacterium | reverse complement strand
GCTTGCGCTCGGCGACCTGCCGTCGGCCGGGATGATTACGTCACACAGGCTGGCGACGCTCGCGAGTTCGTCGTCGGTGAGCACCCGCTCCCAGGGCACGGTGGGGTCGAGCATGTCCGGATCCCAGAGCGTGCCTGCAGCCTTGGGGTTTGCGGATGGCGATTGCGTGCTCGCGATTCCTGAGGCGGCCGGGCCCGACCCACCGGCTCCCGGGTCGCACGCGGCGGAGGCCAGAACGCCTGGTGCCGCTGCGGCCAACGCCATCACCTTCAGCGCCTGCCGCCGGTCCATGCCCTCGCTGCCGTCGGGCGAGACTACAGGCAGCTTCCGTTGGGAGGGCAGCTTCCGTTGGAGGGGCAGCTTCCCTTGATTGGCTTGATCGTCGCGCTTGCTCATCCGAGGCTCCCCCCTCCAAGCTCCTCGATCAGGTAATCCGTGGACCTCCACGCGATTGCCATGATGCTCAGCGTCGGGTTCTTGTCGGCGTTCGAGACGAAGCATCCTCCGTCGGTGACGAAGAGGTTGTCGACCTCCCATGACTGGGAGTACTGATTCAGGACCGAGGTGGCCGGATCAGCTCCCATGCGCACGCCTCCGACCTCATGGATGATCTGCCCAGGCCGAGCGATTGCATCGGCACCATCGTCGTGGATCGTGGACAGCACCTCGCCGCCCATCGCCTCGATGATGTCGCGGAAGGTGTGCTGCATGTGGCGAGCCTGGTTCAACTCGTGCTCCGACCACTCCCAGTGGAAGCGCAGCGTTGGGATGCCCCACTGGTCCACTCCGTCCGGGTCGATCTCGCAGTAGCTGGCCTCGTTTGGGATCATCTCTCCGCGACCGCTGAAGTACATGAAGGAGCCGAAGTACCTCCGGCAGTCCTCCTTGAACTGTTGGCCATACGATCCCCCGGTAAGCGACTCGATCCCTCCGAACGCACCATTGCCCGGCATCCCTCGCCCTCCGCCGAACTCGATGTGGTACCCACGCGCGAAGTCGAGCTGACCACCAAGCTGCTGCTGATACAGCCACCATGGCATGTACATATGCAAGGCTGAAGCCCCGTCGCTGTTGTGCGGCGGCATGTCTTCCATGATCGGGATCTGACCCGAGACGCCTGCTCCCACGGTGTCCATGAGGTACTTGCCGACGGTCCCGCTCCCGTTCGCGAGGCCATCGGGGAAGGCGCTGCTCTTCGAGTTGAGCAGAATGCGGGCCGATTCACAGGCGCTGGCCGCGAGGATGACGACCCGCGCGCTGACGTGCTCGTCCAGGCGAGTCGTCTTGTCTACGTAGTGGACGCCGGTAGCCCGTCCCCGCGAATCGACCGTGACCTCTCGTACCATCGCATCGGTGATGATATCCAGGTTCCCGGATGCCAGCGCGGGTGGAAGGAAGACCGTGGGGGACTGGAAGTTTGCCTTGATAGAGCAGCCTCGTCCGCACGGCGTCGCCCAGAAGCAGGCGGACCGGGACTGCATCGAGTCTCTCGTGAGCTGCTGGGCGCGGGGGTTGCCGGGGTGAAGCTGCGCGGGAATTCGCTCGTGATCCTGCTTGCGCGAGAGGATGGCCAGATGTGCCGGGACTACCGGAATGTCCAGCTCTTCGCAGCTACGCTGTGCGTACATCTCGTGAGCACGCGGCGCAGGGGGGGGCAGTAGCACTCCGGGCGACGAGTCGGGGGTGTTCTCGAGCCCCTCGTTCGAGCCGTAGACGCCTACGAGCGCCTCGGTCTTGTCGTAGTAGGGGGCGACATCGTCGTACGACATCGGCCAGTCGAAACCGAGACCATCCCGAGAGTAGGGCTTGAAGTCGTACCGGCCCATGCGCAGGGAGATGCGACCCCAGTGGTTGGTGCGACCGCCTAACATGCGTGACCGCCACCACATGAAGTCCGTGCCATCAGCGCTCGAGTATGGCTCGCCCGGAACCTGCCAGCCACCATCCACGGTCGCGTCGTAGTACCCGAAGGGCTTTTCGGGAGTCCCGGCCCCACGTAGCGGTGCCTCGCGGGGCAGCTTGAACATGGGGGTCTCGGAGACTGGATCGTAATCGCGACCGGCCTCGAGCATGAGCACGCGCACACCAGCCATCGCCAGGACGTAGGCGCTCATCCCTCCGGCCGCTCCGGACCCTACGACGATGACGTCGTAGTCTTGTTGACCCTTTCCTCCCATGGCGCAATTCCCGTTGGCTGGAGCCACGAATGCCGTAAAGGCGAGAGTAGGTACAACCAGGGTAGTGCGCAAACGTGCGCGCGCTGCCTGGTCAGGTCTCCGGGGGACCCGATTATCGCATGTTTTTTCTTCGCAGAACCTCAGATGCCGCCGCGTAGGCCTGGACCAGGCCGAACCCGCTTTGGGAGTCCCCGCCCGCGTCCTTACTGTTGCCCGCGCTACTCCTGGTCCCCGTTCCTTGCATATAGGCATGGGTCGGTTGGATGTTATTGGTCCCTATATCCTCGGAGAGGAGCGTAGCATTGGATCCGTTCTCATTCGTCATCGCGTTGGTGTTCATCACAACGGTCGGTGCTACCGCAAGGCAGGCACTGGGGAGACGTGATTCACGTAGGGAAGCGAAGGGAGACCTGCCCCCACCGGGCAGCGATTCGCTACAGCGGATGGTCGACGACCTGAGTGGCCGGGTCGAACGTCTGGAAGAGGAGCGGGACTTCTACAAGGACCTGCTCGATTCTCCGGCAAGACTCCGCGAGATCTCGCCGCCCGACTCCGACTCCGGGTAGGCGCGTAGGCGCGGGCTCACTCCGCCCGTGGGCGTTACACCTTTATGAGGATGTCGCAACGCCACGACAGAGAAGTCGCTCGCCATCGAACCCCATCTTGCTCGGGCTGCGGCCACCTCGCCGTACGCTCCTCGACGCGGCCATGGCGCTGCAATCGCTTCCAGGGGCATCTGTTAGGGGATCCAAAGACCCGGCAGTACCCCGAGCGTTGGGCAGACCGCCCCCTCTCTTTGCCGCTCACGGGCCCATCTGGAATGATCTTTGCATTTGAGCGCCATTCCACGGAGGAGCCGACCTGGTCGGGCATTGTGCACAGGATACCGTCCTCGCATTGAAGTTGACAGGACGGAGACCATGTACGTAGTTAGGGGCCACAGTTCGAAAAATATTTTCCGCTGCAGCACTGTAGTAGACCCTGAATTGATCCGCACTGATGTCGTTTGGACGACGCCGTGGTGCATCGACCAAAGCACCAAAAAAATTCCCCCGCCGCCCACAAACACCCTTGCTTCGAGGAGCAACGATGACGTTTCGACTACGGTTACGTGCAGTCCTGACAGTATTCGCCCTGGTAGGCTTTGTCGCCTGCGGTGGCGATGATCCCGCAGATCCCGATCCGGTGCAGCACACCCTTACCCTTACGGGTTCGGGAACCGGGAACGGAACGGTCACATCCGCGCCTGCGGGAATCACCTGCACGCTTACCGCGGGAGTCGCGGCGGGGGCCTGCTCCTCGACCTTCGACGAAGGTGCCGCCGTCGTCCTGACCGCCGTCTCGGCGGCTGGCTCCTCGTTCGTCGGTTGGGCAGGTGCCTGCACCGGTGCTGCGGCCTGCAGCGTCACCATGACTGCAGACCAGACGGTCGATGCCCAGTTTGACCTCCTGCCCGCGAGGACCGTGACCGTCACGGCTTCAAGCACGGGTGCAGGGACGCTCACGTCGGCTCCAGGCGGAATCGACTGCGCGAGCACTGCGGGTGTCACGACAGGAACCTGCTCCTCGGCCTTCCCTGGTGGCTTCGACGTTGTTCTGACTGCCACGCCTGAGGCTGGATCGTCATTCCAGCTGTGGACGGGCGACTGCGCCGGCACGGGGACGTGTAGTCTGGCGATGGACGCAGACAAGACCGCCGACGCACAGTTCGACATCATCATTCAGCGGGCGCTTACGATCACGGGCTCGGGGACGGGCACCGGGACGGTCAGTTCGGCTCCAGCAGGGATTACCTGCACGAGCACGGCCGGTGTGGAGAGTGGTACCTGCGACACGACCTTTGACGATGGGACAGGCGTGGTGCTCACGGCTACGCCAGAGGCAGGTTCCAGGTTGGTAGGGTGGACGGGGGACTGCACCGGCACCGGGACGTGTAGCTTGGCGATGGACGCAGACAAGACCGCCGACGCACAGTTCGAGGTTATCCCGCAGCACACACTGACGATCACGGGCTCGGGGGCTGGGACCGGAACGGTTACCTCGGCTCCCGCAGGGATCACCTGCACAAGCACGGCTGCGGTGGAGAGCGGCGCGTGTTCCACCGCCTACGATGAAGGGACCGCAGTGGTCCTGACCGCAGCCGCCGAGACCGGCTCGTCGTTCGTAGGTTGGACCGGTGCCTGCACAGGCACCGGGACGTGTAGCGTCACGATGAGTGCAGACATGACCGCCGACGCCCAGTTCGACATCGTCCCAACGCACACGCTGAGCGTTACGGGTTCGAGCACCGGGACCGGAACGGTCACCTCGGCTCCGGCAGGGATCACCTGCACAAGCACTGCCGCGGTGGCGAGCGGCGCGTGTTCGACCGCCTACAACGAAGGGACCGCAGTGGTCCTGACCGCAGCGGCGGCCAGCGGCTCGTCATTCATCGGGTGGACGGGCGCCTGCACAGGCACCGGGACATGCAGTGTCACGATGAGCGCTGACATGTCCGCCAACGCTCAGTTCGATGTGATTCCGCAGCGGACGCTGACGGTCACGGGTTCGAGCACGGGGACCGGAACGGTTACCTCGGTACCTGCCGGGATCAGCTGCACGAGCACGGCTGGCGTGGGAAGCGGAACCTGCTCCATGATCGTAGACGACGGGACGGGGGTCACGCTGACCGCCACCCCGGCAGGGGGCCACACCTTCGAGGTGTGGACGAATGCATGCACGGGCACGGGCACTTGCGGCCTTACGATGGATGCAGATAAGACTGCTAACGCCCAGTTCGACCGCACACCTCCACCGGCAAACCTGATCGAGACCTGGGAGGCCGTGTCGCTCACCTTCACGCCGACTGGCGGAGGAGCTAGACTTTACCTACACGCTGACGGAGATCGATCCAGGCCCCCCCCCGGTTACCGAAATCGAGGACGGCACGTACACGGTGATTGCGGGTGTCCTTACGCTGATTCCCGATGCCTTCCCGGCGGATGCGGAGTCGTTCACAATAGACGTGCTGACGCCTACAGCCCTTGAGGTGTCCAGCTCAAACAGCTTCTTCGACTTCAACGACGATGGCACCGAGACACCGGCAAGCCTGGTGGCCGTGTTCCAGATTCAGGGCACGGCACCCGTGCAGCGAAGCCTTACTGTGACGGGCTCGAGCACCGGAACCGGGACGATTACCTCGGCTCCGGCCGGGATCAACTGCACAAGCACGGCGGGTGTGGGGAGCGGGACGTGTTCCACGACGTTTGACGACGGGACCGCCGTGGTGCTGACCGTGACGCCGGCGACCAACTCCACGTTTGCCGCCTGGACGGGGGCCGGTTGCACGGGTAGCGGGACCTGCAGCCTCACCATGGATGCAGACAAGACCACCAACGCGCAGATCGACTTCGTGCCTCCGCCGACCAACCTCGTAGGGACCTGGGATGCGACATCGATCACCTTTGCGCCGGCAGGCGGCGGTGCGTCGGTCGACATCATTGCCGATGGCGTGGCCCTGTCGGTCGTGCTTCGGCAGGACTTTACCTACACCCTGACGGAAACGGACCCTGGGCCACCGCAGGTGGTTGATGTCGAGAACGGTACCTTCACCGTTGTCGGGGGAGGTGCCGGGGGTGTTGGTGCCCTGCTGACGCTCACTCCGACCGGCCTCCCGGCGGATCTGTCACTCACCATCCAGGTGCTGACGGCTACGGACATGACGCTGTTCAACGCGAACGATGTCTTCGACTTCAACGACGACGGCACCGAGACGGCCGCGAGCCTCACGGCAGTATTCGTTAAGCGGTAGGGTGATTGGGTGAGACCTCCCCGTCGGGCGCGTCGCGTCCGGCGGGGAGGTAACTCCTCAGCGGCTGGATCGCCTCAGTGCGTCCAGACGTTGTCGCTGGGGTCGCGGTCGGGGAAACGTCCGTACGGATCCAGCGTGATCGACTCGATCATGCCGGCGCCGAATGGCAGTACGGCCTCGAACGTCTTGCTGCCTCCGAACCACACATCCACGGGGTAGGTGATGACCAGGGTGTGGGCGTCGATCCGCTCGGCATTCGACATCGACTCGGCGGCCGGTGCATCGGAGCTGAAGCGAAGCTGGAGCACGACGGGGGACGGCATCTGCCCGTCCTGGCGCACCGTAACCGTGGTGGTCGATCCTGAAGAGGCTATACCTCCGCGATCGATCCATCCACCGACTCGGTGGTGAACAGCCAGTAGTACCAGAACCACCCGAGGTCCCGGTCGAGGGCCTCGTTCATGAAGAACATGTAGTCCCACGGAGACGGGTGCTTGAAGCGCCATGTGTGGGCGTATTCGCTCATCGCCCGCCACACTTCCTCGTCTCCCACGACGCCGCCGAGCATCGAGAGCATGAGCGGAGCCTTCCCGTATGCCTGGAAGGAGTACATAGGCCCGCCGTAGTTGGCGTTCCACATAAGCGGCGCCTCCCGCTCGTCTCCACTTATACCGCCGTATGACTGGCCGCGACCGTCGAGAATGGGAGGTAGCCCTCGGCGATCCGCGCTGGAAAGCACGTTCATGTACTGGTTGAATCCCTCATCCATGAAGCCGTACCAGGTCTCGTTCGTCCCGACCATCATCGGCCACCATTCGTGCCCGATCTCGTGATCTTCGGCGCCGAGTGCAGACATGATGAACATCGGGTACTCCATGCCGGTATCGGGCCCGTCGACCATCGTCAGCTGCGGGAAGGCGTAGGGCATCCAGAGCTCAGAATAGAACTGGAGGGCATGCCTGCCACGCTCGGCGGCGCCTTCAAAACTGCGCTCGTTACCGGGCAGGTACATCCAGTAGAAGGGGATCGTCTCTGCACCTGGAATCGCCACCCGGGTGGCCTTCCAGATGTACTGGTTCGAGGTCGCCCACGCGAAGTCGTTCACATTCTCGGCGACGAAGTGCCAGACGAGGCGGTCGCAGTTTGCGGTCGCGATTCCTGGACCGAAATCCTCTACCCCCACGATGGTCTGGGTCTGATCGGAGGCCATAACGCGGGATAACCGCTCGCGGGTTTGGGCGCTGAGTACCTCCTCTGGGTTCTGAAGCAGACCCGAGGCTCCAACCGAAAACCCAGCCGGTACGTCGATGCGGACGTCGAAGCTGCCAAAGTTGTTGTAGAACTCCGAGCCGCCCAGATAAGGCTCGGTGTCCCATCCCCGGAGGTCGTCGTACTTGGCGATCTGTGGATACCACTGCGCGACCTGGAAGAGCGAGTCGCCCCAGGCCCCCATGCGGAGCCCGCGGCCACCCTCGGCGAGCGGAACCCGGAAGCTCCACTCGATGTCGAGCGTTGCCGATGAGTGAGCCGGGATCGGATCCTTCAACATCACTCGAGCCGATGTCGTGCTGAGCCCTGTCACGTAGTTCGCCTCGGGGGCTGGCGCGCGGGCACCCCGCCTGCGCCTGGGTGGGACGAGCGTGAGATCGATTGGTTGCCCGTTGAGGGCGACGGCAGTAACGACCGAGCCTGTGGTAATGTCGTTGAGCGCTCGGGAGCGCACCGCGTCCGAGGCGAAGACGTTCTGGTCGAGTCTGAGCACGATCATGTTCAGTGGGTCGGAGCTGTTGTTCTCGATTTCCACCGTTTCACGCGCGGTCACGCTTCCCGCGGACGTATCCAGCCGAGCATCGATCGAGTAGTGGGTCTCGAGTTGCCAATAGGCCGCGCCCGGCGTTCCAGTTGAGTCCCGCGTCCCGGCCGCGAACGCCCTGCGAATCATGTTCGTCAACGGAATATCGTGCCGGATGGCCCGCTCGGGTGGGGTCCATTCGGTCGCCGTCTGCGCGGACGCTTCGGCCGACAGAGCCAGGGCCATTGCCGAAGGAATAAGGGAGAGGACGAGGATGGTGGGGACACGCTTCATGGTCGATGCTCCTGAATTCTGGATTCTGAACTGAAAAAGCGTAGACGTGGACGATGGGGGTGACAAGAGGGAAAA
>JAZDDA010000170.1:0-2530 GCA_036679625.1 Gemmatimonadota bacterium | reverse complement strand
GAGCCTTCTCCTCGAGTGAGTACCGACGTGTCGTCGGCTTCCCCGGTGTCTGTTGTTTTCCCATAACTCCATCCTCGTTTCCAAGGCCAGGAGCCTCCAACTTTCCCAGGGCGAATCAAGGCCCCGTCTCTCGGGAGTCCCCCGCAGACCCTAACCACGGCGCGTCGAGCTCGGCGATGAACGCCACGACCCGCCCATATCCTGCTGGGAGGGATGATGTGGGCTGTTGACCACGCTCGTTGAAAGTACCCGGACCTGCTCACTGAAATTCCCCACCTCTTGAGAGATACCCGTCATCGGGTGGGGCCCTCTCCAAGCTGGCTGTCAGCAATGACGTGCCGGCGAGGAGAGGAGCCCGCGCCTGATGTTGACACAGGAGGAAGACGTGGAGATTCATGCGTTGAGGAAGCGAGGGTGGTCGCTTTCGGCGATCGCTCGTCACACCGGGAGGGACCGCAAGATGGTCCGGGCGTATCTGGCTGGTGACCGTCAGGTGCGGGTGCGCAGCCGGGTCGAGGAGGATCCGTTCGATCGTGTCGAGCCGTATGTGGCCCAGCGGCTTGCGGATGATCATGGTGTGTGGGCGACGACCTTGTTCGACGAGGTGTCCGCCCTGGGATATGACCGCAGCTATCCGACGTTCACCCGCAAGCTACGGGAACGCAGACTGCGGCCGCATTGTGAGGCGTGTTCGGGGGTGAAAGGTCGGGCCACGGTCGTGATCGATCATCCACCCGGTGAAGAGATCCAGTGGGACTGGGACGAGTTGGGTACCTGCCCGTGGGACCCGGCGACCGAGGTGTTCATGCTGGTCGGGTCGCTGTCGCATTCGTCGCAGTCGAGGGCGTGGCTGGCGTATGCGACCGATCAGCCGCATCTGGTTGAGGGCGTCGACGAGGTGCTGCGCCGTTTTGGTGGCACGGCACGGGTATGGCGGGTGGATCGGATGGCGACGGTGATCAACCCGCAGACCGGCAAGCTGCAGGCCTCGTTTGCACCGGTAGCGAAACATTACGGGGTCACGGTGGTGCCGTGCCCGCCGCGACGGGGAAACCGCAAAGGGGTGGTGGAGAAACAGATCCATTTCCTGACCCAGCGGTGGTGGCGCACCGCCCGGGTGAGCTCGCTGGCCGAGGCGCAGGCGAGCCTGGACCGGTTCTGTGTCACAATCAGCGACGCCCGCCGCCGCGGTGATAGCACCGTCGGGGACGTGGCGAAGGATGAACCCCTTCTCGGGTTGCCGACAACCCCGTATCCGGCGACGTGGGAGACCACCAGGATCGTTGCGGCCAACGCCCTGGTCGCTGTTGACGGGAACCGCTATTCGGTCCCACCCGCGATGGTCGGCACCGAAGTGACCGTGAGGCGTCGTCTCGGCGACGACGAGCTGGTGATCATCTCCGCTGCTCGCAGGGTCGTGGCTACCCACCGGATAGCTCCACGAGGGCAAGGACGGGTCATACGTCTCCCTGAACACACCGCCGCGTTGGAGAACGTGGTGTTGGCGGCGTTCACCACGGATCGGCCACACAAGTCGAAGGTGAACCGGCCCCCGTCGGATGCGGCGCTGCGGATCGCTGGGGAGATCGGTGGCGGCGCCGAGTCGGATCCGGTTATCGACCTCGACGTTTACCAACAGTTCGTTGATCGACGCAACAGCAGCAAGGACGGTGCGTGATGAGCCACACCGATTCGGTGTATCAGCAGCTCCGTAGCCATCTGGCGTATCTGAAACTCGCTGCGGCTGCTGAGGCGCTGCCCGCCCAGCTCGAAGCGGCCCGCACCGAGGAGATGGGCCACACCGAGTTCTTGGAGCAGCTGTTGCGGATCGAGGTCGAGTCCACCGAGCAGCGCCGCTGGGACGCCAGGATGCGGCTGGCGAACTTCCCCGCGCCGTGGACGATCAGCGACTTCGACTTCGCTGCCCAACCCACCATCGACGAAGCCCTCATCCGGGAGTTGGCTACCTGCGCCTATCTCGATGACGCCACCAACGTGCTGTTCATCGGGCCACCCGGCGTCGGGAAAACAATGCTCGCTATCGCCCTTGGTCACGCTGCGGTCGATGCTGGAGAGCGGGTCTACTACACCACAGCAGCCGACCTCGCAGCCCGCTGCCGCCGCGCCGCGTTGGAGGGACGCTGGGCCAACACGATGCGGTTCTTCTCCGGACCCGGCGTTTTGATCGTCGATGAACTCGGATATCTCCCCATGCCCGCTCAAGACGCCGCAGCACTGTTCCAGGTCATCTCGCGCAGATACCTCAAAGGCTCCGTCATTTTGACGACCAATCGCGGTGTCGCCTCCTGGGGTGACATCTTCACAGACACCACCATCGCTGCCGCCCTGCTGGACCGGCTCTTACACAAATCGGTGGTGATCAACATCGACGGCGACAGCTACCGGCTCCGCGCCCACCAAGCCCGCGCCCGCAAGCGGAGACCGAAAGGAGGAAACGACTAGCTTCTACCCACCACCAGGGTGAGGAATTTCGATGAGCAACCCTGGGGAATTTCAGCGAGCGGCGTCA
>JAZDDA010000169.1:0-4161 GCA_036679625.1 Gemmatimonadota bacterium | reverse complement strand
TCTCGCAAGAACGAGCTGCTCGCCCGCAACTTCACGATTCCGCTCCTCGATCTGCACCACGGTGTACGCCGTCTCGAGAAGGTCATTTGCCGACGTGACCGCCGTGCGAAGTCTCAACTCTTCGCCCCGTCGTGCGAAGGCCGCGTCATCACGGGCGGCTGCGGCCTGGGACACCTGACGTTCCCGGCTGAAGCCCGTGAAAATCGGTAGGCTGACGCTCAGTCCTGCCGAGAACGGTATCGACTCGAAGTTGAATGGGAACGCGGCGTTGCCGTCGAGGATCCCCTGCGCCTGCTCGGGCGTAAGTGCCGATGGCAAACACGCCTGTGGTGTGAACCCCGGGATTGGACTGGTCAGCCGACTCGCGATGTCGTTCGTGAACTGGCAACTGCTGGCCCGGGCGGCCATGCCGATGTTGGTCTGATCTACGATGAAGGCGCCATTCTCAACCTCCTGCGTGAAGCCACTCCAGGTCCCCGTCAGACGGAGAGATGGGAAGTAGGCACTCCGAGCCTGGCGAACATCCGCCACCCTCGCCTTCTCCGCCGCCACAAAAGCGCGAAGCTGGGGATGGGTCTCAAGGGCCCATGAAACAAGCTCCGCATTCGTCCATGTGGGGCTGAAGATCTCGAATTCATCGATGAGGAGGATGTCCTCGTCGAGACCGATCCCCATCTGCTCCATCAGCCGGAAGGTCTCTACCCTCAGAGCACTCTCTGCCTGAAGCACAGCCACCTGATCACGTCCCCGCTGCACCTCAGCCTGCTTTTCGTCGATGATGATCGCAGCTTCAGCCTGAACCCTGGCATGAGCGATCTCGAGGTTTTCCTCGGATCTCGACAGTTGGCGGCGCGCTACCTCCAGTTGGTCTCGGGCTCGTAGAGCCGTCATGTACTGGAGAGTCACTACCGACTCCATGTTGAACTCGGCCGCTCCCGTTCGCGCGTGCGCTGCATCACGATCAGCCCGTGCACTCGACCGGCCAAACCAGGTGGTCCCATCGAGGTTGTAGCTCAACTGGAACTGCCAGAAGGAGGTGAACAGAGCTCCCTGGTCCTGTCCACCCGTATTGATGGTCCCAATCCGCTGCACGCCCGGTGAACGGCGCGTCGCAGATGCGAAGACATTCGCCTGCGGAAGAAGCAGGCTCGAGTTCGCCTCTCTCACCGCCCAGTCGGCTGGCCCCTCATCGTTCTTGGTGCTCAGGAACGTAGGGTTGTTTTGCCGCGCCAGCTCCAGCGCCTGATCGAGGGTGATCGGCCGCTGCTGCCCGAGTGCCGTCGCTGCGGTCATGAAGAGCGCGGCCGCCGCGAGGAGGAGCGCTCGATGGGTCGTTGTCGTTTCGATAACGCACGACATTCCTATCTCGGTACGGTAGAAGGTGTTAGGGAGTTTCAGTCGATGAACGGGAGGGCGCTCAGGTGGTCATCTACGGGAAGCAGTTTCCCAATACCGAACAGCTGGCACCCGAGGGCGATGATCGTCCCCGGGCTCACAACCACGGCCGGATCGCGTACCCCAGCTTCAGGAAGAGGGACCGAATAGTCGCCGCCGACTTCTCATCCCGCCGACCCGTCAGCGTCCCTTTCGCGAGAGCCATGCCTCTCGAAAGGACCGCATCGCGGCGGTGGGGCTCCTTCTGATTTCCTCGAAGAGAACCGCCTCCAACGCCGGGTCGGCCGCCAGGCGGACCCGGACCGTGGACACCTCCCCCCGCGACTCGAAACGCACCTCAACCTGATCGCCCGGGCTGCGCCCGTTGAGAATACCGGCCACATCCCCTCCGCGGGTGACCGCACGCCCGTCCACCTCGATGATCGCGTCTCCACGATCGATTCCAGCTTCGTAGAACGGGCTGCCAACTCTGGTCTGGCCAACGACGATGCGTCCCGACCGATCGGCAGACATGCCGACGAGGCCCGTGTAGATCGACTGTGGACGTTGACGCCTCAGTTGAATTCCTCCCTGCACCAGTAGCGCCTCGAAGTCCGGCACCTCACGCCCGTGGACGAAGCGCAGGAAGAAATCTTCGGCGAATGCCTCATCACCCGACACCCTGCTCAGAGCAGCCTGAATATCGTCCACGGCATACGGAATTTCAGTGATCCCGTAAGTGGTCCACATCTCCTGCATGAGTTCATCCAGGGAATGACCCCGGGCTCGAAGGGAGAGGTCGAGGCCGGCACCGATGACCGATCCCCAGGTGTAGTAGGAGATGAAGGTGTTTCCGCGGTTGACCGGATCCACCGAGACCGCTGCATCCACAAACGGCGCTTGCATACTCATTTCCACTGCGCTGTGGAAGCCTCTCCCAGGAGAGTTGGTCACCGTGTTGATCGCCGACCCCAAGCGGCGGGCGAATTCCCCATCGTCGATCAGCCCGGCCCGTCGCAGGAGCACGTCGTCCAGATAACTGGTGAAGCCCTCTGCAAACCAGAGCGAGCGCGACATGTTCGTCACCTCAAAATCGAACGGCTCCAGATCCGCCGGGCGGATACGTTCCACGTTCCACGCATGGATGAATTCGTGCGCGACCGTCCCCCACAAGCGGCCAACATTCTGGGCAATGGATCCCGTCGAGGTGAGCATGGTCGAATTGCGATGCTCCATTCCATCGCCATTCACCCACGGGAGGTAGCTCGCCAGAAATGTGTAGTTGCCGTAGTCGAAGTCGGGCAGCTCCCCGAACAATGCCGCCGCCTCCCGTACGATCGCTCGAACGCCCTCCTCGTAACGCTCGGCGTCCACGTCAGTCCCGGCGTGAAGGAGGGCGACCCGTACTGACTGTCCTTCAACATCCCACTCGGTCACACGGAGATCGCCCAGGATGGTGGGTGAGTCGAGGAAGTACGCCAGATCGGGGGCGCGATAGGTGTTTGGGTCGTCCGTCGACTCCAGCTGCGTGGCGATCTTCCAGGGTTGCTCTGGTGTGAACGTGATCTCGATCGGGCGCGCCTCGAGTCCACGGGCCCAGGCAAAGCTGGCCGGCATATTGAAGTGGGCGTGAGTCCGATCGAAACCGGCATACGTGCCATCCGCTCGGTCACCGAAGAGAGTGTATTCGAACCGCACGAATCCACCGTGCCCCGTAACCGTCCATCCGTGTGGATCGGGACGGTGGATCGGCAGTTGGCTTCCGTCGCGATCGAACGCTCGAACCTCGTAGACGTTCTTGGCGAATTCATGCAGCGCGTAACGCCCCGGGGAGGATCGACTCATCCTCACCTCGAGTGGCCCGGCGTCGATCTCAGAAAACTCGACCACGATCTTCGCTTCGTGATGCTCGAGATTGGGGAACGTCACCTCGTACCGCACGGGCGCCTCGGCTGTCCCCGACTGTCCAGCAACACCCTGCGCGACCAGGATCGCGATCGCGATCCCTACCCTGCACACCCCAGCGCTCAACCGCACGAAACATCCCCCTGCTCGAGTCACTCTGAATTTTCATCGCGAGCCAAGGTAGACCGGAGGCTGCTCTGCGGCTACGGCCCGGTTTCTGCACGGATCCCCCGAGCGTAAGTTGTCGCAGTAGAGACCTCATTCCGGAGTGGACAAGATTTCAACCGCAATCGCCGCGCTACAGGACCGCCTCGGGCCACACCGGGTGGAGCTCGACGTGCCGCTCGCCCCGATGACGACCTTCAAGATTGGCGGCCCGGCCGACGCCCTGGTCCGTGCCCGGACCCCAGATGAGCTGGTGGAGGTCATCACGGCGACGCGGGAGCTCGAGATTCCCACCTTCCTCCTCGGCAGGGGTGCCAACATTCTCGTAGGCGACGGCGGGTTCAGGGGCGTCGTAATCCGTTCGGAGGTGGGTGGCATCGATTTCCTCGGCGAGGGACTCGTAAAGGCAGGAGCGGGAGTCGAGGTCTTCGGCGAGCTGATCGAGGCCACCGTCGCGCGCGGGCTCGGAGGCCTCCATCACTTCGCTGGAATCCCGAGCACAGTGGGGGGAGCTCTTTGGCAGAACCTCCACTTTCTCTCGCCGGCACCCGAACGCGCGCGCACCGTCTTCATTCAGGAGGTCCTGGAATCGGCGGAGTTGTTCACCGAGGAGGGAGCACGTAGGAGTGTGGACGTCGAGTACTTCCAGTTCGGGTACGACGACTCCATCCTACACCGTCGTGATGATGTCGTCCTCACCGCCACCTTCCGGCTCGA
>JAZDDA010000016.1:0-10322 GCA_036679625.1 Gemmatimonadota bacterium | reverse complement strand
GACCATATCGTGCCCCAACTCCCCGCAGGCGCGTTGCTCACCGACGTCTTCGCGGTGAAGGCCCCGATGGCGAAATGGCTTCAAACGGCACGCTCAGACCTCGAGGTGCTGAGCCTTCAGCCACTCTTTGCCCCCGACCTGGGGTTCGACGGACAAAACGTCGCTGCGGTAGAGTTCGCCACGGGTCCGCGCAGCCGTTGGCTCATGGAGCGCCTCGCCGAGTGGGGAGCGCGCGTCACGGTGGTGGATGCCGAGCGGCACGATGCATTGTGCGCCCTCAATCAGGTGGCCGTCCATACGGCGCTCCTGGCGTACGGGCTCGCGCTCGAGGCGCTGGGGGGCGACGCAGAAGACCTCTCAGCCCTTTCGACGCCGCAAAGCCGCGCGTTGCTCGCCGGAGTCTCCCGTATGGCCGAACTCAATCCAGAGGGATACTGGGCCATCCAGGCCGGGAATCCGGCGGGTCCCGCCGCGCGCGCGGCAGTCCTGGAGGGTGTTCAGAGGTTGATGACGTGGGTCGACGAAGCCGACGGCGATGGATTCACTGAGGCACTTCTCTCGCTCCGCAGGCACCTCGCTCCATTCGGGAGCGACCGAACCGACTAGCTCCAGCTAGCTCCGTTCAGCTTCCCGCAGAGTCCGTCTCGATCGCGCCGATATGGAGTTTGAGCTGGATCCGGCCCGTGCCCCAATGGTACGCGAGCACCGCATCGCGCTGCTCTACCTCGGGAAACTGGAAGGTGAGGTTCTCCATCGGGTAGGTCTCTTCGAGCTCTACCTCGAGCCGTAATGCGTCGTTCTCCTCGCCGGGATAGGCGACGTGGTAGACCCTTGCTTCGCGGCTGAGTATGAAGCTCCAGCGAGCGCCCTCCCGAGGAATCAACCAGACGGAGTACTTTCCCGCAGGCAGAAACTCACCGTTGACCGTCAGATCGCTTGAGGTCTCGAAGGTCGTCGCCCAGTCCGCGCCGGGAGTCCAGACCTTGTCCCACTTGATCAGCCCACCCACGATCTGCCGCCCGCGCGCCTTGGGTCGAGAATACTCGATCGTGAGCTGCTCACCCGCGACCGACTGCATCACCGTGGCGAACTGGCTCGCCGGAATCGCCTGGGCAGAAACGGGCGCCGCGCTCGTGATGAGTGCAAGGGCAATTAGCCGAGGGATGGCACGCATGGTTTGCTTTCCTGTGGACTCGAAGGGCCTGATCCTGTTTCCGAACCCATAATCCGGGGAGGGACGCGTGCGTTCCCAAGGGCGATCTTCCACCGCACTATTCCGGCGCTCTAGCGCGCCACGATCAGCGCCCCCCGGCCATCATCGCCTCGATCTCCTCTGCGGTGTACGGCAGCCCTGCGCTCAATACCTCATGGCCGGTTGGGGTAACGAGGATCATGTCCTCGAGGTAGAAGGCGTCTGCGCCAACCGCAAACATGGGCTCGAAGGCGATAACGGAGCCGGCACGCAGCGTCTGCATCGGGGTCTCGCCGCTGTCGATCCCGACGCCATGAATGCTCCACATCCCCATGCCCTGCTCCCCCAGAAGAACCCGTGCGGCCTCGCGACCCATCTCCGTCTGCAGTTCCGGCTGAAGACGGGCGATTTCGGCGCCACTCACCTGCATCACCTGGTCGATCGTGACACCATCACGGATCGACTCCATTCCCGCCTTGTACGCCGCGATGAGAAGGTCCCACGCCTCACTCTGACCGGCGGAGAACGACCCAGAAACCGGGATGGTCCTTCCGACGTCGGCGCCGTAGAACCCGCCGGCACACCCGATGTCGACGCGCACCACCTCGCCCGCCTGCATCGTCCGGTCGAGCTGCTGGTAGTCGAAGAAGGCCCGAACCAGCCGGCCCACGTGCCCGTTCGGCCCCGACATCATCCATGGCCAGAAGGAGGGACCCTCTGCCCCGGCTTCAATACACGCTGCGACGACGGCGGCCTCGGCCTGGCGCTGCCGTACGCCGGGGCCCACGCGGCGGGCGCCGGCCCTGAGCGCCTCTACTGTGGCCAGAGCGTTACGCCTGAGGATGGCGACCTCTGCCGACGACTTCACCCAGCGAAGCGCCTGAATGGCGTCCTTGGCCGAAGCCGTAGGCACTCCGGGAAGCGCCCGCTCGAGGCTCATCCTCCAGAGCGCCCGGTCTCCTGCGACTGGATCGAGGCCAGGCGGAGCGCCCGTGGGCTCGGGGCGCCGCGACTCCTCGAAGTAGAGCCGGGCCACACCTTCGGTGACCCGCCGCTGCAAGTACGGGAGCAGCGCATCCCACGGCCTCACGCTCGCGAAGCCGAGTCGCGCCGCAGTCTCGTCGCCCGGCTCCGGGACGACGCCCTGCACCGAGAACCCGAAGGACTGGGGAGCAGGCGGAACGAACAGGTGAGCCTCGCCCAGCTCGCCATCGATTGCGAGCACGGCCTCTGGCACGGTGGGCAGCCCCGAGAAATAGGCGAACGACGCGTCCTGAACGAAGCCCCACTGCTCCATCGCCTTCTCGAGGCTGCGCGCGTGCAGCACCACGATCCCGTCGTCCAGGACCTCCATCAGGCGGGCCCGGCGGGCGGCGAATTCGTCGGGCGCGATCTCCTGCGCCTGTAGCGGAGGACTCGACGGCGCGGAACCCAGTAGAGCGGCAGCTCCAACCAGTAGTGCGCCGCACCTGCGGGTGATCGTGGCAGGCTTCATGAACGCAGCTCTCGTTCGGGTGGATCGGGCCCCAGGGAATCGTCAGCCAAGCCGCATGATTGCACGAGAGGCGGTGTCGCCGCCACACCCCCGGCGGTGCCACGGCTAATTCGGCTCCCAGAGCTCGACTTTGTTGCCTTCAGGATCCATGAACCAGCCGAACTTCCCGTACTCCAGGTCTTCGGGATCGCCGACGAGCGTCGCGCCCCCCTCCGCGACCTGGCTGAGCGCGCCATCCAGGTCGTCGACGATCAGGTTGATCATGAACGAGCTTTCGGACGGCTCGAAATACTCCGTAGTCGCGCTGAATGGGGCCCACACCGTATACCCCTTCTCGGGCATGGCCGACGGAAAGAAGCTGGTCCCACCGAAGGACGAGTCGATTTCGATGCCCAGCCACGTCTCGTACCAGGCGGCCAACTGCTTCGGATCTCGTGCCTTGAAGAATATGCCGCCGACTCCCAGTGCCTTCGCCATCGTAAAGTCCCTTCCGGTTTGTGTGCGCGTCGCCGTCCTTGCCGTATACGCAGAGAGGCCCCGCAAGGCGGGGCCCCTCCGAGTGAGCCGGGTGGGTCTCGAACCCACGACCTACGGATTAAAAGGCCAAAGACGCCCAACCGTGAGCGCCCACAGCCCGCCAATTTCCTACGCTTTCGGTTTTCTTTCGACCGTCAGAAACCACCCGAAACCGTGGGGTTTGTTACCCGTCCCGTGACCCGGCCAAGATAGGCGCCGAACCCCTGATGTGCCATCCGGGAATCCAAGGAACCGCTCCACCCCGTTTGGCAGGCAGCTCAAGCGATGATCGGATGGATGATGGAGACGATTAGAGCCGACCGAGCGCCGTGGCGCTCGCGGATTTGCTGTCCATAAGATGGAACCGGGGCTACACTCGGGGTAATACCCCCGCATTCCTCGCTGCGCCGTGGTGTCCAGATCACGGGGGCTAGACCAAGGGGATCACCACATACCTCGATAGTCGGCCAAACGCGAACACGGAGCAGACTCTGCCGAATCACACATTCAGAAGTTTGATGCAACGCCTCTCCAAGTCCGGCCTTAAGAACGACTTCGTGCGCCCAGCGATTCTGCCGGACTGGTGGGCAAAGGAGTGTGAGAATGACCCCGACCTCCTAGCAGACGTAGAGCTCCGTGTGGCGAGATTCCTGGAGGTCCCACTCTCAACCGTTCAGGATCCCGAGGCGAGTTTGGGCCCTCCGGCTTACCCCGGGGCGCAGCTTCGAAGGGTAGGGGAGATGCCACCGGAAAGGCTAGCTCCCGCGATCCACTCGGCGCTGAAGATCGCGGGTGCCGTTGTCCGAAATCTGCGAAATCCCGATGAGTCAGTTGCGGCGTTGCCTGCCGATGGGCTTGCGTGGCGTCAACATCTCGTGGACTCCGGCGCGGTCACGCTCGAGAGCCTCCTCGGAGACCTTTGGGAACGGGGAATACCAGTCATTCCGATTGAGCGCCTACCGACCCCAGGCTTCCAGGGGCTCGCAGGAATCGTTGAGGGGCGGCCGGTGGTTGTACTCGGCCACCGACATAGGGAACCCGGGCGAGTGGCCTTCATTGTTGCGCACGAGGCTGGGCACATCTCAGCTGGTGATTGTGACCAGGACCGCCCTGTGATTGACGAGCTCGACGAAATTGCGGATGACACTAACCTAGAGCGCCTCGCCGACGTGTTCGCCACCCAAACAATGGTCGGGAGTTCCTCATTCCCGGAGATAGAAGGGTCCAATTTCCGAACCCTTGCGAAAGCAGCGATCGACAATGAGCGGGAAACGGGAGCCGATGCGAGTGTCCTGATCTTCTCCTGGGCTCGAGCTCAGGGTGACTACGGCACGGCCTCACAAGCAGTCAATGCACTCTACCGCGCCCACGGGGCAAGGCAGACGCTGAGGACCTACTTTGAGCGCTTCGTCGAGATTGACGCGGCTCCAGAAAGTGATCGTGCATTACTGCAGTGCGTCTACGGTGACGTCAATCCTGAATGACGGTTCTGATAGACACGGATGCGTTCTGCAAGCTCGCGCTTGCGGGCCTTCTGGAGCCGTCAGTGGACATCATGGGGTCTGAGTTATCGGACTGTGCGCGGCTCCCGGCACTCCCGCACATGTTAAGACGTGGTCGACTTTACAAACGCTATGGGAGTGACGCGTGCGCCGCACTCCTTCCTGTAGCGAACATGATCCCCGCTCTCATTCCACCTGGAAGTGAATGGTTGGATAGGCTGACACCCGAATCGACAATAGACCCTGGTGAGGCGCAGATCTTCGCCAAGGCCGCGGAGGAGAACCTGATGGTGATTACGGGCGACAAACGTGCTCTCAAGGCCCTCGGGCGGATCTCTGAGTTTCCCGAAGCGCTTGCCGGCAAGGTAGTCGTTCTTGAGGCAATTCTGATTTCCCTTTGCGAAGCCATGGGCGCCGAAGCCGTTCGGCAGGCGATTCGACCTGTGGAAGCTTTCGACACCATGATTAGGGTGTCTTTCTCCAGCGGCAATCCCAGTCCCTCCGAAGCCCTGGCTTCGTACTTCGATGACTTGTCTGCGGACGTCCAGCCACTGGTGCTTTGGCGCCCTAAGTGGGGAGATTCAGAATGAACTTCGGACCCCAACACTACGTTCCCGTTCTGAAAATAAAGCGAGGGGAGAAGCAAGCGCTTGGCATGATCTCCCCCGCCCTACAAAGCCAGATTACCCCCCTCCTCGAGATTGTCGAGCTCAAGGAGAAGACAATCGAAGAGCATATCAACACGGCTTTCAAGAACCTGGCCGCTGGAGTGTGGCCATACCCTCGGTGCTTCCTCGATGCAAGGGAAGTCGCGGGGAGTGGACCAGCTGAAGCTGAAAACATCTTTCAGCGGGCGGCGGATGAGGGGATCGCCTTCACGCCAGTAACAGGGGTTACACGAATTGTTGACGTTGCCGCAGCCCTCAAGCATGGGTCCGCTGGCATTGCCCTTCGGTTATCACGCGAGGAATTTGAGGGCGGCGGCCTTCGCGCCCGAATCATGCGCTTCGTGGGCACCCACTCTCTCGCCATTGAGGAGACGGACCTCATTATCGATCTCGGTGCCGTCGATAACCTCATTCCAGACGGCATCGCCGCCTTCACGGCTGCGTTTCTCGATGAAATTCCAAAGCCTAAGCGGTGGCGCACTCTGACGGTCTCTGGCTCTGCGTTCCCCCCAAGCATGGGGAAGGGAGTCGTAGACCGACACTCTCACTCACTCGTCGAACGTGCCGAATGGCTGGCCTGGCGAGATGGCCTCCACGCCAACGGTGGAGACCTCGACCGACTACCCACTTTCAGCGACTGCGCGATCCAGCACCCCAAGGGTGTCGAGGGTTTCAACTTCCGGACCATGACTGCCTCCGCCTCGGTTCGGTATACCTGCCCCGAGGACTGGCTCCTGATCAAGGGGGAAAGCACCAAGAGGACACCAGCTAAGATCCAGTTCCCCGGGCTCGCGACACAGTTGGTAAACGGAAACCTAAAAGGGCATTACTTCGGCGTGCACCATTGTGAGGGTTGCAGGCTGATGAAGGCCGCCGCCGATGGGGCGGACAAGCTTGGCTCGCCGGAGGTTTGGCGCCGGCTAGGGACCGTCCATCACATTACGACGGTGATGGAGCAGGTGGCAGCAATGCCCTCGCCTTGAGTTGGGCTCTCACCTCAGCGGCGATCTCTTCGACGCGGAAGTGCGCGCATACACGGTCCCATAGGACCCGGCGAGGCTTGGTCCTTACCCCACGATCGAGATTCCGGCGTTTAAGAAGGGCCAGGGTGTCATCACGCCACAGAAATTCAACCAAGGCCCGGGCATCCCGGGTGGGGTTCATCTTGCCCTCTCGGACCAACTCAAGGCCTACGCCTTCGTTTCTAGCTCTGGCGCGAATCACCCCCCACCAGCTTGGCACTATGTCCATCGCCTCGGTCAGGTGGCGGTCCCCCACGACTAGGGTGGCATGATCCAGGACCTTGCTGTAAAGCTCGACTTGCACCGGGAGGCGGCGGAGGCTATCCCGGTCCGACTTTATTTCATACCCGTAGAAAAGGCCATTGACGAGAGCTAGATCTACGCGCACTTGGCCGCAGCAAATCCCGAGTTCATGCAGAATCACCGTGTCAGGCTGGTTTGCATGGCGATCGCGTAGCTCCGACCCTAGTACAGACCGGATTTCCTCCTCGCCTGGCAGTCCTGACCCTGTTTCCCTTCGACTCATGGTCTCCTCAAAGCGTCCTGGGGGCGTCCCTGCCGACCCCGTCGCTAGGGATTCGCAAGAGCCGAAATGGACGAGTACGCCTAATTCGCCGAACGATATCCCCGAAGGGCGGAGTCCAACAGGGCTTTCACAGCAAGCGCATGCCGCTAGGCCTCAAATGGAGGGGGACTTATCGGGGCGCCCCCCTCTACCGATGCACGCTCAGCTCCTCCCTGGCAGTTGAGTCATTCTTCAACACCGACGCCTCCACTCTCCCCGACGTGGAGGTAGCAAGCCCAGCCTCGAGGCCCGCGGCTCTACGCTTTTGTGTTTCTTTCTTGAGCTGCCGATGGTTCGCTGCGAAGGTCGTCCCGTTGAGCTCGCGAGATTCGCGGTCACGGGTGGAGAGACCTGCGTTGATCCGGACCTCGGCGGCCTTCCCCTCCTTCAGGGGGTCGAGCTGTGGCATTGCGTCGCCGGTCCACTCGGTACCGAGCCAAGCGCGCTGGATTACTTTGTTATCGAAAAACCCGGGGGCGTCTAGCATACCGCGCGCGACAGCCTCCGAGATCACATCCTCGTAACAGGGTTGGCACAGATTCTCCACGAGCCACTTGCGGCGCGTGCGGTAGAATTTGAACGCCTCGAGCATGGCGCCTCGGGACGCCGAGTAGCTGGACTGGAAGTGCTTTATCAGGATCTCGAAGGGGATCTCGAGGGCGACCCCAACTTGCCGCAGGATCGATGTAATGAACAGATCAAATCCCGCATTGGGACGGCTGGGATCCGCGAATTCCACGTCGTCACCTGGGTCCAGGTCGACAACTGCGCCGTTCCCCATGAAGAGATCCTCAGGATCCTCAGGGACCTCGTCACCCATGTTCGAGAGTGCTCCTCCCTCCTCAGCCGGCACGTCCGACTTCACAAAGACGGTGAACATGGCGGACACGACAGCAGCCATGAGCTCGGCATCCGTGTACCGCTCGAGCTGCTTCAGCGCTTCGATCACCGGAGCTAGGTAAGGAATCCCTCTCCGTTGTCCCGGACGGCGCTTCGCGAACGATAGGTGGGCGATCCTCTGGCCCGTCGTCGCGTCCCAAGCGGGAATCGACTTCCAGGAGTCGGACCTGCGGCCGATGTGGTCGCCTGGGTGAGTGTTCTGGACCCAGTACTGGACCGTCAGCCCATCGCCGTCGACCTCCACACCCGCCTGCAGGCGATCCGTGTCCATCCCATAATTCGGGTTGGAAATCCGGTCCGCCTCGACGAGCTGCACCTTCGTACCGAAGTGTCCGCCGCGCTTTGGGATATCCGCCTTGAAGTCCCAGAGGAAGCGCCGTAGTCGGAGGATATCGCCGCTCTCGAGTACCGCGCGGAAAAACAGCGACTGGATTTGTGAGAACGTCAACTCGTCCTCCACATCGCACTCGCGCGTACCGGCCCACAGTTCCCAAATGCGTTGTGCGTTGGCCTCCCAGGCATCCGCCTGTTCGTCCGTGAGACCGAGGACATCGTGGTCGATCTGAGATTGAACGGTCAGCCCAGACCCAACCGTGCCAGTGACAGTGTTGTTGATCGCCCCGGCCGCGAGCGGGTTATTACGACTCTGATCCCTCGACCGGGCACGGATCTTCGAGAGCCCGGGATGGATCGCAGACTGGGCGCTCCGGAGCGACGGGTTGTAGCGCTGCATCGATGACTTCTCAGACCGGCCCGAGACATATCCTCCGGCTCCAGAGATCGCGCCGGATAACGCCAGTGCACGGCGCGCTTCCAATCTCCGTGATCCGCGGACCGGATCCAGATACGCCACGAACCGGTCCATCATCGTGGGCTGCACTGCGGCCACGGCCTCAGCGGCTTCGCGGGAAACAACCCTCATTAGGGCACCGGATCTCCCATGAGGTCCGCAATGATGTCGATGCACTCGGTGAGCTTGGCGACCGTCATCATCTGAGCGACCTGGTCAACCGTGAGCTCCGGGTCCTCGTGCACGAGGTGAGCCCAAATGAAGGCGCACGACGTCTCCTCGTCGAGGGACGTCTCCGCAAGATCGCCATTCATGACGCTGAGGCCCGTGGCCTTCTTGAATCGCACGAGAGCGGCGAAGTCCGAGCGGATGGTCCGCTCTCGGTCGAGCTGAATGGTGCGGGTCTCAGGTCCGGGAATTACGGTGACTTCGGTTGCTACGTGTTCCATCTGTGACTCCTTTGAATGGAATTCATCTACCTCAATAGGTGTCTGCTGCTCGTCGTAGTCGCGCAGCGCTTCGCGCATCCTTTTGATCCCGGCCGTTATGTCGTCCACCGGGTACTCGTCGAATTCGGCCATTACAAGCGCGTCACGCCAATGCCGAAATCGATCGGCTCGTCCCTGTCCTCCATGTCCTTCTGAATCACGCGGGTGACTCGAGCGACCTCTTCCCCGCTCGAGGTGACGAGCTGGATCGTGACGTGCGTATCCCCCCCGCCTGCGCCAGCGAGTAGAGCCTGATTCGAGATCACCTGACCCGCGACGCCCGGCACGAAGAGTTCAGGCCCTCTCTCACCCACTATGAAGGCCCGGCTAGGATCAGCCGGCCCCCCGTGTGCGAGGAAGCCGCCGAAGGCCTTCCCGATCGACCCGACGAACGCACTCCCGGGGAACAGGGTCTTGAGGCCATTGAAAACCAGGAACTTCGCGGCGAGCCGGCTCAGCTCTTTGATGGCGAAATCAGTAAAGCGCTTGAAGTTGAATGCACCCGCTGCGAGCGACTCGCCCAACGAATCCGAGAATGCCACCGAGAGGTTGATCGCGGACTGCTCCAGGGGCTTCAGCGCCTTCTGGGATGCCTTCGCGAACGCCTCGAACTTGGTCTCGAGCTTTTCGAAGCTGATTCCCTGAAGGAGGTTGAGGCCGTTGATGATGGGGAGTGGCGAGTCTACGGTGGGCAGTGGCGGCGTTGGAGGCGTCAGCGCTTCCCCATCCCCGGCGCTCCTCCTTGCCTGGAGGAGCTCCTGCATCGCTACCGCAGACCGCTTCCATGCATCCGCGATGTCCCCGGATGCGGCCGCAATGTCCCGGAGATCCTGCCCGAATTCGAAGGCCTGGATCCTCGCTGCAGAGAGAAACCCGACGGAGCGCTCTATCCCCGACTCGAATTCGAAATCCGGGATGAGGTTCAGGGGGTCGAAGATTTTCTGTGCGACGTTCGCGAGGTCCGCCCAATCGATGCGGACCGCCTCACTGGCTCGGAAGAATGCTGCGAGCATGAGGTTCGCTGCGATGTCAAACGCGCGCCCGATGAGCTGCCCGACGTTGAACGCGATCCGCACGAGGCCCGCGAGTGTGATCGCCGCCGTCTGAATGTTCGTACCGAAGGCCGCGAAGTATGCCAGGATGACGGGGCGGTTCTGCTCGAGCTTCTCTGTGAATGCCTGGAT
>JAZDDA010000168.1:0-2687 GCA_036679625.1 Gemmatimonadota bacterium | reverse complement strand
GGCCCCATGGTCCACCTCGTTCTGACGAACCTCGGACTCACCGTGGTCGTCACCGGATTCCTGCTGCGCATCTCCCAGCCAGCTTTGGCCGCGACCCTGATTCCCGTAGGCGGTGCGTTTATTTTGCTGGGCGCCTGTCTCTTCATTCACGCCGTCTGGCGACTAACGGAGCGTCCCTCATGGACACCCTGAAGACGGGGCATCACGCCCCATTCGTGCTCGACTCCTCGACCACGCTGAATGAGCTGGTAACCCGCCAGCCGCAGACGCACGCGATCCTTTCGGGCCACGGGATGGACACGTGCTGCGGGGGCGCGAAGACGCTCGCTGAGGCCGCGACCGCCCACGGCGTTTCGCTCGAGGATCTGCTGACGGAGCTGAAGGCGGTTCTGTAAGCGGCGGGGCCCTAGCCGCTACAACGCGTCCTGCTTGGCGACCCGGGACACCTTCCACGGGTTCCACCGGTCTGTGTAGGAGACTCTGTGGAAGATCTCCATGAGGTGGCCGAAGGTCCTCACGAGTCGGAGGAAGATCCCCGTGTAGATGGGCATGAAAAACACCATGCCGAGCAGACGACGGTCGACGCGCCGGAGGGTGCCCCGCAGCGTGGCCCATGCTACGGCGTATTGGATCGTGTTCGTGGCGACGTAGAGGAAGTAGTTGATCACCACGAGGTAGCGGACGGAGTTGGGGTGCAGAATCAACATCTGCGTGAAGTAGATCCACCACTTCAGGTTGAGGCCGAGGGTGAACCCCACGTTCTCAACCGACGAAACGAAGTTCCTCCAGCTGAAGCTGGACCAATTCAGGCGGAAGACGTCGCTGTGCTTGCGCATCCGAAACCGGACCATCGAGCGGTCCCAGCGGTAGCGTTGCCTTGCGAGCTTCCGGAAGGTGGTGGGCACGTTGGTATAGCACACCGCTTCCGGCTCGTGCACCACGCCCCTGCCCAACTTGCGGAGCTTCATCGTAAGGTCCCCGTCCAGCCCCGGGCCGACGTCCCACCCACCCAGGCGTTCCAGATCTTCCCTTCGGAAGGCTCCAAACGCTCCCGATACGATGCGCAGCAGCCCCAGCGCCGCAGATACCGTGCGGCCGATGCTGATCGCCTTCAGATAGTCGAGCGCCTGGCAGCGGGTGGCGAGGCTCGTCCGCGTGTTGGCCACCCGAATATCTCCCCCGACGGCGCCGAGGTTCGGGTGGATGTAGAAGGGGAGGATAATCCGTTCGATGGCGTCGTACCTCAGGTTGCTGTCCGCATCCAGATGCACGATCAGCTCGCCCTTCGAGAAAAAGAGCGCAGTGTTCGCTGCAGAGGCTTTGCCGCCCCGTGGCTCGTTTCGCACGAACTGGGCGATCTTCCCCTCGCGCTTGAGTCGCCTGCAGATGGCAGCAGTGTCGTCGTCCGAGCCGTCGTCGACGACTACCAACTCGATGTTGCGGTAGCTCTGGTTGGCTAGCGACTCGACCAGAGCTGGGATGTGCCGACCTTCGTTCTTGCCGGGCACGAGGACAGAGACGAGCGGCCGCTCACTGTACAGAATCTTGCGGGCTTGTCCCTGGAGACGCCTCCGACGGGTGGCGCCGAGGAAGCTCCGTGCCAGAACGAGACCGTCCAGGAACACATATCGCCCGAAGTCGATGACGAAGAACGGCCAGAAGTAGTAGAGCCATTCGACGCCCCGCAGGCCGCCCATGAACTCCAGCAGGCCATCAAGGTACATCGGCGCTCTCGCCATCCTCCCATTGCGCCATCAGCTCGGCCACGACGCCGTCAACGTCCATACCTTCCGTGAGCGGGAGGATCGCAGTTTCCAGCGTGGGAGGGTTGCTCAGGTTTGTCTTGAGCAGCGCATCGATTGCTTCTCTCAGGCGCTCAGATGCCCGCTCTGCCTGGGTAGCGGAGGTCTCCATCAGGAGGGCAAGGAATAGAGATTCATTGCGAGCAGAAAGGAAGTCCGACTCCCGCAGGATGCTCCTGAACACTCCTGTGAGGTCTTCGAAGAGCTCCCGCGCACGGTTCCCAAGCTCCAGATAGATCTGCTCGATGCCGTGGAAGTTCAGGATCAGGAGCGTGCTCTTGGAGACTTCGTAACGGGCCATTCGGTGAGCCTCGGCCGCGATGAGGTCCTTCAGCACCGGGTACTCGAAGACCTTGACCTTCTCCTGGAGTATGCTGACGAAGAGGTCGTCCAAACCGTGCGTCGCCGCGTTCTCTCCGAACGACGAGACCCTGTACGACTTGATCGTCCGTTGAATCTGAAGCTCCGGCGGGGTGGTTCTCCGACACCGGTAGCAGTTTGTGGTGATTTCGGGATCGGGAAAGCGGTGGTTGCACTCGTTGCAGTCGTAGACGAGGGACGGCTTGTCGTAGTCCACTCCGATATGGCGCATGTCGCGGTCACACTTCGGGCAGACCATGAACTCGTCTTTTGAGAAGTCGCTGAGTGGCGCGACATGCCCACACCGGAAGTGGTGCACCATGTCGTCGACGGTGAGGTCCGCCGATCCACAGTCGGGGCACACCTCCAGGAAGTTCAGGTACGCGCACATGCAGTGTGTGCAGGCATAGGCCTTGGTCACGAAGCTCCCGGTGAGGACCCGTTGCGACTCCAGCGCCTGAAGCAGCTCGGCCATGTCCGCGTCGGCCTCCCTGCCTCCCAGGAACGGCTCGAGCTGCGGATAGG
>JAZDDA010000167.1:0-6482 GCA_036679625.1 Gemmatimonadota bacterium | reverse complement strand
GAGTCTCACGGCGTCGACGCCCGCATCGATCAATGTCCGGATCACTTTCGGGCTTTCGCTGGCAGGACCCAGGGTTGCTACGATCTTGGTGCGTCGGATCTGAGTCATGGGCTTACCCAGCAGTGTATCTGTGAATTCCCTGAGTTCCCCACATCCTGGTGGCCGGTCGTCGTCGATGCGGGATCGTCGGACGGAACCTTAGCCTCGCGCAAAACGTATCTCACGACATTGGCCCACCCAGCTAACGAATCGCAAGTAGGTATAGACAGGATGTTGAGATTCAGAACCGCAATCAAGCAATTAGTTCTGAAGCGGCGCGCCCTCTTGATCGGCGTCGCGTTGTCCGTAACCGCTATCGTGATCGCCGCCTGTGGTGGCGGAGGGGAGTCTGACGGTCCCACGCCTGGCACGCCATCTGAGACCGATACGCCATCTGATCAGGCCGAGATTGAACTTACCGCTACAGTCACCGACGGTTGGTCGGCAATTCCGATCACGGAAGGAATCAAACCGGCGCTGGCGCTGGGACCTGACGAAGCTCCCGCCATCGCCTACCTCTTTGAATCCCTGAGCGAGGGGTTCGTCGGGTACGCCAGCGCCAGCGAAGGCTGGGCCGCCGAGAACTTCGTGGAGGGTTACTTTTACGGCCCGCTTGACCTCGCGATCGACGCCGCCGGCCAGCCCAACATCGTCTATCATGATCACCAGGCGCTTCAGTTCGACCAGTCTAAGGGTGATCTGACGTTCGCGGTTCTCCGCAGCGGGGAATGGCAGATCGAGGCGCTCTCGGACGATGGACACGACGGATGGGATTCGGCGCTGGTCCTAGCTCAGGATGGCGCGAAGCACGCCTTCGGCATCGATCCCTCCCAGTTCGGATCGACGGACGGCGTCGAGCACTACTCCTACACCGACGGCTCCTGGACAATTTCACCCATCGGCAGCGGCCCCATAGCCTACGAGTTCAACGTCAGCCCGGCGCTGACCGCGGACGGGAATCCCGCCGTCTCCTACTTCAACGACCGTGACGACGACTTAATGTACGCCGAGTTCGATGGAACGACCTGGAACATCGAAACTGTCGCCACCGAAGGTATCGTCGGCAAGTTCTCATCGCTTCAGATCGACGCAGAGGGAACTCCTCACATCTCCTTCTATAAGGAGATCGGCGCGGGCGCGGGCGTCGTCCAATACGCCTCACGAGTCGACGGAGAGTGGCAAGTCGAGGACATCGCCACTCTCGACGACGTCGAACTCGGAATGCTGGGTGCTCGGCGCATCACCTCGCTCGCACTCGGTACCGACGGTGAGCCTCGCGTGGCGTTCTCCGACCGCTCCAGCCTCTTCTACGCGGTTCATGATGCAGATGGCTGGACCGTTGAAGAGGTCGCATCTGCGGCCTCGCTGCCGTTAGGACAACTCGTATCCTTGAAAGTCGATACTGCCAACGCCCCTCATATCGCCTACTACGAGGTCACAGGGCTCTCACCACTGAGCGGAGTGATCGGCTACCTGACGAACTCGTAACTGGCCCGGCACAATCCGGTGAGGTTGGAAAGTCTAAGTGGCGTGCATGAATGAATGGCAGGGGCCGAGGGAAAACCTCATCACCGGCAGCCTCTCGGTCTGACTGCCGTCGCCAGAACAATGACAGGGAGGGTGACGTGAACCATCGACCTGGATTCACCGGCCAGGTTACTCGTGCCGCCGCGCGACACCCCCGGGGCGCACGCTCGGGCTGTGGGTTGTTAGTCGCCTAATCAATTCTTGGTGCGTCGGATCAGAGTCATGGGCCTGCCCCATCAGTTTATCTGGTAGCAGCCGGCGAGAAATCACCTTGCGAGGCCACTGGGGTCGCTACCTTGCCCGTGGTTGCATCTCGTCTTGGGCGTGGTCGTCTGAAGGTTGTACGGCACCTGGGCCGCTCAAAGCGGATAAACTTCTTTCTGCAGGAATATGGCACCTTCGATGATGCATGAACAAAACTGAATCCTATCCCCCCATATCCGCCTACGGTCTGATCGGCGACATGCACTCCTGCGCGCTGGTGTCCAAAGCGGGCTCCATAGATTGGTGCTGCTTTCCCCGCTTCGATAGCCCTGCCCTCTTCAGCCGCATCCTCGACTGGGAGAAGGGCGGATACTTCAAGGTTGCGCCCGAGGGTGTGCGGTCAGTTAGTCGGCGCTACGAGCCAGGAACAAACATTCTCGAGACCACCTTCGAGACTGATACAGGCCTGGCGAGGCTGATCGACTTCATGCCCACGCATCCACATCCGGCACCGGCGGACGCGCACGCCAGTGATCGCCAGCGGCGGCTGGCGCGAATCCTGGAGTGCGTCAGTGGCAGTGTGCGCTTCACGGTCGAATGCTATCCGCGCTTCGACTACGGCACGATTATCCCTCACGCTGTCGTCGAGAACGCGAATTCGGGCTTCGCCCACGGAGGTGTTGACGCGATGTCCCTGTACTGCTCCGCGCCTATCGCCGAGACGGATGGCGGGTTCAACGCCGAAGGGCTGCTGACCGCCGGCGAGAAACTCTACGCCGTCGTCACCCATCAGCCTCGCTTTCCAGTGGGGCTCAAGCCATTCGCGTCGCACCACGCTGAGCCCGTCACCCACGTCGAGATCGATCAATATCTCGAAGGCACAAGGCGGTTCTGGGAGGAATGGTCCTCGAGATGTGACTACGATGGCGAGTACCGCGACGAGGTCGTTCGCTCCGCACTTACGCTCAAGGCTCTGACCTACGCGCCGTCGGGCGCCCTTCTGGCGGCCGCGACAACCTCGCTGCCCGAGGCGATCGGCGGCCCCCGCAACTGGGACTATCGTTTCACCTGGATCCGGGATGCCTCGTTCGCCCTCTATGCTCTGTCTATCCTCGGCTACACCACGGAGGCGCGGGCCTTCAAACGGTGGCTGGAGTGGAGCACGGTAGGGCGCGCCCGGGACCTCCAGATCATGTACGGCGTTGGGGGCGAGCGGCGCCTCACCGAGACGGAACTTCCTGAACTGGAAGGATACCGCGGCTCGAGTCCTGTTCGCACAGGCAACGGAGCGTATTCCCAGTTCCAGCTTGATATCTACGGGGAGTTGCTCGATTCAGCACACCTCTACCTAAAGTTCGGTGGCGAGATGGACTCAGATTATTGGGAGTACCTGCAGCGGGTCGTCGCCTTCGTGATCGACCATTGGAAAGAGCCAGACGACGGGATGTGGGAGACGCGCAGCGGGCGGCAGCACTTCGTTTCCTCGAAGGTCTGGTGCTGGGTGGCCCTGGACCGGGCAATAAAGGCTGCACGCACCCTCAACCTGCCGGGCGACCTTGATACGTGGCGCAAGGCTAGGGCGGAAATTAAGGCGGACGTTCTGTCCAACGGCTACGACTCCGAGCGAGCGGCGTTTGTGCAGGCGTATGGCAGCAAGAATCTCGACGCGAGTAGCCTGCTAATGCCGCTGGTCGGGTTCATTCCCGCAACTGACCCACGCATGCTCTCCACTATCGAAGCCATAAAGCGTGAACTGACCTCGCCGCAGGGCTTCGTGTACAGGTACCGCGGGTTCGACGACGGCGTCGCCGGCGGCGAAGGTGCGTTCGCGATCTGCACTTTCTGGCTTGCGGATAACCTGATCGCGTTGGGGGAGCTGGATCGAGCGCGAGATTTGTTCGAGAAGCTGCGGGGATGCTCCAACGACCTCGGCCTCTTCAGTGAGGAAACGGACCCCGAGACAGAAGATATGCTGGGGAACTTTCCGCAGGCGTTCAGCCATCTCGCACTAATCAGCACCGCAGTCCAGCTTCACGAGGCGGAGGCGCGATCATCGCAGGCGAGGCGGGGGCAGCGTGACGTTCTGTGAGTCGATGGGAGGTGACCTGTGAAGAGTTTTGACCTGATGGTCATCGGCGCGGGTTCCGCACTCGAAGTCTCCTCGGAAGCAGCTGACCGCGGGCTTTCGGTCGCGGTGGTGGAGCACGGCCCCTTCGGCGGGACCTGCTTGAACCGGGGATGCATCCCCTCCAAGATGCTGATCCACAGCGCCGACGTTATGGAGACGATCCGGAGAGCGGAGCGGTTCGGCATCAAAGCCGAGGTGTCCGCTGTGGACTGGGACCGCATCGTCAGCCGGGCCGTAGACACCGTGAGCGGCGATGCTGAGGCGGTCGAGGAGGGCAACCGGCGGCATCCGAAGATAAGCGTCTTCAAGGATACGGGTAGGTTTGTTGGGGACAAGCTCCTAAAGGTAGGCGGCGAGCGAATCACCGCGGAACATATCGTTATCGCCGCCGGGGGCAGGCCACGCGTCCCTGACATCGATGGCCTTGCGGACGTCCCCTTCATCACCTCGGACGAGGCGCTCCGTCTGCCCGCCCAGCCTCGGAGGCTCATCATCCTGGGCGGAGGGTACATCGCTGCCGAGCTCGCTCACTTCTTCGGTGCCTTGGGAACCCACATCACCATCGTCCACCGGGGGCCCCGCTTGCTTCGGCTCGAGGACGACGATGTGGCGGCTCGGTTCACGGAGGTCTATCAGCGGCGGTTCACGCTTCTCCTCAACACCCTCGTTCAGCGGGTCTGCCGCGATGGCGACAAGATCGAGCTGGAGGTGACTTCGGGCGGCCAGGACCGGATCCTGAGTGCGGACGCGCTTCTCCTAGCCCTCGGGCGTGTGCCGAACACGGACCTGCTGGACGTGGCGAGGACGGGCGTGGCGGTGGACGAGCGAGGCTACGTCAAGACGGACGAATACCTGGAGACCAGCGTCCCGGGGATCTGGGCCCTCGGCGACATCGGAGGTCGATACCTGCTGAAGCACCACGCAAACCTGGAAGCGGACTACATGGTTAACAACATCTTCAACCCGGATAACAAGGTGGCCGCAGACTACCACGCCATGCCGCATGCGATTTTCGCCTCACCTCAGGTCGCGAGCGTCGGGCTGACGGAGCGTGACGCAGGAGCGCAAGGGCTCCCTTGCGTATCCAGTACTTACAACTACTCTGACACCGCATACGGCTCGTCCATCGAGGACACGGACGGCTTTGTGAAGGCTCTCGCGCACAGGGAATCGGGTGAGATTCTAGGCTGCCACATCATCGGCACCGAGGCATCCATCCTCATCCAGGAGGTCGTGAACGCGATGCGGATGCGCCTGACCACCGACGCCATCACCCAATCGATCTACGTACACCCGGCACTGCCCGAGGTAGTGCAAAGGGCCTTCGGTTCGCTGCAGAGCTGAGCCACCGGCCGTCTGCAATGGCCTACGTTGACATTCGGACTGAGTATCAGGGAGTCAAGAAAACGGCCACTTTGGTCGACCACATTAGATAGGGAACAAACGTGGAGGGCCCGGTGGGATTCGAACCCTGTGGGGTGCCAAAATGTCATCCGTGTCAGCAGCTCGGACAATCGATCGAAGAATCCCTTCATCCGTCTCGTCAGGACTCAGTATCTTAGGTCCGGTGCTCTTGGCTGAACCACGGGCCCTGGGAACCATAGTGTGTCGCGGCCGGCCAGGCTAATTACAGACTTCGCGCCGTAACGATCCAGGCCGCCGAGTCCATTCGCACGCCTTCCTCCGACTCGTACGGCGCGAACGCTTCCCGGATCGACGCCGCAATCTCCGGCGTTGCCTTTGCTTCCGCCTCTCGGAGAGCATTAGCTACGAATCCGGTCTTCAGGACGTGCGCGACTGTGTCGTCCAGCGACCCCCCGGCTCCCGGCGTGATCTTCCCCGACATCTTGTCGAACGCGGCGTCCGTAAACCCGGCCTCGCTGAGAATCTTGGTTACCTGATCCGACTCAGCGAGTCCGAAGGGTCCCGGCGGGCCAGGCTCCGGCATCTTGACCGGCACATGTTGCTCTACGGCTTCGAGCGCAACCGTTGCCCACGGATTCTCCGCCGGGTGACGCCAGCAGACGAACGCCAGACGCCCGCCGGGGCGGAGCGAGCTTCGGAGGTTCCTGAACGCCGCAAGGGGATCGTCAAAGAACATCACCCCGAAGCGAGAGAAAACAAGATCGAACTGCGGCGCTCGGAAATCGTACGTCTGCGCGTCGGCGATCTCGAACGTGATGTTCGTGAGTCCGGCATCGCCTGCGCGCGACTTCGCTCTCTCGAGCATCGGCACCGAGATGTCGATACCCATCACAGAGCCGTCTTCGCCCACGCGCCGAGCCAGTTCCATCGTCGCTTGCCCGGTCCCTGGGCCGACGTCGAGCACGTTCTCACTCGGTGCGACCTTCGCACGATCCATCGTCGCAAGACCGAGCGGCTCGAGCTGGGCGTCGAACTTGTCCTGGAGGGTGACCCAGTTTGGCCCCGAGACTTCGTTCCAGTTCTTGTGCTGGGCGGCGTTCGGCCGATCCGCTTCTCGAGTCATGTACGACAGTCTACCCGATCGTTCAGAGTCACTCGCGCTGAGGGGTACCCACCTACCCACCGAGCGACGCCTTAGGATTCCGGATATCAGGTCCGG
>JAZDDA010000166.1:0-3892 GCA_036679625.1 Gemmatimonadota bacterium | reverse complement strand
CCTAAACTGAGCGATTCTTGAGATAGAAAAAGGGCACCCTCTGGGTTAAGTTACTGGTACGCAACAAGTTATGGCCAGTGGCGGTTCCCGCCGCCCTCAACCCAAAGGGTGCCAAGTGATCATGGCCGAGTCGCTCTCCTCGCGCAATGCTGCCCCACCGCTGTTCGATGGTGTTGAGATCACGTCCGACACGCTGACGGGCCGAGGCGGCCTAGCTCTGTTCAGCCGCTACGTGCGCAACCTGGAGATCTTCCCCCACCTCGATCGCCTATTCGGCTCGGTGCGCAAGAGTTCGAAAGGGCTTCCTGTGACCGTCCTCTTCCACCAACTCTTCTGTTTCTTCTTGGACGGCACCAGCCGACATCTTGTCCGCTTCGATGAGCTGAAGCAGGATGATGGCTACGCGGCGGCGATCGAGACCCAGCCGGACCAGATGGCCTCGTCGCACGCCATCAAGCGCTTCTTTGGGGCCTTCTGGTGGCCCCGGATCTGGCTCTTCCGCCGCCTGCTCCTGCACCTGTTCCTGTGGCGTCTCAAGCTCGAAGCCCCACCCGTCGTGGTCCTCGGCATCGACGCCATGGTCATGGACAACGACGAGGCCAACGTGCGCCACGGTGTCGAGCCCACCTACAAGAAGGTGAAGGGCTTTGCGCCACTTCAGATGACCTGGGGCCGCTTCCTCATCGATGCCGTCTTCCGCGGCGGGAAGAAACACTCCAACTCCGGTGACAGCGTGGCCCATATGGTCCGCCATGTGGTGACTCTGATTCGCAAACACTACCGAGGGGATGTGCCCATCCTCTTGCGCCTCGACAGCGGCTTCTTCGACCAGAAGCTGTTCGAGCTCTTCGAGGAACTCCGCATCGGCTACATCTGCGTGGGCAAGCTCTACCCCGACATCAAGGCCTTCGCGGCTCAGGTCCCTGCCTGTGCGTGGTCCGAGTACAAGAGGCCGGACAAGGTCTGGCACTACCTCGAGTTCGGAGATCGCAGGGGGAACTGGAAGAAAGGACGACGGGCTCTGTTGACCCGGCCCCTGGCCGAGGACGGCCAGTGGCTCCTCGAGTTCGCCCGTCCCGATACCCTTCTCTACACGAACCTGGGCATGGGTGAGGACATCGACGTCCTCTTGCAGGCCGCCGGGCTAGGCCACTGGATCGAGCCCGAGCACGTGATCCGGCTCCACCACAGCCGGGGGGGCGACGAACTCGTGCACCGGGCTCTCAAGGAGTTCGGCAGCGAGACACTCCCCTTCAAGCGCTTCGCGGCCAACGCGACGTTCTACTACACCATGGCCGTGGCCTTCTTCCTCTACGAGACCTTCAAGGAGGATGTCACCGAGTCCGTGGTTCCCCTCACGTCCTATGCCACGACGCTGCGCCGCAAGGCCATCGACTTCGCGGCCAAGATCGTCCGCACCGGCGGCCGCAGGGCGGCCGCAGGATCCTCAAGGTCACACGCGCCACTTGGGACGAACTACAAATCCCAAAGCTCTGGGAACTGAGCCGAGCTCCACCCCGGTTCGCCTGGGCCTAGACGCCCGCTTGTTGTCCTGTCCGCTACCTGAACGACCAAACCGGCCACCGCCGGTGCAGGGACTCGTGCGTCCAGCCGCTTCCGGCGGCCTCGAAATGGGTCCCAAGGGTGCTTCTGGTCGCCCCGGAACAGGCCGAATACCGATCCGTCCCCGGAACAGGCCGAATACCGATCCGTCACCTCGTTTCGACCCGCACCGCTGCCTTTCCCTCGACGCCCCGGAGCGTCTTTGTTGCTCGCCCACTCGAATCGCTCAGTTTAGGTTCAGGAAACGTGGATTACGGCCTGGAGCCGGGCGAACTCGCGTTCCCCGGAAGCTCCAATCGGACCTTGGCTATATATGGTGACGCTCAATAACGGCCGCTCGCGAGTGCGGCGTCGGAAGAGGCGCGAACTACTGCTGCAGGAGTGGCATGAGTCACGCACTCAGGTGATGCCGGTACAGCGAACACCTGAGGAGGAGCGGGCCCGACGTGCCATGTGGCGGGCTGTTGCAGGTCTACCTACCCTTCAGCAGCAGGTCGTACTAATGCGAATCGCCGAGGGCTTGTCGACTGCCGATACTGCGGAAGCCCTCCAACGTACCGAGGGCACGGTAAAGGCTAGTCTCTTTCGGGCGTTGAGGACGCTCCGCCGCCAGCTCGGCGGAGGAACGGAACTAGAAACAATCGGGAGGAAAGCGTGAATTGGTATCGGGACGACGCCTCTGACTCCGACAAAGAGTTCGTACAGCACCTCCAGCGCTTGATGGAGCATGAGGAGCCCGTACCCGAGGAGTTGGTTGAGCGGTTTGCTGGAGTAGCCCTCCAAGCGCAGAGCCCGCCGACGGCGGTTGCGGATGACCCTTCTCGTATCGGCGTCGGCAAACACGGCGCCCCTGTCCTTGCGGCCTCACTCGCCTTCACGGTGGTTGGTCACGGCCTGGAGGCTCCCATGTCTCTTCTCATGGCCGTGGCCCTCGCAGGTCTTGCCCTGGCCTACGCCATTACAGTCGAGCGTCTCCTGAGGACCTAAGGGCCCCCTCGCGAAGATAGACTCGCTCTGTTCGCCACTCGGTAAACCAACCACACCTTTCGTGACGTCTTCCCACTCGGCGGGGGTGAGTCGGAGGCGCTACCGTTGGCCGGGGGGCTTGCGATAGGGCAGGAACACTCCGCTCCCCCCGCATCTCCGCGCGATTTGATTTCGCGAGGGTGTAAACGGATGGGGCTCACCAGCGCGTTACCTATGTGTGGGCCCCGGCAGATTCCGCTTAAATCCCGCCCCCCTCTGCGGGTCTCTGAACTCACCGACACAGATTGTGCCCCAAGCGACGTGGGGGTTGGCTTGCATCGCGCAAGCGCCCCCGGGGGCCCACCGGATAGTCTGGAGGTCTCACCATGAGGAAGAAAGTATTGTTTCGTTCGTGCGTTGCCTTTTTGCCCATCACCATTGTAATGGGGTGCGATGATCGAGCTGATCCAGCCACGCCGGTCGATGGCAATGACTTGACCCAATCGAGTCTCACTCAGTCGGGCATAGCGTCTGTGACGTTCGACCCGGACACCCTAGCGGCCCGTTTGAGACGGGTTGGAAATGAGAACGAGCTCATCATTTGGACGAAGTCACCCACACAAGCACCACCCAGTCCAGAGGCGCTGCAAGCCGGGAGTTCTGCCAATACCGTCGTCGGGGTGCCACGGCCGGCGCCGGGTAAGACTCCTCGAGGCAACCTGACCCTCAGCAATCCAAGGGCCGAAACGACCATCCCGGTGGTTGCAGCCCTTGCAGCAGTTGGGGTTACTCCACTTCTGGTTGGTCGTGCTCTCCCTGTGGTAGTCGTTCGAATTCCGGATGAGAGTCTCGCTACGGTCACACGGGTGCTGCTTCAGAATCCAAGTGTTGACTGGGTCGAGGCGAACCAACGGCGTCGAGCTAAGCATCTCGCAGGTCCACTCGGCATCAACAACACCGATACCAGGATATCGCGGGACCCAGGGCCGAGTCCACCACGCCGACGTGGGAGTGCCTGGAGACGTTGGTGCGAGAGAAGGCACAGGAGTTTATCCAGCTCATCCTGGAGGAGGAAGTCACGGAGCTCTTAGGCCGGCAGAAGTCCGAGCGCAGAGCTGTGGTGGACGCACCTGGGGGCTATCGGAACGGCCACGGCAAGCCACGGCGGTTAGCCATGAGCTCCGGGACGATCACGATCCGACGCCCGCGGGTGCGGGGTCTGGAGGAGCGCTTCGAGAGCCGGGTGCTACCGCTGTTCGCAAGACGAACGAAGGAGGTAGGGGAGTTGATCCCAGAGCTGTACCTGCACGGTTTGTCGGAGGGAGACTTCGAGCTGGCACTACGGGGCCTGCTGGGTGAGGGA
>JAZDDA010000165.1:0-104333 GCA_036679625.1 Gemmatimonadota bacterium | reverse complement strand
CCCAGGAGGTCACCGATACGCCGCGTCAGGGCTTCGTCGATCACCCTGTTCCGCGAACCGAAGCGCCGGAGCTCACGTTGGAGAAAGATCGGATCGATCGCCACGATGAATGGATGTGGGGCGGTCCAGTGCTCCAGCGTCAACTCATCGTCGATTTCACCGAGGAGTTCGAGGGGGGGCGGGTCGTACGTGCCGCCGTCGGCTCCGAACGGGAAGAAGGCGACCGTGACGGTGCCGGCATCGATGGCCGATGCCTGAAGCTGAATCGCTACCTCGGACCTCCCTCGATCGAGGTTGGTCGCTACCTCCTCCGCCAGGTGGGCTGCACCTGCGGCTGCCCGAAAGTGTTCCTGGTCCATGGAGTAATGAGCGGAGCCCATGTGCACATCGAAGATCGCCTCTCGCGACGTCCGAAGCTGCTCGGCGCTGGGGTCGTACCGCCGCGTGGTGGCGTAGGCATCGATCGCCGGCCCCCACCGCTGCTCCGCATACGCGGCGTCTCCCTGCTCCCAGACGTACGAGATCGCATCGTCAAAACGGCTTCGCCGGAGGTCGGAGTACCCGCTTCGAACGGGGAGCGCCACCCTCACGCGTGCGGCCCGTGCCAGAACCCGGTCGACGGACCGCACTGCATCGGCTGCCGGGAGGAGCTGCCCATTGGCGTGGAACTCGTCCGATTGCATCAGGAGATCTCGGATTGCCAGGTCGCCTGCCGCCTCGAGCCTCGCAATGACATCGGGTTGATTGGGCTCCTTTTCGAGGGATTCGACATATCGATTGACGGCCTCGACGTACCTGCCCGAGGCCTCGAGTTCCTGGCCCTGCTCGAATCTCTTCTGGGCGCTCGCACACGCTGAGGTAAGCGCAAGGAGCGAGAGGATCAGGACACGGCTCAGACGAAGGATGGGCATTTGCATTCCGGTCATCGATTCGTGGATGGCACGTGCAGCCATAATGGGGTTCCCCACAGGCCAATGTTAGATTCCGCTCGGCCAACGTCAACGAGATTCCCAACCCGGGTCAACGCCCGATGCGTGGGGGCTCCCAAATTCAGAGAGAAGCATGGCAAAGAACAGCTCATTCGACGTCACCACCGGGGTGGAGCTCCAGGAGGTCGATAACGCCGTCAACCAGGCGATGAAGGAGGTCGGCCAGCGGTACGACTTCAAGGGCACGAACTGTACCATAGAGTTCGATCGCGGAGAGGGCACGCTCAAACTCGATGCGGACGACGCCTACAAGCTCGGTGCGCTTCTCGAAATTCTGAAGGGGAGGCTCATCAGCCGAGGCGTGTCGGTGAAGAACCTCGATATCGGAGACGCCGAGGCTGGGTCACTCGGACGCATGCGCCAGACCATCGGACTCAAGCAGGGAATCGATCAGGAGACCGGGAAGCGCATCGTCAAAGCGGTGAAGGAGCTCAAACTCAAGAAGGTGCAGGTGGCGATTCAGGGCGATGAGCTTCGGGTAACGAGCCCAGACAAGGACTCTCTCCAGGAGGTGATGGCATTCCTCAAGTCAGAGGATTGGGGAGTGGAGTTGAGCTTCGGGAACTACCGGTAGCTCCCGAGTGATGCGCGCGCTCTCGAGGATGGGACGATGATGCAGGTTCAGGTGTTCGGGACGCGAAAGTGCGCGGAGACCCGCAAAACGCTTCGGTTTTTTGCGGAGCGTCGCATAAAGACCCACTTCGTCGACCTGAAGACGAAGGCTGCATCGGTGGGTGAGCTGCGTCGATTCGCTCAGCGGTTTGGGGTGGAGTCTCTCATCGACCGCGAGTCGAAGCGTTATCAGAACAAGGGGCTGGGTGCCTCACACTTTGGAGAGGATCGATGGCTGACGATCCTTTCGGAGGAGCCACTCATACTCAAGACGCCGCTGGTCCGATTCGAGCAGCACGTCGTGGTCGGCCACGATCCCGACACGTTCCTGGAGTGGACAGTCCGATAGGGTCAGGCCGTGATGGTGATGGAATTCCAGAAGTGACTCACGTTGTCGGAGACCTCCTGAAGTGCGTGTACGGCCAGGACGTCGAGCTCCCGGCTGATCTTCTCGCCTACGAGTCGGCGGATAAACATGGCGGGGTACTCGAGATCCCAGTCCACCAGGGGTTCGGGGCCATTCTGAAGATTCTGGAGAATTCGCAGGACGAGATAGGTGTCGTCCAGTAACCCCGCGAGCCCGTGCGTCATCTCGGGGATGAGGTCCATAGGCTGGAGGAAGTACCGGTAGGCGTGCTCCAGAAGAGGTGCCACGACCACCGTAAGGTTGCGCTCATCCGCCTCTTGTTGCGCCCGCGCCATGAAGAGCGGCACCGTGTCGATAATCTCGGTCGCTACCTCGACCGCATCCTGAATCTCGGTCTCCGACGCCGTTGTCAGGCGGTGCCGGATAAAGCGCTCCAGGGGCTCCGGTCCGCGGGCCTTCGCGCTGTCGATAACTGCTTTTATCTCAACGAGGTCCACGGTGCCTCCACGGCCGAAGCCATGTGAGTTGGATCCATAGCGGGACTTTCGGGGGGGGAGAATGTCGCCCGCGAGGGCCGTGCACACAACTCGATAGCGGAATTCGCTTGGCTCGTCGGGCTAGCCCGGGGTCTGTTTGCTTCGCCAGCGCTCGGAATCCACGAGGGCACGCAAGACAGCGGAGGGCCCTCCCACGAGGGGGAAAATGACAAGAGCGACGCCGAGGTCGGGATAGAACGCGAGGGCGTGCGGAAACGACATCCTCAGGAGAACCAGAAGGACGACGAGCGGCGCTCCTCCGGCAATCGCAATATCCAGGACGAGTCGTAACACGATCTGAGGTGGGTGGGCGACCGCCCGTGGCCGACCCAGGCGCCGCCAGCTTCGGGCGAGCGAGGCCGTGCGTAGGATCAGCGCCAACATGAGCAGGCCGAGGGTGAGGCTCACCCACCGGGCCGCATTATCAGGTGCCGAGGGAGTGCCTCCCTCCATCACGGTGAGGATGCTCGACAGCATTGCGTCGGAGGTCGGCGCGATGAATCCCGGTGTGCGGTTCGTGAGCAAAACGACTCCGTAGCCGTCATCCGGGAGGATGACGAGGTCGGCGGAGTACCCCGGCGTCGCTCCCTGGGCCTGGAAGGTGCGGTGGCCTTCCCATGAGGTCTCCCTCCAGCCAAATCCTGGCAGGACGGCACTTCGAAACGAAAGCCAGTCAGAGCTGGCACTCAGAGTATCCGATGCGTCCCGGGGGGTGCTTCGACCGGGGGCAGCAGGGACGAGACGCTGAAGCAACGAAGCGAGGTCCCCGAGTGAAGATCGTGCGCCCTGGGCAGGAATCGTGAAGGGTTCGAGTTCGTGGGGAGACCGTCTTCGCTGAAGTCCCACAGTGAATCCGTATCCGGGGACGAGAGAGGCATCGTCCCCTCTCGCCGGGGAGACGTCGGTGCGGCTCATTCCCATCGGACCGAGCACCTTCTCCCTCAGAATACGGGGAAACGTGGCGCCTCCCGCCGATTCCAGGACCTGCCCGAGAAGGATGAAGTTCGCGGCGGACGCTTCTCTCCCAGAACCCGGGTCCTGGCTCAATCCGATGAATTCGGCACGGCCCTCCGCTCGGAGGCGGCGATTGAACCCGGCAAGTGCCGAAAATCCGCTCGTGTGGGTCAACAGGTGCCGCACCGTCAGCGCAGCTGTGCGGTCGGAATCGCGCATTCGCAGCGAGGGGAGATAGTCGAGTACGGGGGCGTCGAGGTTGATCTGCCCCGCTTCTACGAGCCGAAGAGTCGCCGCAGCTGTGAGGACCTCTGTAACGGCCCCCAGCTGGAAGGTGTGATCTGCGGTGAGGCTGCCGCCGGCTCCGTCCCCTCCGAAGGTTGCGGCGAATCGGACTTCACCGGGCACGACGACAGCAATGGCGACGCTGCGGAGGTCGGTGACGTTGACGAAGGCTTCGATCACCTCCGAGACACCGACGGTGTCGGGAGCGCTCTGGCCCGACGCCCCAAAGGCTGCGATCGCGATCCGGCAGCAGGCGTCAGCGAGCGAGAGCACGGGGTCGATTCGTCTTCGGCATCTGGATTCCCGGGGCGGTGTAATCTCGATCCTTCCACTTCGCTGGAAGGTGCGCCGGAAGATGGGATGAGGGATGGCAACCGGGCAAAGGTCAGCCCGCCTGCGGGGCCTTGCCGGGGGTGTTGGGGCCCCGCATCGTTAGGGTGACGATGGCGCCCACCACCTGGAGATTCACTCAATGCATACCCACTCGGATGCGCCTCCCCGTCGTGAGTCCTACGAGCGTCCCGGAGACGTGCACAATCACGAACCACGCACCACGCACGGACTCCTTCGGCACTATCTGGGCGATCTCGTCTACGGCGCGAACGACGGGATCATCACCACCTTCGCGGTCGTGGCTGGGGTTGTGGGTGCGGCGTTGTCCACTCGCACGGTGATCATCCTCGGCGTCGCCAACCTCCTAGCCGACGGCTTCTCCATGGGTGCCAGCAACTACCTTGCGATTCGTTCTGACGAGGCGGTCCGCTCGGTGGATGGGCTGGACACCAAGGAGCCGTTCGCGCTTCGGCATGGGATGGCGACCTTTGGTGCCTTTCTCCTGGCGGGAGCAATTCCTCTTGTGGCGTATCTGTGGCCTGGGGATGCGGATGGACGGTTCGCAGTCGCCTCGGCGTTGACGCTGGGAGCCCTCTTTGTGGTTGGTGCGCTCCGTACGCTGGTGACCCGACAGGGGTGGCTTCGAAGCGGGCTCGAAATGCTCGTAATCGGCGCGCTTGCGGCGGCGGTGGCCTACGGTGTGGGGGCGCTGATCTCGGAGATGATATAGAACGCCGTTGAAGATGTGCGGCGGTGGGCGGATACCCTGACGGCAGCCCCAAATGCACATTGGGCCGGACCACCGAAGTGTTCCGACCCAATGTGCGCTTTGGCGGGCAAACTTGCGTTTCCCACAGCCCTAACCGGTAACCCCGCGCGAGGGTTCCCAGGTGCCGCAAATTCAGTCGGCGAGCGGCAGCGACACGTGTATATGTTCGGCCGTGCCCACGTGCCTCAGCGTGCTGAACCCCATGGCCCGGAAGTACCCATATGTGAGCCGGTTCTTCCACTCCGGCCGACCCATCGTTCGGAGGTCGAGGGCGTGCACGTAGCGGTCGGCGAGCTTGAAGTGCAACGACGACTCGTTCACGGGGAGCCCCATCTTCAGGTAGTCTTCCACTGTTCGGCCCACTCCGGTGAGGACGGCCTCCCGGTCGGCCAGCATCATAGTGCTCGCCCCGAGGCGGAGGAGGGGATGGAGGGACCTGAACTCCTGTCGTAGCTCAGGGGCCTTCGCGTTGGATGCCGAGAGGTAGAGCAGACCGTAGGCGGTGCTGACGATGCCGACTGCGACAACGCCTCGCCTCAGAAGGCGGGGGAGCTTCCGCCCCGTTAGGCGGCGCCACGCCCACATCGAGTAGGCCACCACCACGAGGAGCGTCGCCACGACACCGGCCGCCGTCGACCCCCAGGTGCCCCATCCCAGCTCGGAGTACGCGTATACGGACCCGCGTACCAAGATGAAGAAGGGGAGCGCGAGGAGCAGAATGACCCTGACGACCGGCCACAGAATTCGAAGCAAGAGTCGCCCGAGCCGCCGGGCGGGACCTGGCTTGCGGGGCTGCGTCGAACCGAGGTCCAGGTCGAGGATGGTTGCGGAGTTGGCGTTCATGGGTTCTCTCTACGAAAAATCCGCCTGAAAAGTTCGAGGTCGACGACGATGAGTGATCGTGAGCAGGGTCCCAGGGCCGAGGCAAGTGCGACCGATCCCAGGTGGGATGGGGGCCGCGTGGGAGCCAGCGCCTCCAAAGAGCTGTTCGCCCACTGGTTCGGTGCGGTCATCTGGAACGTGTTGGCGATTCCGGTCATGATCGCGTGGCGGACGCAGCGCGGTTCCGGCGATTGGCCGCCTTTCCTCGACTTCGTGCTACCGTTGTTCGGTGCGTTGGGGCTGTTGATTCTCCTTCAGGCGATCCGCGCCACCTTTCGTTGGAGGCGGTTTCGTGGGATGGAGCTCGTCCTCGATCCATTCCCTGGCTCCCTCGGAGGCCACGTGGGGGGAAGCGTCGAGCTTCCACTGCTCCGGCCGGGAGGAGCGGACTTCAAGGTGTCACTCTCGGCGGTGCATCGGCGGGTGACGCGGGGGAAGCACGGCTCTACCTGGGAATCGGTGCTGTGGTCCCGGGAGATTCGCCCCAAGGTTGAGTCCGTGGCGTTGGGTGTGCGGCTGAGGTTTACATTCGAGGTCCCGCAAGAGCTCCAGCCCTCTCAGCCCAGGTCTGACGACCAGATCTACTGGGCCGTACGGGTGCGGGCCGAATTGCCCGGCGCGGATCTGGATCAGGCCTTCGAAGTTCCCGTCTTGACCACGCCGGAGCCCGTCTTCGCAGAGGCGCCTGCCCTTGCCGACGAGGTGCCCGACGATCCGTTCGACCTCCCGAGGGCGACGGTGCGCGCGGATCGGGCGCCGGGGCAGGTCACGCTCGACTACCCGCGAGGCAGGGAGGGTTACGCCGGTTTGATGATGATGGTCTTCGGAGCGGTCTTCGCGGGTGCGGGGTGGTTCTTCTTCGATACGTCGCGGGGCTTCGCGGCGGGGTCGGAACTCGATATTCTGGTCACGATGTTCACAGGCTTCTTTCTGCTCATCTTCGGTGGTATTGGGCTCCTCTTGGTGTTCCTGGGTGTGTTTACGCTCGTGAACCGGCTCACAGTGGAACTCTCGCAGGCGCAGATCACCTCCACGAGGTCGGTGTTGTTCCGCAAACGACGTAAGGCACGAATTGATGAGGTCGAGCGTATCTACCTCAAGGTGAACGGGCAGGTCGGACAGGGGGCCAAGGCAGAGGTGAAGTACGAGATCCGGGCGGTGCTCCAGAGCGGAAGGAGAATCCCACTCGGAGACGGAATCCCAGGGAATGCGCTTGCCATGCAGATCGCCGGCATCATCGCCCGGGCGACCGGGCTCCAGGTGGAAGAGGAAACCCGCAAGAAGAGGCCCAAAAGGGGAGCTTGACGCGGCCGTCCCCTTGCGGCATCCCACCTTTCCGTCAAAGGTTGCGGTCCGCCGAAGCAATGAAGACCGGGCCCCCAGAGGCCGAAGACACTTTCCCGATCTGGAGAGACCCTAACGGATGGCCTGGCGAACCCCCCAGGGAGTACCCCTCGCTCGTTTGATTCTACTCCTCGTGGTCGGGATAGGGGCGTGCGAGGCGAGTCCTCCGCCTGAAGCGTCCGGGGGGGATGCATCTTCCGAGCTCCAGGCGCCCCCAGTGGTCGAGTCCGACGACCAAGCCAACGCTCCCACACCCCGGCCCCCCGAGCAGCGTGCGCTGATCGTCGCGATCGGTGAGTACGGACAGCCTGAAGAGGGTGCGCCGTATGGGCCGCTGAGCTCCGGAAACGACGTCGCACTGGTCAGGTCTGGGCTGGTCTACCATGGTTTTCGAGACGAGAACATTCGCGTGCTCCGCGACGCTGAGGCGACCCGTGACGGAATCGTGGGCGCGTTCCGCGACCACCTGATCCGCAATGCAGTCCCTGGCGATGTAGTGGTCTTCCACTATTCGGGTCACGGGCATCAGATCACCGACGATGATGGTGATGAAGTGGATGGGTACGATGAGGTTCTCGTGCCCTATGCCGCGCCGGATTTCTCCAGGGCCTCCAAGGCTGAGCAGCAGGCGTACGATGGACGGGCCCATCTTCGGGACGATGACCTGGGCGAGCTCATCGACGAGCTGCGGGAGCGCGTTGGGCCCGAGGGCAGCGTCACGGTATTCCTGGATGCATGCTTCTCGGGCACGGGAACGCGGGGTGGGCTCGAGTCAGCGGTACGGGGGTCGGCGACTCCGATCGGTAGTCCGGCGGCCGGGGCCAGTCGGGGCGGTGGCCCTGCGGGTGGGTCGGGCGTCATGGAGGGCGCCGCAAACTTCGTAGTCATCTCCGCTGCCAGTCATCGCCAACTCGCTTGGGAAACAACCGCGGCCGACGGAGAAACGCCGGTCGGGTCGCTCTCGTATGCGCTCAGCCAGGCGCTTCCACGTATCCGGGAGGGCGACTCCTACCGAACGCTGTTCTCGTATGTGAACGAGGCGCTGGACGGCCGCATGCTTCCGCAGACGCCCCAGATCGAGGGAGACCAGGACCTGATGGTGTTCGGCAACCGGCTCGCCACGAGCGAGTGGTTCGCCGAGGTGGATTCGGTGTTGGCCGGCGAGCGGAAGGTGTTCCTGAATGCGGGAGCCCTCCATGGCCTGGCCGAGGGGTCTGAGGTGCGGTTCCACGAGGTGGGGACCCGCAATCCCGACTCTGTGCAGCCGCTCGCGAGCGGGCGGGTGACCGCGGCCTCGGCGGTCGAGGCGGTCGTGTCGCTCGAGGGCACGATGTCTGATGGCGTCGACCTCGCAAAGAGCTGGGCCTTCCCGGTGACGCGTGCGTACGGCGATCTCACGACCCGGGTGATGATCAGCCCCGAGTTGCCCGAGGCGGTGCGGAACGGGCTGCGAGCAGGGCTCGCCGAACACTGGATCATCCAGCTCGTGGACGAGCGTCCCGAGGTCGTGATCGAATACTCCGGGGGCGGAATCCAGGCGCGGGCGATTCCAGCTGGGACGCTCATTGGGGAGCCGACGCAAACGACCTCGGGGCGGAGCGTCTCGCGGGTTGTGGATCGGCTCGCTGGCTACGGCCGCAACGTGTACCTGAGACGGCTCCCCGTAGACGATCCCGAAATCGACGTGTCGCTCACACTACAGCTCGCGGAGCACACCATCATCGAGGATGAGCGAGGCCAGGAGTGCTTCGTGGAGCAGTCCATCGTGCTCGAGACCCCGGCCGGTCAGCCCGAGGCGGATTGGGTACTTCCGCCGGGCCAGCACTTCCTCCTGACGGTCCGCAACAACCTGGTCTTTGGCGATCATGGGGTGATCACCCCCTACATCACGCTCCTCGACCTGCTGCCCGACGGAGAGATCGTGCAGCACTGGCCTCAGGAGTCGATGGAGGAGGGCCGTCTCAACCCGGGCCAGGAGCTGGTGATACCGATCTGTTTCTGGACTGACCCCATCGAGGGCATAGAGACGATGCGGGTGTTCGCCACCAGCGAGCCCGTCGACCTTCGTTCCCTGCAGACCTCTTCGGGGAGGCGGAGCCGCGCTGGAGGACAGTTGGGAGAGTTGGAGCGACTGTTCAGCGAGACCTTTGGGGGTACGCGCTCGGGGGGGACCGGAATCGGGCGGGGTATTGCGAGCAGCGCATCGGTTCGTATCCGCGTGCAATCTGGAAACTGAGGAAGGACCTTAGGACGGGTGCGTGGGACGACCGGGCATCCGAGACATTTTACCCAGGAGCAAATTGATGACTCGACGAGCACGTTCTCTACCTGCCATAACCGCCCTGCTGAGTGCGGCGCTGCTAGTCGCCTGCGGCGGACAGGACCTGAGCGACAAGCCCGCGGCCCCGCTCGGTGACGCGATTCGGGCCGCGGAGGGACACAACGCGGAGAAGCGAAGCACTACGGTTCACGTCAGCCAGGTGATGACGACGGGCATGGTCCGTGCCGGAGATGGAAGCAAGGCCCCCGGGCTGGGTTTCGGAGAGACCGTGTCTGGCGTTTTGACCACCTCCGAGACCGTCGAGGGGCGGCCGGTCACCTTCTACGAGTTCACGTCTGATGCTGGTGTGACCGTTGTCATCGACGTGATGTCGAGTGACGTCGATCCACTCGTGACGCTTTTCTTCGGGAATGAGTTCATCGGCGATGACGATGACGGCGGCGATGGCCTCAATTCCCGACTGACTGTGACGTTGGCCCAGGGCGGCACGTATCTGGTAGGTGTGACGTCGTACGGTGGTGGCACCGGTGCCTTTACGGTGTCCCTCACCGGAGCTGGCGGCGACGGTGGCGGTGGCGACGGCGGGACGGGCACCTTCTCCGGTTCCCTGGCCTCGGGGGATCGAGTCCTGGAGGGTCGGTTGGTCGACGTCTTCCCGTATACGGGGCGCAGCGGTGAGCAGGTCACGGCTTCAGTGACCTCGGCCGAGTTCGACACCTACATCGGCGTGGTAAACGGCAACCTCGAGGGCCAGTTCGAGATGCTGGGCGAAAACGACGACGCCAACGGATCGACGAACTCCGAGGTGACCGTGCGGCTCCCCGCGAACGGGAACTACTCGATCATGGTGACCTCCTACGGGCCCGGGGAGGTAGGCGCGTACCAACTCACAGTGTCGAGTGCCTCCGGCGGGGCCGGCGGGACGTCGGCGACGCGGTCCCCTTCGGGCGTGACGGCGCAGGGGACGGGTGACCCGGACGACTCCTACGCGCTCATCGTGGGAATCGACGACTATCCAGGCACACAGTCGGACCTGCGCGGACCCACCGGCGACGCGCGGCTCATCCGCGACATGCTGATCGACGTCTACGACTTCAACCCCGAGAACATCCTGATGCTGTATGACCAGGATGTGACGCGCGACAACATCGCGACGGGTTTCATAGAGCACCTTGGCCAGGCCGGGCCAAACGGGTCCGCGGTCTTCTTCTACTCGGGGCATGGCACGCAGCTCGATGAGAACATCGGGCTCACCGCCCCGGTTGATAACGAAAGCAATGGCGTGGATGAGGCGCTCTACGTGTATGGCGCCGACTACAGCTCGTCTGTGCTGTTGGACGACGAGATCGGATTTCTGGCGGACCAGCTCCGCTCGGACAACACGCTGATCGTGATCGACGCCTGCTATTCCGGTACGGTGTCGCGAGGTCCGGGCGACATTCAGGCCAAGTTCATCGACGCCGGCACCCTCGGGGACCTCGTGCTGCCGCGTGGAATCGCCGGTGGGTACGCGAGTTCGGGGGCCAAGGACCTCTCTGAGCTCTTTGGTGAGCCACAGCGCCACGTGCTGCTCGCGGCTTCATCCGAGGACGAACTGTCGTGGACCGCGGGGACCCCCGAGGGCCGATCCGAGCCGGTGAGTGTGTACGCCCACATTCTGGACCTCGTGGTGCGTGAAATGCCTGACGCTACGCTCGAGGAGATAGGGCTCGAGGCGCGCCGGCTCACGCTCCAATTCCAGGAGATGCGGGGCAGTGCGGTCCAGACACCTCAGGTAATCGGACGTTCGCGGGGGATGTCCATGAGGGCGTATCTGGGCGGAAACTGAGTCCTGCCAGAGGGTGAATCGGTACGGGGGGGTGGTCGCCACAGGCGGCCGCCCCCTTCGCTTTTGCAGGTGCCTTGCGGGCCGCTTCGCCTTTGGATCTATTGCGGCGCGGACCCCACATCACGACGTCCCGAGTACCGGAATCTCGATGGAAACCAAGCGACCCACACATCCCGCCGCAGAGGAGATCCTCGGCGGTTACTTCCCTGTGCTCGACCACGGGTTCGTTTCACTCGTCGACTACATGGGGTCCGACGAAGACGTTGAGCGTGCTGCCCGCGTGAGCTACGGCTACGGCACGCGCAAGCGCTCCGCTACGCGTGGCCTCATCCGCTATCTACGGCGCCATAAGCACACGACGCCCTCCGAGATGGTGGAGCTCAAATTCCACTGTGCGATGCCCATGTTTGTAGCCCGGCAGTGGATCCGGCACCGCACGGCCTCCGTCAACGAATACAGCGGTCGCTACTCGCTCATGCCACTCCTTTTCTACACGCCCGACAAGGAGCACTTCGCGCTGCAGAGCGATGCGAACAATCAGGGGCGTCAGAGTGAGTCGGCCCCCGGAGACATCTACAAGCGAGCCGTCGAACACTGGGAGCGGCTGCGCGCCGACGCCTCGCAGGGGTATACCTGGATGGTGGGCGAAGACGTTGCTCGGGAGTTGGCGAGAATCGACCTTCCTCTGTCGACCTATACCCAGTGGTACTGGAAGATCGACCTGCACAACCTCTTCCACTTCCTGGCCCTGCGCGCCGACTCCCATGCACAGTGGGAGATCCAGGCGTTTGCGCGTGTGATGGCAGGGATGCTCAAGCGAGTGGCTCCGCTGAGCTACGAGGCGTGGATGGACTACGACTTTGGGGGGAGCGCACTGACACGCGGCGAGGTAGGGGCACTGGCGACGCTCCTACAGCCGACCGAAGGCGGGATAGCAGTTCGTTCTGGTGCCGACCACATCAACAACGAAGGGCTGGGAGAAATGGGATTGAGCGGCAGAGAGATTAGCGAGCTGAAGGCGAAGTTGGTCCCGAAGGAGCGTCCAGACTTCGACCTCGACCTCACAGCGATGCGAACCGCTGAGGAGATGGCGGGGCAGATGCAGGATGCGGTTCCCGGGGGCCTCGAATGAGGCGGCATACGGCGGCCTTCGTTGCCCTTGTAGCGGCGTTCCTCGCGGGTGTTCCGGTTGCGGGCCAGAGCCAGGGATCGGGAGGTACCTCTGAGGGCACCTCGTCGCGGTGGTTCCCAGCAGAACGGCTGTTTTCCCCCCTGCTCGCAGCACCACGGGAGGTCGGTTTCCGGGGTTCGTTCATCCTTGCGGACCGTGACGTCGTCTCCGACTTCCCAGGACGCAACATCGAAGCAGAGGTCGTTCTGGGGCATACCTTCCCGGTCTACGTGATTTCGCCCGGTGACGACGATAGCCCTGCCATCACACTGAATTTCGAGGTCGCCACCTTTTCGCGCTTCTTCATGGAGCGCTCCACGAAGGACCTGATCGGTACTGATTTTCGCGTCGGGATTCCGATCGAATTTCGCCAGGGGGAGTGGAGCGCGCGGGTCAACTTCCGTCATATCAGCGACCACTTTGGAGACGACTTCGTCGCCACCTTCGGGACCAGGCCGATCACGAGCAGCAAGGAGGGCATCGAGGCGATCCTTGCCAAGGACTACGGTCAGGTCCGCGTGTATTCGGGCGGCGATTACAACCTGCACATAAACTCTGCGATGGCCCGGGCTGTGGCACGAGCGGGTGTGGAGTGGGACGGATCGCGCGCCTCGCATCGGCCCTCGACCTGGCTCTTTGGTGCGGGGGACTTCAAATATTCGAGTTTCTCGGAGCGGATTTCAGGAACGTTTTCGGCCGGGCTCGGGGTTCGTCTGAATGATCGAGACGTCCTCTTCGAGGCACGCGCACATTTTGGTCCGACGGCGCTCGGTCAGTTCCGCGAGGAGGACGAGACGTTTTTTGGCCTCGGTCTGCGAATCAACCCCTGAAGCCGGAAAGGTCCACGGGTCAAAACAAACGAGGAGGGACGCATGGGTGAGGTAGCCTACACGGCGAACATTCGGATCGAACGCAAGAAGGGGCCCCTACGCCTCGCATACCTGCCCGCAACCGAAGGGCCGGTCGCCTTTGGGGTGCACGGCGCGATCGCGCGCCACTATGGAGTTGAGCTCGAGACCGAGCACGCGACCACGATCGACTATGTGATCGCTTCGGCGGGTGGCTGACTGACCGGAACCTTCGGCGGCGCGCTGGGAGCGCGCGAGATAAAGGCAGACGAAGACCTCCTCACCGCAGATGTGTCCGGCGAGGTCGAGAAGGAAGACGGTGTACTCGTCATCCGCAGGATCCACGTCGTGTACCACCTGCAGGCCCCTGCGGAGGCCGAAGAGGTCGCCCGCCGTGTTCACGAGGTACATCACGACGCCTGCCCGGTCTACCGGAGCATCAAGGGATGCATCGATGTGACCACGGAATTGGACTTCCAGGCAACGGACTGAGCCGCTGGATGGGCGTTGGCGTGGCGATGCCCGGTCAGTCGATCCAGATCGTTTTGGCACTTACGAACTCGCGGATCCCAAGCTGGGAAAGCTCGCGGCCGTAGCCGCTCGCGCGTGTGCCTCCGAAGGGCAGGCGGGGGTCGGACTTTACGTAGGTGTTCACGAAGCAGGACCCGGCGTGGATCTCCCTTGTCGCCATCCGCTGGCCTCTGGCCAGGTCTTCGGTGAAGACTGCGGCTCCGAGCCCGTATGGGGTGTCGTTCGCGACCCGCACAGCCTCTGCATCGTCTGCCACAGGTAGAACGCACGCGACGGGGCCGAAGACCTCTTCTTCGTATGCGGGCATCCCCGCACGAACGTTGGTCAGCACCGTGGGTGGGTAGAAGAACCCAGGCCCCGGAGGGATCTCCCCCCCGAGCAGGCACACGGCTCCGGCGCCGAGGCTTTCCGTAACCTGCCGGTGGAGGTTGTCGCGCAGGTCCGCGCGGGCCAACGGCCCCTGCGTGGTGCGTGGGTCGGTCGGGTCTCCGACGACGGCCGCCGCCATCCTCCGAACGACGCACTGCTCGAACTCGGCCCGGACCGCCTCTACGACGATGAGCCGCTTGGCCGAGACGCAGCTCTGTCCGGCGTTGATCAGCCGAGAGGTCACGCAGGCCTCGGCGGCCCGCTCGACATCGGCGTCTTCGAGCACGACGTAGGGGTCGCTGCCTCCGAGCTCGAGCACGGTTTTCTTGATCGCAGCTCCGGCCAGGGCGGCGACCGCGCGGCCGCCGCGCGTACTCCCTGTGAAGGTGACGGCCTGCACATGTGGGTTGCGGATCACGGCCTCGACGTCCGGAACCGGAATCAGGAGCGCGCGCAGGAGGTCTTCGGGAAACCCCGCCTCAACGAAGAGCGCCTCCAGCGCGAGCGCACATCCTGAGACGTTGGGGGCGTGCTTGAGCAGCACACCGTTTCCGGCCATCAGCGCGGGAGCAGCAAAGCGGATAAGCTGCCAGTAGGGATAATTCCACGGCATGATTGCCAACACGAGCCCGAGGGGCCGCAGCACCACCAGGCTTCGGCCAGCGTCTGTGGGGATCTCTTCGTCGGCGAGGAATTCCGGGCCGTGGTCTGCGTAGTACTCACAAACCCATGCGGATTTTTCCAGCTCTGCCCCCGCTTCGGCGAGGGGCTTGCCCATCTCGGTCGTGATCAACTGCGCATGAGGCGTGGGTTCTCGCCGCAGCAGGGATGCGAGCTCCCGCAGGGGCTCAGCCCTTTCATCGACGGAGCGATCCTGCCAGCACCGTTGGGCCGAATCCGTGCGTGCGATTACCCTCTGGACCTCCTCCGGAGGCATCTCCGGATAGCTCGTGACGATCCCGCCTGTCGCCGGGTTCACCGACTGGAACGTCATGCCCGGGTGGATCGCCATCATCGGCTGGGGCTGGGGCTGGGGCTGGGGCGCCGTGTGCGTCCTGCTGAGGCGTACGACATGGATGAAGAATAGCGGATTGGGCGCGCATTGGGCATGGGGGCCCAACTGGCTTTTTTCGCCCCCGTCTTGCTCGGTACCCGTTCGCCATATCACCTTGGCTATCCCACAAACACAGAGGAATTATGGACCTTCCCAGCATGCCGGGCACCGGGGCCCACGTCGCTCGTTGGAGCGAGTTGGAGGATAGAGTTCCCACGTACGCCCTCGTCGGCGAGGTCGATCTGGTCGTGATCCGTATGGACGACACCGTGTCTGTCCTCTACGGCCGGTGCCTGCATCGGGGCGCGCTCATGAGCGACGGTCATGTGCACGGCGACAACCTCATGTGCGGTCTGCACGGGTGGGATTACCGTGTCGATACTGGCGTCAGCGAGTACAACAACAAAGAAGCGCTGCAGCGCTTCACGGCCTGGATCGACGAGGATGACGACACGGTCTACGTGGACGCCGATGAGGTCGCCGCGTGGGCGCGTGAGCACCCACAGCCCTATAAGCGTGACCGGTATCAGGGTCTCTATGCGGACATCCACGGCGGCCCCGAAGAGCCCTACTTCAACTACATCCAGCGGTTGGCGCGCGGCGGGATCGAGGGGGTTGGGCCCCACGGGCCGGTCTCGGCGATGGGTGTACCGCTCACCGAGCTGCCGCTCTGGAACGACATTCAGATCCTCACGGCACAGCTGGCAACGCGGCCGCTCGCAGACGACGCGGCCGTCGGTACCGATGTGGTGATCGGGCCGAACGCAAAGAAGCCGTTGCGGCTACGGATCCCACTGTTCGTGAGCGATATGAGTTATGGGGCCCTCTCCGAAGAGGCCAAGATCGCCCTCGCGAAGGGCGCCGAGGGCGCCGGAACGGGGATTTGTTCGGGCGAAGGCGGAATGCTTCCAGAGGAAAAGGCAGAGAACTCCCGTTACATGTACGAGCTTGCCTCGGGTCGGTTCGGGTGGGACCTCGAGAAGGCCTGCATGAGCCAGGCCTTTCACTTCAAGGGCGGTCAGGGTGCAAAGACGGGCACCGGCGGGCATCTGCCGGGCCATAAAGTCGTCGGGAAGATTGCGCAGGTCCGTGGGCTGCCCGAGGGCGAATCAGCGATCAGTCCCTCACGGTTCTCGGATCTGGCGACGGCTCAGGACTTCCGCGATGTCGCGGACCAGATTCGCGAACGTACCGGGGGCATCCCCATCGGGTTCAAGCTGTCGGCGCAGCACATCGAGAATGACATCGACTTCGCGCTGGAGATCGGCGTGGACTACATCATCCTGGATGGGCGCGGCGGGGGTACCGGGGCTGCTCCGGACGTCTTCAAGAACAACATTTCAGTGCCGACGATTCCTGCGCTGGCACGATCGCGGGCCCACCTGGATTCGAGTGGGGCAGAGGGGGTCACGCTCGTAATCACCGGAGGGCTGCGGATCGAGTCTGACTTCATCAAGGCGATGGCGATGGGGGCGGATGCGATCGCGGTGTCCAACTCCGCGATCCAGGCCATCGGCTGCCTGGGCATGCGGGCGTGTCACACGAACAACTGTCCGGTCGGGATCGCTACGCAGAAGAAGGGGCTGAGGGCGAGGCTGGTGATCGATGAGTCGGCCCGGCGCCTGACGAATTACTTCGATGCCACCGTCGAGCTGATGCAGCTCCTGGCGCGTGCCTGTGGCAAGGACCACCTCAACAAGATGACGCCCGACGACCTCACGACGTGGAGTCGGGACATGGCATACGTCACCGGCATCCCGTATGCCGGGATTACACCGATAGAGAAACAGACATGAGCATCTCTCCGAAGGACCTCGTCGAGGCTCGACTCGAGCTGCACCATGCGGTTCAGCTGCTTGCTTCGTTTGGGCAGACCCACGTTCCGCCCCGAGACGACGACAGCCACCGGAGCATGACGTGGGATCCCGAAGAGCGGGTTTTTCTGTCTGAGCCGACGGAGGGAGCTGGACCCTCAGTGCGGGTGTGGTTCCGACCTGTAGGACTCACCGCCGGGGTGCGGGTGGACGGTGAAGACGGTCCGGGGTTCTCGCTCGTGGGGCTGACCCAGGACCAGGCATACGCGACGCTCGCCGAGCGGATCGGAGAGGTTCCCGGGGGAGCTGGCGGTGCGCCGCTTGGCAGGCCCGAGTATGAGATGCCCGAGCACGCTGTGACGGAGGGGGCGGCCTTTACCGGAGGCGCTCCGGGCCACCTGGAGGCTCTCGCGGAGTGGTATGCCGGTGCGTATGAGAACCTCGAGGTGCTGGTGAACACCGAAGCGCACGTCACCGAGATTCGATGCTGGCCCCACCACTTCGACATCGCCGTGCTCGTGCTTCTCGATCCGGAGAAGGGTGCCGCTGATTCGCGAAGTATCGGTGTGGGCATGTCGCCCGGCGATGGTGGATACGCCGAGCCGTACTGGTACGTGACGCCGTATCCTGCCCCCCCCGAGCCGGCGCTGGCGGAGCTTCCCTCCGGGGGACATTGGCGCACCGAGGGGTGGTTCGGCGGTGTGCTGACCGGATCTGCGGTTACTGCCTCAGCGGGCGTCGAAGCCCGGAACGAGGCGACTCGGGTCTTTCTGGCCGCGGCGGTATCGGCGGGTCGAGCGATGCTATAGGGAGCCGGCGCGATTCAGAACAGCCTCGATGCGTACGATGAGCTGCTCAGGATCGACCGGTTTTCTCAGATAGTCGTCGGCGCCGATCCGGATGAGTTCGCGCTCGTCGTCGGGATCCTGAGATCCCGTGAGGATCACCACAGGAAGGTGTGCTCTTCTGGCATCGCCGCGTACCGAGCGCAGCACGGCCTTTCCGTCGACGTGCTCCATCATCAGGTCGAGGAGCAGCAGGTCGAAGTGGGTGCCGGAGTCGATGAGCGGCTTGGCGGTGGCCCCGTCGTCGGCTTCGGATACCTCGAACCCACGCTGCTCAAGCACGCTCCGGATCAGGAAGCGCCCTACCGGGTCGTCGTCCACCACGAGTATGTGGCGCTTGGTGAGCCCCTCATCCTCCTGAGGCTCCACGAGCCGGAGCGCGGCCTCGCCTCGCTCGCTTCCCCACGCTGTGGCGAGGGCTTCGTGGATCTGATCGGGCGTCGCGACCTCGAAGATGGTGCGTCGACCCGAAAGGGACGCGACCTCCTGCTCGAGCTCAACGTTGGTGGGGTCCGCGGTGGCTACTACCAGGTTTCGGTCGGTACTTCGTAACGGAGCGACCAGGAGCTCCTGGGCATCGCGATGGGGAAGAAGCGTGCGTGCCTCGAGTTCAATGCCCTCGAAGTCCGCTATCGGAATTCCGAAGACGCGTGCGACCGCATCGCGCAGTGCAGGTTGGTCCACCTTGAGAAACTCGCCTACCGACGCCCACGCCTCGGAAATGTCCGTCTCCGGAGTGCAGGCACTCCCTGACGCGTCGCCTAGACCGCCCCGCTCCGCTGCGCTGATAAGCCAATGAAGGCTTTCCTTGGCACCCATTCCGTTCCTCTCGAAGAGGTCCGCATCCGCACCGCAGGAATTCTTGCCTAACCTTTGCGCAAAGGTGCAAAGGTGCAAGCGTCTCAATGGTGAGTCCGCAGTGTTGCGTTGCGCCCCTGAGGGGTGCCTCCGATCTTGCCCTCCATGCAGATCGCCTACCTCGATGGCCCCCGGCTTCGACGTGCCCTCGTCGCTGCGTGCGAGTATGCACAGCTCGTTCGTGGCGAGCTCAACCGCATCAACGTGTTTCCGGTCCCGGATGGCGACACCGGCACCAACCTCGCGCTCACCGTGCGGGCGATCTCGGATCACCTTGAGAACAATGAGGATCGCGAGGTGTCAGCCGTGGCGCATCAGGCAGCCCAGGCCGCCATCCTGGGGGCGCGTGGAAACTGTGGCATGATGCTTTCCCACTTCCTGCTAGGGTTCGCGTGCGGGGTGGAGGGGGCCGACCGCGTTGACGCTAAGGAATTCTCGGCGGCGCTGAAGATGGGTGTGAAGCGGCTCTACGACGCCATCGAGACTCCGGTCGAAGGGACGATCCTCACTGTGATGAGGGAGACCTCCGAAGCCGCCGATCAGGCGCCGATGACCGACTTCGCGCAGTTGGTTGAACACCTCCTCGAGGCGGCTGAGGAGTCCCTCGAACGCACTCCCGACCTCCTCCCGGCGCTGAAGCGCGCGGGCGTTGTGGACGCGGGGGGGATGGGCTTTGTCGCCCTCCTCGAGGGCGTGGCCCACTTCCTTCGTGGCGATCCGATCGTACCGGGCGTGGCGGGGGCATTCGACGCGCCACCGGTGGTTATGGACGTCGAATATCCAGAGGTGGAGGAGCGGTTCAGGTACTGCACCGAGGGGCTGGCACGTGGACCCGACATGCCGAGTCAGGAGGAAATGCGCGATGTGCTGAGGGAGATGGGGGACTCCCTTATCGTGGTGAGGTCGGAGGAGATCGCGAAGATCCACGTGCACACGGATGACCCAGACGCGGTATTCGCGTACCTCCGCGGGCTCGGGACACTCGTGACCCACAAGGCGGAGGACATGCGGGCTCAGCAGGCTACCGTGAAGCGGGCCGCATCGTCGCACGTGACGCTCGCGCGGCGGCCGGTCGGGGTGGTCACCGACTCTGCCTCAGACCTCTCGGAAGAGATCGTCCGGGCGCACGGAATTCAGGTGGTGCCGTTGATGCTCGTGACCGAAGACAAGGTGTACCGCGACGGCGTCGACATTTCGGCGACGGAGTTCCACGAGCTCCTCCGCGGGCAGGATGCGGTACCGACGACCTCGCAGCCACCACCGGGAGCCTATCTCGAGGGGTTTCGTCGTGCGGCCCAGGACGCCGAGAAGGTTGTGGGAGTCATCCTGGGCTCGGGACTCTCCGGTAGCTTCGGATCGGCAGAGGCCGCGGCCAAGATGCTCGATGGGGCGTCGGTAACGCTCGTGGACACCCTGGCGGCCTCCCTGCTTCAGGGGTTGCTCGTGCTCAAGGCGACGGAGCTTGCCGAGCTCGCCGTCGAGCCCGCGGAGATCGCCTGGGAACTCGAGCGGGTGCGCGCCCAATCGGGCCTCATGTTTACCGTCGACACCTTCGAACGGCTCGTGGCCTCCGGCCGGGTTGGCCGAGGGCAGGCACTCGTGGGTGCCGTCCTGAACGTCAAGCCGGTGTTGGAGCTGGATACCACAGGGAAGGTCGTGCCGGTAACCAAGACGGTCGGTCGACGCCGGGTGATGGGCGCGCTGATCGAGGCCATAGCGCAACGAGTGGGCCCCACGCCCGAGAAGGTTCGGTTTGGCGTGGTGCATGTGGGGTGCCCAGAGGTTCTGGATGAGGTCTCGGAGCTTCTACGACTTCGGTACGGCGCTGAAATCGAGATCCTCACGGCCCCTGCGACCCCGGTGATCTCGACACACCTTGGGATCGGGGCGTGGGGCGTCGCCTACATGGTTGAGGACTGATTCGGCCACACCGCGGCCCCCTGTGTGCGTTCTACGGCAGGACCTCTCCCACCGCTACGACAGCATGTTCCGGCACGAGGTGGAGGTCGTCTTCAACCAGCCGGGCAGCCTCGTGCAGAATGATCACGGGAGTGCCCGAGGTAAGACCATCGCCTTGTCCCGGGACGGTGTCGTAGTCGTCACTCGGAGTGTGCACGACGATCTGCCCACGGCGGAGCGTACGGTCTGCGCAGGTTCCGACCAGGCGAATCGTGGCCCATCCCGGTCGGGGGGACCAGACCATGTTGATGTGGGTCTTCATGCGATCGTCGTTCATGGACTCCTCTGCTCCTCGTCGGGGAGTTTGTGTTTCCCGGCCACCAGCCAGTCGTGGGCTGCCCTCTGAGCATCGCTCATCTGAAGCGGGAGCCCAACCAGGAGTGCGCGGATGTTGTTCTTTTCGGGCAGGTGAAGGATGAGCTGGTCCAGCGGCGCATTCGGCTCGAAGGGCACCGCTACACCGGTGGCGTCGATCGACACCGTGCGCCCGCCATGCGTGCGACGCGCGATCTCCAGCCCGTAGGCCCGCCACGCCATGAGTGGGTCGATCCCCTCGTTGACGATGGAGGGGAGCAGTTGCTCCCGAAAGTACACTACGAGCTCATCGTAGGCGTCGGAATCCGAGGCTCTCAGCTGCTTGAGGCTCGCTCGGTAATGATCCCGTGGATCATCCTGCAGACCCGCCAGCTCTCTGGCTTCATCGAAGAGGGCGCCGGCTCGTTGTTGGAGATCACTCGTCATTGGCATTCCTGCAGAGGCCTTTTGAGGGATATCAGCATGATGGAGGGCGCCTTTCTGGTCAACAGTACCGTTGTTTCCGGCGCCTTCCAAAGGTAATGTTCACCACCGCTCGGCACTCATCGAGGAGACACCATGTGGAGCCCGAAGCCCTTCCCCGCCGGATCCCGCAAGAGCGAGCCTGAGGAGTTTCTGGACCTCACCTGGGAGATGTTCGGCGAAGTGTGTCGGGCTCTCGCTCTGAAGGTCGCACGGGACTATCACCCTGACCTGATCGTCGGTATCGCACGTTCGGGGGCCATCCCGGGGGCTATCGTCGCGTCGATCATGCGGGTCGATTTTCACGCGATCACCATTTCCAGGAGGGCTGGCAGGGAGCAGGTGCGCGAAAGGCCCGCGGTGCTTTCCGAGACGCCGATCGAGGCCGCTGGAAAACGTGTGCTCATCGTCGACGAGATCGCCACATCGGGCGATACACTGCGACTCGCTCTGGCCTCGGTTCGTGATGTGGGACCCAGTGAGGTGCGAACCGCCACGAGCTTCGTCCGCCCCCAGGGGTACAAACCCGATTACTTTTCGCTCGAGACCGACGCGACGGTGGTGTTTCCATGGGATCGAAAGGTCTTTGAGGGGGAGCGTCTCGTCGTGAATCCGCGGTATGAGGGAATGATCTCGGAGGACTGATGCATTGGGCCTCGGGACCGACCTCCGCCGGCCCCGAGGTGCACCCAACGGCCTAGTCACCCTCACTGGTATCGCTCGGTAGACTCGGCCCCGACGTGTCGGGCGACATCCACCAGCCTCAGGAATTCTCTCCGATATCCATGGGGGTCCTCCCCAAGACCCTCGCGGGCCCAGCGCGCCACATCCGACCAGGTTGCTGCGCCGTAGGGTGAGTCACGCAGGATCATTCCAAATGCGGCGACGGCCGACGCGAACCGGAGGTCCACGCTTGGCTCCCCGACCTCGTCCTGGACCGGCACCGAGAGAAGTGTGCTCTCGTGTTCGCCAGGTCTCTTGTAGCGCAGCTTCACGAAGAGAAGCTCGGAGGAGTCCGTGACACCTCGCCTCGCGGGAGGTGTCTGATACCTGAGCGAGTCTGCGTTGTACACGTCGACGTCCAGTTCAGCCCCGACGGGGACCACCTCGTAGAGCGCCGTCACCGTGTGCCCTGCACCGAGCTCACCGGCGTCCTTCTTGTCGTTGTCGAAGTCCTCGGCCGCGAGGAGCCTGTTTTCGTAGCCGATCAGGCGGTATGCCTGCACTCGTGCGGGATTGAACTCGACCTGGATCTTCACGTCCTTGGCAATCGTGTGCAGGGTGCCACCCATCTCGGTGACCAACACCTTGCGCGCCTCTATGACGTCATCGATATACGCGAAGTTTCCATTTCCGTGATCTGCGAGTTGCTCCATCTTCGCGTCCTGGTAGTTCCCAGTTCCGAAGCCGAGGACGGTGAGGAAGGTGCCGTCTTCTCGCTTCTGTTCGATCAGGCGCCGTAGCTCTGCGTCACTCGAAGGGCCGATATTGAAATCGCCATCGGTCGCCAGGATCACGCGGTTGTTGCCCCCGTCGATCCAGTTCCGCTGCGCAACTTCATAGGCGAGCCGGATACCGGCACTGCCCGCAGTTGATCCCCCGGCCTCGAGCTCTTCGAGGGCGCCGAGGATCCTCCGTTTCTGACTTCCCGGCGTCGACTCCAGCACGAGGCCAGCGGCGCCGGCGTACACCACGATCGCGACCCGGTCGGTGGGCCGAAGCTCGTTCACCAACATGCCAAGCGCCGTCTTCAGGAGCGGGAGTTTGTCGGGTGACTGCATCGACCCGGAGACGTCGAGTAGGAACACGAGGTTGTTCGGGGGCAGCTCCTCGGCGTCCATGTTCTCACCCTTCAGCCCGATCCTCACCAGCCGGTGCGCAGGGTTCCACGGTGCCGCCACCACCTCGGTGTGCACCGCAAAGGGGTGACCTCCGCGAGGTGCGTCATAGTCGTATGGGAAGTAGTTGATCAGCTCCTCGATGCGGACCGCGTCGATCGGGGGGCGCTGGCCCTGGCGCAGAAAGCGGCGGACGTTCGCGTAGGAAGCCCTGTCAACATCGATTCCGAAGGTGGAGAGCGGGCTCGAACCCACCGAGAGGAACGGGTTGTCCTCGATGTGGCTGTATCCCTCTCGCTGGAAGTTCCCATTGAACCGACCGGGGAGGGATCGCTCGCGCCGCTGGACCCCGAACTGGGCCATCTTGAGCGATGGGGCGGGCATCGCGCCGATGGCTCTGACAGCCTGGGCGCGATCCTCCAGCGACCGGGCGGCTATCTCCCCGGGGATCAGCTCCAACTCGGAAGCGTCCGCGATGTCAGGAGCTGCTGTGAGGCCAACGTCGAGCCTTGCTACGCCGTCGGTGGCACTCACCGTTTGGGTCGCGGACAGATACCCGGAGACGTCGACTCGGACGGTGAGTTCCGCTGTATTCGCCGTGTTGGGCAGAACCAGGCGGTACGCCCCGGTTCTGTCGGTCCGGGTGCCGAGGTTGAATCGCGCCACGAAGATGCGTGCATCGGCGATTCCCTCTCCGGTTCGAACGTCGGTGATGTGGCCCGACAGAATCGCGGCGGCGGCAGGGTATTCCGCACGGGTGATTTCTGGGCCGGTGCCGTTGGGCGTCAGAGAGTGGCGTGTTGTGTTCGGGGTGTCTTGCGGCAGCCCCGAGGCAGACAGTAGCAGGAAAGCAGCTGTGAGTGCCGAGATCTTCATGGAGGTCCTCCGGTTGTGCTTCCGCCGCGCGTCAGGGCGGTTGGAATCAGTGCGTGCTCATCTCCTTTGACGAACGAGGAGCAAACAAATGCACAACGGAGGTGGTGGTGTGGTCAGGCTCCAGCCGTCATCGACGCCAAGAAGGCCTCGTTGTTCTCCGTGCGCTCCAAACGCGTCAGGAGAAACTGGATCGCCTCGTCGGATGGCATGTCAGCGAGGAAGTTTCGGAGGAGGAATACCCGATTCAGCTCGACTTCGGAGAGCAGCAGCTCTTCTTTTCGGGTGCCGGATCGGTTCAGGTCGATCGCTGGGAAGATTCGCTTGTCGGCGATGTGACGGTCGAGGATCAGCTCCATGTTACCGGTGCCCTTGAACTCCTCGAAGATCACCTCGTCCATCCGGCTGCCGGTGTCGACGAGAGCCGTCGCGATAATCGTGAGTGAGCCGCCATCCTCGACGTTCCTGGCCGCCCCAAAGAACCGCTTCGGTTTCTGTAGCGCCTTCGAGTCGACACCGCCCGAGAGGATGCGCCCCGAGTGGGGCATCGTGCTGTTATATGCACGGGCGAGTCGGGTGATCGAGTCGAGGAGGATTACCACATCCTTCCCGTGCTCGACCAGGCGCTTGGCCTTCTCGAGCACGATGTCGGCGACCTGGATATGCCGGCTCGCAGGCTCGTCGAAGGTCGATGAGATGACTTCTGCCTTCACATGCTCTCGCATCTCGGTCACCTCTTCGGGGCGCTCGTCGATCAAGAGAATGATGAGTTGAGCTTCCGGGTGATTCTCGGAGATCGCGTTCGCGAGCTGCTGCAGGAGAATCGTCTTCCCCGCCTTTGGGGGAGACACGATCAGCCCTCGCTGACCCATCCCGACCGGGGCGATCAGGTTGGCCACGCGCATCGAGAGGTTTCCGTCTGCCGTCTCGAGATTCAGGCGTGTCTCAGGGTATACGGGACGAAGGTTTTCGAACGGAACCCGCGTCTTCGCGAATTCGGGGTCATCGAGGTTCACGCTTTCGATCTTCAGGAGGGCGAGATAGCGTTCCCCCTTCTTGGGCGGCCGAACCTGCCCCATGACCGTGTCTCCGGTCTTCAGCCCGAAGCGCTTGATCTGGGAAGGACTTACGTAGATGTCGTCCGGACCGTACAGGTAACTCCAGTCCTGGGCGCGCAAGAATCCGTAACCCTCCGGAAGAATCTCCAGGACTCCCTCACCCTTGAGAACGACCCCATGGTCGATCAGGTTCTGCTCGATCCGGAAGATCAACTCCGGTTTATCCAGCCCTGTGTAGTTGGAGATCTTGAGTTCGGCGGCTGTGTCGTGAAGATCCGCGACACTCAACTCTCTTAGCTGTGCGATATCCACTGTTACTGGGGCCCTGTGATGTGTGTTGTCATGCGTGTGGGACCGACCTGGGAGGGTGGGCTCGGGGTCCTGATTCTCGCCATGTGGAATAGTACTGCGCGTGCAAGGGAAACCGGCCACAGCGGTGGGGGGTTCCGTGGACACTGGGGGTGGGGGTAACCGCAAAAACTTGAAGAAGCTAAGTCCATCATAATCAAGGGTTTGGAGAGGGTCAAGGCTCCGCCGGATGCCCTTTCCAGGCGGTGCGGCCTCTGGGTCACCTGCCGCTCACCAGCTCGGGTAGCCCGGTTGGGGGTGCTACCGTAATTGCAATGTTATCGCCATTTCCATCCATGCCTGCCGTTCTATAATTCTCAAAAACCGTAATGAGCTTCCGGCCCGTTCGTGTTGTGGTGTAAGGTTTTTTCGATTTCGCTGTCGACAAAGAACTTGATTTTTTGCTTCCGGGGCGTAAACATTCGTTTGTTATTTTCTTGCAGGCGGGAGGATGGATGGCGAGGCACAATAGAGAGGGCCAGGGAGTCGACCAGCAGGGCTTCCGGTACTCGATCAATTTTCAACCAGATTGGCTTCGTCTCATCAAGGTCACCCGGACACTCGACTCGGGTCGACAATCGACGAAGACGCTTTTTCGGAACCCCCTTCGGGAGAGGGAGTCGGACCCGGGAGAACGTATCCGCACCCGCGTCCTCTCTACGGATCAGGGATTGGATGTAACGGTTGGGGTTTCGGATCCCGGCCGGGTCGTCCAGCGGGTTGAGGTGACCTGTGTGGTTCCCGGCTCCGATGGGTTGAACTCGGAAGTCGTCTTCACCTTCGAAGACTCGATGCCTCCGTCGAGTGACTCTCGCTAGCGGTTGACCCCAAGCCCGTAGGCAGGGTGTCAGATGGGCGGTGAGATTGAAAGCACGGGCCAGTTCTTACTGACCCCGTTTCGCCTCGTGGGGCGATGGGCCCTCGCTACGGTTCGGACGTTCGGACGGGCGGGGTATTTTGGCGCGGGCGCAGTTCAGGCGCTGAGGAGCGTCGATATCTGGAGGCCGCATCTACTCACACAGATGCAGCGTATCGGTGTGGAGTCCATTCCGATCGCCCTCTTCATCTCCATGTTCACCGGCATCGTTCTGGCGCTGCAGGCTTCGTATACCCTCACCGACGCGATCCCCGAATACTTCGTTGGCACGCTCGTGGGCAAGACGATGATCCTCGAGTTGGGGCCCGTACTCACCGGGTTGGCGCTTGCCGGGCGCGTGGGGGCGAACATCGCCGCCGAGATCGGGACGATGCGGGTCACCGAGCAGATCGACGCCCTGGATGCGCTCGCCTACGATCCTGTCGCGTACCTGATCCTCCCCCGCGTCATGGCGGGTTTGCTGATGTTCCCCATCGTCGTGGCGTTCGCCATCGCGATCGGAATCGGGTCAGGGTGGATCACCTCGCTCGGACTCCTCGATATGACGAGCCCGCAGTTTGTGATGGGACTCCGGATGTTCTTTGACCCATTCGACCTGCAGTTCACGCTGATAAAGAGTGTCAGCTTTGGAGGGGTCATCACGGGTGTCGGTGCCTTCTTTGGCTTTACAGCTACGGGCGGTGCAGAGGGCGTAGGCATCGCTACCACGAAAGCCGTTGTGGTGGGGAGCATGATCATCCTCGTACTCGATGCCTTCTGGGCGGCGGTCCTGCTATGAGCGTCGAATCATGAGCGTCGAGCTGAGAGGCGTCCGCAAGGCCTTTGGGCAGAATGTGATCCTCGATGGGTTTTCGCTCGACGTGCAGGACGGCGAGACGCTCAGCCTGATCGGGCATTCCGGGGCCGGAAAATCCGTTGCGCTCAAGCACATTATCGGCCTCATCAGGCCCGATGCGGGAGAGGTCTGGGTGGATGGGCACCTGGTGGCGGACCTCCATCGCGAGGCACTGTACGATTTGCGCCGCAGCGTGGGGTACGTGTTTCAGTTCGCGGCCCTCTTCGACTCAATGACGATAAGCGAAAACGTTGCGATGGGGCTGCGTCGAATCCAGGGAATGAGTGAGAGCGAGATCTCGCTGCGGGTGCGCGAGAGCCTGGACCTGGTCGATCTCGAGGATGTCGACGACCGCTATCCGTCGGAGCTCTCCGGGGGGATGATCAAGCGCGCGGGGCTCGCTCGTGCGATTGCGACCCGACCCAAGTATCTCCTCTACGACGAGCCAACCACTGGGCTCGACCCTGTGACCGTGACCATCATCGACCGGCTCATCATGCGCATGCGAGAGGAGCTCGGAGTGACGGGCGTCGTGGTCACGCACGACATGGAGAGCGCCTATCGAATCTCCGACCGGATCGCCATGCTCTATGAGGGCAAGATTCGAGCGGTGGGTACGGTAGACGAGATCAAGGCTACGCGAGACCCTCTGATCCGAGCCTTTATAGAAGGGAAGCCTGAGCTCATGGAGACTGCCTCATGAATCGCAGCCGCGAGCTTGTCGTCGGCTTCTGGATCGTCTTTGGTGTGGCGATCATGGTCTTTGGCACGCTGTGGCTTCAGGGGTCGAACTTTGGGCGTGCAGTGACCGAGGTGGACGTTCTCGTTTCCAACGTTGGCCTCCTCGCCGAGGGTAATGCCGTGAAGTTCCGTGGTGTGACCGTGGGCCGCGTAGGAAAATTCTCGATCACGGAAGGTGGGGAAGCCGTGCGGATTCAGCTCCTTCTGGATGGGGAGGTGGGATTGGCCGAAGACGCTGTCGTGCTCCTCTCTGCAGAGTCCCTCTTCGGAGGAGGGCAGGCCGATATCGTGTCACGTTCGGCATTTCCGTCTTACGCATTCTACGAGCCTCGGCCCTCGGATCAGGAGGGTGGGGTGAAGGTGCTGGGCGGATACGCGATGCCCGACCTGACCCAGCTTACCGCAGTTGCGCAGGAGGTCGCGGAGAATATGGCGACCCTCACGAATCGCTTCGACGAGGCCTTCGGAGAGGAGACTGCGCAGAATCTGGCACGGGCGATCAATAACCTCGAGCAGCTCACGTCGACGCTCAATGCTGCAGTCGAGGATGGAGCCGAGGATGTTACACGGATTGCGGACCAGATAAGGGTCTCAGCCGAAGAGATCGCGACGACGCTCACTGCGGCGAGGGGCGCGATCGAGCGTGTGGACGACGTCCTTGCGACGGGCGTAGTGGATTCAATCTTCTCGAACACGAACGAGCTTACAAAGAACTTTCGGGATGCCTCGGGGGATGTCAGCGTGGCAGCCGAACAACTGGCCCAGACGCTGGTTCGGGCCGACTCGGCCATGGCGCGTCTCGATAGACTTGCCGCGAGAGTCGAGAGCGGCGAGGGTACGATCGGCAGGTTATTCGGTGACACGGCTCTCGCCGTGCGGGCGGAAGGGGTTCTGCTGCGGCTCGACCTTCTGCTCGCTGATCTCCGTGAGAATCCGAAGAAATACGTCCGTCTATCGATCTTCTAGGGTGGAGTACACGTGACTGAAAAGCGAAATCGAGGCGGTGGGAGACGATCCGGTCGACGGAATGGCCGGGGGTCCAAGGCAGTAAAGGAGCGCAGCGCCGGAGGGGTAGTCGTACGCCGGATGGACGAAGAGTTATATGTGCTCCTCATTCGAGACCCCTACGAGAAGTGGGGCCTGCCCAAGGGCCACATCGAGAGTGGTGAGGCCTCGATGGATGCGGCCCTTCGCGAGGTGTCTGAGGAGACGGGACTCACCCATCTCGTTCCTGGTCCTTCGCTCGGATCGATCGACTGGTACTTCAGGTTCGAGAATCGCCTCATCCATAAATTCTGCGACTACTACCTGATGGCCTCACCCCGTGGGGACTTCACTCCTGAGTTGGCAGAGGGGATAACGGAGTGCCGGTGGGTGCCGGTGCGGGAGGTGACGGAGGTTGTCGCGTACGACAATGCTCGAGAGATGGTGCGCGAGGCGGTTCGCCTGATCGATGTGGGCGAGGCGGATCCACTCCTGGCCGAGGCCTTTGCAGATGCCTGAGGGTGGTCCCACTCGGTCACCCGACGCCGTCTGGCGCGCTCTTCAGGCTGGGACGGCCTTCGTGGTACTCGGCCTCTTCCTCTGGTCGCTGGGGGGAGTGCTTTCGCCCTTCGTCCTCTTCTGGGTCCTTCTCGCAGCGCTTCTGCCATTCCGCGGTCGCCCCGGACATTCTGCGCTGGTCACGCTGGCATCGGTCCTCATTCTTCTCTGGATACTCAACACGACAGGGTTTCTCCTGGCCCCGTTCGTTCTTGGCCTCGTGCTCGCATACGTACTCGATCCGCTCGTCGATCGACTAGAACGGCTCGGGGTGGGTCGTACGCTGGCAATCTTCCTCCTCATCCTCCCGGTGGGAGGTGTGGCAGTCATGGGAGTCGTCTTTGGGATTCCCGCCCTCGCACAGCAGATCCACGAGCTCATCGAGGCCTCTCCGCTGCTCGTCTCGAGGCTCACGAACGCGGCGGTGGCGCTCCAGGATTGGCTGAGGGTGCTCCCCGGCATCGATGGAGACGCGCTCGTCGCGCGCATCCAGGAGATCCAGCCCGACGCTGTGGTCGCCTACCTTCAGGAGCGGCGGGCAGAAATCGCACAGGGGACCTGGCAGGGCGTAATCGGGGTTGGCCGCGGGCTGGCTTCTGTTGTGACGGTGCTCGGGTACATCGTGCTCACACCCGTCCTCGCCTTTTACCTCCTCCGGGATTACGACGGAATCCTCGCTCGGGTGAACGAGCTTCTCCCCCGGCACCGCAGAGCTGGGATCGTGGCCTTCGCCGGAGACTACGACCGTCTCCTCTCAAAGTATCTGCGAGGGCAGCTTACTGTTGCGCTGATCCTTGGTGTGATCATGGCCGCCGGGCTGCTCATCGTTCGCTTCCCCTATGCCCTCCTTATCGGGGCACTCGTGGGGGTGCTGAGCCTCGTGCCCTACCTGGGCCTCGCCATTTCGATGGTTCCGGCTCTCGTCATCGCACTCGTGTCGGGAAGCGTGGTCATGTCGTTGATCAAGCTCGCCAGCGTCTACGCAGTTACCCAGATGCTCGAAGGCACTGTGATCAGCCCCCGCATCGTGGGAGAAAGCGTGGGGCTCCACCCGGTGTGGGTGGTCCTGTCGCTCTCGATGGGAGGATTTTTTCTGGGGTTCGCTGGCTTCCTGATTGCCGTCCCGCTCGCAGTGGGCGTCAAGCTCCTGGTGGTGCGTGGCGTGGCGAGCTACAAGGACTCGGAACTCTACCGCGGCTCCACGGACTGAGTTCGTGTCTCGGGGCCTTCCACGGGCGCGGGTAGCGGTTATCGTTGATCCAGCCCTGAGCAGCAGGCCTCAATCCACGGCGTTCTGAAGTCCTGAATCACGGCCCGTCCACACACGTCAGACTCCATGAATCACGAAAGAACAGACCTAACGATCATCGGAGGAGGCCCCACCGGCCTCTTCGGCGCGTTCTATGCTGGGATGAGAGGCGTCTCCCTCCGGATCATCGACTCACTTCCGGAGCTGGGTGGTCAGCTTACCGCGCTATATCCTGAAAAGGACATCTTCGATGTAGGGGGGTTTCCCAGGATCCTCGCCAAGGATCTTGCCCGGGACCTGGCAACGCAGGCTCTCCAGTTCTCCCCTGAGGTAGTCCTCGACGAAGAGGTCGTGACGCTGACCAGCGACGCCGACGGGTTCGTGCTTGGAAGCCGGAATGGCGATACGTACCCGACCCGCTCGGTGGTGATCGCCGGTGGAAAGGGTGCCTTCGAGCCGCGCCACCTTACGGTGCCGGGGTACGACGCCCTCCTGGGCAAAGGCATTTCATACGCGGTGAAGGATCCTGAGGCGTTCAGGGGCAAGAAGATTCTTCTGGTGGGCGGCGGAGACTCTGCGCTGGATTGGGCCCTTGGGCTCAAGGATCGTGCGGAATCTCTGGTGATGGTCCACCGCCGGGACGGTTTTCGCGCCCACGAATCGTCGATTCAACAGCTCCACGCGGCCGACGCAGCGGGGGAGATCGATCTGCGCACCTTCTTCGAGGTTCGTGAGATCCACGGGGACGGTCGAGTCGAGGGTGCGACCATCTTCGACAATCGTACGAAGGAAGAAGTCAGGCTCGATGTCGATGAGGTGCTGACCTTTCTCGGATTCAAGCCGGATCTTGGCCCCATGAAGGCGTGGGGCCTCGAGCTGGAGAAGAACCGGATCAAGGTGAGCCCTCTGATGGAGACATCGGTGCCCGGGGTATTCGGGGCCGGGGACATCGTGGACTACCTGGGCAAGTTGGAGCTGATCGCGACGGGGTTCGCTGAGGCTGCAATCGCTGTAAACAACGCGGTTCACTATGTGAATCCTGACGCACGCATCAATCCCGGCCACTCCACCAACCTGGCCGTATTCAAAGATAAGTGATCTGAAAATGTCTGATAAATTGCGCGAAAAAGTTGTGATCATCGGCTCCGGGCCGGCGGGATGGACCGCCGCGATCTACGCAGCACGCGCCCAACTCGACCCTGTTGTCTTCGAGGGTCAGGGGAGCCGCACGATGATCCCCGGGGGACAGCTCATGTTCACGACTGAGGTAGAGAACTACCCGGGATTTCCGGACGGGGTCTCGGGGCAGGACATGATGATGTCGTTCCGGGAGCAGGCCGTCCGCTTTGACACGAGGATTTTTACCGAGGATATCGTTGAGGTCGACTTTTCTTCACGCCCGCTTCGCATGACGTCGTCGAGCGGGAAGGAGATCGAGGCGGATGCGGTGATCGTTGCGACGGGTGCGAATGCCCGCTGGATCGGACTCCCCAACGAAGAGCGTCTCGCCCAGAGCGGAGGCGGTGTGTCGGCCTGTGCAGTGTGTGACGGTGCGCTCCCGTTCTTCCGCGATCAGGTAATTGCGATCGTGGGTGGTGGGGACAGCGCAATGGAGGACGCGCTCTACATGACCAAGTTCGCCGGCGAGGTGGTCGTCATTCACCGGCGCGATGAGCTCAGGGCTTCGCAGATCATGCAACAGCGAGCCTTCGACAGCGACAAGATTCGATTCGAGTGGAACAAGACCGTCACCGAGGTGCACGGAGACGACGTCATCACCGGGCTCACGCTCGAGGACACCGTGACGGGCGAGACGTCTGAGCTTACGGTCGGCGGCCTCTTCGTTGCCATCGGGCACACGCCCAACGCGGCGTTTCTCAACGGGCAGGTAGAGGTGAAGCCGAACGGGTACATCGTGACTCCGACATCGTGGCGTACCGAGACTTCCGTGCCGGGCGTCTTCGCGGCGGGTGACGTTGCGGACGACTTCTTCCGTCAGGCCGTCACTGCGGCGGGAACCGGGTGTATGGCGGCGCTGGAGGCAGAAAAATGGTTGGCCCACGGCGGGCCGGCGGCGGCGGTACACTAGCTCAGGTGGCGCCCGCCGTCCACGACCACGACTTCGCCTGTGATGAAGGGCGAGTCGGCTAGAAAGAGGATCGTGCGCACGATGTCATCTGGGCTGCCGCCTCGTTTGAGTGCGGTGGCCTGGACCTCGGCCTCCAACGCCTCTGCGGAGAAGTCCGCGGGCGGAAGCACCAGGCCCGGAGCCACGGCGTTTACGCGGACCTGGGGCGCGAGGGCGTTGGCCATGATGCGCGTGAGGTGCATGACTCCGGCCTTGGAGACCGAGTGGTGGGCGTACCGGACCCAGGCCCGCATGCCCATATGGTCTGCGAGGTTGACCACCGAGCCCTGGGAGTTCCGGAGAAGGTCCGCACAGGCGCGGACCATCAGGTGAGGGCCCTTGAGGTTCACAGCCATCACCTGATCCCACTCCTCGGCCTCGATCTCGAGGAGAGGCGTCTTGAAGAATACGGAGGCGGAATTCACCAGGAGGTCCAGGCGCCCGAAGCGGGATTCGATCTGCGAGGCGATGCGCGCCACGTCATCGGTGTTGGAGACATCGCCGGGCAGGAGTACCGCGTTTCGACCCAGCTCGGTGATCCTGCGTTCGGTTTCTGTTGCAGCGGCATTCGAGGTGAGGTAATTCACACCTATGTCGTATCCTGCCTCGGCCAGCCCGAGAGAGATAGCTCGACCGAGGCGGACTGCGCCTCCCGTAACCACAGCGACTCTTGTCATGGTCCAAAGGTAGAGGGGGACCCGAACGGGGCAACACTCCTCGCGCTTTTCTGCGCCACACAAGAAATCCATTAAGGGACGGACATATTGATGATCGATTTGAGAGATCGAGTAGCAATCGTCACCGGGAGTACCAAGGGAATTGGCCTCGCGGTCGCCAAGGATCTGGCAGAGGCTGGGGCCGATGTCGTGATCAGCTCCAGGACCGGTGCGGAGGTTGAAGCCGTATCCGCCGAGCTCAACGCCGGGGTGCGTAGTCGCGTCGTCGGAATTCCCTGCGATGTGAGCCGGGTAGAGGAGTGCCAATCCCTCGTGGACCAGACGGTTGACGAATTCGGCCGCGTCGACATTCTCGTCAACAATGCCGGGCTTGGCGTCTTCAAGGGGATCGAGGAACTCTCGATCGAAGAGTGGCAGGCTCAGGTAGACACGAATCTCGGGGGTGTGTTCTACCTCTCGAAGTTCGCGATTCCGCACCTCAAGGCCCAGGACGACGCCTGGATCATCAACATCGGGTCGCTCGCGTGCCGAAATTCCTTCGCGGGTGGAGCCGGGTACAACGCCAGTAAGTTTGGACTGCTCGGCATGACCGAGGCGATGATGCTCGATCTGCGCCATGAGGGTATTCGGGTGAGCGTGGTGATGCCCGGTTCGGTGGCGACCTACTTTGGTGGGCGTGCCCCCGATGAGAGAGACGCATGGCGCCTGACGTCGGAGGATGTCGCGTCTGCGGTCCTCCACATCGTCGGCTACCCGGATAATGCGCTCGCGAGCCGGGTGGAGCTTCGCCCCAGCCGGCCCCCGAAGAGCTAGTGGAACACTAGATTCAGTTACAAGAAAGTTTGTCCCCTGAACGCGGGCCCCGAGCCTGCAAGACGATGAGGTGAGTATGGCAGGCGGTTTTCGCACAGAACGCGACTCTCTCGGCGAGGTTCAGGTTCCGGAGAACGCACTCTACGGCGCACAGACTCAGCGGGCCCTCGAAAATTTTCCGATCAGCGGAAAACGCTTCGGGCGGCGCTTCATTCAGGCGTTGGGGTTGATCAAGAAGGCGGCGGCTCAGACGAACGAAGAGCTCGGAAACCTCGAACCCCAGATCGCTCAGGCGATCGTTCAGGCTGCCGGAGAGGTCGCCGAGGGAAGGTGGGATGGAGAGTTCGTACTGGACATCTTCCAGACTGGTTCGGGCACCTCGACGAACATGAACGCGAACGAGGTCATTGCCCACCGCGCGAACCAGATCCTCGATAACGATGCGGTGCATCCGAACGACCATGTAAACTTCGGGCAGTCGTCGAACGACGTGATCCCCACGGCCATCCACATCTCGACGAGGACGGCTATCGAAGAAGATCTCATCCCGGCACTCGAGCATCTGCGGGCGGCCCTCGCGGCCAAGGCCGAGGACTTCGACTCGGTGATCAAGTCGGGACGCACTCATCTCATGGACGCCACGCCCGTCCGGCTGGGTCAGGAATTTTCGGGATACGCCCATCAGCTCTCCCGCTCGCTCGACCGGGCGCGCCAGGGATCTTCAGAGATTTCCGAATTGGCGCTCGGAGGAACCGCGACCGGCACGGGGATCAACACGCACGAGGAGTTCGCAGCCCGGACGATCACGAAAATCTCGGAGGAGGTTGGCCTGGAGTTCCGCGAGGCAGACAACCACTTCGAGGCGCAGAGTGCGAAGGACGCCGCCGTGAGTGTGTCGGGAGCGCTCAACACGATCGCGACGAGCCTCATGAAGATCGCCGACGACGTACGGTGGCTTGCGAGCGGGCCGACCTCCGGTATCTCGGAGATTCAGCTTCCCGCTATTCAGCCGGGAAGCTCGATCATGCCGGGGAAGGTGAATCCGGTGATGTCGGAGGCAACGATGATGGTGGCGGCGCGCGTGATGGGAAACCACACGACGATCACGGTCGCGGGGAGCCGTGGAAACTTCGAGCTGAATGTGATGATGCCGGTTCTGGCCGACGCGCTCCTCGAGTCGGTGTCTCTGCTCGCGACGATGGCTCGAGCATTCACCGATCGCTGCGTTGTGGGGATCGAGGCCAACGAGGAGCGTGCGAGGGAGCTCCTCGAGCGGAATCCTGCAATCGCAACGGCGCTCAATCCCTACATCGGTTACGACCAGGCATCGGTGGTGGCAAAGCAGGCTGCCAAGGAGGGCCGGTCGGTGCGTGACGTCGCTGCAGAGAGAGACCTTCTGCCGCCGGATGAGTTGGACGAAGCGTTGGACGTGCGGGGGATGACGGAGCCGGGGCTGCCGGAGCGCTGATCCGCCGCTTTTCCGCTACGCGCTCTTGAGGTCGAACTGAGGGGCGAGCCCACGTGCACGCTTGCCCTTTGCATTGGAAGCTACACCCCCGTGGGGGAGTACTCGAGTTACGCGCCCATCGAGGTAGACAGGGTAGCTCCAGGAGTCTCCGTATTGGACGATCTGGATCAGCTCCGGCTCGTCGGGATTCTCGGGGGCCGCGACCTGCTCGGTTATCGAACGCCAGACACGATCGACGTGCGACATCCGCTCGCTTACGGACTCAGACCAGAGTGCGAGGCGGATCTTGACCCGGTCGCTCTCCGACATGGTCTTCACGATCTTGCGGTGACCCGGAAAGGTATGCGAGAGGAGGAAGGCCAGCGCCTCTGCCTCGGGGAGGGGATCGATCTTGCGGGTGATTCCTCCGATGGGCATCCTGACGCGCCTCCGATCGCTGAGGTCGAGCCATCCATCTGCATGAATCCGTGACTTCATTCGGTCCCCCTGAGCCCTGTGAGTTGCAGCTTTCCATGCGTATGTATCTTCAAGACGTATGCCTTACGGGGGTAGGTTGGCCCGCCGAGGCGCGAATGTGTCTTAAGTGTGTGTGTGACAGCGAGTTACCATACAGATATGAGTCTCACGATCTTACGGATGGCCTTTGATGGAGCCGCAGGGCAGGTATCTGACCGGAAAAATGTTCCTGTGATTGGCAAGGAGGTCCGGTGAATGGACCACATTGACGAGTTGGGTGCCCATGTCTCGGCTGCGGGTGGGGTCGACAAGGCTCCGGCGAGGGCTCGCGAGATTGGCGCGCACGTCCTTCAGCTCTTCACCAAGCAGCCGAATCGCTGGGCGGAGCCTGCTTTATCTGCCGAGCGAGTCGAGGCCTTTCGAGCAGCCGTGGCCCGTGAGGACATTCGATTTACCGTTTCGCACGATTCGTATCTGATCAACCTCGCGTCCCCCGATTCGGCGCTCTGGGAGCGGTCCTGTCGGAGCTTCGAAGCCGAGCTCGAGCGGTGCGCGGCGCTCGAGTTGAACGCGATGGTGACGCATCCGGGAAATGCGACGGACAAGGATCCGGCAAGCGGCGTGGTTCGCAACGCAGATGGAATCACCCGCGCCCTCGAGGCCGTCCCGGCGAGGGTTCAGATTCTGCTCGAGATCACCGCTGGCTCGGGGACCTCGATCGGGGGCTCGTTCGAGCTCCTGGCTGGAATCAGGGACGCTGTCCCTGCCGAGCACCGGGAGCGCATAGGGTTCTGTTTCGATACCTGCCACGCCCTCGCTGCTGGGTACGACCTGGTCGGAGGCTACGATGCGGTCTGCGAGAAATTCGAGGACACACTCGGTCTCGACTCGATCGGGCTCTTTCACCTGAACGACTCAGTGGGGGGCTTGGGGTCTCACCGCGACCGACACGCTCATATCGGCCAGGGCGAGCTGGGTGCTGCGCCATTTCGGCGACTCATGCAGGATCCTCGCTTTGCCGAGATTCCCAAGGTCCTCGAGACACCTAAGGGGGAGGACGTCAGCTCCGGCGACCTCATGAATCTGGGCCTCCTGAGGTCGTTTCGTTCCGAGTGACGAGCGTCCCGCCCACCGATGGATGCGCTTACACAGCGGGCATTCGAGGCGTTGGGCGCCGGTGGACGACTGACCGGGCCTGCCCTACATTGAGAATAGACGTGCTGGGACGGCTCTAGTAATTGAGCCAACATTTGTGAAGCCGGGACCGACTTTTGCGGCGGACGTCATGCCCCTTCGGGGGACGGCGAAGGCTACGGGGAAGTCACCCAAGATTTTTCCTGGGCTTCAATACTGCCCCGTTCCAGTCTCGTCTGAGCGGCCGGTGTCCTCGTGATGCCGGCCGCTTTTTTTGAGCTACTCAGCCTTCCATTGGCATCGGACTCGCGACGACGAGCGCCGTGGCTGCGAGGATCAGGACACCCACCACGAGCTCCGCGCGCGCCGAACGTCGCACGAATTCCGATTGCCCGTCCGGGTCGCCGAGGCGTGGCGTTACCCTCTTCCAGTTATAGGCACCGAGGAGCGCCATCACCCCGACGAGGAGCAGCTTTGCGGTGAGGACCCTGCCGTATGGGCTCGCCCATAACTGGCTGAGGCTTCCGACATGCAGCCATGCCGCGAATGTCCCGGTGAGGATCAGCGTCGTCACTGCCCCGAGTGCGAGCGGAGAAAACGCCGTGACCGAGCGCGGGATGTAGTCGTGCCCCGCTGTCGAGCTCCTGAGCGCTCCTCCACATGTGGAGGCCAGCACCAGGAGTCCGCCGAGCCATGCACCTGCTGCGAGGAGGTGGACTGCGTCGGCCGCCATCGCCAGGCCGCGGAGGTGCTCTGTAGCGAAGGAATGTCCGGTGAACGCGGGTGAGATGCCTGCCGCGAGAGCGGTAATCGTAGCGAGGTGCCACCACCCGGACCCATTCGTCTTCGCGGTGCCTGTGAAGGCGACGAACGCTACGGCCGCCAAACCAACCTGGATGAGCCATGTCCTACCCCACAGCGTATGCAGGATCAGCGTGCTCAGCTGGGGCCAGAAAGGGTCGAACGGGTCACGGAATTCGGCCGCCTGCACTGCCAGAACCACCACGAGTGCGGGGAGGAGCAAGATCGTGCCCCAGCGTCCTATCATCGCGGCGATTCTCTCGGCCGAGAGGGAGAAGCAGCGTGCGGGATCTGGCGAACTCCGGCGAACGCCCCTCACCACGATCTGACGAAACGCAACAGCCCCCACCATCAGGGTGAGGGCTGCGAAGAGCATCCAGCGGGCCGGGAGCCCAAAGAGCGATGGACTCACGGGTAGCTTCTATCGCGTATCTGTAGCGGTGTCATACGAGAAGGTGAACTCGCCGGTGACGACGTGTCCGTCCCGACCCATCGCTCGCCAGATTACCGTCTGAGTACCGGGCTGCAGCTCGCCGAGAATGGCCGCGCTGACGATGGTCTTGTCGGCTGCATCCTGGTGCACGTCGCCCATTGTCACGAGCACCTCGTCGGGTCCCATGATCCGGACCCTGGCGCCTTCAATCTCAGGCTCCTGCGAAAACCAGAGCCTCACCGCGGCAGGTGCGTGGTCGATTACCGTGTCGCCGGCAGGATCAGACTTCACGAGCTCAAAGTGGAGCTCGGTGGGGGTGGTGTGCGCAGTCCCCGAAGTCCCCAGTGTAGCTGCTACCAGGAGAATCGGAAGTGCGATGACGGTTGCGGTGCGGCTCAGCATAGGTGCGTGCCTTCGTGGTGCAATGTGCGTGTCGCGTGAACTGACCCTACGAATCCGGACCGGAGGATCTTTGTGCCCACACACGCCCAAAGATGTGGAGGGTGTTCCTCTTCGATCAACCCGACGGGAGCCCGGTGGCGCCCGATGCCTGGCGCGCAGGGGTGATGAGCGCCGATATTGCCGCCGTTCTCGTTCTCCTCTCGACCGGAGTTGCTCCATGCGGTTCGGACCCCAGCGGATCTTGATGTTCACCCTGCTCATGGCGGCCCTGCTGCCGCGCGTGGCCTCAACCCAATCAACCTCGGACCTTCAGGATGAGGTGCTCTCCGAGGTGGAGTCGATGGAGAAGCTCTCCCAGGAGATGGTCGACATGGTCTTCTCCTTCTCGGAGCTGGGCTTCGAAGAGGTGTGGACGGTGGAGTACATCACGGGAATCCTCGAAGCCGAAGGGTTCGAGATTCAGCGAGGGTGCTCCGGGATGCCGACCTGCTACGTGGCGAGCTGGGGAAGTGGCTCTCCGGTGATCGGGTTCATGGGAGACATAGATGGGCTTCCCGAGACCTCCCAGAAGCCCGGAGTCGCCTATCAAGACCCCCTGATCCCCGGTGGCCCGGGGCACGGGGAGGGGCACAACAGCGCTCCCGCGGTAGACATCGTGGCCGCGATTGCGACGAAGCGCGTGATGGAGCGGCATGGCCTTTCGGGCACGCTCAAGGTGATCCCCGGAGTCGCCGAGGAGTTGGTGGCGAGCCGCACCTATATGGTGAACGATGGACTCTTCGAGGGCATGGACATCATGCTGTCGACCCACATTTCGAGGAATTTCTCGACTGCGTGGGGAATTTCTGGTTCTGGCTTGGTCTCGACGATGTTCACCTTCCATGGACGGACGGCGCACGGTGCGGCGTCGCCCTGGGACGGTCTCAGCGCGCTGGATGCGGCCGAGCTGATGGACGTGGGCTGGAACTTCCGTCGTGAGCACCTGCGCCTCCAACAGCGTTCCCACTCGATCATCGTCAACGGTGGGAATCAGCCCAACGTCGTCCCCTCGGAGGCGAGCGTGTGGTACTACTTCCGCGAGTTGGACTATGCGCGGATCAAGGCCCTGCACGAGATCGGACAGACGATCGCAGAGGGCGCGACGATGATGACCGGGACCACGGTCACCGAGCGTGTGCTTGGATCTGCCTGGCCGTCGAGCATGAGCAAGCCACTCGCCGAACGCATGCACGCGAACATCCTCAGGGTTGGCATGCCCGAGTGGTCTGAGGCCGACCAGGCTATGGCCCACGCCGCCCAGAAGGAGCTGGGGGCCGAGGAGGTCGGGCTACCGACCGAGCTCGAGCAGGAGCTGAAGGAGTCGGATCAGGGGATGGGGGGCGGCAGCGACGATATTGCCGAGGTGTCGTGGAACCTGCCCACGATACGGCTTCGGTATCCTGGGAACATCCCAGGAATGACCGGACACCATTGGTCCAGCGGAATCGCGATGGCGACTCCGATCGCCCACAGGGGGGCCAATTACGGCTCTCGGGTCATCGCCATGACGGCGATCGAGCTCGTAAACGAGCCTGCCCTCGTGGAGGAGGCCTGGACGTACTTCCGCGAGGTGACTACAAAGGACTTCCAGTGGGCGTCATTGATTCCGGCGGGGATCGAACCGCCCATCTTCATCAATGCCGAGAAGATGGCCCGCTTCCGCCCATTGCTCGAGGAACTTCGCTACGACCCTACGCGATTCGATACATATCTCGAGCAACTCGGGATCACATACCCAACCGTGCGCACGGAGGGAAACTAGTGTCCCGTCGCAAGAGTATCTCGGCCAGTCGAGGGCACGGGGCATCCGTGGGCTCTGCGTTGGGCCTCCTCGCCGTAGCTTCGGCTACACCTCGTCGTCCCGCCTTGAGCCCTCGGCGCCCCGACCCTCTTTGTGACTCGCGAACTCTTGAAACGGAACACTAACATGACGCTCAACGAGCAGCTCAGAAGAATGAAGGAGGCGAGTGCCGCCAAGATGGCTCCGGAGGTTCGGTCCGTGGTGCATCAGGCGACGCTCGAGCTAGCGGCCTCGGGCATCCTCGACGGCGTCCTGTCGCCGGGGGATGCCGCTCCGGATTTCACGCTCCCCGACCTCACCGGCAACGAGGTGACTCTTTCTGCCCTGTTGGAGGGCGGTCCCGCCATTCTGACCTTCTTCAGGGGGCGCTGGTGACCCTATTGCCGCACAGAGCAGTCTGCTCTGAAGGCGATCTATCCTGAGGTCAGGGCGGCAGGCGCCAGCCTCGTTACGATCTCTCCGCAGCTGCCCGACCGATCTCGTGACTGGGTCGAGGCGGATCACATCGAGCACCCGGTGCTCTTCGACGGGGGGAATCGCGTGGCGGAATCCTTCGGACTGAAGTTCGAGATTCCGGCGGCAGTGCGCGACATCTACCTGAACACCTTCGGCCTCGACCTGGAGCTGGACAATGGTGACCCATCGTGGACACTGCCCATGCCGGGTGCCTTCATCGTGGGGTCGGACGGGATCATCACGTACGCCTCGGTAGACCCCGACTATACGGTGCGCCCTGAACCTGAGGAGGTGCTGGCGAGTCTTCGCCGACTCACGGGCTGAGTGGGTACTCCCTCATCCGAGGCGCTGCGGACCTAGCGGGGTGTCGATGACCGCGGTGAGTTGCGGCAACGGTCCCGCCTGAATCGAGAGCTTGACGCCCAACCCTGCCAACACGTCGCGCAGGCGGTCGGGGTTGGGGTGCTCCCCGCAGAGCTCAGACAATGTGCAGCCGGTTGGGGCCGTCTTCGCAGGGTGTGGTGAGGCGCCCCAGTCGATGAAGAACGGGATGAGCCCACCCTCTGTGATTGGGTATGGGAGGGTGAGTTGCCACTCGAGGAGTGTGTCGTCCGGTAGGCGCCGGCGTCCTTCAACGATCCCGCCGAGCGAGACGCCGATGTTCGTGGCGTGCTGAGCGATCTCTGCCAACCGGGGACGACGGACTGCCCACGTTGCCAGGCTGGGCTCATCGAGAGTGTCGATTCCGAAGGGCCGTGGCGTAGATGGGGCCGGCCCGGCGTCATCCGGTCCGATGATCTCGAGGTACACGGACGGTCCCAGGGCGAGAAGTGCATTCCGGGTGCCCCATTGTGGGTGGGCGCCGGCGGGATCCGGCCGCACTCCAAATCGACGTTCGATGTCGTCACAGCCGGCGGTGAGATCGGGAACGGCAAACACGAGATGGTCTGCCTCAGAGTCCCAACTCAAGCCCGCCGAGTGATGCCTCATCCCGGCGTATACCCTCCAGGCCAAGCCGATGAGGTGGGTCGTACCGGCAAGCTGATGCCGGCGCGACCCACCTCGATCACCTAAGTCCTCTTAGGGGAACGTCCCTGGTTCTTATGATTCAGGTGTTCCCACGTCTCACCACGTCGGAGCATATGGATGGTACCCGCCGACACACTGAGGCGGCGAGCCCACTCGGCTCCGGGGACACCCCAGCCGTCCTTTTTTTCGTCCCAATCATTCAGGACGTCGAGCGCCTGCTTTTTGGTGAGGGCCGCATGTGGGGAGCGTTCTCCCTGCAACCACACATTGTGTCCACCGAACCGACCGGCCTTCTGAATGGGGCCTGGAAGCTTGCTTCCTGAGGTTCCCATGCAGTAATGACGAATCTGGTTGGCGGAGTATTCGGAAAATCGGCGATGGATCTCGGCGTAGGTGACACCTGCCTCTGCGAGATCACGCCACTGCACAACAACTGCACCGGGGGGCCTTGGCATTTCGTCCACAACTCCTGGGGGGGGTTGACTTAGTTAACTACCCCAAAAATGCGGCGGGGCGGCCTGAGATCAAGTAGGGGGAACAAATTGGTAAAGACGTTCACCCTCGTTAGGTACCCCCGAGTACGCTAATCGGGATCATGGCGTGGGGTTCAGAATCGTGTCGCCTCGATCCGCTCAGGCCGCACACAAATTATGTTCAATAAGGTGTGATGCCGAAAGAGGAACGCGAAGATTTCTGACTTCTGCCGCTTGTTATGCCGACTTCTGGCGGGCCGTGGGGTGTCGATCCGACCGGAGTCCCGAGGAGGGTGTCAGCGACCCGAGGCGTGAGCTTCGCGCAGGGCGGAGGTGAGTTGGTCCAGGGTGGGTACGCCCCGGAGCTGGCCGTCGGCGAGATAGACCCGGCATGAATCTGCGTCTGAGGCTGCCCCATCTCCGGCGACGTCGGCGCCATTCACCAGGATCGTGGGCGAACCGAAGGCGTCGAAGCGCGAGGGGAAGTCCGTTCCGCTTCGGTTCCACTCATTCCAACTTCCGCCAATCCCCAGCTCGTCCAACCCGTCGCGAAGGAGTGCTCGGGCGCGATCGGCGTTCGGGCAGGTGGTCTCGTAGATGAGATCGACTTCTGGTGTAGCCATCGGCTCAGCCTGCCGTGTTTCCGCGCGCGAAGCGCAGCTCTGCGACGAAGCGCCGACTACCTCGTCTCAGCAGCGACGCGATGATCACGAGAACCAATATAGCGGCTGAGATCGTCTCCCAGGAGGTAGGCGCCTCCTCGACCATGGCAGCCAGGGAAGGGACGGGCACCGCGCCGAATACACCGTTCACCGCGAGGCCGAGTCCGACGGACAGCCCGATGATCGTGCCCGAGAAGACCAACGCCCCCTTTCTGCCGTGAAGGTCTGCGAGTACTCCGAAGGTCGTGGCGTTGGTCGCCGGGCCAGTGATCAGGAAGGCGATGGCCGCACCGGGCGAGAGGCCCCCGGCCATCAGGGCGGCCACGAGCGGGGTTGCCGACGAGGCGCATACGTAGGTGGGGAGTCCGATCAGTGCGAAGGCGAGCACATCGACCCCGCCAGGGAGGGTGGCGAGCCACCCCCCCTCCAGATAGGGTGCTGCTGCCGCGGCGATGAAGAGACCGAGGAGGATCCAGGGGGCCGTGTGGTCGACCACATCCCCAAATCCGGTGCGCATCCCCCGGATGAACCGCTCCCCTGCCGGAGACGGGGTCGAACTGGTGGCAGCCTCGGCGGGGAGCGGCTGCGTTGGCGTGTTCCGGCTCACCCAACCGCCTACCAGCCACCCGACCAGAAGGGCAGTCGCCCCCGCCGCGCCTACGCGAATCAGCGTCATGGGGCCCCCGAGGAGGGGGATGGAGAGGAAGACGGCGTCTAGCCCAAGCTCTGGGGTGGCGACCAGAAAGGCCATCGCAGCGGCTGCGGGGGCGCCCTGGGTCACGAGGGTTCGGTAGAGCGGCACGACGCCACATGAACACACGGGGAAGGGCAGCCCCAGCGTCATTCCGCGGGCGGCGGAGCTGAGCGACCCCCCCCTCGACATCCACCGCACAGAGGAAGCCGGCATGAACTCCGTCATCAGTCCGGCGGCGAAGTACGCGAGCACCAGGGCGGGGGCGCTCTCCAGCGCGAGCCCCATGAATCGGCTCGTGAACGCTGTGACCGCAACATCCGCGCTGCCCGCACCCGGCCAGAGAAGGGCGGTGAGGAGCGCGAGGGCGGCCACCGCCCCCAACCCCTCGGCCCACCGCATAGGCGTACGCCCGGCGGCGCCCATCTCCTTGTAGCTGGGCGCCTTATGGAACACCACATGCAGGAGCGTGCCGGCCACGAACGCCTGGAAGAGGCTGCCCGCCTGACCAGAGAGAGCGGCGGTGGCTTCGTCTCCGGCGAAGTAACCCCCGGCCGTACTCGCCACGACCACTGCGATCGCGGCCAGCCCTGCCGTGCGCCCGAATCGAGGGCGGAGGAGCCACCAGATCGCCAACCCGACGGGGAGCCGATGGAGCACGACGGCGAGAAGGAAGACGGTCTCTGCGTTGGCGACGCTGGGCCTCAACGCCGCCCCCTCGATCAGGGCGTGCAGCGCGAGGCCCGACAGCCCCAGCAGCAGCGCGAGGTTGTGCGCTCCCTCTGCCACGGAGCGGAAGGTCTTCTCGGCCAGAGACGGCCCGATCGCGCCCGCAGCCAGCATGGCCACAGGAAGCCAACTCCCGATTTCGGCGGCCTGAGGGAACACCACCAGGAACACCAATCCCGGGAGCGCGATGTACACGAATCCGTCCAGGACGGCGATGGGGGTGACACGGCGTCCCGCGAGCCAATAGAGGGCGGGGCCGAGAGCCGGGGCTACCGAGGCGGCGATGAGTGGGATCATGAAAATCACGAAAGCAGAGTCGGGAGAATGTGGCAAGGTGCTGCTTATGGTGCGGTGGCGCATCCTCCTTTGCCCCAGGGGGTATGAAACCGGCCACAGCTGTGAGTGATCCGACCGGAGTTGGTATGAACCGCGACCAGATGAAGGCACACTTCGAGGCCCAGGACGGTCCTTGGGACATTGTCGTCATTGGGGGTGGTGCGACCGGGGCGGGTATCGCAGTGGACGCGGCCTCACGCGGGTACGACGTGCTCCTCCTCGAGCAGTCGGACTTCGGGAAGGGGACGTCGTCGCGGAGCACCAAGCTTGTTCATGGGGGCGTGCGCTACCTGCAGCAGGGCAACATCCCGCTCGTGATGGAGGCGCTCAAGGAGCGCGGAATTCTTCGTACCAATGCACCTCACCTCGTCCGCGACCGAGCCTTTGTGGTGCCGAACTATGACTGGTGGGAGGCGCCCTTCTACGGAATCGGCCTCAAGGTGTACGACGCGCTCGCGGGAAAGTACGGGTTCGGGCCGTCCCGGTTACTCTCGAAGGAGGAGACCGTCGAGCGCCTCCCAACGATCGAGACCGAGGGGCTGCGCGGCGGGGTCATCTACCACGACGGCCAGTTCGACGATGCGCGCCTGCTCATCAACCTCCTCGCAACCGCGGCCGAGCAGGGGGCCGTGCTGCTGAACTATGTGGGCGTGACCGAGCTCCAGAAGGATGGGGACGGCTTCGTGTCAGGCGTCGTGGCGCGTGACGCCGAAACGGGCGAGGAGCTCAAGGCCTCAGCACGCGTCGTGATCAACGCCACTGGGGCATTCAGCGACGCAATCCGCGAGATGGACGATCCTGAAGTACGCCCGATGATCCGGCCGAGTCAGGGCGTGCACGTGGTGCTGGACCGGAGCTTCCACCCCGGCGAGGACGCCATCATGGTGCCCCACACCGACGACGGACGCGTCCTCTTTGCGGTGCCGTGGCACGACGTCGTCATCCTGGGCACGACGGACACCCCGATCGACGAGGTCTCCCTCGAACCATGCCCCCAGCCTGACGAGGTGGAGTTTCTGCTCACTCACGCCGCCCGATACCTCACCAGGGACCCTACCCCTGCGGACGTACTCAGCGTCTTTGCCGGGATCAGGCCGCTGGTGGCGGCGGATCCTGACGAGGATACCGCTGCGCTTTCCCGCGATCACACGCTGTTGATCTCCACCTCTGGCCTGGTCACGATTGCGGGTGGCAAGTGGACGACGTACCGGAAGATGGCCGAGGACGCGGTCGACCATGCCGCCGTCTGCGCAGGACTCGAGGTGCGGGATTGCCTCACACGCGAGCTGCGCATCCACGGACATCACGCTCACGCCGAGCGCTTTGGGAGGCTGTGGCCGTACGGGTCGGACGCACCGGAAATCGAATCACTCATCGAACGGGACCCGCGGTGCGGTGAGGCGCTCCACCCTGAGCTTCCGTCCCGGGTCGGTGAGGTGGTATGGGCGATCCGAGAGGAGATGGCACGTACCGTGGACGATGTGCTCGCGCGACGGACGCGCGCGCTACTGCTGAATGCCCGTGCGGCCTGCGAGGCGGCGCCCCGCGTGGCAGAGCTTCTCGCGGCGGAGCTTGGGCACGATGAGGTATGGGTTGAGGCGCAGTGCCAGGAGTTCCAGGCGCTCGCAGCTGGCTACATCCTTTCGTAGAGGAATGTTGAATAAGTGGGGTGGCGTGGCCTGGAGCATTTCCCCACTCTCGGGGATTCCGATCGAAAACAACGCATCAGGAGCAGAGCATGACGAGGAAGTTCGCGTGTCTGGGACTCATCGGCGCGGTTTGGGCAGCGCCGGGTGCAGCGCAGGAGTACTGGCAGCAGGAGGTGGGATATACCATCGAGGCGTCGCTCGATGAGGCCGCCGAGGTACTCCGTGGGAATGCCCGCGTAGAATACCGGAACCAGTCTCCTGAGACCCTCGACGAGCTCTACTTCCACCTGTACCTGAATGCCTTCCGGCCCGGGAGCGAGTGGGCCCGCACCGAGGCGCGTGAGGAGTACGACTTCGCGATGTTGGAGGACCCGGACTTCGGCTACGAGCGGCTCACCTTCGCCCAGGTAGACGGAGAGGACGTGGAGATTGTATATCCCCACGCCCCGGACTCGACCGTCGTCCAGCTCGTGCTGCGCGACGAGCTGCGACCCGGGGATGCCGTAACGGTCGACCTGATGTGGGACGCCCGCCCATCCACTACCTGCCGGCGTCAGTGTCGTCGGGGCCGTCACTACGACTTTGCGCAGTGGTACCCACGGATTGCGGTCTTCGACAAGGCCGGGTGGCAGGCCCACCCGCTCTACCCCCAGGGTGAGTTCTACGGGGAGTATGCGACCTACGATGTCACGCTGGATGTCGCCACCGATCAGATCATTGGGGCTACGGGTGTGCCAATCTCGGGCGATCCGGGGTGGACGGCCTCGGCCACGAGTCCCGAGCAGCGCGTCGACTATATGCGCGGCTGGTACGGAGACGACGTCGTAGCCGCCGACCTCGACTTCCTGACCGCCCAGGTCGCGGAGGGGCGAAAGCGCGTCTACTTCCACTCCGAAGACACGCATCACTTTGGACTCACGATCAGCCCCGACTACCTCTACGAGCAGGGGCACATCGGGGACATCGCGATACGAGTCCTCTATCGGGCAGGGGATCTCGACTGGGACATGGGGGCGGCCATAAACCGCACGGCGCGGGCCCTCGAATGGCTCGACGCGACGATAGGTCCCTACCTGTACCCGCAGATCACCAACGTCCACCGGCTCGAGGGCGGCGGGACCGAGTTTCCGATGATGATCATGAACGGCGGACCTGGCCAGGGATTGATCACGCACGAGACGACGCACCAATACGCACACGCGATTCTGGGCAACAACGAGTGGAAGGAAGCCTGGTTGGACGAGGGGCTGACCTCGTTCCTCACTAACTGGTTCACCGAGGAGGTGGCGGGTGTGCCGAATCCGTGGGCTGGAACCATCAACCAGCTCGCGAGCTTCGAGCAGCAGAATCGCGCGTTTCCCATGGCGCTCGCGTCCGAGAACTTCCCGACCTTCGGCGTATACAGTGTCATGGCGTACTCCAAGCCCTCGGTGGTCTTCTTCATGCTGCGTTCGTTGGTGGGCAACGATGCCATGCGTGATATTCTGAAGGTGTACTATGAACAATTCCGATTCACACACGTGACGGGGAGGGATTTTCAGAGCGTTGCCGAGGGCGTCACAGGCATGGATCTGGGTTGGTTCTTCAATCAGTGGGTGTGGTCGACGGCGTCGATCGATTACAGCGTCACATCGGCGAGCGTGGTGGCCCATCCAGAGGGTGGATTCACCACTTCCGTGGTGGTGACGCGCACGGGTGAAGGGTGGATGCCGGTGGTTATTCAGGTTGGCGATGAGCGCCAGCTGCTGGAGTCGAGGGATGCGGCTCAGACCGTCGAGTTTCAGACCGAAACGCGGCCGACGGAGGTTGTACTCGATCCCGACGTGATCCTCCTCGAGTCAGACAAAACCAACAACCGGTGGCGGATCGGGTGACGCTGCGAATAGGGATCGTGACCGTCTCGGACCGGGCCGCTCGGGGTGAGTACGAAGACCGATCCGGGCCGGCGGTCCACGCCTATCTGACCAAGATGCTGACCTCGGAGTGGGAGGGCGTCGCCCGCATCGTTCCGGACGAGCGAGCCGAGATTGAGCGGGTGGTCATGGAGATGTGCGACGACGAGGGGTGCGCGCTCCGGTCCCGACGGCCATCCTCTCGCGGCAGACGGCGGGCATCCGCGGTCGCACGCTGATCGTGAACCTCCCGGGATCCCCGCGGGCCATCGAAGAGTGTCTCGGTGCGGTGTTCGGGGCGATTCCCGACTGCCTGGACCTCATCGGAGCCGAGGCGATGGAGGTGGATGCCAGGCTGGTTTCTGCGCCGCGCCTGCACCTCGACTGAGAGTAGCGACTTGGGGACCACCGTACTCGTGAAGAGGGCCGCCTTCCTTTGGCTGTTGACGGCGGGTGGGCCTGCGCTCGCTGCGCAAACCCCCGACGGATGGAACGGCCCCCGGGTTACCGAGCTCATCCAACGCGGTGCTGACATTCGTATGCGGCCGGTCATGGACTCGTTGCTTCAGCATTACACCGCGCGCGCCGACGGCTACGTCTACTTCTTCGTCGACCGAGGGGACGGGTCGGAGCTGATCCCGCTTCGCGTCGACCAGGTGAGCCTCGACCTCTTCTGGCAGGCACCCGACCAGGCTCGACAGATCGTCCAGGCGCAGCGACTCGAAAAGCTGATGCCCATCAAGGACTTCAACTACTACGTCGATCGCCTGACGGTCATCCAGAACGGCTTCGGTAACGAGATTCGCGTCGGTGAGGGACGCGACGTGCGCGGTGTGCCCCACCCGGTCTCACCGGTGGGCATGGGCGTCTACGACTACCTGCTGACGGACTCCCTCACGCTGCGGCTTCCGGCCGATCCTGATCCGATTCGCGTTTATCAGGTTGAGGTACGGCCCAAGAACCCCGAGCGTCCGCGCTTCGTCGGGTTCGTGTACCTGGATCGCGGTACGGGTTCGATCGTGAGGCTGGACTTCACCTTTACGCCGGCGTCCTACATCGATCGCCGTAACGAACGCATTCGGGTCACGCTGGAGCACTCCCTCTGGGACCGGCGCTTCTGGCTCCCATTCCGCCAGGAGGTCGAGGTGCGCCGGCAGATCCCGGAGCTCGATCTTGGACTCTCAACGGTGATTCGGGGGGAGCTTCAGGTGAGTGGGTACGACTTCGAGACCCCTCTGCCCGCCGACCTGTTCCGTGGTCCGGCGGTCGTCTTCAATCCCAACCGGTTCACCGACATCTCCCGCTTCAGGGATGATCTCTACGACGGAATGGAGGAGCAGGGGCTCGCGATTCCCGAGGGGGGCGCGCCCACAATCGAGGAGCTCGAGGAGCAGGTCCGAGAGCTGGTTCGAGATCAGTATCTGAGCGGACTTCCCCCGGTGCGTCCCTACATCCCGAACGTTTCGTCGATCTTCCGCGCCAATCGTGCAGAGGGGGCCTTCGCAGGGGCTGGGGCGTCGGGTGGGTTGGGGCGCTTCACGAGGGTCGAGGGCTACGGCGGGTATGCGTTCGGAGCCGAGCAGGCAGAGGCGACACTGCGCTTCCAGCGGCGCCTGGATGGGCCGGGTGCGCGGCTTCGCGTAGAGGGCTACCTGAATTCCCCAGAGGACATCGGCGGTATCTCAACCGCCGCCGGCGTCGTGAACACCGGCGCCGCGCTCTTCTTTGGCGAAGACTATCAGGACCTCGTCTTCCGTTCGGGTGCTTCGGTGACGCTCTCAAGGCCGATCGGCTCGGCGTGGAGCAGCGAGCTCGGTGTCAGGGTAGAGGACCACGACTCCCCGTCCCTCGAGTGGACCTCGTCGCCGGTAGGCGGGGCCGATGCGTTTCGCCCGGTGCTTCCCATCAGCGAAGGCACGTTCTGGTCGGTTTCGGGCAAGGTGGAGCGCAGGCGTGCCGACGTGCTGGGGTGGACGACCAAGCTCACGCTCGGCCTCGAGGGCGGCGCTCTCTCCGGCGATGGCTTTGGTCGCGCGATCGTGAGTCTTTCCAGCAGCCGCCGTTCTCGGGACTTCCGGACGCTCTCACGCATCGACCTCCAGGCGGGCACCTCCGTGGGCGATCCCCCGCTGCAGCGGCTCTTTCTGATCGGTGGGCGGCACATCCTGCCCGGGCACTCCTACCGCCGCTTCGGAGGAAGGAGCTTCGCCCGGATGGGGGGGAGCGTGACGCGCACGGTGCTCCCCGGATGGGTCGGCATCCGGGTCTTCGGTGCGGTGGCGGTGGTGGGCGATTTGCCGGCATCGGCGCGGGCGGTCTGGGCTGTTCAGGAGACGCGCGGGCCGGCCTCGGGCTTCGGCTTGGGGCTCGACCTCGTTCACGGCACGGTTCAATTTGACATCGGCCATGGTTTCGGACGCGGGGTGGAGTTGATCATCTCGACAAACCCGGCGCTGTGGGGGTTCTTGTAATAGCCGGTTGAAGAAGTGGGGTGCCGCCGCGCTCCGGGTCACGACTGCCCCGCGCTCTTCAAGCCTCGTCTTCGGCCCTCATCCACCCTCTGAACACGACCACCACGGCGGCGAACATCATCCACGCGATTCCGATCTTCATGATCACACCCGCGAGCTGCTGGTCGTCCATGGGGTTGCCGGCCGGCGGTGCCGCAAGTTCGTAGATGGCGTAGATCGGGTGCTCGCTGAAGATCATCATCGCGAACGGAGGACGAATCAGAATCCCGTTCAGAACGAGGTAGCCGATCTTCGCCAGCGGATGAAATCCAGGTCGAGCCGGCACGGGAACGATCAGGGGCCACCAGAAGATCAGTCCCCCGACGAGCCAGGTTGAGTCCAGGACGAAGGACCCGAGCTGCGTCGGCATGAGCGTGTCGACCACACCCGGCCAATGCGAGACCGTCATCAGGACGGTGAAGATGCAGAATGCGGCCATGGGGTGAGTGATTCCCTCGAGCACCTTCCACACCCGGGGGTAGCCCGTCAGTCGCTCGTACGCAGCGGGAGGGATCGCGAGCAGCAAGAGAGCGGGAGCCGCGACGCCGACCGCGAGGAACTGCGACATATGAACGGTTGCGAAGTAGCCAGCGCCCAGCGGCCCCAACGGCCAGTCGAGTGAGGCCCACAACAAGAAAAGCGCCATGGCGAAGGCACGGGTCCGCCATCGTCTGGTCTCGCGCGTCTCGGCGGTCCCGCGTGGTCCCCGGGCTTCACCCAGCCGGTGAGTGAGCCTTCGGTACCACAATGCGAGGATCGCGATAAACAGCCATACACCGACCAACGGCCGCCAAGTCCATTCCCACGCCCCCGTTTGGGCGACGCACCACCATTGCAGCGAAACGGGTCAGCCCCCGCCCGCGAGCAACGGTAGGTCGTGTGCCCAATCCGCCTGGCGGGTGCCGAACGGGTAACGCACCCGAGCGAGATTGTCGGTGCCGAACGCGAGCACAGCTGCGGGATGTCCGATCACGGGGTCGCCATCCTCCCCGTGCTCCGACGGAAACACAGCCACCGAGGGCATCATCATGGCTCCGAGCGCCGCATTCACGTCGCCGATGGGCCCGCGCAGCCCGATAAACGCCCTATGAAAGCCATCCAGCCACGCACGGAGGGTCACCGCGTCGTCACGGTCCGGGTCCGTTGAGACGAAGACTACCTTGATCCGGTTGCGTACCTCGGGCGTGAGGTCACCGAGTACGATACCCAGGTTCGCCATATGCACGGGACAGATGTCGGGGCAATGGGTGTACCCGAAGAAGAGGAGCGTGATGTACCCCTCGGTTTGCTCCCTCAGCGAGAAGGGCTCGCCGCTGGTGTCGGTCAGGACCAGGTCGGGCTTGGGGATGGGCGTGTCCATCACCCAGCCGTTCAGCCCTGAGGTGCGCGTCGCGCCGGGGGATTCGCCTACGCACCCCGAGAGAACGCCCAGGCACGAGGCGACCACCATCAGGCGCGCGATACGGGTACGAACCGTTTCTGCGTCGCGGCTTTCTCTGGGGCCCTCCTCCAGGCCGGTGGGCATCTCTGAGTCAATTTCGAACATCGGTACCGCCTCCCCCCTGGTACACATACCGAAACGTTACACAACCCGGCCGTGCGCCCTCACAATAGTACCCTGCGATCTCGAGTTTTGCGTACTTCCCATCGGCCGTACGGAGGGCGTATACAGTCGGCTTAGGCGTCAGCAGGTGGCTCGTGAAGCTGTAGCGGTACCATCGCTCGATGGCTGGATTGACCGAGTCAGCGGCCTTCGCCGAGACCACATATCCGGACCGCGATGTGGACGACACCGAGTCGAAGACCACGTCCTCCAGCGGTGCCAACCCGGCCTGGCCGACAAATCCATCCCCTCCGTTCGTCATGATGCGGAAGCGCCGAAACGCGATATCCCAGTCGAGCGGGCCCGGCGCGTCGACCACCGAGCCGCGAGAGAAGTCGAAGAAGACCCACCGGTCGGGGGCGGATGCATCGACCGTTACGAGCCGCGGGCCTACTAGTTCCCCGCCGACTTCGACGGGTGCGGGGGGAGTGGGTGCGTACGTCGTGACATCCGGGGCATTGAGCGACATCCACACCAGCGCCACGGCCGCCACCACCAGGACGGTGACGACGGCCGTGGCGACATGATTGCCGTTGATGAAATTAAAAAGCTTCAACTCGTGGGCGTCCCCCGGGAATCGTAGCCCAGGAATCGGGCCAGGTTCTTCAGGTATACGGCCAGCGCAAGCCCGAGGAGGATGAATACCGAGCCCAGGAGAAGGGCGAATCCCCCGGCCCCGCTACTGACGCTCGCACGAATTTCCCACGCGCCGTAGCCGAGGCAGAATACCACGGCGGTTGCGATGAGGAAGCGATGAAATCGAATCAGCGACATCGTATCATCTCCATTCCTGGATGACGACCACCACCAGGATCACGGCCAGCGGCAACGGTGACATCGCCAGTATCCACATCCGCTTAGGCTCGAAGCGCAGATGCATGTAATACATCGCCACGAGCACCGCCTTCCAGATGGCCATCAGGACCAGCCCGATCACGATCCATCTCTTGGGCACACTCGAGAAGGCGAAGAATACCTCGCCGATCGTGAGCACGAATAGCACAGCCCAAACGGTCATGTAGGGTGGCTGCTTGTGTTCTGAGGTCGACATCCGCGCCCTCCTAGATCAGGTAAACGATGGTGAACAGGAGGATCCACACGAGATCCACAAAGTGCCAGTAGAGTCCCATGATCTCCACGCCGCCGTGACTCGTGGCAGTGTACTTGCCCTGCCTCGCCCGCCAGTACGTGAACATCAGACACAACACACCGATCGTGACGTGGGTCCCGTGGAACCCGGTCATCATGTAGAAGGTGGCCCCGTAGAGTGGGCCTCCGATGACTGTGGTGCCGTGTTCCCGGCCGAGCGCAGCGTACGCCTCAGCCATCGGGACGAACCCCTCGCTGGTCAGCGCGATGTACTCAACGACCTGCACCCCAACGAAGAAGGCGCCGAGTATGATCGTTGCCAGCAGCCAGCGCTTGAGGCCGACCTGATCGCCCTGCTCGATGGCCGCGAATGCCTTGACCATCGTCACGCTGGAGCAGATGAGCACGAACGTATTGAACGCCGTGAGCTGCACGTTGAGCACCTGTCCCGGATCGGCAAAGTCGGTCGGGTGTGCAAACCGCAGGATAATGTAGGACCCGATCAGCCCCGTGAAGAACATGACCTCGCTGAGCAGGAAGATCCACATGCCCAGCTTCAGGGTGTAGACCCCGCTTCCCTCTTCTCGAACACGGTCGATGGTGGCGGCTTGTGTCGTCATCATTCGGCTCCTCCCGGCTCGGGGCTCGGCGTGAATGGGGCGGGTGCCGGTGCAACCGGAGGGTGCTCCCGGGGCGGCACGTTCTGCGGATAGTAGTCGTCGTCGGTCTCCGGTGAGCTGTACTCGTACGGTCCCCGGTAGACCACCGGCATCTCGGCGAAGTTGCCGTGCGGTGGGGGTGACGGCACCGTCCACTCGAGCGTGTTGCTGTTCCACGGATTCGCCGTGGCCTTTCTTCCGCGGAAGAGACTCCAGAAGAAGTTGAAGGCGAACAGCACTTGCGTTCCGACGAGCAGGAACGCGCTGATCGATACGAACTTGTTCATCGGCTGAAGGGTCTGGAGAAACTCGTACTCGGTCGGGTCGTAGAGGCGGCGCATCATGCCTCCGAGACCCAGGTTGTGCATCGGGAAGAAGACCATGTTGTAGAATACGAACGTCAGCGCGAAGTGCACTTTTCCGAGCGTTTCGTTCATCATTCGCCCGAACATCTTCGGGAACCAGAAGGTGATGCCGGCAAAGATGGCGAAGAGGCTACCCCCGAAGAGCACGTAATGGATGTGCGCCACGATGAAGTAGGTGTCGTGGAGGTACATGTCCACGGGAGTATTCGCCATGAAGATGCCACTCAGACCTCCGATGATGAACATCGACACGAAGGCCACCGCATGAAGGAGCGGGGTATCGTAGTGAATGTTCCCCCTCCAGAGCGTGCCCAGCCAGTTGAACGTCTTGATCGCCGACGGCACCGCGATGGCCATGGTAGAGATCATGAACGACGTGCCCAGGAGTGGGTTCATTCCGCTCTGGAACATGTGATGACCCCACACGATCCAGCCGAGGAACGCAATTGAAATCATGGCGAGAACCATGGCGTGGTATCCGAAAATCGGCTTGCGGGAGCGGTTCGAGATCACCTCGCTGACAATGCCCATGCCTGGCAGGATGAGGATGTAGACCTCGGGGTGCCCGAAGAACCAGAAGAGGTGCTGCCACAGGATTGGCTCACCGCCGACATCCGGCCGGAAGAATCCCGTTCCGATCGTCTGGTCGAAGAGGAGCATGATCAGCGCGCCCGCCAGAATCGGAATGGCCAGCAGGATCAGAATGGCCGTGATGAAGAGCGACCACGTCGGGAGCGGGATGCGGAACCACGTCATCCCCGGTGCCCGCATATTGATGATCGTCGTGATGTAGTTTACGGCTCCCGCGAGTGAGCTGAAGCCCAGGATCGTCAGGCTGGCCAGCCAGAGCTGTTGCCCGAGGTAGACGCCCGTCCATTCGCCCGACGTGCTCAGTGGCGCGTAGGACGTCCAGCCCGCTCCGGCGGCGCCACCCTCGACGGCGAAGCCTGCGAGCATCAGAATGCCGGCCGGTACGGCGAGCCAGAACGACACCATGTTGAGCCGTGGGAATGCCATGTCCTCCGCACCGATCTGGAGCGGAATCAGCAGGTTCCCAAAGAGCCCCACGAGCAGCGGCATAATCGCGAAGAAGATCATGATCGTGCCGTGCATGGTGACGAGGGAGTTGTAGAACTCAGGGAGCATGATCGCTCCCTCCGGCGTCGGCGCCACCATGGCGTCAGGAAAAATGCCGCCGCCGGGCATCGGTTGTCCCGGGAATCCGAGCTGCCAACGCATCATCGCCGCGAGCAGCCCCCCGATCACCAGAAAGAACAAACTCTGGAACAGGAACTGCCGTGCGATCATCTTGTGATCGGTGCTGAAGATGTACTTCCGAATGAAGGAGGGTTCTTCGTGATCGTGGCCGTCAGGCACCCCTGTTCCCCCCGTCATTGCTGACCTCCAGCGACTTCAGTCTGGATCCAAGCCTCGTAATCCGCCGCCGAGTGAACGATCACACGGCCTCCCATACGGTAGTGGCCGATTCCGCAAAGCTCCGCACAGGCGAGCGTGAACTCCCCCGTCTCAGTCGCCTCGAACCACACGGGAATGTTCTTGCCGGGGAGAGCGTCCTGCTTCACCCGGAACTCCGGAAGGAAGAACGAATGAATCACATCCTCGGCCCTGAGATTGACGATCACGGGTTGGTTCACCGGAATGTGCAGTTCGTTGCGCTTCGTAAAATCGTCGTCGGTGCCGAGCGTCCCGTCGGCACCGGGATATGTGATGTTCCATTCGAACTGCTTCGCCTCGACGACCAACTCGACGGCTCCGCTCGGGAGCTCGCTCTTCACCCGGGCCCAAACGCCCTTGCTGGTGAAGGCCAACCCGAGCAGGATGATCGCCGGCACGACGGTCCAGACGATCTCAAGCCGGTTGTTTCCGTGCGTGTAATGGGCCTTGCGACCCTCCTTGTGACGGTAGCGAAGGAGGAAATACAAGAGGAGCGCTTCGGTCAGTACGAAGGTGATCCCCGTGATCCAGAGGACCACGTAGTAGATCCGGTCGATATCCGGGCCAAACGTCGAGACGCTTTCCGGCAGCAGCCAACTCCAGTTCATAGATGTCTCCCAAGGAGGGTCGAGGCCCGGCCGGGCTCGAATCCGGCCGGGCTCAGGTTTTCGCTACGGGGTGTCTGACTGGGCCGTGTGAGCCCCGTGGTCGGCGTGATCGAGGATCCACGGTTCGCCCATGGGCACGTCGACGCCAGCCATCGACTCGTCGAACGCGAAGGTGATCTCGGTGGTTTCACCCGTCGTCACCGTCACGGTCTGCTGCAGCGTCCCGAATTCCTCATGCCAGGCTTCGATGACGTAATCTCCCGGCGGTAGCGTCTCGAGCGAAAAGGAACCGCCGACCGCTGATACCGAAAAGTATGGGTGATCCAACACGCCCACGTACGCGTTCATCCAACCGTGCACGTCGCAGCGCAGCGGGATCATGACCTCTGCCACGCGGAACGATCGGTTCGTCTCCATCACAACGGGCTGGCTCACGTTGAATGGGCGGTTTTCGGTCGGCGAGGCGTTGATGTTGTGCAGCACCCCGTCGCTGTTCCGGATCGTGATGTCCTGCCCAGCCATCACGCCCAGGACGTGAGGATGATAAACGCAGCCGTTCTGGTCGATCACAGCGGCTGGGCCGGGTGAGAAGGACTGGCCCTCAAGCCCTTCCTTGACGTAGATGAAGACGTTTGCGAGGCCGCCGTCGTCGTCCACGACAAGGCTTTCGGTCATCGCTCCGGCGGGGTGCTTGTCGGCGCACACCGATTCCTCAGACATGTCGATTGTCTGCATCGCCGGCACAGGTCCGGTGAAGGAGATTGTGCCGATGACGTTGCCTGCTGAGGAGGGGTCTACCGAAGAGGTTGCCTGAGCCGTCTCAGCATCGCCACCCGAATCGTTTCCCGCGTCACCGCCTCCACCACCGCAACCAACCATGAAAAGCATCGCGATGGGAAGGGCGACGCCGCGTTTTTCTTGAAACATCGAGAACATTGTTCCTCCGTGCACCAGGTCCACTCTCACCACGTGCCAGCGCGGCACGGGTGTTCCGTCAAGAGGGCTCCGTCGCGGGCTAAGCCGCCCCCTCCTGCTGGTCCTTCTTCTTGGCCTGCGAGACGATCAGCGTTCCGAGGCCGAAGGTCAGAATCATGGCCACAACCGGTATCACATAGACGGAAATCGGCGTGGCTTGCTCAAGAAGCAGGAAGTACCAGGTGCTGATCGCGCCCTGGAACCCCTGCTCCCCGTTGTCTCCATCCCAGACCTGGAACGCGATCGGAACAGCGGATCCGATCGGGAACTGCAGGTCTTCGGAATCCTCCGTCATGAGAGTGCGACGGAGCAGGATCTTCCACTGCCCTCCGTCGTGCACAGGAACGACGCTCAGGTCCTGACTGGTTTGAGTTTGTGCGGTTCCCATGCCCCGCGCCACCTTTTCGTTAGCGCCGTCCACACTGCTCCAACTCCATAGGTAGGCCGGCCGGCGCGAATCTCCATGCAGAAAAAACGGGCGCTCCATGCCCTGCATGGGCGCTTGGGGGAACTGCACGGCCAGCTGGTCCCCGGGGCCAGGCCCCGTCGTAGAACCCGGGTCCCGCGGCGTCATCGAAGCGACGACCTGATCCGCATACTCGGTCCATTCCGGGTCGGGACTCATGGAGGGGTCGGTCCACGACACCAACATCACGATGTCGGTCCCGTCGTGAAGGGCCTGCACCCACAGCGTGCTCACGCGCGGGTTGAACCACCGCGGTGCGAGGATGATCTGGCCTACCATGGGCACGTAATACGACTCGACGTCGTTCCAGAGTTCATCGTCAACGGTGCTCGGCAGCTCACCGTCTTCGAGCAGTTCTGCGACGATTACCTCCCGCACCTCCGGCGTCTCCGGCGCGAGGCTGCGTACGTAGTGCGCCAGGCTCCATAGGTCGTCGTCGGTGAGCACCTCCGCGTCGATCAGATCCGAGAACCCGGGCATCGGTGTTCCGTCGAGCCCCGTGCGGAGCCGCCGGTAGATGTCCTCCACCGTGCCGCCTCCGTTGAAGCGCCAGTTCTGGGTCAGGTCGGCCGCGGCGATCGGGAATCCGTAGTCGTCGTTCAGCGTCGGCGCGGACGTGCCGCTGCCGCGGCCGTCGTCGCCGTGGCATTTGAAGCACTCGATCAACTCATAGGCCGCGCGGCCCGCTGCCAGGCTCTCGTCGCTTACGCGCGGGGCCTTCCCAAAGGTGAGCTCGGTGGGCGCGGGTCCGTCGAAGAACCGAGAGAAGCTCTTCAGGTAGTCGACCAACGCGAGGCGCTCCTCCCGCGTGAGAACATCGCGCCACCCCGGCATGGCGGTTCCAGGCATGCCGAGGTCGATCACCTGAAGGATGTCGTCGTCGGTCGGCAGCTCGCCGGATAGGGTGGATCGCACCTGGTACAACGCCAGGGTGAAGTCGCGCGGCCGGGGCATCATCGTGCCGGACCCCGGGCCGTCCCCGGTGCCATCGAGGCCGTGGCAGCCGGCGCACCACCGCTCGTACACCGCTCTGCCGTCTACCTGCGCGGCGGAAGGCGTGGCACCCGGGGGAGCGAGCGAGACGATCGCTGTGATCGCCACGAGGGCCATTCGCCCGCCGATCACTGGGATTCCCCTTCGTCAGCGGCTTCTTCCCACGTGCGGGGCGTCTTATCCGCCTGGTCGTAGATGAATAGGATCACGGACCAGATCTCTTTTTCGGTGAGGAAGTCCTCCCAGACAGGCATCGCCGAATTCCAGGGCGTGCCCTCGTTGGGGAGGCCCACCCCACCTTTGGCAATGCGCCAGAACACAAAGCTCTCAGTAAGCTGTGCGATCGTGCCGATGTCCTGGAAGTTGAGCGGCGTCGGGTTGAACGCCGAGGCATAGTGCCCAAGACCGTTCAGGGCGTCGCCGTGGCAGGCGAGGCAGTTCTGGTAGTAGATCCGCTTGCCCTCCTCTATGTGCTCATCCAGCGAGCCCTCGTGTCTCAGCGGATTCTCGAGACCGGCGAGGCGCATGGTCTCTCCACGAAACGAGATCGAAGTCGGGGGCGCAGGATGAATCGCGCGAAAGCTCGGAGGTGCGGAGATGCTTGGTTTCACCTGGCCGTAAACGACCAACGCCACCAGCACCGGGATCGTGATCATCCCTGCGGCACGGGCGACTTTCCGATCCGGGTTGACCATTACATCCTGAATCGGACGCTTGAACGCGGTCCAACGCTCTTCGTCGCCGCTTACCCACAGGAGCACGCCCACGAGTACCGTCAGCATGTATTGGGCAACCACGGTGTTGGGTACCGGGGCGCTGGCCAGCCCCACGAGCTGCGGGACGTAGGCGATGCCAAACTCGATGACGACGTACGCTACAACCAGCACCGCGACTGCCTGCTTGAACGGCGTATTCAGGAAGCGCATGGGGCGACCCCTATCTCCGGCTCGCAAGGAACTGGACGATCGCTTCGAGCTGTGCGGCGGTGAACACCTGCCCAAAATTGGCCGGCATGATGCCAATCAAAGGCTCGTAGCCTTCCGATGCGCCTGCCCGGGGATCGAGAATCGACGTCCGAATCTCAGCGGCGCTCAGGCGGTCACCTATGCCATCGAAGGGAGGCCCGACCTGCGCGCCCTCGTCACCGAGCTTGTGGCACGCGAAGCACATGTTGCTCCGGATGAGCTCCATCGGCTCCAACGACGTGCTCGTCGTCGTCGCACCACCCCCCGCGGCAGCAGGCGTGGTGTCCTCGCTTGCGGCGGCCTGGAGGTCTGCTCCGGAAACGGTTACGGACCCGCCCTGCGATTGCAGGTAGGCGACGAGCGCCCAGAGCTGGTTCTCGCTCAAATTGATGCGCTGATCGACCATGATCGGGTCGTATCCGGGAACCAGGAACGCCCTCGTCTCGGTGAGCGAGCTGTACAGGTAGTTCTTGCATTCCTGCCCGGGGACCCGCTCTCCACAGCGTTGGCCGATCGGACCGGTGCCGGCCTCATCCGAAAGGAGATTTGGGGCTCGCGTGCCGAGCCCGTGACAGGCTGTGCATCCCCCAGCTCCCGCGAACAGATCACCGCCGGCCGCGATGAGTTGGGCTTCGCTCACCTCACCCGTGAAGGTCAGCTCCTCGGGGACCTCGCTCCGCACCTGCGGGATCGCGTTCGAGACCCACGTGTAGAGCCCGAGCGTAATCACTACGACGGACAAAATCTTCAGGTTCTGAAGGAGCATCGCGTCAGTCCTCTGTGCGCTCGATGGGGTGGGTGCCCGGTCCGGTGGATGCGAGCGAAACGATGATCGGCTTTTCGGCCAGGCCTCCGACCCAGAAGATGAAGGCAACGAGGACGAGAAAGATGAGCACGCAAGCGGAGATCACGATCGACGCGTAGCCCAGGGCGGGGGTTGCGGCGAACTCGCTCGTGTCGCGCATGACCTCGAAGATGTGCCAGTGCTGTCGAATGCCGCTACGGGCAAAGCCCATGAGTCCCATGAGCCAGGTGAACGTCACCGCGAGCACGAAGAGCGCGTATTGAGAGCGTGCCGGCATCTCGCCCCAGCGAATCTCGCCGCGAGACTTCGCGCCGCGCATGATGAGCACGTCGATTCCGATCACTCCGAAGATTGCGACCAGCACTGCAGCCACCTGATAGACGCTGAAACCGATGCGCACGATTGCGGTGACGAAGTACCCGTAGATACCGTAGAACAGCACGATGGCGGCAGCGATCACGAAGAGAGAGCCCTGGATCAGAGTGCCCGTCCGGGCCCAGGTGACGACCGGATCCTTGTTCGCCCTTCGGTAGAGGAGGAACGAAAGGAACGTCGTGAGGATCATGAGGTTCACGGCCGTGTTCTTCGCACTCATCACGCCGAGTACGCCGAGGAACGGGTGAAACTGTCCGCCCATCGCCGAGATCTCGCTTCGGTTGGCGATCATCGTGTGCGGGGTCGCCCACACGATCACTCCGAGCACGAGCACTACAAGCATGTACTTGGTGTACGGAGTGAAGCGCTCGGCGCCCGGAATTCGCCCCATGCCGACCCACAGGTAGTAGTTGCCCGCAAGGAACAGGACGCCGATCAGGAACGCCTGCACGATCCAGAGCCAGCTCATGAAGCCGCCCATCATCGTGATGCCCATCTGCTGATTGAACTCGTAGATCTCTCGCCCAAGCCAGTAGCCCGCGAACGGCAACACGATGAGCGCGCTGATCGCCACGAAGTTTCCGATGTAGCCCATCCAGTCGTAATGGGCCCGTTCCTCATCGGTTTTCGCGAGCAGGAATCGGTAGGCGGAATACGCGCTCACGATCGCGCCACCGAACACGATGTTCGCAATGAAACGGTGGATGTTGAGCGGCATCCAGGTGGCGTTCGCGATCGCACTCCACAGACGCACCATGCTGGGCGCGGTATCGGGTGTTACCTCAGCCGGCGGGCTCATCATGAAGGTGACCCACGAGTTCGCGATCACCATGACCGCAGTGCCCCATACGTTGAGCAGGACGCCCAGGCCCAGGTGGCCCCACTTGGACCGGCCCGTCGTCCAACGATCCCACCCATAGTAGTACAGGTACAGCGTAAAGGACTCGAGGAAGAAAATCCCCGTGTAGAGCCACATCGAGGGAGCGAACACGACTGCGAGGTAGCTCCACACTCGTGGGTAGAGGGTGATGAGCCCGAACACCAGGATCGCGCCCCAGATCGCCGTTGCGGAGTACGACACCAGCAACAGGCGCGTGAATTCCTTCGCGAGCTTGTCGAAGCGCTTTTCCTTGTTCAGGATGCCCGTGGCCTCTGCAACCACCGCGAACATGGGCACGCCAAGAACGAAGGCGGCGAAGAACAGGTGCAGTTGGGCCGCGATCCAGATGGCCGCCCGACTCCCGATGACGGGGAATTCCCCGTACTCACGGTAGCCCTGGTACCCGGATGCTTCCTGCGCAAACAGACCGTCCGGCCAGATCGCTAACACGAGCGTACCCAGCGCGAATGCGATGGCGATGCGAGCGAGTATCCATCTGGTGCGCCGGGCTGCGGAACCGTCACGCATCGATGTGTGCCTCGCTCTCCTGTTCGGCCTCATTCGGGGAGGAAGCTGCGCCACCGCGGAGGAAGAAGGGCAGCTTTTTTGAGAAATCTACGGGCATGCTGCGGCGCACCTCTGCCATGACATCGAGGTCGACGACGGCGTAGCCACGTTTTCGTGCGAAGGCCTCGACGCGGGCGGTGACCACGCCGCGGACGAAGCTCGGAATCCGCCTGACGCGGTCTTCGGCCGCTGGAGTCCACGGGAGCTCGAGCTCCGCAGCTTCTCCGTACGTGAGGCTCCCAGTGGGCTGAAGCAGAGGCACCTCACCGGTGGGCTCGTAGGCGCACGAGTCATCCGGGCCCATGATGTCGCCGGTGGTTGCGTACGCCCGGGCACGGCAGCCCCCGCAGATTTCGCGGTATTCGCACCGCCCACAGCGCCCGCCCAGCTCGCCTGTTCGCAGCGTCTTGAGCACCTCGGATTCTTCCCAGATCTCCCGAAAACTCGACTCCAGGAGGTCGCCGGCAACCAGGGGCGCATAGGGGCACGGTGTAACCTTGCCCTCGGGTGTAATGCGGACGTAATTCACGCCGCAGGGACACCGGGTCTTGTAGTTGAGCAATGGGGAGGCAGGATCCCTGTCCCGTACGTGTCGCATGATCTGGGGCTGGCACTTCGAGCGGACCATCATCCGCCCCTGATACTCGGCCTGCAGTTCGACCAGCTCCTCCAGAACCGCCTCGTTCTCGTGCGGCTCGAGGCCGCGCATCAGCTCGGCACGCCCCGTGGGAACCACGAAGTAGAGGTTGAACGAAACCGCACCCTTGTCGGCCGACCATGCCACGAGGTCTCGAAGTTCGTCACGGTTGCCGCGTGTGAGCGTGGTCTGCACGACGAAGTCCAGCCCGTGCGCGCGAACACGGTCGACCGCCGCCAGCGTATCGGCGAGAGCGCCGTCTCCATGACGAAAGCGGTCGTGGTAGGTCTCGTTCAACGAGTCGATGCTGACCGCGACACCGGTTACGCCGGCGGCCATCAGGGACGCGATTCTCGCGTCGTCCAGCCGCGTTCCGTTGGTGCCGACCACCACTGTGGCTCCGCGGGACGACGCGTGCCGGGCTATGTCCTCAAGGTCGTCACGCACCAGCGGCTCGCCCCCGGTGAGGATCAGCATGGGGGACGAATTGATGTCGAGGACCTCGTCGAGGATCCGCTTCACCTGCGCTGTATCCAACTCGAGGGCCGCCTGATGCCACGCGCCCGCAGAGATGTAGCAGTGAGAGCATGCGAGGTTGCACCGTCGCGTGAGATTGAATGCGACGACGTGGGGTACCGGGATTCCGGTATCGATCGGTCTGTCTGGTTCTGCGAGCGTTGACCGCTCCACAGCTCGGGAGACCTGAGGGGTCACCCTTCGTCCGCTTCCGTTTCCATGAACGCCTCGACCGCCTTCTTCGCATCTTCGGGCGAGACCATGCTCAGATCGACCGGGCAATCCCCGGCCCGCTCAACGACGTCCCGCACCGGACAACGCGTGATGCCCTGTGCCTTCGCCTCTTCGATGAACGCACGCATGTCGGGTGTCAGACCGTCGACTCCCTCGGCGGCGGCTCGGAGTTGTTTGGACTGCAATTCCTTGAACATCACGAGCATCGTATCCACGTCGAATTCGTCGGCTTCGATCATGGCCTGCTTGTTCTCATCCATGACCATGGTCGTGACGCGCCACAGGTCGTGCTCGCGAGCGAATCGCTCCACGGTGTTACGGGCCAGGGGCCGAGCAATGAGCGGAACCGCGCCCAGGCGCGCGAAGGCTTCGGTCGTCCAACCGACCGGATCTTGCGCGTTTCGAGCTCGGACGGTGACGTGTCCGGTATAGGGGCAGGTCACGCTGACGGTCGGTTCGGTCGGGACCGGGTCGCCGTCGACGCCGTCGATCACCGTGCGTTTCATGGCCTCCTGGGCCTTCACCTCGGCGAGCGCCAGCTCCTCTGCGGTTCCGATGCCCATGATCAGCTGCATGTGGGTGGGGAGCAGCTTGGTGATCGCCTCGTCCAGCCGCTCGTTGTTGACCATCGGAAGGCCGTCGGTACCGAGGGGGGGGACCGAAACGCCGGCAGGCGCGACTTCGTTGTCTGTGATGCTGTCGGTCGCTGCCGGACCAGCCCCGTTGGCACTCTCGTTCGCGGCGGCGACGGCATCGGCCAACGGCCGGTCTTCGCGGTACGTGCCGTTCGCGCCGGGACCGTAGTTGTCCAGCACGAATTCTTCCACGGCCTTACGAGCAATTCCCAGCGCGAACGGCGGCACGCGCATGATGCGCACATCGGCCTCGGGTGCCCATTCGAGTCCCGTCTCTCCGTCTTCCTCGATCCAGGGGATATCCTCGGGGCGCACGTCGGTCGTGCCCACGAGAAGCACGTTGGTCTTTGCCATCTGCACGAGGTTGCTGGCCTGCGAGCCCATGTCGGTGCCGTCGATACGGTGGCTGCCGTGGCGGGCGATGATCAACATCGACGGATCGATCTCCTCCACCCACTGCATCACGACCTGAAACGGCTTGCCCACCAGAATCTGCGTCTCGACCTCGACTTCGGGGTAGTCCTCTGCCATGACCTGGGCACGCTTGATGTTGGCTTGGCAGAGCTTGAGCAAGCCCTTGTCGATGATGTTGTTGTGGAGCTCTTCCTGTTCTTCGAATTTGAAGACCTTCGAGGCCTGCACACTCAATACGTCTTTGATATTGCCGAACACGACGTGGTGGTATTCGACGTCGAAGGCCGAGCAGACGAAGAGTTTAGAGCCGAACTCCTTCGCCATTTCGAGCGCGAGCCGCATCGCCTTGTAGGAGTATGACGACCCGTCGATGCAGACGATCCACGTCCCACCGGCGAGCGGCCGCTCGTTACGCACGATGAGCGTGTCCTTCTCAACCTGCCGGATGACGCGTGACACCACGCCACCCAGGAGTGAGTATTTCTGCTGGCCGATGCCGTGCCCACCCATGACCAGCAGGTCGTACGTACGACCACTCGAACCCGCCATTTTCTCGTCTTGCGTTTCGTCTTCGGCCACGATGCGACCATCTTCGCCGAGCTTCACATCGCTTCGCACGACGTCGCCACCGTCGTACTTGTCCGCGATGTTGGGGTCGAACCCGATGAGGCTCGGTAGCCGGCCCTCGCCCTGATTGGCCTCGCGGATGATCTCTTCGTAGTTGATGCCTTCGAGAAGCTGTCTCGTGAGGGGCACCCCGAATTCGGCGCAGCGCTTGTGGGTCTGGTCGAGGAACGAATCCGAGATGAGCTGGAGGCCCTTCTCGATCAGCTTGTCGTGGACCTTGCGCTGCCGCTTGATTTCTTTGGGGGTCTGGAACTGCGCAGGCAGGCCGGTCTCGAGTTGACGGAAGCGCACGTCGTGGAGTCGTGCGGCGTAGACGTGGTTGCCGGTGATGCGGCCGTCGGTGCGGCTGCATAACTCAATCGCTCGATCGACACTCCAGTCAGAGGGTCCGGAGTTATCGACCGGTACAAGGATCTCTCGGTACATGGCGCCTCGAGCTTGGAAAACGAGCTCCCGTTGGGACCCACGCCACGCTGACACCCGGCCGTACTCAGGCCTGAGCGCCCGTTATCGTGAACGGCTATGCCGCGGGCGTTCCAACTGGACCTCTCCGCCTATGCTCAGCCTTCCACATCATGTGGCAGGCCGAGTCAATTTCAGAAACGGCATAGCCGAGTTCCGAAAATCATGCTCGAAACAAATCGGGCTCCCAGAGCCGAGAGCGTCGTCAGGCTCACTCAACTTCTGGGAGGATTCAAAACGACCCGGTACCGAAGGGCCGTATGCGACGGGTTGCGACACAATGGGAAACGTTGCGAGAAGTGTCAACTGACTTTTTCCCCGACTGACCCGGATCGGTGCGGGTCGCCGTCGAGTCTGAGCGGTAGGGTGGGGGGGCTCGGGCGACGCCGATTGAGGGTCGGGAGTCGGGTTGAAGGAAGCGCTGGAAACCCAGTCGTCACCGGTGCCGGGTCGAGGCGAGTGTGGACATCAATCGAGGCGCTGAAGCGACCGTGATCAAGGTGAGTACCGAGACCCAGACGAGAAGTTGGTACCCTCCCTGCCACACCGGTGCACCCCCCACGGAGAGCAAGATTTCGTGTAGGGCTCGGTACGGGCTCGCAGCCTCGAGAGACGCCCCGACGGAGCCCGAGACGGGTGTACGGAAGGCCCCTGAAGCGTGCAGCAGCATCAGGCCTGAGACCGCAGAGAACAGGGCGGCCTCGGCCAGGGAACGCGCTAACGCGGCCACCCAGACCCCCAGGAGGTTGGTAACGGCTAGAACCGCGAGGAGTACGGGCACGGCTAGTGCCTTCGCCTCTGGCTCACCCTGAGAAATAGCCAAGACGATCCCGAGTGCCGGGGCGAGCTGAACCGCATCGATCGTCGTACCGGCGAGCGTCCGCCCCAACAGGTATGGCACGGCCCCGATATTCGTGCGTCCGATTCGCGTGACCATGCCTCGCTCGGAATCGCGAACAAGCGGGATGGCCGATCCAAAGGTTCCGAACAGGACGAACATGACCGCGTATACCGCCGAAGCGTGCGGTGTCGGTGCACCGCTGAGCGCGATCGGGATGACAAGGAGGAGCGGAATCGTCGCGTTGAGGACGAATAGGCGCGGGCGGGCGATGGCAAGGCGCCATTCCAAGCCGAAGGTCAGCCGGGTCACGGTGCCAGCGTGTCGCCAGTCAGCCGATTGAACACCTCGGCCAAGCCGGGCTCGCGCACGTCGATGCTCGTCACCTCGGCTCCGGCCTTGAGTAGCATCTCGCAGACCGCGGGCAAGACTGCTGTGCCGGAATCGGTTTCCAGCACGAGCCTCTCGCCCATCGACATCAGGCGAACGCCCTGCGGCGGATCGACTGGGGCTTCGAGGCTGCGGCGCAGCGCGATCTCGAACCGGGTGACACCCGCTACACTCGCCAGCAGCTCATCGGGCGCGGCATCGGCCACCACAGTTCCCCGGTTCAGGAAGACAACACGGGTCGCCACCCGGGTGGCGAACTCCAGGTCGTTTGTCGCAAGGACAATCAGGTCACCCTCGTCGGCCTTCGACTTGAGTGCTGCGGCTAGCGCATCGCGTCCCTGCGGGTCGAGTCCAACTGTGGGTTCGTCGAGGGCGATCAACTCCGCGGGTGCGGCGAGCACCTCGGCGAGAAGAAGCTTCCGACGCATGCCGAAGGAGTACTCGCTCACCCGCACGTCCAGATCGCCGGAGAGGCCGAATCGGTGCAGAAGCGCTTCGGCATCCGCGCGTGCTTTATCGGCCGGCAGCCCAGCTGCTCGCGCGAAGAAAACGGCGTTATCGATGCCGCTGAGTGCATCGAAATGCACGGACTCGTCGTCTGCAAACGTGGTGTCAGCGGATCCGTCGGTCCTGCTAGTCGTTTCAATCGAACCCTCAGCGGCCTGCAGGTCGCTCGCGAGGAGGCGCAGAAGTGTGCTCTTACCGGCACCGTTCGGGCCGAGCAAAGCCACGATCTCGCCGGTCTTCAGATGGAGGTCCACGGCCGCGACACCGATTCGCCCAGAACGGTACGTATGGCCGACGCCCGAGGCTCGGGCCGCTACGGTAGACAACCGGCTACATGCCTTCCATGCCCAGGTCGGACCGGGCCTGGTCCATGATTGCGGGCGTGATCGTCTCGATCCCCTGCTCGATCGCGTACTCGGAGTAGATCCGCTTCACCATCCCGCGCACGAAGCGGGGAACGTGGTCCAGCCGTTCGCGTGCGCCCGGTGACCATGTCACCGAACCCACGCCTTTGACTATCACCGGTTCAGCGTCGGTCCCGGCTGTCTTCGGACCGTCCAACGGCAGATCCTCCGCCGAGAACGCGTCGGCACGCGCTCCCTCGAGGTTGCTTCGCGTAAGCTCCATTGGCTGCTCGGGCACCTCCCGACCGCCGATCTGTACCCCAAGGCTGCTCACCAGCCTGGTCTCCATCGGGTTGGTGAGCATGGCCATCTCGCGTCCACAGGACGGACAGGTGAATACGACCGTTAGCGTTCCGTCGCCGGGAAGCTGGCGTTCGGCAAAGGTCATCACGTCGTCGCAGTCGATGCACAGGAATTTCATAACTGGACTCGCCGTCCCCCGGGACCCGCCTCGACCCGGTCTGCGAGGGATTCGAGAGCGTGGGCCGCGAGGGAAGCGGGCTCGCCGAGCGTCACTGGCCGCCCCCGATCGGTGCTTTCCGCGAGCTTCGGATCGAACGGGATCTCGGCCCAGACCTTCAGCCCTGACGTCTCAGCAAGTGCCTCCACCCCGGCCTCTCCGAAGAGCGGGAGGGAGGGGCCGTCGCCTCCGGGTGGCACATACGCCGTCATGTTCGCGACCAGTCCCGTAGTTTCGGGCCCGGCTCCGGCCTCGGCGAGGAGCCGCGCGGAGCGGGCCACCACCGCACGGGCGATCTCAGAGGGCGTGGTTACCAGCAGGATCTGATGGGGGTGCGGTACGAGGTCGAGCAGGCGCGAGATCTTGTCGGTCCCAGGCGGAACATCGACCAGGAGGTAGTCGAGGTCGCCCCACGCGACGTCCGAGAGGAATTCGCGCAGGATGCCGGTCTCGGCCACGCTCTGCCACACGAAGGAATCACTCCCGGGGCCTTTCCAGCGGAGCGGCGTGTCCTCTTCGCTCTGCAGCAGCTCCATGGAGATCACCGCCACGCCGCCCGCTCCTGTCGCGGGCACGACACCATCGGCTCCGTCTCCGAGGCGGGCTCCAGTGACGTCGAGCATGCGCGCCAGGGATGGCCCATTCAGGTCGGCATCGAGGGCGCCGACGCGAGCTCCCCTCCGGACCAGCGCGGCGGCGAGGTTTGCAGTGACCGCGCTCTTGCCCACGCCTCCCTTTCCGCTGACGATGGCAACGATGGCCCCAATCCTGGATAGGCGATTGGCGAGCCGCGCCCGCTGGGCGGTGACCTGCTCCAGGATGCGCGAGCCCGTCTCCTGCTTGACCTCGCTGTACGTTCGGATCTTCCGCATGTGCTCCACCGTCTTCGTCGTCGCCCGGCTGGCCGCCTGCTTCTTCGGTTCATTAGGGGACGAGCTGCTCCCCATCGCTATCAATGACGGTGAGAGCGTCCACAGGGCAAACGGCGCAGCCGTCGATTACCTCCTGCCTCGACGCCTGCCCCGCGGTTTCCGCAAAGGTCGCGATATCCTCTGCGTCCATCACGAAGAGATCGGGCTGCGCCTCGGCACAGGTTTCGAACCCCACGCAGAGGAGCCGATCGATCCTAACCGTCAGTCCTGCAATCAGTCGTTCCTCGATGTTCGCCAATGCAGCCTCAGCGTGTTTCCAGAGGGGCCGTGGTACGCGCTTCGCCGAGGTTGTGCGTCCTCAGGCCGAATCCGGGTGTGTGGGCGGGTCGTGGCCCGTGATCCGCACTCCGACGATCCTGAAGGTGAGCCTCGAGATGAACGGGAGCAGGACTGCGGCTCCGACCAGCGCGATGGCGACCGAGAGGGGCCCATTCAGGAAGCCACCAACCAGCATCCGCAGGAGCGCCCAGACCCCCAGAAAGACGACGAAGGTGAGCAGAAGACCGAGCATCTCGCGAGGGCCATTCCCGCCTTGGATGCGGATGTCGGCGCCGCCCAGATACACTGCCGCGATGATCCAGAACATGGAAATCGGAACGAGCCACTCGACCACAGTACCCTCCTTTTCAGGACGCGAACCTCCAACCCGCAGCCGCAGTGCCTGTCCGGCGCGACCCGAGGGACGGAGGCAACGGGAACGCATCCACCCTAAGCCGCGTACGGGAGGCACACAACCCGCCCGCCGCCCGCGTGCGCGGCGCGGCCCGGCTCGTCAGGTGCGGATCGCACCCATCGCGACGGCCGCGGCCGCGGCGACCACGTCGAGCTCCTGCGGGCCGTGCGCCATCGACACGAAGCCGGCTTCGAAGGGCGACGGCGCGAGGTAGACTCCCTGGTCCAGCATCGCATGAAAGAACCGAGCGAAGCGCTCACGATCGACCCTCTTCGCGCCGTCCCAATCGAGAATTGGCTCCTCTTCCAGGAAGAATCCGAACATCGCGCCGGCGCTGGCAACCTGGATCGGAACACCCTCGTGCTGTGCGGCCTCGCTCAGCACCGTGGTCACCGCCCGGGTTCGATTCTCAAGATCCGACCATATGCCCGTTGCATCGAGTCGGCGAAGCGTGGCGAGGCCTGCCCGCATCGCCAGCGGGTTTCCCGATAGCGTACCGGCCTGGTACACCGGTCCCAGGGGGGCCACGCGCTCCATGATGTCGCGGCGGCCGCCAAACGCTCCCACCGGCAGGCCTCCGCCGATCACCTTGCCGATCGTCGTGAGGTCGGGCGTTACGCCGTACAACCCCTGGGCGCCTCCGGGGCCCACCCGGAATCCAGTCATGACCTCGTCGAAGAGTAGCAGGGCGCCGTGCTGGGTTGTGAGGTCTCGCAGTGAGGAGAGGAAGCCGTCTTCGGGCGCGATGAAGCCCATGTTGCCGGCCACGGGCTCGACGATGACGGTCGCTACCTGATCGGGGTTGGCCTCGAGCAACGAGCTCACTGATTCGGGATCGTTGTACCGAGCGACGAGAGTGTCGGCGACGGTTGCCGGTGGGACTCCGGGGGAGTCTGGCAACCCGAGGGTGGCCACGCCCGATCCGGCCCGTACAAGCATGAGGTCGGCGTGGCCATGATAGCATCCCTGGAACTTGATGATCTTCGAGCGGCCTGTATGGGCACGTGCGACACGCAGCGCGCTCATGACGGCCTCGGTGCCGGAGTTCACCATGCGGAGAAGCTCGATCGATGGCATCGCGGTGCGAATCCGCTCAGCCAGCTCGATCTCGTCGCGGCAGGGCGCCCCGAAGCTGGTGCCGCGCCGGAGGGCTTCAGCGATTTCATCCATCGCCCCGGCGTCGGCATGGCCGAGGATCAGGGCACCCCACGACAGGACGTGGTCCACGTAGCGGTTGCCATCCACGTCCACGAGATATGCGCCCTCGCCGCGTTCGAAGAACAACGGTGTTCCGCCGACCGACCCAAACGCTCGGACCGGGGAGTTCACGCCGCCAGGCAACGACTGAAGGGCTCGTGCGAAGAGTTCGCGGGACGTCTTCGTTTCGCGCATATGCAGGTGGCCCTGGGGTGTTGGGTCGCAGGTGGCCGAGCCGGCTATCGCGGTCGGAACAGTGAGAGAAACGAGCCCGCTTCCCTCGCGGCATCCTGTGCCGACCTTATGGTATCGGGCAAGCCGACCCCGTCATAGGAGGCGCCCGCCAGGAACATGCCCGGGTGTCGCCCGGCCTCGGACCGTATGGCCTCGACCCGCTTGAGATGGCCCACCTCGTATAGCGGCATTGCCTTGTCCCATCGGAACACGCGGCACCACATCGGCGGTGTGGCGGGCCTGAGCACCTCTCTAAGCTCAATCATCAGAAGTTCGGTGAGCCGTCCTTCGCCATCGGGACCGGGCGGCGGCAGGAAGGGCTCCGGCACGAAGCCACGTACCAGGACGCACCCCTCCGGCGCTCGCCCAGCCAGTTTCTGTGAAGACCATGTACATGCGCTGATCGCTCGCCCTTCGGACGAAGGGTTCAGGTAACCGTGGCCTGCGGGTGGTCGAGCAAAGGAGCCGGTGGGGAAGGCGGCCGTGACGACGGCCGTGGATCCGAAGCGGATTTCGGCAAGCCGACCGGAAAGCCGGGGAAGGGAGTCGAGCAGGGTGGCGGTTGCGCTTGCTGGCGTGGCAAGGATTACCGCGTCCGCCGTGAGCGCCCGCCCACCAGATGCGACGACTCTCCACCCCCCCTCGCTTCGTTCGACGCGTTGAACCGCCTCATTCAGCGAGATGCGCTCGGTACCGACGGAGCCGACCAATGCCTGAGCGAGTTGGTCGATACCGCCCGTGAGCGATACGAACGGGCTCAATCCGGGATCACTGGTTGCGGGGCTCTTCCGCGCCAGCCCTCGGAGTACGCTTCCCGAGGTCCTTTCAGCCTCAACGAGCGCGGGTACGATGGCTGCGGCACTCAGCTGGTCGGCCGAAGTGCCGTGGATGCCGCTCAACAGCGGTTGCACCAGCCGCTCGAACGCTTCCCTCCCGAACCGTCGGCGCACCAGGTCGGCCACACTCTCGTCGTCTGGATCCGACCGTGCGGGCACGAGTGGCTCGAGAGCCACTCGGAGCCGGGCGACGGGCGAGAGCAGCGATGATTGGAGGATGGGCCCCAGCCGTCCCGGCACGGCGCCGGTGAGTCCCGCCGGCAGGGGATGAAGCCGGTCGCCGAATCGGATGTACGCTCGCTGTCGGGTCGGCTCGGTTGGTTGCAGCTCTGAGGCGAGGCCAAGTTCCTCCAGGAGTTCAACCGCCCACGGCTTGGTGCTCAGGAAGCTGTCCGCTCCGGCTTCGACCACAAAACCATCGAAGCGCTCCGTGCGAAGCTTTCCGCCTACGCGGTTGCTTGCCTCGAGTACGATGACCTCGGGCCTGAGCGCGTTGCTTGCCTCGAGTACGATGACCTCGGGCCTGAGCGCGCCCGCTTCCTCGCCCTGAGGGTGCAGGAGGCGGTGTGCAGCGGTAAGGCCGGCGAGGCCGGCGCCAACGACCACCACCACCGGCCGCTCAATCAAGGCACCGAGTCCCCTTCGGAGTGCCGGGACCCCTTGCGTACTGCGTCCACGAACGCTTCGACTCCCTCGACTGGCGTCTCGGGGAGCACACCGTGGCCAAGGTTGGCGATGTGCCCGGGGCGTCCGTCTGCTCGGGCGAGCAAGCGGTTCACCTGCGCTCGGATCTCTGCCGGGTCCGCAAGGAGAACAGCGGGGTCGAGGTTGCCCTGGACGCCGCAGTCGGGTCCAATCCGGTCCCAGGCCCGGTCGAGCGGCACTCGCCAATCCACCCCGATCACGTCGCCTCCCGCCCGGCGCATGTGCCCTAGCAGTTCGCCCGTGTTGGCCCCGAAGTGGATGGTCGGGAGGCCCGTGTCCTCGAGTGCGGTGAAGAGTCGCTGCGTCGACGGGGCGACGTGTCTTGCGTAGTCGTCGGGGCTCAGGCAGCCCACCCAGCTGTCGAACACCTGGAGCACGTCCGCGCCGGCCCTCGCCTGTGCGCTGAGGTAGCACGCCATCGCGTCGCCAAGCACATCGAGGAGCGCCGCGAAGAGGTCTGGTTTGCGGTACATGACCTCCTTCACCCTCAGGAAGTGACGAGTCGGACCACCCTCGATGAGGTAGCTGGCCAGAGTGAAAGGTGCGCCAGCGAACCCGATCAACGCCGTTTCGTCGGGCAGCTCGGCCCGAACCGCGCGGATGGCCTCGAGCGTCGAAGGTACGCCGTGCTCGGGCGAGAGCGGCCGCAACGACTCCACATCCAGTCGACTCCGGATCGGTGTGTCGATCACCGGCCCAACACCAGGCTCGAATCGCAAGTCGACGCCCATTGCCAGAAGCGGCAGCATGATGTCCGCGAAGATGATCGCTGCGTCCACACCGTACCGGCGAACGGGCTGGAGCGTTACCTCGACCGTGAGGTCAACGTCGGCGCAGATGTCGAGAAGAGTGTGGTCTGCACGGATTGCCCGGTACTCCGGGAGATGGCGCCCGGCCTGTCGCATGAGCCAGACAGGAGGCCGGTCCAGGGGTTCGCGTCGGCAAGCGGAAACCAGGCGTGGGACTAAAGCCACACGCGGTCCAGCTCATCGGTGGGTACCAGTACTCCCACGTGCACCGGTGTATCCCGGAGCGTGTAGCCACGGGCCTCGGTCCCGCGGAGCTCGGCTACCAGGCCGCTGAAGTGGGCGAGGTCGTGCGTCTCATACACGACTACGAACTCGTGATCCTGGAGGCCGGTGCTGTAGAGCAGCAGTTGCCCGATGCCCTCGTACTGCTTCCCGATGCGGATGTGATCGCCCATCATCGCACGCCGGTCCTCCGCAGACGTGCGGTACCATTCGGAGGTCTTCGCGAACGGGTACACGATCAGATAGGGCGCTCCCCGGGGCTTAATGGGATCTATCTCGGAAGTCGACCTCTTCCGCGCGTACTCGGAGGTGCGCGTGAGTCCCCACAGCACGTGCGTGGGGCGCACGAATCGCCGGAAGGGCGCCACCGAGCTCGAATATCGAGCAAAAAAAGCAGCAGCAGCAGCGGGGTCGTCGGCGTCGATGGCCGTCCAGGTGATGAAGTCGCCCACCGCTTCCTGCGGAAACGCCCCGTAGTGGTGTACTGCGTCCGCGACGCCGGACATGGCTTGGCCCCAACGGTTACCCAGGTCGCGACGCTGGCCCTCGGGAAGCGCCCAGTATTCCGGTAGGAACGTGTACACGGCGAAGTGGCTCAGCGATCGTTCAGCCACTTCGCCACCTCCTCCGCATGGTAGGTGATCACCAGGTCGGCCCCAGCTCTCTTGAGTCCCGTGAGGATCTCCAGCACGACTGCTCGCTCCGAGATCCATCCGTGAGCGGATGCGGCCTTCACCATGGCGTACTCCCCGCTCACGTTGTAGGCGACAAGGGGAGCGGCAGGGAAGGCCTCGCGAATTCGATGAATGACGTCCTGGTAGGCAAGTGCGGGCTTCACCATGATCAGATCGGCCCCCTGCTCCAGGTCGAGGTGCGCCTCGCGGAGCGCCTCGCGTGCGTTGGCCGGGTCCATCTGATGCGCGCGCCTGTCACCGAACGATGGAGCGCCCTGCGCTGCTTCCCGGAACGGCCCGTAGAAGGCTGAGGCGTACTTCACCGCGTACGAGAGTACCCCCACATGCTGAAGGTCGTGTTCGTCCAGCGCTCCACGGATCGCGCCGACCATGCCGTCCATCATGCCCGAGGGGGCCACGAAATCGACTCCGGCCTCTGCCTGCGAGACAGCTACCCGTCCGAGCAGCTCGAGGGTGCCGTCATTGTCTACCTCCATGTCGGGCGCAAGCAATCCGCAGTGTCCGTGATCGGTGTACTCGCAAAGGCAGGTGTCGGCGAAGATCACCAGATCGGGACATCGCACACGGATGGCGCGTGCCGCCTCCTGAACGATGCCGTCTTCGGCGTACGCGCCGCTCGCGACCGCGTCCTTGCGGGCAGGAATGCCGAACAGAATCACTGCGCGGATTCCCAATTCCGCTGCTGCGACCGCGCGTTCCGCGGTGCCGCTCACGGTACGTCGGAACACGCCGGGCATCGACCCGATCGGCTCGTCGCCCTCTGCCGTTCCGGAAACGAACAACGGGAGGATGAGGTCGTCGGTCGTGAGCGAGACCTCCCGAACGAGGTCCCGCATGCCGGGGGTACGCCGAAGGCGGCGGGGACGGATCACCAGATTCGCACGCTGGGATTGCCGTTCCGTCGTCTCCGAGAATTGCCCGACTTCGTCTGAGGTACTCACATGCGTTCTCCCGGTTCTTTGGAGCCTGGTGCGCCCGTCCGGGCTGCGAAGTGACCTTGGAGCGCATCCACGAGTCCCTCCATCGTGTGTTCCGTGGCCTCCACATGTACAGGTATGCCCAGGTCGCGCGCCATCGCGGAGGTCGTCGGACCGATCGTAGCGACGGTGGACCGAGACAGAACGCACGACGCTGCGTCCCCGAATCCGGCCACAAACGAACGGACGGCTGAGGGTGATGTGAAGGTGATCGCGTCCACGCCGGCGTGTACAACCTGGGCCTCGGTTGGGCCTGGTTCCACGGGCACGGTTCGATAGGCCGCGACGTCGTGCACCTCGGCCCCCGATTCAGTCAGGGTCCTGGGAAGATCTGTCGTCGCGGCCTCCGCTCGGGCGAGCAGTACACGCCGGCCTGCAACCGGTCCGAGTACGCCAGCGACATGCTCGCCGCGGTATTCGGTGGGTACGGCTTTCGCCGTAACCCCCGCTGCCGTCAGCGCTCGGCGTGTGGCCGGCCCCACAGCGGCGACCTGCGTGGCTCGGAACGCTTCAGCACTCAGCTCCAGCCAATCGAGGCGATCTAGCACGGCAGTCACTCCGTTCACGCTGGTGAAGACGATCCAGTCGTACTTCTCGAGGCAACGGAGGGCTTCGTCAAGATCGGACCACGACGCTGGCGGCACGACCCGGACGAGCGGCATCTGGATCGCGACTGCACCACGGGAGCTGAGCAGATCACAGAGGGTGTCGGCGCGGTCGACGGGTCTCGTGACCACAACGCGTCGCTCACCGAGGGAACCCGCCGCCGGCCTCGTACCGGCCGCCGCTCCTTCCCCTGTCTCGGGCGTGGTCATGGCAGAATTTCCCTCGCTCCCCGCCCGAGGGCGTCCGCCGCCACCGCCTGGCCCAACGCGACGGGGTCGTCGCCTCGAGCGGACAACCGGATCGTTCGGCGGCCATCCACGGACCCCACGAAGCCGTGTAGAGTCAGGCCGCCGTCGGGGGTGCACCGCCCGAGCGCACCGATGGGTAGCGAGCACCCACCGCCTACCGCCTCCAGAAACTCACGTTCGGCGGTGACCTCGGACCGGGCGTTGGCGTCGTCCAGCTCGGCCAGGAGCTCGACTGCGTCGCCGCCGTCGCGGCACTGAACGGCTAGCGCTCCCTGCCCAGGTGCCGGCACAAAGCTTCGCGGCGGCAGCCGCTCACTGATGCGGTCAGAGAGCCCGAGCCGTTCGAGTCCGGCCACGGCGAGTACTGCGCCGTCCAGGTCTCCCGGGGTTACACGGGCCAGGCGGGTCTCGATGTTCCCCCTCAGTGGCGCGACTTCAAGGTCGGGGCGTGTGGCCAGCAATAGCGACGCGCGTCGGAGGCTCGAGGTACCCACGCGTGCGTGAGGGGGTAGCTCCGCGAGGCTCGTGTCACCGACGCTGATGAGTGCGTCTGCAGGATCCATCCGGCTCGGCACCGCCACCACGCACAGTCCCGGCCGATCCCGCACGGGCAGGTCCTTCAGCGAGTGCACGGCCGCGTCGATCTCACCGTCGAGTAGTGCCCTCTCCAGTTCAGCCGTGAACACGCCCTGGCCTCCGATCTCCGGGAGTGGGCGCTGGGTCTCGACATCGCCGTGAGTGGTGAAGATCTGCTCTTCGATCGACATCCTGGGGTACCGGAGGCGCACCCATTCGGCCACCAGACGGGTTTGGGTTAGCGCGAGCGACGATCCGCGGGTCCCGAGGCGGATCGTCGCCGGCTCGCCAGCCACGGTCAGTCTCCGGCTCGTTCGTCGTCACCATCGACCTGCTCAAGCCCGAACAACTCCCGAGTCAGATCTGCCAGGATCTCGCGGTCTGGGTGGTCGGCGCGTTCACGAAGCGCGGCGGTGGGCTGGTGGAGCAGCTTGTTCACGAGTGCCCGTGAGAATCGCTCGAGCTTCTCTCGCGGGGACTCATCTCCCTCGTCGCGGCGGACTGCTCGAGCGACTTCGCGTGAGCGAATCGCTTCAGCCTGCTGCCTGAGGTCGGCGATGAGGGGTTCCATGCGCCGCACTGCCATGGCTCGGTTGTATCGGGCCACCTCGTCCGCGACGATCGATTCTGCGGCCTTGATTCCAGAAATGCCTCCTTCGGGGAATTCCGCGAGGCACATGCGAATGTCGTCGAGGTCGAATACCGTGATCCCCGGCAGGTCGCGAATACACGGCGCCACGTCCCTTGGCATGGCCAGATCGGCTACGACCAACGGCTGTCGTCCGTCGCGCCGATTCAGAGCGCCCCGCACGGTCTCTTCGGGGAGCACCGCCCCGTCCGAACCCACCGCGGTGAAGACGGCGTCGACCTCCGCAAGTCGGACCGCGAGCTCGCTCAGGTCGGCCGCCTCGAGCTCCAGTCGATCAGCGAGGGTTCGCGCGCTCGTGAGGGAGCGGCTCATCACGGCCACCCGCGCCGCGCCGCGCCGGCTGATCTCTTCGCACGCTAGCCGTCCGACCTTGCCGGCGCCGATCACCAGGATGGAGGCACCCTCGAGCGTGCCCAACTCCTCGGCGACCATGTCGATCGCTGCCGTGCTCACGCTCGATCGAGCGTGGCCCACCTTGGTTTCGCTACGTACTCGCCTGCTGGCGCGTCGGGCGCACGCAGCCAGGTCGGCAAGCGCGTTTCCGCTGCCGGAAGTCAGCCCCGCTGAGAACGCTTGTGCCACCTGTCCGACGATCTGGGACTCTCCGATCACCAGGGAATCGAGCCCGGCGGCCACCCGGCACAGGTGTCGTGCCGCGTCGTGACCCCGCATTACGTACGAGAGCTCCCCGATGTCGCTCCCAACGGCGGCGGCGGCCGGAGCGAACACGCGTTCGTGAACGAGGCTCCTCCACTCCTGTGCCCGCTCATCGGAGGGTGTGGCGTAGAGCTCGACCCGGTTGCATGTGCGTAGCAGCACGACGTCGCCCGCGGCCTGAATCGGCACGCGGTCCGAGGTCAGGTCGGACCAGAGGGCATCGGCCGCCCGCATGGCCGCCTCGAGATACTCGACCGATGCGACGCGGTGGCTGGTGCCGACAAGCAGCTCGTTCACGGGCGCGGACGCTCGCGGCGTCGTTCCACGATTCCCCCCACCAGGGGCCCGAGCAGCATTCCCACCGTGGCACCTACGAGAGCGAGCGCACCGATCGGGGCCCACTGATCAAGGGGGCTAGCGCCCGAAGCCAGGCTTCGAAAGACGCCGCCCGCGCCAAACAAGACGCCTGCCGACAGGCTGCCGACGATCGTCCAACGCACGCTGGTGTGAAAATCCATGCTGGAAACTCCGGTCAGTCGATGGGCCGGTCGCTGTTGAGACACCAGACGCCAGCAACACCGGCGCAGCTGCACGGGACGTGACCCGACCCGTTCACATCATGGACCCTGAGAAGGGGCTCCACCAGATCGGCGAGGACGTGCCCGAACTCTGGGTGGTCGTGCGGCACCGGCACTCGGTTGAATTCGACGCCACGAACCTCGAGTTGCTTGCGAAGGTCAATGTCCAACTCGTGTAACGTCTCGGACTGCTCGTGCATGAAGCTGATCGGCACCACTACGACACGCTCGGCGCGGAGCTCCTCCACTACCGCACCGATGTCTGGCTGTGTCCACTCGATGCCCCGATTGCTGTGGTTCTGATAGCCGAGTACGTAGCTGTCGACACCTAGCCGAGATGCCACCGCCCGACACGACTCTTCAACGTACCGGTCGTAGGGCACACCCCGGTCAATGTACGAGACCGGCGTTCCGTGGGCAGAAAAGAACAGGACGGTCGCTGAGTCGTTCAGGTCGAGCCCGCGGTCCTCGACAAAGCGCGCAATTCCGTCGGCCCGGAGCGCGGTGTAGCGGGGGTGACGGTGCCACCCGGCCACCCCGCGCACCTCCCCGGGCAGTTCGGCCTCCTTTGCGGCTTCACGGACGGATCGCAACGCCGCAAGCGTGGTCGACACCCCGCACAGCGGATACACGGGAACCGCAACCAGATCGTGGCAGCCCGCCTCCAGCGCTGCCCGGACCGCCTCGGCGGGCGACGGTCGAGTGAACTGAGTCGCCTCGAACACCGGCACTGGGTGCCCGCGTTCCCCGAGCGCCTGCGCCAGGGCATCCCTGTGGTGCCGCAGGTGGGCAGCGAGCGGCGATCCGCCGATCCGCCGGTACTCCTCGATCAGCCCCGGCGCCCTCCGAGCGGCAAGCGCGCGGGCTCGCTCGAGCGGCGGGCCGCCCTCGAGGGATGCGTTGGCGAGAAAAATGCGGACGAGGAACGATTCCACCTCGGCGGTATCCGCCCGCTCAGGTTCTCCGAAGCCCACGAGGACAACCCCCGTGGAGGCGTCCATCAGCGACACTCAGAGCCCATCGTCGATGTCAGGTGGTCAATCGTGCGCGTCCGGGTGCGCCCGTCTGAGGAAGATGGCCATGGCAACTGCGGTCAGCGCATTCCCGCTGAGGATCTGGATGATTCCTACCTCGGCGGCGAGTCCAGGAAAGAGCAGCGCGGCAGGGATGAAGAAGCCAGCAGCGAGGGCGAGGAAGACGAAGAGAGTGATGATGCCTGGGTGGGCGGCGAGGCTCTCCATATTTCGTACGAGCGTCGCAACACCCAGCCCCAACGTACCGAAGCCTGCAAAGTGAACGAGTGTGAAGTACGCGATCATGTCCATGCGCACCTCAGTCACCGTTGCGGGATCGACGCCCGTGAAGACCACGGTTCCAATCATCGACGGCGTGAAGAGAGGCTGGCCCGCGACCGAGTCGAGGATCAGGAAGAAGAGCGCAGTGACCGAACCTCCGACCGCTGCCGAGTAGAAGGTGTCGTACAAGAGATCTTGGGTCTTCGTTGCTCCCGCGTAACTGACCATAGAGGGTCCCCTTTCGTCGGGCCTACCTGTTGAGGCCTGAGGGGAGATGGCCCCCACTCACGGCCGCAGCATAGGTGCGTCGTCTCCCTGCTGTGGTGGGATAGGTAGTCTCGACGATGGTGAATGCACAAGAATGGCGGCCAGCATGGCGCCTAAGATTGCTACCGGGCGCAGAATTGAAAGGACCGCGTCAGTTGAACGAGATCGTCATGACCGCTCCAACGCCGGACATGGTCGTGGGGCGGACAGACAGTCGCCGTTGCTGCTGATCCGACCCACCGCCGCGCGATCCATTCACCCATCTCGCTGAGAGAATCCCCACCGCTGCTCCGGCCACAACATCGGTCGCCCAATGCTTTCCTTCTCGTACACGGGTGGTGGCGGTCCAGGCGGCGAGGGGGTATGCCACAAACGGCACCCAGGGGGCCGTGTCCTTCAGTTCGTCCGAGACTGCGGTCGCGATAGCGAAGGCGTGGACCGCATGGCCCGACGGAAAGGAGTTGCGGTCCGAGTCGAAGCTGAGCGGTTTGAGGTGGTCGGGATCGCTCGAGGCGAAGGGGCGGGATCTCCCCACCGCGACCTTGAGTGCGCCGGAGGCTACCTCGGAGATGAGGAGCGCCTTGAGTGCCCGCTGCCCGACCGACCGGACCTTGTCGTCGTGGATCAGGGCTCCGACGACGTAGGTACCTCCGGTGAGGCCGAGTCCAACTACCGGATCGCCGAAGAGCCGGCCTGATGTATGCGCAAACCCGTCGTTCGTGAACGTGCCTGGGCTCAGCGTCTTGTCGAGCCCTTCGAAGGCTTCGATAAGGAGGATCGGCGCGACCACCACGGCTACCAGCTTCCAGTCCGAGGATCGAAAGTTCAGGAGTGGGGCTGAGTTGGAGGATTCAAACTCAGTTTGGGCCGACGAAGGGGTCGCCGGGGCAAGCACCGAAATCGCGACCGTCAGGGCCACGGCCATGATGTGCTTGTTCACGAATTTCGCCTTTTTCTGCGGATTCTGGTGGTGCCTACCCGAGAGCTTCACGCGTTGCAAGATAAGCGCCCGAGGGTGAGCCGGATAGCCACTCTCCCCGGACGCATGCTCGCCTTCAGGGCTCGCTCTCATGCGGCGCGATCATTCTAAGTGACTGTAGAACAATGGGTTGTGTGACCTACGTAATTTCCCGAACGGATCTACGTCACGGTACGTAGCGAAGCGCCGCAGCCCCATCGGTATCCTCTCCGCAAGCAACTCACGGCAACCGCCCGGTGTGGACCGGCGCGAGACAGAGGGGATGGGGAATGCACGCGCAGTCAATCGAAGCACGGAGGACGTGTGCACCCGGATCAAGGGGGTCGAGATCTCCTACGAGGTTGATCATGGACATCGCGGCGGAGCGCGCTTCTCGGATCGCACTCATCTCGCCGGGGACGGGCAGCCGGGGCACGACGGAAACTCTCTCGTACGCCTCGTTCGCAGGGAGAGTGAACGCCTTCGCTGCCGCACTCGCCGCAGCCGGTATGCGACCCGGGTCCCGCGTTCTCATGCTGGCTCCTCCATCCCCAGACCTCTGCGCGATTCTCGCCGCGCTCCATCGCTCCGGGCTCGTCGCGGTCTTCGTGGATGGATCGATGCGCCGGTGGCAGCTCGTTAAGACGGTGTCCAGGGCTTCGATCGACGCCGTGATTGGCGCTCGACGCATTCTTCGGTGGTGGCCACTGATCCGCGGGCTACACGGTGTGCGGCGCCTTGCCCTGGATGGAAGTGCGTGGGGAGTGGAAAGGCTGTACGCCCCATCAGGCCCAACGGTTCGATGTCCTGCCATCGGAGACCCAGCGACCGAGGCCCTCGCAGTTGTGAGCTTTACCTCAAGACGTCCGGAGGGCACGTGGGATTCGCGGGGTGCGAGGGGCGTCGAGAGAACCCACGGCGTCCTGATGGGTCAGCATAGCCTGCTCGAGAGCATGTTTCCGCCTGAGCAGGGGGAGGTTGCGATGTCGTTCTTTCCCCTGGTAGTCATGCACAACCTTGCCTGCGGAAGGACGTCCATTCTCGCGCCTCCCGTCGGAAATCTATTCACCGAGCAGGAGGCCTCGGGAGTCGTCGCGACGATTCGTCAGTGGGGGGTGACGACTCTGTGTGGCCCCCCGAGGGTGATCCTGGGATTGATCCGCCACCTCACCGACCGGGATGAGGTCCTCCCCTCGATCCGGCGCCTCGTCCTTGGCGGTGCGCCGGTGACCGCGTCGGTTGCAAGGCGAGTACTCGCAGCGTTCCCGCTGGCCCACGCTCAGGTGCTGTACGGTGCCTCCGAGGCCGAGCCGATCACCTGTGCCGCACTGGAGGAGGTCGCCGTCCGGGGGTCCGATGGGTTCTTCGTCGGTGGCCCGGTCCCCGGGATCAGAGTGAGGCTAATGGATGAGGCAAAACGTTCATGGGAGGTGGAGCCGAGCCACGGTGGGCGAGCCACACATTCCCAGAGAGTCGTAGGGGAGGTGCTTGTCAGCGGACCCCACGTGAGTGCCCGATACTTTCGGGACCCGGTCGCGAATGCCTGTGCGAAGCTCGTCTCGACCGACGGTACGGTCTGGCATCGCACGGGGGACATCGCGCGCCTCGAGGGTGAGGCCGGCCTGACGCTTCTGGGTCGAACCAGCGATGTGGTTCTTCGCCCTGAGGGTTGGCTCCATCCCTATACCCTGGAATCGGAGGTCCGGGAGGTCTCCGGAGTTGCGGTCGCCGCCTTTCTTCGCCACAGGCGTGCTCCCTGGGGAGAGCTTGCAGTCCAACTTGAGGGGGACTCTCTGTCCGACGTGATTTCTGCTGTCCGGACTGTACTCGGTGGTCGTGGTCTCGATGACGTCGCAGTCCGTCCGGTGCCGCTGATACCGACCGACCCGAGACACAGCCGCATGGTCGACCGTACGGAGCTGCGGCGTCTGCTCCTATCGGGTCGTTTCTAGAGGGGCCCCTCGCCACGCTGGACTCCAGCCCTTCGGGACCGCAACATTTGGGGGTCGAGGTCCGTAGGGACGGGCGGTAGCGTGGGTATTCGGGTCTATCTGGGGAAATTGTATGGCGAAGCTCGAGGGTAGCGGCGGTGGTGTATCCGGCAAGCTCTGGAGGAAGCACGGAGGAGGCTATTACGCGCTCCTGGCCGTGGGCACCTTCCTGTACCTGGACTTCATGGACCTCGTCGAATCGATTGCAAGCGCGACGAGCGTGGGGAACTTCATCACCAGTGAACTGCTGACCTTTGCGATCCAGACCTTCTTCAACACCTTCCTCGCCTCGCTCTGGCCCGTGGTGTGGTTCGCGGGAATGGGTGTCGGCGCGGCCTTCTGGGCCGGAGGTGGCTACCTGGCCTGGACCGTGTTCCTGGCCGTGGCGTTGTCTCGCCGCGAAAAGAAACTCAAGAAGGAGCTCGGGCTCTAGAAGGCTGTACTTCTTCAACAGCCTTCTAGTGCACCGTTGCCGCGGCACGGTGCATCCGAGGTTCCCAGCGTTGGAACTCCTTGCCGTAGCTGTGCTACGCCGCGTCGTCCCGCCTTGATCCCTCGGCGCCCCGACCCTCTTGGTGGCTCGAGGACTTCGGCAACGGTACACTAGGCGATCGGACCGTCCAACTCCTCGATCGTCGCGGTGGACGGCCCCCGCTCGCGCTGAATGCGGCTCGCGGCCTCCTCTGCTTCGCGCCACGCTCGCATCGTATTTTCGCCGGCGAGCTTCCGCAGATCAGACTCCGACCAGCCCCTGCGCGAGAGCTCGGCGAAGAGCGCGGGAAAGGTCGAGACGTCCTCAAGGCCGATCGGCACCGCAGAGATGCCATCGAAGTCGCTTCCCATGCCCACATGATCGATTCCGGCGACGTCCCGCACGTGCTCGATGTGGCGGATCACGTCGTCCATGGAGGCTCGGGGTGTCGGCCTGCCCGCTCTCTCGGCGTCGGAGAGGGTACCCCACAGACGTACCTCGTCGTTGATGAACGAGGGAACGAAGGTAATCATCACCACGCCACCGTTCTCAGGAAGACGGCGTAGCACATCGTCCGGGACGTTGCGCCGATGATCGGTGACACCCCGGGCTGACGAGTGCGAGAAAATGACGGGGGCCTCACTCACGTCCAGCGCGTCGTGCATCGTTTCGGGAGACGTATGGGAGAGATCCACCAACATCCCGAGTCGGTTCATCTCGCGAACCACCTCGAGCCCGAATTCACTCAGTCCACCGTGAACGGGTTCGTCGGTTCCGGAGTCGGCCCAGTCGTTGTTCCCGGAGTGGGTGAGCGTCATGTAGCGCGCGCCCAGCTCGTAGAACGCCCGCAGCGCACCGAGGGAGTTCTCGATGGCGTGTCCGCCCTCCATTCCCATCACCGAAGCGATCTTGCCCTGTCCGAAGATGCGGTTCACGTCGGATGAGGTTGCAGCCTCCTCGAAGACGTCGGGGTAGAGAGCAAAGAACTGTTTGGCGATGTCCATCTCCTCGAGCTGGGTCTTCGCCGCTCCCTCCTCCACTGACTCCATCGGGATGTAGACTGACCAGAACTGGGCCCCGACCATGCCCTCCCTCAGGCGGGGAATATCTGTGTGCCCTGTAGTCGTCTTTCGCAGATCGTAGGCACGAACATCCATCGGGTGGTCGGCGTTCTCGCGGATCGCCCACGGAAGGTCGTTGTGCCCGTCAAAGAGAGGCGTGCTCGAGAGCACCCGACGGGCGATCTCCATGTGCGTGTCCTGCGCGACGGCCGGCGTGGCAGTCATCACGGCCGCCACAGCGACTAAAAGCAAGCGCTTCATCATCCACATCCCGGGTTGGGTCTGAGGTCAGGTAGGGTAGGGCAAGATGACGGCGGAGGCCGCGCCAGAGCAACCCAATTGCCCTATCTTCTACCGAACTTCCCGCTACATCGAGTGTAGCCGGGTTTGCCTGGAATGAGACGCTCCGCCCGTGGGAGAAGTTCCCGCGGGTTGAGACCAACGAGGAGACTGCATGCCGCGGGTCAGGATCACGCGTGAGGTTTACTTCAACGCGGCGCACCGTGTGTTCAACCCCGAGTGGGACGACGAGAAGAACCTCGAGGTGTTCGGTCCGTGCGCCAACCCCAATTGGCACGGCCACAACTACGAGATGTTCGTTACCGTCGAGGGGGAGGTCGATCCGAGCACGGGATTCGTCATGGATCTCAAGCGCCTGAGGGATCTTGTTGAAGAGAACGTCCTCGTCGATGTCGACCACAAGAACCTCAACATCGAGGTTCCGTGGATGCAGGGGATTGTGCCTTCCACCGAAAATTTCGTTGTCGCGATCTGGGGTCGACTCGTGCCTCTCCTACCCGAGGGAGTGCAGCTCTCCAAGCTCACTCTCTGGGAGACGAAGCGGCACTATGTTGAGTATTCAGGCGAGTAACACCGTCAGACACGACCACCTCATCGGTGGGTCCTGGAGGAATTCGTGGATGTGAAACAAGAATCCGGCGTGAAGGATCCCAGCCCTGTGGCACCGGATCTCAGCGCGGTCACGTACCCCGAGCTCGTCGCAGAGATGATCCGACGCATGGGGGACGATCCCACTCGGGAGGGGATGCTCAAGACGCCCGAGCGTGTCGAGAAGTCGATGGCCTTCCTCACCCGCGGGTACGGGATGGAGGCAGAGGACGTCGTCGGGGAGGGGCTCTTCGAGGAGGCCCACAAGAACATGGTCCTCGTGAAGGACATCGAGATGTACTCGCTTTGCGAGCATCACCTGCTGCCCTTCTTCGGGAAGGTGCATGTCGCGTACATCCCAGATGGAAAGATCCTGGGGCTCTCCAAGGTCGCCCGCCTGGTAGATCTCTTCGCACGACGCTTCCAGGTCCAGGAACGCCTCACCGACCAGATCGCACAGGCCCTCTGGGAGATCGCCGAGCCGACGGGCGTGGGTGTCGTGGTCGAGGCCCAGCACCTCTGCATGATGATGCGGGGAGTTCAGAAGCAGAACTCCAAGACGATCACCTCGGCCATGCGAGGCAGCTTCCTCGAAGATCAGCGCACCCGCGATGAATTTCTGCGGCTGTGCACGGCGAACCACGGTGGGGTCGGCGGATGAGTGAGCGCCCGCTCGAGGGGAGATCCGCGCTTGTTACTGGAGCCAGCAGCGGCATTGGCGCAGCTGTTGCGAGGGCGCTCTCGCGAGCGGGAGCCAAGGTATACGCGGTGGCGCGCACCGCGCACACGCTCGAGGCTCTCGCTGCAGAGACGGGCGCCCTGGCGATGCCCGCCGACCTCGCGGACGACGCTGCGATGGCGGCCATGCTTGGCGACGTGGTCGCCGAGCTGGGCGGCCCCCCTGACATCCTGGTGAATGGTGCGGGCGCCTTCAAAATCGCGCCCTGCGCGGAGACCAGCCTCGAATCGTTCGACAAGCATATGGCGGTGAACCTGAGGGCTCCCTTCGCCCTGATCCGGCGCCTGCTCCCTTCGATGTTGGAACGGGGGAGTGGCGTAATCGTGAGTGTCGGGTCGGTTGCAGGGCGTCGTGCCTTTCCTGGAAACGGGGCATATGCAGCGTCGAAATTCGGTCTCCGAGGATTTCACGAAGTGCTCGAGACGGAGCTCGCCGGGAGCGGGGTGACCTCGTGCCTGATCGAGCCCTCCGCGACGGATACTGCGTTGTGGGACGCGCTCGATCCGGACCAGGACCCTGCGTTGCCGAATCGGGCCGACATGCTGCGCCCCCAGGATGTAGCGGACGCAGTGCTCTTCGTGTGCACCCGCCCCGGCACCGTGCGCATTCCCGTGCTTCAGATCGAGCGGGGGTAGTGCACTTCCTCCTCACCGACAGCCTGGCGTGCCCTCGGTGTGGTCCCGAGTTCGGACTGATCCTGCTTGCAGATGAGCTGACTGAGCGGCGGGTGAGTGAGGGCCGCCTCGGGTGCCCGAACTGCAGGGATCAGTTTCCGATTCGGGGCGGATTCGGAGATCTACGGCCTCCTCCCCGCGCCGAACTTCCCCTGCCATCCAGCCTGGACCGCGAGCCTGCGGCGGAAGATGTGATTCGACTGGGGGCATCCCTCGGCGTAGTGGATGGCGCCGGACACGTTGCACTCGTCGGTGAGGTGGCCCTGCTGGCGCAGTTGCTCTCGCAGGCGATTCCCGAGGTGGAGGTGGTCGCGATTCACGAGTGCACGCGTGGCTGGGCGGATGAGCCTGGCGTAAGCCGGATGGTTTCCGGTGGCCGGCTCCCCTTCTTCTCGAGGACGCTCCGGGCTGTCGCCCTGGACGGCAACGCCTCGTCGACGCTTATCGACGAAGCTATTCGCGTGACCGCTGCTCGGGGACGTGTCGTGGTAATGGACCCTCGAGACGCCGTCTGTGACACATTCCGGGCGGCCGGACTCGAGGTAATTCTAGAGGACTCGAGGGTGGCGGTGGCCGCTCGTAGTTCCTAGCTTGTCTAGGAATCCGTAAGGTCTTTTGGCGTAGCACGTTGCGCCGAGTTGGCTACGAAACTCTCCAGCCGGGTGGCCGCGACATATGGCGTGGTGGAACAAAATCTTCGGCGACGAACACGATGCCGGTCGCGTCGACTACTACGGAGAGGGGCTCGCCCTTCTTGCCGACGGCAAGTTTCATGAGGCGCTGACTTCGTTCCGACTCGCGCTCAAGGAGTCGCCGGGAGACCCCGTAGTGCTCCAGCAGATCGCCATCGCCTACACCCGCATCGGGATGACGGAAGAGGCCGCAAAAACCTACCGCCATGTCCTGCAGAAGAGCCCTGCCGCTGCGGGGGCCCACTACGGGCTCGCGTTTCTACTGGTTCGGTCGGGGCAGGAGGAAGACGCCGTGCCCCACCTCAGGGCCTTCCTCCAGCACGCTCCGGGTGGCCCAGATGCCGGTCGGCATGTTAATCACGCTCAGGAGACGCTCTCTCGGCTGACCGGAGAGGCGCCCCCCCATCCCAATCCACCCGCTCGCGAGTTGACGGCCCAGGATGAGCTCTTCTAGCACAAAGACCGTCACGCTCACCTGGACGGGCCGTGGACTCGTTTTCCAGGGAGGTGGCGACGACGGGGGAGAGATCACCATCGACGGGGACACGGTCGTCGGCCCCTCCCCAATGGACACGCTCCTGCTCGCACTCGCGGGATGCATGGGAGCGGATGTGTGCTCCATTCTCGAGTCCTCGCACGTGCCCCTGACTGCTCTGGAGATTGCGATCACTGGAACACGCCCGGCGGATCCTCCGCGGAGATTCATCAAGGTCGTGCTCGCGTACCGGCTTTCCGGTCCGCAGGAAGAGCACTCGGCGAAGGTGCAGCGGGCGGTGGACCTTTCCAGAGATAAGTACTGCAGCGTTCTTCACACGCTCGACCCGGATCTCGATCTCGAGATTCAGGTCGAGACTACCTGACCCGCACGGCCACCCGACACCACGGCCTTCTAGGAGAGCGCATGGGGACCCTGAAGTTTGCGTCCAACCCCGCTGAGGTCCCCACCGGGACCTTGGCGCAACTCTTCTTCGATACGGTTGACGCCGACCCCTCGAGAGTCGCCGTCCGGAGCTTTATCGATGAGGGTCCCCAGCTCCGGGACACTACGTACGCAGAGGTGCTCGAGACGGTCAGAGGTGTGGTTGGTGGCCTTCGCAACAACGATATCGCACGGGGTGACCGCGTGGCGCTCATGTCGCGCAATCGGCCCGAGTGGGCGGCCACGGATTACGGGTGCATCTGTGCAGGGGTGGTCGACGTCCCAATGTACGACACGCTTGCCGTGGATCAGGTCGAGTACGTGCTCAAGGACTCCGGCGCGCAGCTGGTATTCGTTGCTGGCGAAGATGAATTAGCTCGGGTGCTCGACGCGCGCGACGAACTGACAACGCCTCCCGGCATCGTGGTGTTCGACCCTCCAGCAGAGCTTCCGGAGGGAGTAGAGGCCTGGGCGACCTTTATCGCCGCTGGGCAGGCAGCCATGGCCGAGGTCAGCCCCGAAGAGTTCAAGAAGGAGGCGCTCACCGCGCAGCCCGACGACCTCATGACGCTGATCTATACCTCTGGGACGACCGGGAGCCCAAAGGGCGTGATGCTCTCTCACGGGAACCTGTACTCGAATGTCCGGGCGAGCGCGTCCGCGATCCGGTACGTCGACGGAGACCTCGCGATGTCGTTTCTGCCGCTGTCACACGTATTCCAGCGAATGGTCGACTATCTCACATTCTGGTCGCGGGTCCCGATTGCCTATGCGCACTCGATCCACACGGTCGCGGCAGACTTCAGGATCGTTCGGCCCACGGTGGCGGTCTCCGTGCCGCGTCTCTACGAGAAGATCTACAACAAGGTCATGGAGGCGGAGGGCCTCAAGAAACGCCTGGTCCAGTGGGGCCGCGAGGTCGGGGACGCATGGGCGACCGAGACGCTCGCCGGACGTGAGCCGTCTCCGGTGCTCAAGTTCGTCTACGCCGTCGCAGACCGCCTCGTATTTCGAAAGATCCGCGCCGGTGTCGGAGGTAGGATGCGCCACTTTACCAGCGGCGGCGCGCCGCTCGCCCCCGAGCTCGCCAAGTTCTTCTACTCCGTTGGGTTGCCGATTATGGAGGGGTACGGGCTCACCGAGACGAGCCCGGTAACGAACGTGAATACCCCCGAGGCGTTCCGCATCGGAACCGTAGGAAAGTTGGTGCCCGGGACCCAGCTTCAGATTGCCGACGATGGGGAAATCCTGGTGCGGGGCCCCCAGGTGATGCTCGGGTACTTCAACCGGCCCGACGCCACTGCTGAGGCGATCGAGGCCGAGGGATGGTTCCACACGGGGGACATCGGTGAGATCGATCAGGACGGTTTCCTGAAGATCACCGATCGCAAGAAGGACCTCATCGTAACGGCGGGCGGTAAGAACATCGCGCCTCAGTCCATCGAAAATCGACTCAAGACGAACGACTTCGTGGAACAGGCGGTGCTTATCGGTGACCGGAGAAATTTCCTATCGCTGCTCGTAGTCCCGGCGCTCCCGAACCTTCGGTCGTGGGCCGGGCGGTCTGGGATCAAGGGAGCCTCGGTGGATGATCTCCTCAAGAACACTGAGGTTCAGGAGTTCATGGTAGGCGAAATCATGAGGGGGTTGAGCGGGCTCTCTAATTACGAGACGCCCAAGAAGTTCGCTCTTCTGAGGACTCCGTTCTCGATTGAAGATGGGACGCTGACACCCACGCAGAAGGTCAAGCGCCGGGTGGTTGAGGGGCGTCATCAACAGCTGATCGAATCTTTCTATCAGGAAGAAAACGTGGACCAAACGGTGTTTGTTGAGCGTGGCTAAGAAGCGATCTTCGGCCAAGCGCCGGTCGAAGAAGGTCGATGCGGCTCAGACGGACCTCCTCGCCGAGGTGCCAGAGGTCGAGGCTGTGCCAGAGGTCGAGGCTGTGCCAGAGGTCGAGGCTGTGCCAGAGGTCGAGGCTCCGCCCGAGGAGGTAGTGGCGGAGCCCGATCCAGAGCCGGAACCCGAGCCCGCGCCGGAGCCGGAACCCGAACCCGCGCCGGAACCCGAGCCCGATCCAGAGCCGGAACCCGAACCCGCGCCGGAACCAGAGCCGGAACCGGAACCCGAGCCCGCGACGGTGGAGGGTGTCCCCCAGCCCGAAGGTGAGCGACTCGCGCGAGCCGAGGACATGATCGCCGACGGTAGATTCGATGAGGCTGCCCGGCTCTATCGCGAGGTTCTTGCCGAGCATTCAGATCACGCTCGGGCTCGTGCAGCGCTGGGGGTGGTGCTCCACAGGATGGGTCTTCACGAGGCAGCGGTGGAAGAGCTGAATCTTGCCAAGCTGCTCGAGCTCGACGATCCGGATCTACTGCTTGCGCTTGGCTCAGCCTTCCTTTCACTGGGCCGTTTTGAGGATGCCGAGCGGGAGTTCCGGCGGGCTCTCCGCTTCGATCCCGACTCACTGGATGTACGCGTGTCCCTCGGGCGTCTAGCCTTCCAGCGTGGGCTGAACGAAGAGGCGGAGCTAGAGATGCGATGGGTGTGTCGGCGAGACCCGTCCCACGCTGCGGCGCACTACTACCGCGGGGAGGCGCTCAGCCGTCTGGAGCGCATCGACGAAGCCCTGGATGTGCTTCAGACCGCAGTGGAGCTCGATCCCGAGAACACTCGCGCCTACCACTCCATGGGTATGCTCTACGACCGTAAGCATCTCACCGAACGGGCGGAAGAGATGTATCGACGGGCTCGCAGCAAACCCAAATCGTGATGCGCGTGGAGGTGGGGGACCTCCTTACCAACGATGCCGAAGCGCTCGTGCGTCCCCTGAATGCCCAACTCGACCCCATCTCTGCCGTGGGCCAGCGCATTGAAGACGCCATGGGACCCGAGGTGGGCGAACGGATTCAACAGATGGGGGACTTCCCGGTCGGCGGGGCGTTCATTACCCCTGCAGGGGAACTCTCTGCACGCTTCATCATCCACGTGGTGGTGCAGTCTGCCGAGGAGCCCACGACCGGGAATGGGGTACGACGGGCCCTGGTGAATGGATGTCGGCGCGCAGAGGAGTGGGGAATTGGGAGCTTGGCGCTTCCGTTGGTGGGCGTGACCCCCGGCGCGTTGGATCCCGTCGAGGCGGCGTCACTCATGGTTGCTGCCCTCGAAGAAGGTCAGGCACCCGAGGATGTAAGGCTGATCGCTGCGAGCGAGTTCGAGAAGGAAGCCTTCGAGCGAGCATTGGCAAAGGCCGGCACGGTCGGCGTTGAGGAGGACGATGAATAGGAAGGCAACAGCTGCCCTTGTGCTGACGGTGTGGGTGGGGATGGTCGGGTGGCAGGTCCGTCGGGAGTACTTCAGCCCGGAGCTCACGAGGTTGGCCGAGGCTACGCTCGCGCTTGCGCCAGGGATGAACTTCTACTCCCTGAGGTTGGGAGAGCGCGTCGTCGGGCAGGCGTCATCTCAACTCGATACGCTTCCCGAGAGCGAGGGTGGCGGGTTTCGGCTGGAAGACCTGATGGTGATCGACCTTCCCGCGCTCGGCCAGATCGGATCGGCGGTCGCGCGATCGACCGTGCTCATGAGCGAATCCCTTGTCATGGAGTCCTTCGAGTTTTCCCTCGACTCCGAGACCGGACGGTTCGCGGCGGTGGGAACGCTCGGTGCTGACTCCATACTGCGAGTGACGATCGACGCCGGCGGGAGTGAGCAGGAGATCGAGTACCGGATGGCCGAACCGCCGATTTTCTCTGCAGTGGTCCCGATTCGCATTGCGATGGCAGGTGAATTGAGGGTGGGCAACACACTGCATCTGCCCGTCTTCGATCCATCCACGCTTTCCACCCGCGCGGTCGAGTACCGGGTTCTGGAGCACGATACGATCCTCGCTCCAGACTCGGTGACGTTCGATTCCGAGACTGGTCGCTGGGTACCCGCACACTACGATTCGATCCCGGCGTGGAAGTTGGTCGAGGTCCACGGTGGGGTGCAGGTAGAGAGCTGGGTCGACGAAGACGGTCGCATCATCGAGGCCTCCAGCGCGCTCGGGTTCACGATGGCAAAGACCGAGTACGAGTTGGCGCGGCAGGCCCAGGAAGAGGCCGCAGGGAACACGACCCTCGCCATCGACGAGGACGTCATCCTCTCGACCGCGATTGCGAGCAACGTCGACCTGGGGGAGGTCACCGCCTTCGATGAGCTCCGGTTTCGACTTACCGGGGTGGACCTCGAGGGCTTTCAGCTCGACGGGGGTCGGCAGGAATTGAGGGGAGACACCCTCATCGTGCACCGCGAGGACTGGAACGCGGTCGTTCCCGACTTCTCGCTCCCGTACAAGACCATGGACCTGCGGGCCGCGCTCGAGCCCGAACCCCTCATCCAGAGCGACGACGAGAGGATCATCGAGGCCGCACGGGAGATCGCAGGCAGGTGGTCGCGTAATCCCAAGGAGGTTGCCGGGCGTCTCTCACAGGCGATTAATCGTAGCCTCGAGAAGGTCGTGACCTTCTCGGTTCCGAGCGCGGTGCAGGTCCTGGAATCTGGCCGGGGGGACTGCAACGAGCACACGGTGCTCTACGTTGCGATGGCCCGGTCGCTGGGTCTTCCGGCTCGGACTGCGGTAGGGCTCGTCTACCTCGACGGTTCCTTCTTCTATCACGCCTGGCCCGAGGTGTGGCTCGGCGAGTGGGTCGCTGTGGACCCAACCTTCGGGCAGTTCCCAGCGGACGCGGCACACATCCGGTTCGTGATCGGCGGGCTCGCCCAACAGGTCGAGATCATCCGCCTGATCGGTCGATTGAACATCGAGGTCCTGAACTCGTGAGGTACGAGGAACGATGACAGAAGGCACCCGCATGGCGTTGCGCGTTCAGGTCGCGCTTACCGAGATCATGGATGGCGCGCGGCCGCGGCGGGGGGGCAAGACACCCGAGATGCTTCGCCTGGTTGATGTGACCAAGCGGTATGGGAGCTTCACCGCGGTCGATGGAATCGGCCTCACCGTCCCCCGTGGCGAGATTTTTGGATTCCTCGGCCCCAACGGGGCAGGAAAGACGACCACGATCCGCATGGTGGCGGGCGTTCTGCAGCCTACGGCTGGCAAGATTCTCATCGGCGGAGACGACCTCGAGAGCGACCCGTTCGGCGCGAAGTCCCGAATCGGGTACATCCCCGATCGGCCCTACCTCTACGAGAAGCTCTCCGGCGGCGAATTCCTCCGCTTTGTCGCAGGACTGTGGGGTGGCGACGCCACCGATGCCGAAGCGCGCGCGGACCGCCTGCTCGATCTGTTCTCGCTGACGGAGTGGAAGGACGAGCTGATCGAGACCTACTCGCACGGAATGAGGCAGAAGCTGCTCATCACCTCGGCGCTGATCCACCAGCCAGAGATGATCGTGGTGGATGAGCCCATGGTGGGACTTGATCCGCGCTCTGCCCGCATCCTCAAGGACCTCTTCCGGGCCTTCGTCGATCAGGGCGGCACCGTCTTCCTCTCGAGTCATACACTCGAGGTGGTCGAGGCGGTCTGCGACCGGATCGCGATGATCCGGGCGGGCGAAATCATCGCGCAGGGCAGCATGCCGGAGCTTCGGGTGCAGCTGGACGCTGGCGAGGCCCACCTCGAGGAGCTCTTCCTGCGGGTCATGGGCGACGATGACATGGCCGACGTCGTCGCCAGCCTCCAGGGCACGGTGTGACGAAGACCGAAGAGGCGGGGCTGGCTTCTCGGGGTGCCGGTATCCTCTGGCTGCTCCGTCCCAAACTTCAGGGCCGGCTCAACCGCAGCCGTACAGAGAAGGGGCGCCTATTCAAGGGCGCGATGCTCGGCTTCGTCGGCATCTTCTTCTGGGCATTCATCTTTGCGGTCTTCTTCCGCATGCTGCTCTACTTCAGGGGTACGCAGGGGATCGGAGATCTGCTTGCCGGGAAGATCCTCGGGCTCGCTCTGATGACCTTCCTGATGATTCTCCTCCTCTCCAATCTGATCACGGCACTCTCGACGTTCTTCCTCTCGAAGGACATGGAGCTGCTCAGCGCTGCGCCGGTGGATGGCGTAAAGCTCTACGGTGCCCGCCTGGTCGAGACGGTGGTGGACTCCTCATGGATGGTGGCGCTCCTCGTGGTGCCGATCCTCGCCGCATACGGGGTCATATACGGCGCCGGGGTCGACTTCTATCTGATCGCGGTGGCCACGATGATTCCGTACCTGATGGTCCCCGCAGTGTTGGGGACAGCGATCACACTGGTGCTCGTGAACGTCTTTCCGGCCCGGAGAACCAGGGATCTGCTTGCGCTGATCGGCCTCTTCTCGGCGGCCGGCGTAGTGGTCCTCTTCAGAATCCTCAAGCCGGAGCGCCTGGTTCGCCCCGAGGAGTTCAGAGACCTCGTCGACTTCATGGCCGTGCTCCGGACCCCCACCTCGCCCTGGCTCCCCAACGAGTGGGCCGCCGACGCTCTGCTCTCGTACCTGAATGGGTCCTTCGACATCTTCTCGTTCGGACTTCTCTGGTCGACCGCCGCCGCGCTCTTCGTGGTGGGTGCCTGGCTCCACCTGCGGTACTTTCGCGCCGGGTTCACCAAGGCGCAGGAGGGTGCCGAAAAGCAGCTGGGACGTTCCCGGTCGCTGGCGTTGGACCGCGCGCTCGTGCGGGCACCGGCGCCGATCCGAGCGCTGGTCACCAAGGAAGTGCGCGTGTTTCTGCGAGACACCACCCAGTGGTCGCAGCTCATCCTCCTGGCCGTGCTCGTCGTTGTGTACGTCTACAACATCAAGGTTCTCCCGCTCTACACGGGCGAGCAGGTGTCGTTCTTCTTGATCAACGTCGTGTCGTTCCTCAACCTGGGTTTGGCGGGCTTCGTCGTTGCCGCGATCGCGGCCAGGTTCGTGTTTCCCGCGATGTCGCTCGAGGGTCGGATGATGTGGCTTCTCCGGTCCTCTCCGCTCGATGTGAGAACGCTCTTCTGGTCGAAGTATGTGGTCGGAACCGCTCCGCTCCTCATCATCTCCATCCCTCTGATCGTGGTCACCAACCTGATCCTCGATGTTGGCCCGTTTATCCTCATTCTCACGACTTTGGCCATGGTGGGCATGACCTTCGCGCTCACGGCGCTCGCTCTTGGGTTCGGGGCACTCTTCCCGAGCTTCGAGACCGACAATGCCGCCGAAATTCCCACTTCGTTCGGTGGTCTGATGTTCATGATGGCGGCCGTTCTGTACCTCGGCGCAGTGGTGGTAATGCTGGCGTGGCCCGTCTACCTCTACCTGTCGGTGCAGCTTGCCTCGGCGACAGGAGGTGGGGGTGGGCCTATAAGGCCTCTGGTCCTGGGGGTGGGCGGCGCGCTCGGACTCACCATCCTTGCGGTGGTGCTTCCCCTCCGGGCCGGGGTTGGTAAGGTGCGTCTGTTGGAACTGTAGAAGGCTGTTGAAGAAGTGGAGCGAGCCGCACTCCACTTCTTCAACAGCTTTCTTAGACCCTAGCACCGGGGTGCGGGGAACGTTAGTCTCACCGCGGGTGACACAGACCTCATCGGAGCGGCGGAAATGCTCGAGGGAATCAAGGCGTTTTTTGGTGGGTCCATGTCGGCGGACTCCGAGGACGAGCACGTCAAGAAGCGTGATATCCGGTTGGCAGCGTGCGCGCTCCTGCTGGAGCTGGCCTACGCGGACGACGAATTTTCTGAAGACGAATTCCAGCACCTGGAGGGTGCCGTGCGCCGCCAGTATGGGCTGGACAAGGCTCAGGCGGACCGGTTGATCCGGTTGGCCGAGCGTGCCCGCGCCGATGCGGTCGATCTCTGGCAGTTTACCAGCCTCATCCGCGAGCACTATTCCACGGGTCAGAAGATGGTCCTCGCGGAAATCATGTGGGGTCTGGTGTATTCCGACGGCGAGTTGTCGGTGAACGAGGCATATCTGATGCGGAAGGTGTGCAACCTTCTGGATCTCGAGCCGGGTTACCTCGACGCGGCGGAGCGACGGGTGAAGAGCGCGGGGGAGTTGGATGAGGTGGATGATAACCCCGCAGGCGACGACGAGTAGGTCGATTTACGGCCCGGTATTGAGGTGACCGCTCTGGGCGGCGATATTGCCGGGTCGATCATGAGAGATGAAACCGAAAAGGCGTTTTGATGAACCTCCTTCCGGGCGGATACAACTTTATCCACGTCGTGTTCTGGAGCGTCGTAGCCATGGTCGCGGTTGGAACCAACGTCGTTGGGATCATCCTGTCGGTTGGCCTGGTCCTGCTCATGCTCGAATCGATGGGACGCGCCTGATCCCCAAGGTGACCCACCCCTCTCCCCTCGAGGGCTGCTGACCGTCCTATGGTGCTGATCATCCTGAAGATTCTGGGCGGTGTTCTTGCGATCGCCCTCGGCGTCTACCTCGGTTGGGGGCGTTACTCGCAGACGCCTGACGAGATCGCCCAGGCCATGGGCCATGGAAAACCCCGAAAGGCCAAACGGCACTTCATGTGGCTCAACTACACGAAGACGACCGAACGCGCGTCCACAATGAGGGCCCAACGGCGGTACTTTGGGACGGCGGCACCGCGCTCCCCAGAAAAGGACGACGCTCCCCCCCCGGAGGGACGTTCAGGGGAGGAGGGCGTTCATCGCCACCAGCAGGATCCCGATAAACGCACCTAGCACGTATCCCAACCGAACGATGAGTCGGAGCTCACGGTCGGTGACCTTTCGGACCAGGTCCTCCAACTTCGGCATCGGAAATTCCAGCACCTTCTGCTCGACCCGGTCGGCCACATCGATCTGCTTGACCACCGTCGGCACCTGAGTCTGGAGCCAGTCCCAGAGCGGGTCTCCGAGCGCCTCTTCGGCCCGCCGCGCAGCGCTGTCGGGAAGCCACTCTGAGGGCGTACCGATCGGCCGGTCGAGGAGCGTGGTTACCAGCCGCTGTGCGACTTCGGTGAGCAGGTTGGCGGCCGGCTCGCTCCGTGCCGCGGTGACGAACCAGAGCGTCACCTTCTCGGGTGGGATACGCTCGAACACCTCGCCCCACGTGCGTGCCCCTGCCCGATCGAGTGCGTCGTTCAGCTTCTCGAGCAGGATCGCACGGTTCTGGGGATCCCGCGCCATATCGACGATCCAGTCGGCCAGCGTCGCCCGGGCGTCGATGATGCTCTCGTCTTCTGCATGCCCCACCACGGCCACCACGGGACGACGAAGAAAGTCCACGATCGCGTCGTTGATTCCTCCGGCCATCGCCTCCTGGATGGTCTCTTCCTGCAGCATGTCGGCGAGGCGTTCTGCTCCCTCCGTCTCGATCGTTCCGAGCACCTTGTCGACGGTGTTGTCGGTCATGATGAGCTTGGCGACCACACGCTGGTGGAACTTGAGGTCCTGAAGAAACCCGTGCAGGAGGTCGTGCACGAAGGACTCGAACCGAAGCCGGGCCTCTCGGTTTTCGAGGAGCTTGCCCAGGCGGTGAATCGCGAGCGGAAGGTAGCTCGCGATGGCCTTCTCGAAGGTGCCGATGAGCCCCTGGGGCAGGACTTCTTCGAGGGTGCGATCCTCCTGAAGGAGCTTGTCCGCAGCACGAGCCAGGTAGTCGTCGAGGGTCGCGCGGAAGTCGTCGCTCTCGACCGCATTCGTGAGCCACTCCTCTACCGCCTCCGAGATCGCGACCTCGCGTGCAGGGGTGAGGACTCCGGCGACCGGCTCGTCGGCGATGGACTCCACGATCTCGTGGGTCCGCGCTCCCATGGTGTCGGCGAACTCCTCAGAGGCGAGGTACTCGGTGAAGTTGCCAAGGCCCCAGGCCACCACCTCGTCCACGACCTCCTCCACCCGGGGGAGGGCGTGGGAGGGGATCAACTGCCGTAGAGAACCCCGCTCCCTGTGGAGGACCGTCTCGAGGAAGGCCGCGAGGCGGTCGTCGAAGGCGGCCCGGAAGGATGGTTCCGAGAAGATCTCCTCCATGTCCTCGTCGGAAAGGAGCTTCTGGCCCACGGTGCGACCCACCGCGGTCGCGAGGCGTGCCTGGTTCTTTGGAATCGCGCCCTGAAGGAACTTCACCGGACGATTGAAGAGCTTGGGAGGGGTGTATGGGTGGAAGAGCATCCATATCGCCACGGTATTGGTCAGCCCTCCGGCGAGGGCACCAAACGCGATCGTGAGCAACGCCCGGGTCAACTCCTCCGGCATTCCGCCTCCTTTGGGTCAGCTGTGTAGGGTCTAATGCTAATGCTGCCTGTGGCGAATCATACCCCGGACCGGAATCGAGTCGCCGCGGATTACCAGCATTCCGCGAACCTGGAAGAGTGCCTCCAGCGGAAGCCTGGCCCCTTCACCTTCACCGATCGAGAAATCAGAGGCGATCGCTTCGAGGGATCCGCTCATGTCACCCAGGGTGTCAGAGAGGGTCCAGGCGACGGGCACGTCACGGCGAGCTTCTTCGAGGGCGCGGGTATCCGCCCAGGTCACCGCGACGTCGGTCCACTCCAGATCCTCGTCTCGGTACCGTGCCCATCCCACAAACGACCTGGCTCGCTCGGTGTCTCCGATGGGCGCCTGCATGACCGCATCGAGGGCGGCTCCTCCCTCCAGGAAGATCCAGTCTCCGGTGGGGAGCTCCCCGGTAAGCCGAGAACGGTTCACATCCAGGACCCTGCCGGGAACCGATTGGTCGCCCATGTGGAGTGCACCCTGGTGGATGCGGAACGACCCACCCACGCCCTCTCCCCAATCTGCGACCGGGGCATCGAGTGCCACCTCGAGCTCGCGGGCGTCTGCGCTGAAGAGAATCCTCTCCAGGGCATCGTCCGGCCCCATCACCAGCCGCACCTCTCCCCGGGGGAGAATGCGGAATGGGGCTCGGCTTGGGGGCGTATCCCATTCATCCTCGAAGAACGACTCCCATTGAGTGCTACGGGCCAACCATCCCCTCAGGCCGTGGTGGACGCCCGTACCCTCAGCGCGGGCTTCGAAGATCCACGAGACGACGATCGCACTGTCCTGGCCCGTGGTCATGAACACTACATTCCGTTCGAAGAAACGGCTCTCGAAGTTTCCGCCGTCGAGCGAGTCTGCCACGGGGACCTCGCCGGTCGCGCGCTCCGTGTTGTCCGGTCCGGTACAGGCAGCCGGGAGGATGAGCGCGACAGCTGACGCACAACACACGGTGAGGACTCGGCGAGACTTCAGCTCCACGGGGCCGGCGCCGTGGCGTCCAGGATCCGCTCGGGTCCGGCTTCGAGGTGCCGGTCCAGGCGCCGCAGGAAGCGCCCGATTCTGCGCGCATTGGTTCCGAGGTCGGCCTTTCCCTTTCGGGAAGCCGACAACAGGTCGACGCGCGTCTGGGCGTCCTCGTCGAGGAAAATTCGGATCTCCACATCGTCCACAAAGCGAAACATCAGCGTCGTCACCTCGGCATGGATGAACCCGATGGCATCATCCGAGTGGGTGATCGACCATCCCCGCTTCGAACCGGCGAGGTTCAGCGCTCCGGACCAGACCTTGTCGAACGATATGGCGTAGGTCCGTCCCGTGAGGCGCGGATCCTCGGTCCGGGCGTCGGTGGCAGCCTGATTGGATGTCAGCCCGTTGATGAGGCGTGAAACGTGGCCAGACACCGTCACCTCCCCAACCGGTTCCATTCGAAGGACTCAAGTGACGCAAGATAGGGTGGATCACCGTGGTCCGCGCCCCATTGGACATTTATATTCCGCCTCAGATCGTTCACAGCCTTCGACACCCCTTCCGAGAGCCCATGAAAGCCATCATCCCCCTCGCCGGAAAGGGGACGCGACTGCGCCCCCAAACCCATCTCACGCCAAAGCCCTTGGTGCACGTCGGCGGGCGACCCGTGATGAGCTACATCCTCGACGATCTCATCGAGCTCGGCGTCGACGAGATCGTGTTCGTAGTTGGGTACCTCCGAGAGACGATCGAGGCGTACATCGCAGATGAATACCCCGGCATCAAGGCGCACTATGTGCTCCAGGAGGTGCAGGACGGGACGGCCGGCGCCATAGCCCTCGCTGAGCCATTCGTCGACGATGAGGTACTCATCCTCTTCGTGGATACCATCTTCGATGCCGATCTCTCGCTCGTGCAGCGCCTGGATGAGGGCTGGGGTGGAGTCATCTGGGCCAAGGAGGTCGAGGATTACCAGCGGTACGGCGTGATCCTGACCGATGAGGACGGGGCCATGAAGCGCATCGTGGAGAAGCCCAGCGAACCCATCTCCAAGCTGGCGAACATCGGCCTGTACTTCATGCGCGACTGGCGACTCCTCTTTGAGGGGATCCGGCACACCCTGGCCTCCGACCCTGGGCCGTCCGGTGAGTTCTACCTCACGGATGCATTCCAGTACATGGTGGATCACGGCGCCAGGATTCAGACGGCGCCGGTTGAGGGATGGTATGACTGCGGCAAGCCGAATACGCTGCTCGAGACCAACGAGCACCTGCTGAGCGGGGCGAGGGGTGGCGTTGATTCCGCGGCGGTCGTTGAGGACTCGACGATCGAAGAGCCGGTGAGGATCGAGGCCGGAGCCGTCGTGCGTGGCTCCACGGTTGGCCCCAACGTTACGATCGAGGCAGGTGCGTGCGTCGAGGGCTCGCGGGTTGTCCACTCGATTATCGGGCGCGACGCCAAGCTCACCGACTGCGTGCTGGACCACTCCCTCGTGGGGGCTCGCTCGGTGGTGGAGGGCGTACGGGGCCAGGTGTCTGTGATTGACGACTCCGAGGTCATTTTGGCCGATTCGCGGAGCAGCTGATGGACGAGAAGTCGCTGATTCACGACTGGAACAAGGTCCCTGACGACGCATTCGACTGGGAGAACGTCGGTCGGATTCAGCTCGATGACGAGACGCTGCGGGACGGGCTACAGAACCCCTCCGTCGTGGACCCGAGCATCGAACAGAAGCTGCAGCTGCTCCATCTGATGGACGAGCTGGGCAGGAGATCGCGGATGCGGGCCTCTCGATTTCGGCCAACTGTGCAGCACGTACCGTGATCGCCGACGTAAAACCCATCGCAGAGATCTCCCAGCGGGTTGGGATACCCATCGAGGCCTGCACCTTCATCGGCAGCTCGCCGATACGCCAGTACGCCGAAGCCTGGACGCTCGACAAGATGCTGAGGGTGTCTGAAGAGGCCGTCACCTTTGCGGTAGGCGAGGGTCTGCCGGTCATGTTCGTTACAGAGGACACCATTCGCGCTCGTCCCGAGACGCTCGAGGCGCTGTACCGCAACGCCATCGAATGCGGCGCTCGCCGACTGTGCATTGCCGACACCGTGGGGCACGCTACACCCGACGGAGTTCGAGCGCTGGTGCGGTTCGTCATCGAAGAGATCGTCGTGCCCTCCGGGGAAGACGTCGGCATCGACTGGCACGGGCACCGGGATCGCGGACTCGGTCTGGCGAATGCCCTCGCGGCGATCGAGGCGGGAGCGACCCGCATCCACGGAACGGCGTTGGGCATCGGAGAGCGGGTTGGAAATGTGGAGATGGACCTCCTGCTGGTGAACCTCAAGCTTCTGGGCGCACATTCGGGGGACCTCACGAAGTTGCCCGAGTACTGCGCGCTCGCCGCTGAGGCGTGCCAGATTCCGCTCGCCAACGACTATCCAGTGGTTGGGGCAGACGCCTTCCGGACCGCCACCGGCGTGCACGCTGCCGCCATCATCAAGGCAGAGGACAAGGGCGACGCCTGGCTCGCGGACCGGATCTATTCGGGCATTCCGGCCTCGATGGTTGGGCGGCGTCAGGAGATCGAGATCGGGCCCATGTGCGGGCTCTCCAACGTAAAGTACTGGCTGCGCTCTCACGGGCACGACGCCGAGGACGAGGCGTTGTGTGGCCTCCTGTTCGACGCCGCGAAGGCCAGCGACCGCACGCTGACCTCGGCCGAGGTCGAACGCCTGATTGCCTCGCGATGACCGCGGCTTCTGCCCAGCGTCGATCATCACGGATCATCGTGGTCGAGGACGAGCCCGACATTGCGGCGTTGATTGCATACCAGCTCACCCGCGCCGGGTTCAGGGTGGAGACCGCCTCCACCGGGCAAGAGGGTCTGGCCGCGATCAACCGCGAGCTTCCAGACCTCGTAGTGCTCGACCGAATGCTACCCGGGCTCTCTGGCGACGAAATTCTCGCGCAGCTTCGTCAGGATCCGACCACCCTTGGGCTTCCAGTACTCCTCCTCACGGCCAAGCGCGAGCAGGAAGACCGGATTCACGGGCTGGAGTTGGGCGCAGATGACTACCTGACCAAGCCATTCTCCCCCCGGGAGCTCGTCTTGCGGGTCGAGGCCATCCTGCGGCGGATCCAGGAGAGATCGGTGGTCACCGGCGGGAAGATTCTGCGCGCCGGTGCGCTGACCTTGGATGTCTCCTCCCACCAGGTCACGCTGGATGGAGAGGAACTCAGCCTGACGCCCACCGAGTTCAAGCTTCTCTCGGCGCTCATGGAGCCCCCGGGCCACACCCGCAGCCGCACGCAGCTCCTCCAGAACGTCTGGGGGTTCGAGGCGGACGTGTCGGG